>DBEZXW010000026.1:0-43003 GCA_048291725.1 Collinsella sp. | reverse complement strand
CACCTCAATGGTCCTCCTAACGCCGGCGTGTTGGCACCACCAGCGTAGTGGCGGCGGGGAGGCGCGGTGGCCATTATTCGGTGACCGGGATTGGTCAAAATAGTTTGACTATTAGCGGCTAAAATCGCCCGGCGCTAACAGGGTAACCGCCTACCAGCTTCTTCTTCACAAAAGAAAGGCGTCCGGAACCATCAATAACGCTTTTGCCCGTCCATTTGTTAATGCCCGTGCCTGCGCCACTATTAAATTTGAGCTGATGACCCTTATTGATGCCGCCGTTGATATTATTGACAGTTGCCGATTTATCGTTGTCGCCATCCACGACCCAGTAGTCAAACAGATTGACCGTGGTGTCGGTGGGATTCACCGTCTTTACGGTATGGTTGCTATAGGGAACAACCTGGTCGGCCGACGCACTCGTCGCGCCAAACATGAGCGCGCACGCCGCCAGCGGGACGGCCAAAACCCTCAGGACACGCTTTGCGGTATTGGTTTTCTTGCCAAAAGGCTTTAGCATTTCTCGAGCTCTCGCACACGCGCGATTCATGAAGGCCTCCCCAATCCATGAGGACGGCAAGAAGCGGCTCATTATATGTGTGTCGTCGTCCCCATCGATGCAAATATACGCCCCCCCCCGCGCAGAAACGCAAGGCGGGACATCGCAATATACTTAAAATTGTAGCAATTTAAACGACCCACTATTCCGCGTCAGGTTGCCACTCGGTCGTCAAATCGAACCATTCGCGCCATCAAAGGGGTTCGGCGGGATAAAACCGTCGGCAATCTTTATCCCCACAGCCCCACAAGGTAGCTAATTTGGGACGGGGCTTTTTTGACTACTTGGGCAATCAGATCGGCATGTAGTCAAAATAGCCGTCCCAAATAGACTGGTCTGACGCTGCGCCACGAAAAGGACCTATCTACTACGTTTAGGCCGCAGGGGTCAACCATAGCCGACTTTTTCGAAAATCGGCCAGCTCTCTACCTGCGGTTTTGTTTTTGCAAATTCCGGGATGGTCGAGGGTGACCGGTTTAACGTAGTAGATGGCCGCATTTCGTGGCAAACGGTCCGACTCGAGACCCATGTCGACAGGCCTCGGATGGCAATTCACGAAGTTGCGGTGGAATACGGACTGAATTGGCACCTTAAAGGCAAAAACACTCCGTATTTCACCGCAAGTTATTGGGGGAATGGGTTTTAGAGGCGAGCGAGGTCATAGGCTTGGGCAGCTGCCTCGCCGGCGCAAATGAGGTTGGTTGTGGCCTCCTGCACACCGAGCGCCTGGTCGAGGGGCATGGGCTTGCGACAGATCGGCAGTACAAGGTCGATGCCCTGCCCATACACCGCATCCAGGTTGACGGCGCGACCGCCCACGACGGCGACCACCGGCTTGCCATATCGCTTCGCGCGACGAGCCACACCCACCGGCGCCTTACCGGCGGCGGACTGCTCGTCCATATTGCCCTCACCCGTTATGACCAGGTCGACTTCGCGCACGCGCTCGTCAAATCCCACGAGATCGAGCACCGTCTCCACGCCCGAACGCAGCTCCGCGCCGAGCGCCAGCAGCGCGGCGCCCAAGCCACCGGCAGCGCCCGCACCGGGCACGCCGAGCACCGAGCCAAATGTCCGTGCGCCCTCGGGTGTGCACAGCAATCCCTGGGCTCGAGCTCCGGCAATCGCCGTATCGAGCAGGCGGCCGTAGCCGACCATCCAGCTGTCGCACTTGTGAAGCGCCTCGGCGTCATCCGTCGGCAGGCCCTTCTGCCCGCCGAACACCGCCAGAGCGCCTCGGCGTCCCACGAGCGGATTCTCGACATCCGATAGCACAACGATACGAGCGCCATCCAAAGCCTGCAGCGCTGGCGCCAAATCAACGCTCGCCACCTGCTCAAGGCCGGCAAGACCGGGTGCGACATCGCAGCCCTGATCATCGACAAGGCGCGCGCCCAGCGCCTGCAGCATGCCGGCGCCACCGTCGTTGGTGGCACTGCCGCCCAAGCCAATATAGATAGTCTTTGCGCCCGTGCGAACCGCGCGAAGCATGAGCTCGCCCACGCCATAGGTTGTAGCAGCCAGCGCCGACGACTCCGTGCAAGGCGAATACCCAATGCCGGCCGCCTCGGCCATCTCGATGACCGCGGACTCGCGCTCGACATCAACCAGCATCCGGGCAGGCACACGCTCGCCAAAGGGCCCTGCAACCTCGCAGGTCACAAGCTCGCCACCGCAAGCGGCAACGGCGTCGAGCGTTCCCTCACCACCATCTGCCAGCGGCAACGTGGCCACTTGGGCATCGAGCCAAACGCGGCGCACGCCTTCGGCAACCGCCGCCTCCGCCTGCGCGCTCGAAACGCTACCTTTAAAGGAATCAATCGCCAACAGCACACGGCGGGGCCGGCGGCACGCGGCACCAAAATCGACCACCTCAACGACGATATCTTCGGCACACGCGAGCGCCTCAGCGTGAGCGGCATGTGCCTCAAGATCGGTCCCACAACCGCAGCCAGCACCATCGGCACCACGCAGCCCACAAAAATACCCGCTCAACACCTCACGACACTCATCCGCCAGCACGCCGGTGGTCACATTAAACCGATGGTTCAGGCGCGAATCGGCATTCAGGTCATACAGCGAACCCAGTGCGCCGGCCTTGGCATCAGCCGCACCATACACGCAGCGCCCGATGCGCGCGTTGACCATAAGGCCCGCGCACATGCAGCAAGGCTCAAGCGTCACGTAGACCGTGCAATCGGAAAGGCGCCAGCGGCCAAGTGCCTGGGCAGCGGCGCACACGGCCGCAAACTCTGCATGCGCCGAAGGGTCCTGATCGAGCTCGCGGCGATTATGCGCCCTCGCGACAATCTCGCCCGCGCGCACTACCACGGCACCAATGGGGACTTCGCCCACCGCCGCGGCGGCGCGAGCCTCCGCCAGTGCCTCGCGCATGAACTTCTCGTCGATTTCGGTGATCGTCATCGTTCGCCTTCCCTGTTGCAAATTCAAAACGATGCTATCATTACGACTCACGGAGAGATGGCAGAGCGGTTGAATGCGGCGGTCTTGAAAACCGTTGAGCGCGAGAGCGTTCCGGGGGTTCGAATCCCCCTCTCTCCGCCACTTTTAGTGATGCACCGGCGTCATGGTCCGCTCAAACAGCGCATCGACCACGTCGGCCATCTCGGGTCGACGCTCAAGATCGTGGCCCGATTCCCACCATATCGTGAAAAGTCGAATAATACCGCCGGCGACAAACTCAGACGTCGTCTCGAGTGACACGGGGGCCAGGGCATCCTCGGCAAGCACGTTCATCACACGCTCGCGGATGGAGCGGGCAATACGGTCGCAAATAACGTTGGTCAACATGCCCGACATGCTGCTTGCCAAAATGTTATCCATGAGCTGCTCGTGCGCCAGAATCAAATCCATGGCATCGTCCAAAATCGCGTGCCGAAGCGCGCGCACGTCCTCGGCAGACACTGCGCCGGCCTCATCGGGCTGTTTTTGCGGCAAGCCCGACATGAGCTCATCGATATAAAAGGCAAAGTAATCGTTCTTGTCGCGAAAGTGCTTGTAGAACGTCGTGCGGCGAATCATGGCGCGGTCGCACAGCATTGCAACCGTCAGGTCCTCAAAACGATGCTCCTCGAGAAGCTCGGTAAAGGCATCGAACAGGGCACGGTAGGTTTTCTTGATGCGAAGGTCCACTGGTATCGCCATCCTCAGGGCAAAGACAACACTCGTCAATCTGTCGCATATCTTACACCTGTACCTCGCGCGCTTTGCCCCGGTACCGACCCCGCCGAAAACACAACGCTTACCGGAAAGTTCGGCACGGCAAAACGTTGCGGGTATACTAGTAGCGTTATACCAACGGCAGCTGGCGCATGCCGCCGCGGCCATTCGAAACGGAGACATCATGATTACCGTCATCATCGGCATCGTTGTTGTCATTGTGATTGTCTGCGCCATCGCCGGCATCTACAACAACATGGTCACCAAGCGTAACCGCATCGATAACGCCTGGCAGAACATCGATACGCAGCTGCAGCGCCGCAACGACCTGATCCCCAACCTGGTCGAGACCGTCAAGGGCTACGCCAAGCACGAGCAAGAGACGCTCTCCGCCGTGATCAGTGCGCGTAACACCGCCGTCAAGGCCACCACGCCCGAGGCCAAGATGGAAGCCGACAACGTGCTGACCGGTGCGCTGCGCCAGCTCTTTGCCGTGGCCGAGGCCTACCCCGATCTTAAGGCAAACACCAACTTTACGCAGCTGCAGGCATCGCTCGAGGATACCGAGAACAAGATTAGCTATGCACGCCAGAGCTACAACGATTGCGTGCTCAGCTACAACAACGCCATTCAGACGTTCCCGGCTGTCATCTTTGCCGGCATCTTCCAGTTTAAGGAGCGCCAGGGCTTCGAGGCCGCCGAAGCCGCCCGCCAGGCCCCGACCGTCAAGTTCTAGTAGTTTGGCAGCGCATCCTTAATCGGCCAAATGTATAAACCGCCCCGTCGAACGCATACTTCGACGGGGCGGTTTCCTTTTTCGCGAAGGTCCCCCTCTAAGCGCCGTGCATTTTTAGGAGTATTCAACATAACCAAGAGCTTCGGGCGCTACGATAAATGCCAAAGACCGCGAATATCCCTGCAAATCAAACGCTGTCAGCCCATAACCCCGCCCATCATTCGTAGAAAACATCGAGAAATCCCGATTTTTTGCCCGAGGTCGGTATGCAGGGGCCTTCGATTGCAGAATACTCGCAAAAATGCACGTCGCCATCACCCCCACATGGCGCGAACCAAAACAAAAGCGCGGCCTAAAAGGCCGCGCGCCATCTTTAATTCAGATCTATATTGCCCGTAACGGCAGCGCCGAGGTAACGCAGGCCCGAGGGCAACCTTCCTTTCCGGCGCACTCCGCAGGACGAAAGAACCTCCGCCGCACGAAGTGCGCAGCGGAGGTTCTTTCATGTCCGAGGACGCGCCGGAAAGGAAGGTTGCCCTCGGGCCGAACAGCTATGGCAGCTTACGCCACGGTATAGACCCAGTTGTGCTTATCTTCAACAGCACCAGACTGGATACCAGTCAGGGTCTCGCGGAGCTTCTTCATCACAGGGCCGATCTCGGTGTAGCCGGCCGGGAAGGTCACGGTCTCGTCGGCGCCGTAGACCTTGTTGTCAATCTCGCCAACCGGGGAGATGACGGCAGCGGTGCCGCACAGGCCGCACTCGACAAAGGTACCGGCCTTGACCTCAGCCCACTCGACGGGACGCTGGTCGACGGTCATGCCCAGGTCCTGAGCAACCTGAACGAGCGAACGGCGGGTGATGGAGGGCAGAATGGAGTCGGTGTGCGACTGCGGAACGACGAGCGTGCCGTCCTCCTTCACGAACAGGACGTTGGCGCCACCGGTCTCCTCGACATAGGTGCGGGACTCGGAGTCGAGATACAGGTTCTCGGCATAGCCCTCGCGATGGGCCTCCATCGTGGGCTTGAGGGACATGGCGTAGTTGAGGCCGGCCTTGATGTTGCCGGTGCCGTGCGGTGCCGCACGGTCATACTCGGAAACGCGCAGCTTGACGGGCTTAAGGCCACCCTTAAAGTACGGACCGACCGGGGTCACGAGAATGCGGAACGTGTACTCAGGAGCGGGAGCCACGCCGATCACGTCACCGGAGCCGATCATAAACGGACGCACGTACAGGGTCGCGCCGGAACCGAAGGGCGGAACCCAGGCGGCGTTGGCAGAAACGACCTGCTTGACGGCCTCAACGAACTTGTCCTTGGGGAACGGGGGCATCTCGAGGCGCTGCGCAGAGTTGTACATACGCTCGGCGTTCATGTCGGGACGGAAGCAAACGATGCTGCCGTCCTCGGCGGTGTAGGCCTTCAGGCCCTCAAAGACCTCCTGGCAGTAATGGAAGATGCCACCGCACTCGGAGACATGCAGGGTGTGGTCGGTGGTCAGGCCGCCCTCGTCCCACTCGCCATCCTTCCAATGGGCCTCGTAGCTGTAATCGGTCTTCATGTAGCCAAAGCCGAGGCTACCCCAATCGATATCCTTCTTCTCGACAGTCATATGCCGCTCCTTACATACACAGTTGCATACTCGCGAACCCGCACGCAAGGACCGAGGCCGACCGCGTCGCAACGTCGCACGCCCGGAGCGTAGAGCCGGACGGGACACGCGGGCGACATCAAAGCCAATGGCACGTCGATTCGCATGCTCGAGATTGTACTCCCCGCACGCGTCGGATAAAACGCTTTTCTTTAACTAAGTAAAGTATTTTCATTTGACCGAAGCAAAAAGGCCCGCCACCGTAAGCGGTGACGGGCCTCAACTGCACGGCTTGCGCGCCGGCTCGATCTACGCGTTCTTTTTGCCCAGCTTAGCCTTAACCAAACCGACCACGGTCGGGATGATCGACACGGCAACGATGCCAACGATTAACAGCTCAAAGTGCTCCTGCACAAAGGGAATGCCGCCAAAGAAGTAGCCCAGCAGCGTAAAGAGCGTTGACCAGGTAATGCCGCCCAGCACGTTGAAGATGACAAAGTTGCGCCAGTGCATGCCACCCATACCGGCAATAAAGGGCACAAAGGTGCGGATAAACGGGAAGAAGCGACCCAGGAAGATGGCCAGGTGGCCCCACTTGTCCAAGAAGTCCTCGGACTTTTTGATGCGCTCGGGCGTCATGGCCTTGACCTTACCCGAAGCGATGATCTTTTTGCCAAAGAAGTGACCGATCATAAAGTTGCACTGATCACCCAAAATGGCAGCCGCCCATGCGACGGCCAGCAGGGCCACGATATTAAAGCCGCCGTTGTGGGCAAAGAAGCCCGAGGCAAACAGCAGCGAATCGCCGGGAAGGAACGGGAAGAATACCACGCCCGTCTCGATAAAGATGATCAGGAACACGCAGCCGTAGGCCATAAGCGGGCCGGCGGCGATCCAACTGGCGATCGCAGTGCGCGGGTCCTTAAGCAGCTCGGCAATGAAATTGATGAAACCCATGAAGTAAAACCTCTCAGTTGTGGGCGCGGACACGTCCAAGTTGACCAGTATACGGTTGCGGCGCGGCCATGCACACGACCCCACAAAAGCATGACTCCATTACCAGCAAGTTTGCATAACTGACACCTGTCACGCAAAGCCGTGAAAGATTGCTCTTCCTAATCCCTAGCGAATCGCTATACTTTATTGAATCGCATTGCCATGGCGCTAAGGGAGGGCGGCCGGTGAGCTTTATCAATACCATTCGCGAGGACATCAAAACCGTCCAGGCGCAAGACCCCGCTGCGCAAAACGGCCTGGTCATTTTCCTTTCGTACCCCGGTCTGCATGCCAAGTGGAACCACGTACCCGAGCACTGGCTCTGGGAGCACGGTCATCGCTCGCTCGCCCGCGTGCTCTCGCAAATCACCCGCCACATCACCGGCGTCGAGATTCATCCCGCCGCACAGATCGGCAAGCACTTCTTTATCGACCATGCCATGGGCGTCGTCATCGGCGAGACCACCATCGTGGGCGACAACTGCGTGCTCTACCAGGGCGTCACGCTCGGCGGTACCGGCAACGAGACCGGCAAACGCCACCCAACGCTCGGCGATAACGTCACCGTGGGCACGGGCGCCAAGGTGCTCGGCAACATCCGCATCGGCAACAACGTCAAAATCGGCGGCAACTCGGTTGTCGTCAAGGACGTGCCCGACAACTGCACCGTCGTGGGCGTGCCGGGACGCATCATCAAGCGCAACGGCTGCCGTGTGTTCGAGGAGAGTTTCGACGCCAAGCAGCATCGCGAGTACATGCCCGATGACGCCGCCGAGCAGTCCGCCCTCAACCGCCAGGGTATCACCGAGAATGCCCGCCGCGTCAAAGAACTCGAGCGAGAGGTGGCCGAGCTCAAGGCCCTCGTCGCCAAGCTCGTGGACGAGCGCTAGGAACGCGAGCGGCACAAAACAACATCGGCACCGACGCAAAAGGCTCGCCAGGGAATCCATCCCCGGCGCGCCTTTCTTTTTGATGTGACATGCGGGACTGTCCCTTTGTCACATTATGCGAACTGACTCAGATAGAGGTCGGCGTAAGCACCCTCGGCAGCCAGCAGTTCCTTATGCGTGCCTTGCTCGATAATGTTGCCGTGATCCATGACCAAGATCAGGTCGGCGTCCACGATCGTCGACAGGCGATGCGCGATCACAAAGCTTGTGCGCCCATGCATGAGCGCGTCCATGGCACGGCCGATGGCAAGCTCGGTGCGCGTATCCACGCTTGAGGTCGCCTCATCCAGAATGAGAATCGCCGGGTTGTTGAGCAGCACGCGCGCAATGGTCAGCAGCTGACGCTGGCCCTGGCTGATGCTTTCGGCATCATTGGCCACGCGCGTGTCGTAGCCCTGCGGCATGGTGCGCACAAAGAAGTCGACCTGCGCGGCGCGGGCGGCAGCCACGATCTCGTCGCGCGTTGCCTCGGGGCAGCCGTAGGCGATGTTTTCGGCAATCGTGCCGTCGAACAGCCAGGCATCCTGCAGCACCATGCCAAACCGCTGACGTAGCTCACCGCGGTTCATGAGGCGCGTATCCACACCGTCGAGCGTAATGCGGCCGCCGTCGATTTCGTAAAAGCGCATGAGTAAGTTGATGAGCGTGGTCTTACCCGCACCCGTTGTTCCCACCACCGCAATCTTCTGACCCGGTTCGGCGGTAAACGACACGTCGCGCATGAGCGGCTTTTCGGGCGTGTAGCCAAAGCGCACATGCTCAAAAGCGACGCGGCCCTCCACGCGACCCGGCAGATTGGCAGCCTCGCCCGGCTGCGGATCGGCCTCCATCTCGGGCTCATCGAGCAGGTCGAACACGCGCTCCGCACTCGCCAGCGCGCTCTGCAGCGAGTTGAAGGTGAACGACAGCTGCGTCATGGGTTCGGACGCCTCGTAGATAAACTGGAAGAACGCCTGGAACACGCCGACGGTCATGTGACCGGCGACCAGCATGCTGCAGCCCACGAGCGCAATCACGATCTGCGCCAGGCGACCGATAAAGCGAACCGCGGGTCCGACGGCGTTGATCATAAAGTCGGCCTTGGTACTCACGCGCGCCAGCTCGCCCGAGGCCTCGTGCACCTCGGCAGAGCTCTGGTGCTCACGGTTGAATGCGCGAATCACCAAACGGCCCGAATAGCCTTCCTCGACCGCGCTCGTGATTTTGGACACCCACTCCTGACGCTCGCCCGTCACATCATGCGTACGGCGCGAAACCACCTTGGTCACCAGCAGCGATACCGCCGTAAAACCCAAAAAGATCAACGTGAGCCTAACGCTATAGACGAACATCATGATGATGGCGCCCGTCACGGTACCGATCGATACCAGCAGCTGCAGCAATCCGCGCTGCATACTCTCGGACATCTTGTCCAAGTCGTTGGTCGCGCGGCTGACCACCTCACCGGGGCGATGTGCGTCAAAGTAGGCGAGCGGCAGGCGGCTGAGCTTTTGCGCGATGCGGTTGCGCAGACGCAGGTTGAGTCGCTCGGCCACACTCGACATCAAAAAGCTCTGCAACGCATAGAACGACCCGGCGGCCGTCCAGATCAAGAAGTAGACAAAGATGGTCTTGCCGCATTGGTCCCAGGTGATGCTGAAGGTGGTTCCGCTGGCAAACGCCACCTGTATATGGCCCCACAGCTCGTCGATAACATGGGCGCTATATGCCGGCGCGGCGGTGTTAAAGATGACGTAGAACACGATGCTCGCAAACACGATGTAGAAGCGCCAATGGTCGCCGGCGGCCTCGCCCCACAAGCGGCGCACCGTCGCCCAGGTATCGCGGGGTTTCTCGTCCTCATCCTCGTCGTCCACATCGCGCATGCGCTCTGCTTCCGCGCGGGCACGCTCGTCCTCGGCACGCTCGTTTTCCTCGTACAGCGCTTGGCGGCGAGCCTCACGCTCGGCCGCGGCCTTGGCAACGTCATCCAGCTCGGTCGACGCGGCAGCCTGCTCGACCGCTTCGACCGCGTCCACAACGACGGCATCGATAGCGTCGCTGCGCTTCTTGAGCTCCCCGGTCATGCTACTCACCTCCCTTCATTTGCGATTCCGCGATGGCGCGGTATACCTCACAGGTTTCCATAAGCTCGCCATGCGTGCCCAAGCCCACGACCTCGCCATCCTTGAGCACGACAATCTGGTCGGCGTGCAGAATCGTCGAGATGCGCTGCGCGATGATGAGCACCGCGGCGTCGCGCGTCTCGTCCTGCAGCGCATGGCGCAGGGCCGCATCGGTCTTAAAGTCCAGGGCCGAAAAACTGTCGTCGAAGATATACAGGTCGGCGCACTTCATGAGTGCGCGAGCAATGGCCAGGCGCTGGCGCTGGCCGCCCGAGAAGTTCGTGCCGCCCTGGGCCACCGGCGTATCGAGCCCCTGGGGCTGATCGAGCACAAAGGTGCTCTGGGCAACCTCCAGCGCATGGAGCATGTCAGCCTCAGTCGCGCCTTCGTTGCCAAAGCGCAGGTTGCTTGCAACGGTGCCCGAGAACAGCCACGCCTTCTGCGGCACATAGGCGATGTGTCCACGGATCTCATCTTGCGAAAGGTCGTGCAGATCGATGCCGTTCAGGCGAATGGCGCCCTTCGTTGCATCGTGGAAGCGAAGCAGGAGCTTGGCCACCGTTGACTTGCCCGAGCCCGTTGAGCCCACGATCGCGGTCGTCTGTCCGCGGCGGCAGGCAAAACTCAGGTTGCACAGAGTGTCCTCGTCGGCATCGTCAAAACGGAACGACATATGGTCGAACACGGCAACCGCATCGGTACCGTCAACAGGCTCCGCCGCGCACGTATCTAGCGTGCGCTTGCCGTCCACGATGCTCGGCTCGATTTCGAGCACCTGTTGCGCACGGTTGAGACACGCCGCAGCGCGCGGGAGCGTCAGAATCACCATCTGCGCCATCATCACAAAGAAAAGGATCAGGATCGCGTATTCCAACACGGCCGAGATGCTGCCGATTTGCATGGCGTGGACGCCCACGCGGTTGCCGCCCACCCACAGCACCGCCACCTCGGCGATATTCATCAAAAAGAAGCTGGAACTGTCGAGACCCACAAACAGGTGGTTGACCTTGATGGCGTTGGCCGCGTAATCGCTAAACACCTCGTCCAGGCGCTGCTCCTCGTGGCGCTCCTTGTTAAATGCGCGGATGACGCGCACGCCCACGATGTTCTCGCGCAGCACCACGTTCATGCGGTCGATAAAGCTCTGCAGGCGCATAAAGATCGGCGCGGCGTTAGCCACCGTAAAGACCGCCGCCACCAGCACGATCGCAACGACCACGCCCAGCAGCGTGCCCATGGCGGGATCGATGAACCAAGCAAAAATGATGCCTGCCACGGCCAAGAACGGCACCGGCAACACCAGCTGAATCGTCTGAAGGACAGCTTGCTGAATCACGTTGATGTCGTTGAGCGAGCGTGTGATCATCGAACCCATGCCAAAGCGCTCAAAGTCGCTGGCGGACAGCTCGAGCGACTTGTCGTACACGGCATTGCGGATATCGCAGGCCACGTTGGCGGCCAGGCGCGCTGAAAGATAGCAGCCCAGCACCGTGCCGCCGCTGGCCATGCCGGTCGCGATAAGCATGTACAGGCCGTTGCGTAATATATAGTCGACATCGCCCGTGGCAATACCGGTGTTGACCATGTTCGCCAGCATCGTGGGAACCAACAGCGTACCGACGTTATCTATCAGCACCGCAAACAGCGTCACCGCAATCAGACCGCGGTACGGCCTCATAAATCTCATTAAGAGTCGCATGCGTCCCCCTCGCCCTTATCGTCAGCCTCGTTCTCGGCGGCCACTTGCCGTTTAAATGCCTCGCACTCTTCGTTCAGAACATGGGAGAACTTACCGACCAAGCGCATGATCTCGCGCTGCTCCCACGGCTCGAGCGCCTCGAATGCCTGTTGCTCGGCTTTTTGCGCCGGCAACGCGTAGCGCTTGGCAAACTGCACGCCTTCTTCGGTCAGTCGCACAACCTTGTTCTTACGACTGCCCTCGGCAAACTCCAACGTCGCAAGCCCTCGCGCCCTAAGCGTCTTGATCGCCGAATTGATGGTCTGTTTGCTGTAGAACCATTCACTCGTCAGCCGACTCACGGCAACGCTTCCGCCCGCTGCACTCGTGTCGACGAGCATCCAGTAGGCGCAGTCCGAAAGACCGCAGGCGCGCGCGAACTCCGAATAGATACGGTCAAGCCCGTTGAGCATCCGGTCGAAATCGACCAGGCTAACTGCACTATTCATCTCTCCCACCATTCGATAGTCCGAGTTTTGACCAATTTATATCTCTACATTAGTCCGAGTTTTGACTATCGTCAACAGGCTCTCCGCGAATGCGTGCATTTTTATGGCCTATCGGCAGAAAAAGACCGCCGGCGCGGGGGCGGCGCCAGCGGTCACGTGAAAATCGAGTTTTATTGCCTGTTAAGCGGCGACGGCCTCATAGACCGTAGCGCCCGAGAAGCTGTCATGCAGGCTCTTGCCGGCAATCCACGGCAGCTCGACAACCTCGCAGACCGTGTTGACCAGCTCGGAGCAGTCAGTAAAGTGGCCCTTGTCGTTGAGGGCCTCGCAATCCTGAACACGCCAATAGCCATCGGTGTGCGTGATGTAGTACTCGTGATCGTTGATCGACACGAAAGCGCGCGTCTTGGAACGCAGCAGCTTCAGAAATCCTTCGAAATCGGTCTCGACGACATCTCCAGCCTGGAACATGATGTTACCTCCTGGCCCGGCGCCACCACGGCGCATTGATAAACGTTGGTACTCCTTTAGTAAAACCTTTATCAGAGGTTATGCGTTCGTCATTTAGGCAAGTGGTAAAAAACCGCAGGGTAGACGGGATAAAACGTTTAACCATCCCATTTGTTTGTCACATTCTGAAGGTACTTTTATGCAAACCTACTTTCCCAATTGGAATCCATCCTTTTGGCCGGGCAATTGACCGTCTATCGTTTAAGCCCGACGGGTATGAACGGGGCATCTGCAACGCCACCGCAAGGAGACACCATGGAGACTATCGAAACACTCATTCACCGCCGCAGCTGCCGCAAATACAGCAATCGTCCCGTCGAGGCCGAAAAGCTTGCACGGATTATCGAAGCCGGCCAATATGCACCGAGCGGCATGGGCCGCCAGCCGGTGACGTTTGTCGCCGTCACCGACCCCGCGACCGTCGAGCGTCTCTCACAGCTCAACGCCCAGGTCATGGACAGCAACAGCGACCCCTTCTATGGCGCCAAGACCGTTGTGGTGGTGCTGGTTGACCGCAGCGTGCCCACACATCTGGAAGACGGCTCGCTCGCCATGGGCAACTTGCTCAACGCCGCCTATGCACTGGGTGTCGATTCGTGCTGGATTCACCGCGCGCATGAGGTCTTTGACTCGCCCGAGGGCCTGGAGCTGCTGGCCAGCTGGGGCCTGCCCGCCGACGGCAGCCTGCGCGGTGTCGGTAACTGCATTCTTGGCTACGCCGAGGACACGCTACCCGAGCCCAAACCCCGCCGCGACAACGTGGTGTACGTCAAGTAGCGCAGGAGTGTCCCAAACTGCCGGCAGAAAAGGAACGTCCCCTTCTGCCGGCAAGCTATGTTGATATTTGAGTTGTCGTCGCTTCGCTTGTCTGGGTCGTTTCGGCGTCGTCGCCTTGCTTGTCTTCGTCCTTTTGTGCATCGGCGATGGTGGAGGCCGCCGCAACGATACCGCGCTGGGGCGCGACGCCCGTCTGGGTCTGAGCGCCCTCGATAACTTCTGTGCCTGCATGCGCGAGCTCGGGCGATTTAAACACTGCGTCCAAGTTGGCGCCACCGCCGGCGTAGCCAAGCGCAGCGAGTGCGATGACGATCACTGCAACGGCGGCCACGATCGGCACGTAGCGATGCCAGCCGGCGGGATTGAGCCCGCTGCGGCGAGCCGCCCCGCGGCTGATGTAGCCGAGCGTTCCGTCGTGCTTGAGCTTTGAGCCCACCACGCGTTTGCGGCCCCACAGCGAGGACTCTGCCTGCATTGCCAAGCGGGCGCTTGCCGAAGGATAGCCGTATTTAGTGCGCTTGAACGAGCCATCAAACCCCGAGGCGTGTTTGCCCCACGTCACCGATGTCGTGCGTCGGTTAACCGGCGCGGCGCTCCGCCTTCTGCGGCTCGGTTTTGAAGTCTCAGCCATATGCCCTCGCACGCCGTAACCAAATCGAAACAATAACGCTTTGGACTGTAGCACACGCGTCGCGCGCGGTCACGGGCGCCTCGCTCAACGGTCATCGTCCTTCAGCAAGCGCCACAGCGTTGTACGGCTTATGCCCAGCACCTCCGCCGCACGGGTTCGGTTGCCGTGGAGATGGTCTACAACCAGATGCGCGATATCTCGCTCGGTATCGGCCAGCGGTCGCAGGATATACAGGTCACTTTCGAGCGTCGGGGCGCCAAAGGTTGCGGTCTTAATCACGTCCTCTTGGGCGAGCACTTCCTCCGCCACAGCTCGGTCCACCGTGCCCGTCCCCGCCAATATATACAGTCGTTCCGAGACCTCGCGGAGCTGCAGATAATTGCGCGGCCAGCGGTAAGCATCGAGCGTCTTCGTCGCCGCGGCAGACAGCGTGGGTGCTGCCGTCTCAAATGCATCAGCGAGATATTCCAAATAGCGCGCAACCTTCGTCGACGCGGCTCCCTGCTCGGCGATTGCCGGCGCCACGCTCACCGCGCAGGCGAAGCGCTCGGTCACAAACGCGGCTTGATCACTTTCGCCGCCGCCCGGCATGTCATTCGCTGTCAGCACCACATGGCAGCGCGTCGCCAACGCGGTGTCGGTCATCGTGGAGACCAGCTCGCGGAGGCGCTGGGGGCCAACCGCGTTCCAGCCCTCAATGCAAAGGGTCAGCCCCGTTTGGAACAACGGCGATTCGGCGCTTTTGAGCACATGGCGCCAACCGCGCTCGGTGAGCTCATCGAGCGCAACGGAAACAAAGGGCTGACCGGCAAAAGGACCGTCCAGATAGAGGCGCCTGGCGATCTCGACCTGACCCGCTCCCAGCTCGCCCTCGAGCATAAGGGGCACACCGCGCGCGTAACTCTCTGCAACCGGCGCAGCCACCGAGGCCGCCCCCTCAACGATGCCGTACGCGCTCGATTCGTAGCGGGCCTCAACTTCGTCGGCGTTGAGCCACTCGATACCCGCATGCGCCGCGGCACCGCGCACCTCGCGGACCACGACGACCCAAAGGCCCCCGCCCTCTTTGTCGGTGGGGCGAACGGTCAGGCTCAGGCGCGCACCCGCACGCCCCATAACCAGACGCGCGCCGTCTCCTATACGGTCGAGGCGCTCAGCGACAAAAGCCGCCACATCCCGCTCGTGCGCCGCGTCATTCATGGTCGAGATCGCGACGTCCCCACGCGCATCGATTGCCAATGCCGAGGCCCCGGCAGCAGCCAGGGCCTCGGTCAAGATGTTCAGCTTGGCATCGCTATCCATTATTTGCCCCTGTCCGCAGCGACGTGCAACCGCCGACGGTCGCACGACCGAGTGTTTCAAAATTGAACGATATTGCTCACCAAACACTATAGGGCAGAAAGCGCCGTCCTGCGAGTATAGGTGTTGCCCCGCATCGCCATCCTGGCGGGGCGATAAGAGCTCTTCGGGACTTATAAACCTGCGGACAAGCCATACCCGCAAGAGCTCCTATCGCTCCACCGTGAGAATGCGCTCACCAGCACGCAGCACGCAGCACGCAAACAAGCTACTTCTCTACCAGATTCCCAGTACGTGTTGCATTCCCAAACTCATGCACGCAATGCCAATCCAGCAGCAAAAGCCCAGCGCGATGGGCTTGCCGCCCTTTTTGACCAGCTCGACGATATCGGTATTAAAACCAATAGCCGCCATGGCCATCACAATAAAGAATTTCGACAGCTCCTTGATGGGCGCCGTGATGGACACGGGAAGCTGAAGCACCGTGGTGATCACACTCGCCAGCACAAAGAACAGCACAAACATGGGAAACGCGCGTTTAAGCGAGAACGTGCTCCTAGCGTCGCCGCCGGCCTTGCGCGCCAGATGCATCTGCCAGCAAGCAAGCGCCAGCGTGATGGGAATGATGGCCAGCGTCCTGGTGAGCTTGACCACCGTGGCGCTCTCGAGCACATTGGCGCCGGGATGCATGCTGTCCCAAGCGCTCGCCGCAGCCGTTACGGACGAGGTGTCGTTGATGGCGGTACCGGCAAACAGGCCGAAGCCCTCGTTGGTCAGCCCGAGCATGCCGCCAAGCGTCGGAAACACGAGCGCCGCGATAACGTTAAACAGGAAGATGACCGAAATGGCCTGGGCAATCTCGCGATCGTCGGCATCGATGACGGGTGCGGTCGCAGCGATGGCCGAACCGCCGCAAATCGACGAACCCACACCCACAAGCGTCGCGATCTTACCCGGCACGTTCATAACGTGGCAGAGCACAAAGGCGATGACAAGCGAGGTCAAGATTGTCGCCACGATAATCGGCAGCGACTGGGCGCCCTTGGACAGAATCTGGGAGAGGTTCATGCCAAAGCCAAGCAGAATAACCGCGTACTGCAAGACTTTTTTGGACGTATAGGTAACGCCGGCGGCGAGCTGTTCGCGACGATTCTTGGGAAAGACGAGCGCCAGGACCATACCAAAGAGGATGGCAAATACCGGACCGCCGACCACCTCAATTTGTTTGCCGAGCAACGTCGCGGGAATGGCAATGATTAGGCAGAACAAGACGCCTTTCCAGCGCTCGCGTACGATATTTGCCAGTTGCATATGGGATTCCTTCTTTCTCTTTCACGTTTGCGACGGCTTATGATACGGCAACATTGAGCGCAGCCTTGCGCAAACACAGACTAAGATGCCGCAATAGTTCTCAGGCAACAGCCGAATTACCCACCGCGGAGAGCTGATTCGCGGCATAATTAACAACTGACATATGAGTTTGATAGAACAGTTGCGAGGCGCTATGGAAGAATCGATGCACGTCGGCGAGCAGGAAACGAGCCTACAGGACCAGTCCTACCACACCATTCGACGCAAAATCGTCTACCTGGACTACAAGCCGGGCGAAAAGCTGGGCGTCAAGCAACTTTGCGACGACCTAGATATGGGGCGCACCCCTGTGCGCGAGGCTTTGGTTCGTTTGGCGCAGGAAGGCCTGGTGCGCACCGTGCCCCAGAGCGGTACCTACGTCTCGCCCATCAACCTCACCCTTGCCGAGAGTGCCTGTTACATCCGCGAGCATCTGGAAAAGCAGGTGATCGTGGAGTGCTGCGCGCGCGCCACGTCGGCTGGCATCGAGCAGCTCGACCGCGCCATCGTGCTGCAGGAAAAGGCCATGGCCGAAGAGGATCGCATCGGCTTCTTTTTGAGCGACAACCTCATGCATCACATGATTTTTAGCATCGCATGTCGCAGCACCGTGTGGTCGTGGCTCGAAGAGACCAATGCCGACCTTGAGCGCTTCCGCTGGCTGCGCGCCGCCACGCAGGTTCTCGACAATCAGGACATCGTGAACGAGCACAAGCAGATTCGCCGCGCTATCGCCGGTCGCGACCCCATCGAAGCGAGCTTTTTGGTCAGCAAGCACCTGCACATGATGTTCCGCAACCAAACCGAGGTTCTGGACCAGTTCCCCGAGTACTTCGAGACCAGCAAGCTCCGCTAACCTGCCAAAACCACCACAAAGGGGACAGGCACCTTTGCGGTGGTTTCTCCGTACAAAAAGGCCCGACTCTGTCTGATGACGCGGAGCCGGGCCTTGGTCGTTAGAACGGCGGAACCAACTACTCGACTGTGACACTCTTTGCCAGGTTACGGGGCTGGTCGACGTCGCAGCCGCGCAGGATGGCCACCTCGCGGGCAAGCAACTGCAGCGGGACGCTCGCCGTGATGGGGCTGAACACGTCGCGGACGGCCGGCACACGAATGATGCAGTCGGCAATCTTGTTGATTTCCTCGTCACCCTCGGTGGCAACGACGATAACCTTGGCGCCGCGCGCCTTGCACTCCATGAGGTTCGACACGGTCTTGTCGTAGGTGGCACTCTTGGTGGCCACAGCGATGACAGGGAAGCCCGGGTCGATCAGGGCAATGGGGCCGTGCTTCATCTCGCCGGCGGCGTAGGCCTCGGCATGCAGGTAGCTGACCTCCTTGAGCTTGAGCGCGCCCTCGTAGGAAATAGCGGCACCCATGCCGCGGCCCACGAACAGCGCCGACTGCGCGTCCTTGCACAGCAGGGCGGCCTCATGAACGGCCTCGGTCTGGGTATCCAAAATCCACTGGATCTGCTCGGCCGTATCGGAAAGCTCGCGGAACAGCATGCGCGCCTGTTTGGTGGTCAGACGGTACTTAACCTGCGCCAACAGCAAAGCCAGCAGCGTAAGGCTCACGACCTGGCCGATGAAGCTCTTGGTCGAGGCGACCGCAATCTCCTTGTTGGCCTTAGTGTAGATGACGCCGTCGCTCTCACGCGCCACGGGGCTACCAACCACGTTGGTGATGCCGAAGACCTTGGCACCCTTGATGCGCGCATCGCGAATGGCGGCAAGGGTATCGGCCGTCTCGCCCGACTGAGACACGGCAACGACGAGCGTCGTCGGCGTAATGATGGGATTGCGGTAACGGAACTCGCTGGCCGCCTCAACCTCGGTGGGGATGCGAGCCCAACCCTCGATAAGGTTCTTGGCGATGAGGCCAGCGTGATAGCTGGTGCCGCAAGCGATCACGTAGACACGGTCGATATCGTTGAGCTCCTCGAGCGAAAGGCCCAGCTCGTCGATGTCGAGCTCGCCGGCCGGCGTCATACGACCGACCAGCGTGTCGCGCACGACGCGCGGCTGCTCGTGGATCTCCTTGAGCATAAAGTCGGGATAACCGCCCTTTTCTGCCATGTCCAGGTCCCAGTCGATGTGGGTGACCTTGGGCTCGATAACGTTGCCGACCTCGTCGGTGTACTCGACGCCTGCGGGCGTGAGCTTGGCAAACTGACCGTCCTCGAGCACCACGACATCGCGGGTGGCGTCGATGAGCGCGATGACATCGGAGGCGACATAGGAGCCGGTTTCGCCCACGCCGACTACGATCGGGGAATCCTTGCGGGCCACGGCGATCACGCCGGGCTCGTCAGCGCACACGGCGGCCAGACCATAGGCACCGACCACGTGGGTGCAAGCCTCGCGCACGGAGGCCATCAGGTCGTGCGTCTCGGCATAAGCCTCTTCGATCAGATGCGCGAAGACCTCGGTATCGGTCTCGCTCTTAAAGTGGTGGCCGCGGCCCTCCAGCTCTTCGCGCAGCTCGGCGAAGTTCTCGATGATGCCGTTGTGGACGATGGCGATACGACCGTCGCAGCTGGTGTGGGGGTGAGCGTTAACGACGGAGGGCTTGCCGTGGGTGGCCCAACGGGTGTGGCCGATACCGCAGGTAGCGTCGCTGTCGATGTTGGAAAGCTCGCTCTCCAGGCCCGCGACCTTGCCCACGCGGCGGATGACGTCAAGGTGCGCCGCGGCGCCCTCGCCCACCTCGAGCGCGACGCCCGAGGAGTCATAGCCGCGATACTCCATACGCTTGAGGCCCGTGACCAGGATGTTCTTTGCAATATCAGAGCCGGTGTAGCCGACGATTCCGCACATAAGATAAATCCCTTCGTTCGCGTGACTGCAAGACGTCCACGCACAAGGGGCGCTGAGACGTATAACGTTCGAGTATTGTACTCACGCAAACGCAAGCTGATATACCAGAAGTGGTATCTCAACTTAGATACCACTCGATGCACACACGTCCAGCCGGTCCAAACCGCCACAAAGGTGCCTGCCCCCTTCGTGGTGGTCGCGCTGGCAATAGCGTTTGCCCAGATAAAACCTGCCAAAATATACCTGTCCCTTTTTGGAAGGTTTGGGATGCTACAATCTGGCTTGTACTTGAAACGCATCAAAGGGGCCGCTATGGCAAAGGTAAAAATCAGCGACGTCGCGCGCGAGGCCGGGGTTTCGTTGGGCACGGTTTCCAACGCGCTCAACCACCCCGAAAAGCTGCGCCCCGAGACCCTCAAGCTCATCAACGAGACCATCAATCGCCTTGGCTACCTGCCCAACCAAAGCGCTCGTCAGCTCGCGGGCGGCGCCACCAAGTCCTTTGGCCTGGTGCTCCCCCGTCTCGATCACGGCTTTTCGCTCCAAATCGCCAGCGGCGCCCACAACGAGGCCCGCAAGCACGGCTACGACTTGCTCATCGCCAACGCCGATAACGACGATATTCTCGAAGACCATTACCTGCGCTACTTTATGGGCACCCAGATGTCCGGCGTTATGGTTCAGCCCATGGCATCCCCCGACTGGCACCCCGCCATGACCAAGATGCCCGTACCGATCGTCCATCTGGACATCCATTGCTCCGAGCCCGGCTACTACGTAGCGGCCGACAACGAGGCCCAGGGTCGCATCATTGCCGAACTTGCCATCGCCCGCGGCGCACACCATATTGTCGTCGTCGGCCGAGCAGCATTTATGCAACTCACCCTGCGCGTCCTTGGCATTCATAAGGCGCTCGCCCTACACCCCGATATCAAGATCGAAGTCATCGACGCCGGCGAATGGAATACCGCCGCCGACGGCTACGGCATCGGTGCCCAAATCGCCGAGCGTCCCGCGGATGAACGCCCCGATTTTGTCGTCGGCCTGACCGACGTGCTGGCCTCGGGCGTTATCTCGGCGCTGGTCGACAAAGGCATCGCCGTCCCCGGGCAAGTACGCGTAGCAGGCTGCGATGGCAACCCACTCGCTTGGAGCGGATCGGTCCCGCTCACTACGGTAGCGCCCCCGGGCTACGAGATTGGCCGCAAGGGCGTTCAATTGCTCATGGAGCAAATCGAGAACAAGACCCCGGCAAAGACCAAGCACGTCCACATCGGCTCTGCAGCGCGCACCGTCACCGCGGTCACGACCATCGAGGACATCAACCGCCAAGAACTCGTGCGGCCGTTCCTGCTGGAACGCGCCAGCACCCAGGCAAGCAGCCAGACCGACGCCACGGCCATCAACCTCGGTGCATATCTATAGCCTTTTCAGCTCACCTCAAACTCCGCTAAGCAGAAGGGCCCGGCAAGCAAAACGCTTGTCGGGCCCTTCTGTCTCTATCGTTTCAGCAGGGAAAATCATCGAGTCGTCCAAACGAAGCGAGCGGACCTCGAGTGCCGCAGGTTGTCGCGAAAGCGTAGCGCTGCGTACTTCATGTACGCAAGCGATGACTTAAGCGGCAAGATACGGCGCTCGAGACCCGCACAGCGTTCAACGAGTCCGCCGTTCGTCAGGACGACGGAACACCATTAGCGGCAGACAACGTCCACGGGCACGTTCAGGATCTTGGCGACCTTGAGAATCGTGTCGGTCTGGCTGCCTAGGCAGGCGGCCATGTGGTGAGTCGGGCCGGTCTCGTTCCAGCGATCCATGAACTCGCGGGCGCCGATCGAGAACTTCATGCGCATATTGGTGTCGCCGAAGGTAAAGATCGGACCGTTAACGTTCTCGCCCTCGGCAACCACGAACTTAAAGTTGCCGTCGCCGTCCTGAGTGATACCAAGGAAGGTGATGGTGCCGTGGCCGGGATAGAACTGGGTGAGGTAGCCGCCACCGGTCTTGCCGTGGAACACGGGAACAACCTTGAGCGTCGGCTTCTTGGCGGTCGAGATGTCGGCATCGCCGGAGCCGGAGTGGCCGATGATGACAATGTCCTCGGGAAAGTCGATGGAATACATCTCGGAAAGCTGGCCGGTGCCAGAGATGGTCTTGAGGATGCTCATGGCGATGGCGACCTTCATATCGCCCTCGACCGCGCAGCTCGTGCCCTGCTTGATGAGCATGGAGAACGCCGGGATGAGCATGGAGTCGAGCACGCCGGCCTGGCCCTTGGCATAGCCGTCGTAGTGGCTGGCGACCAGACCGATTTCCTCGTCCTTAACCCACTGCTCAAAGGCGACGACGTACTTGGCCATCTCCTGGATAGGCTCGTCGGTGACCTTGGCGCCGCCCTCGACGTCGAAGGTGTCGAGAATCTCGGCGGCCTTAGCGTCCACGGCAGCCTGGTCATCGATGTTGTCGGCGATAGCCCACATCTTCTCCCAATCGAACTGCTTGGTGTAGAGACCCAGACGGTTGTAGAGGTTGGTCTCGTCGATGTAGAGGTCCATCATGCCCGGATACGGACGGCCGATCTGGGCGATATTGGTGCGACGCAGACGACGGCGCACCTGGGCGGCACGGCACCACTGCTCGAGCTGCTCGGCCACGGCCGGGTCGCCGCCTTCGACAACACCGGTCACCACGGCGTGACGCTTGCCGGCACGGTTAAGGTCGGCTACGACCTCACCGGGAGCACCGCAGGCGTACAGATCGCCCAGCCACGTGGGGATATCGGTGTTGGCGTAGTCGGGCTGGGCCTTCTTTTGCACGTTGACCACGACGACGGGCACGTCCAGGTCGCGTACGACCGGCAGCACGTTGTAGCTCGTGGCATAGGTGAGCATCTGCAGGATGACCAAGTCGACATCCTCGGCGCGGAACTTGTCGCCCGCGACCTGAGCCTGTTCCTTGGTGGTCACCATACCGCCGTCGATAAGCTCGACGGTCGTAGGCAGCGTGGCCTTAAAGTCCTCGTACTGCTGCTCAAAGTTGGGAACGAGCTGCGGGAACTGCGGAAGATAGGCACCGAGGGCGATAGAAAAGACGCCAACCTTGGCCTTGGTGTTAACGAGCATGATTTCCTCCAATGAGAAAAGTTGATGATTGCAAGCAAGCGGACGCGGCGGTTATCAGATCAGCGCAACAGACATGTTTCTACCGCGTCCGCCTGCAGTTGCGCAGGGGGTGGGGCGAGGGTATGGGACTAAGCCTTCGCCCCAGAGGTTGCCGCGACAAGGCGGCGGGATAAAGCAAATTACTCGGCGTCGTCGAACGCGTTGTAGCGCTCGCCATGGAAGGCCCAGATAGCGGCGGCAAAGCCAATCAGGCACAGCAGCGACAGAACCAGGAAGGCGGCCTTGTAGCCGGCCACGGCGATGAACGTGGCAGTGAAGGAGCCGGCGACGGCGCACAGGAAACGCGAGGAGAACACGATGGCGCCGTTAGCAGTGGTGCGCAGCAGCGTCGGGAAGCACTCCTGCATCCAGACCTTCAGGATGCCCTCGAAGGCAAAGGCGGCACCGATGCAGTAGAGCAGCTGCGTGGCAACGTAGGTGACCGTCGAAGCACCAAAGAGCGGGAACATGAGGAAGCCAAGCAAGTAGAGTGCGGCACCCATGTAGAACAGCGGCATACGCTTGTCGGTATCGACAAACTTCATAAAGACGAAGTCGAGGATGGCGCGAATCGGGTAGCAGATCAGGCCGATGGTAGACACGACGGAGATAGGCAGCGACACGACGTTGGCGCCGATCCACGTGGAGAACTGACCGAGAGAGTTGGCTGGGATGTTGGTACCAATGTAGAAGATGGCAAGGGCGATGAACGGCTTGGCGTAGGGGCTCTTGAACAGGTCGGAAATCTTACCCTGGGCCTGCTCGCTCACCTTGCCTGCCAGACGGTCCTCGTGCGCCTTAATCCAAACCGGAGACTCCGGGATGGTCTGGCGGGCGATAAGCACCAGGATGGAGACAACGGCAAGCTGGGTGAACATGATCTGGCCGCCCAGGTAACCCCAGTCACCGACAACGGCGCCAATGCCCTGGGCAACGACAATACCGACAACCCACAGGATGTCCGAGAACAGCAGCATCTTGCCGCGTTTGTCATCGGGCGCCTCCTCGGCGATGGTCGCCAGTGAAACCGGCAGGTCGGCGCCGACACCCAGACCCATCAGAATCTCGCCCAACAGCAGCAGCGGGAAGGTCTGAGCAAAGATCATAGTGACGGCACCGATGATGAGCATGCCCATGGTGACCGAGAAGACCGGCTTGCGGCCAAAGCGGTCGCCCAGGCTGCCGCCCAGGATGGAACCGATGGCGATGCAGAAGGTGAGCGCCGCGGAAATCAGACCGAACTGACCGTTATCGAGGCCAAAGGTCTGCTGGTAAATGACCAGCGCCGTACCAGAAGAGATGATCGCGCACGAATCGATGTAGGATGCCATGCCCGAGACGACGGCTACCCACCAAGGGTTCACGTGGCGGTTGCGAGTGTTTCCCATTCTATTTCCCCTTACAATGTTTCCAAGCTGCCCAAACAGCAGCGATAAGACGGCGGTTTCCACGAGCTCCCCAGCAACCGGAACCGCCGGCTTTTCTTACCTACTAATCAACAAATGCTTCGTTGATCTTGATGCCAAAGTCACGGCAGGTATCCTTGAGGCCCTTGTCGCTAATCTTGTTGAGGAAGTCATCCGAACCGCCGTTGGCAGCACGCGCGGCCAGGTAAATCTCGGCGGCCTTCTCGACGGTGTGCGCCAGGCCAAAGGTCGTGTCGAAGTCAGGACCAGCGGCGAACAGGCCGTGGTGCGCCCAGACGATGGTGTCGTAGGTCTTCATGAGCTCGGAGCTTGCCTCGGCGATGGCCGGGCCACCTGGGACCATCCAGGGCACAACGCCCACGCCGGTCGGGAAAACGACGACGCATTCGGTCATCATCTGCCACAGGATACGGGTAAAAGCGCGGTCCTCCAGCGGCACCACGAAGGACATCTCGATGATGCCGGGGGTATGAGCGTGGTAAATCACACGGTCGGCGCCATCGGTACGGGCGGCGGCGACGCAGTGGTTCATGTAATGGCTCTCGAACTCACTGGTCGGGCGGGCGCCGTTGGCAAGACCCCACACAACGCGGAAGGCGTCGCCGGTCTCGTTGATCTCGACGATGCCGATGTTGGCATGCGGATCCTCCAGGACATTACGCATATACTTGCCCGAGCCGGTGCTCACGAAGTACTGGCCGGCAAGATTCTCGCCACGCACGCCCATCTTGACCCACTCGCGAGGCTCCTCAAAGAACGGTTTGGCCTCGGCGACCTCGTCGTCGGTCATGCGGTAGGTAAGGTTGCCGCCGTTGCGCTCATGCCAGCCCTGCCTAAAGCCGTCATCGCACAAGCGGCAGAAGCCCTTGATAAACGCCAGATCTTCCATTGCCATTGTCTGTCTCCTCTCCGGGACCCGCAGGTCCAATTGAAAAACGTGAAAAGCCGATTGACGGCGGCGCGGAGCATGGTGTCATGTAGGGCCTCCGCGCCGTATGTCATCGGAGAGAGCCACTCGTGCCCGGCAGGAGTCACTTGCCGCACGCGGGGCTGGGGGTAGGTGAAAGGTGAGTCGGGGGGGGCAAGCCCCACTCTCGGTTAGGCCTGGACGCCCTTGGGGTCAATGCGCTTGACATCGAAGGAGCGGGCAACGCAGGCGCGGGCATCGGCCAGGTCGGCAAAATCGCCGCCGGCGATCATCTGCACGATAAAGTTGCCGATGCAGGTACCCTCGATGGGGCCGGCGAACACGGGGAGCCCGCAGGTGTCGGCCGTCATCTGGTTGAGGTAGTAATCCTGGCAACCGCCGCCCACGATGTTGATGCTCGTGTAGTCGTGACCCGAAAGCTCGCGCAGGCCCTCGATGGCCTTAGCATACGAACGGGACAGGCTGCAGTAGTTGGTGCGCATGATCTCGCCCACGGTGCGCGGAACCGGTTCGCCACCCTCGGCGCAGGCCTGCTTAATCTCCTGGATCATGGAGTCGGGAGCCAGGAAACGATCGTCATCGACATCGACATAGGCCTCGAAGGGCTCGGCCTCGCGACAGAGCGCACGGAGCTCGTCAAAGCCGACCTTGTGATCCATGAGCGCCTTGTGCGAGGTCTTGCCCTCGACATAGTCGACGCCGTTGATCTCGCGGCGAACGGACTGGTTCATCCACAAGCCCATGATGTTCTTGAGGAAGCGGTAGCGCTTGAGGTAGCCGCCCTCGTTGGTAAAGTTCTGCTTGCGGGCGAGCTCGTTGGTGATGGCGTGCTGGTTCTCAACGCCCAGCAGGCTCCACGTACCGCTCGAGATATAGACGGCGTTGTCATCCTTGGCGGGAACGGCCAGGAAGGCGGAGCCGGTGTCGTGCGTAGCGGGCAGCACGACAGTCGCGGAATAGCCGATCTTCTCGGAGATGTCGGCCGTAAGCTCGCCGAGCACGGCACCAGGCATCGTCGGCTCCAAGAAGATGCCCTGGGGAATACCAAAGCGCGAGAGGATCTCGGTGTCCCACGTGCACTTCTCGGCGTCGAGCATGCCGGTGGTGCTCGCGTTGGTGTACTCGTTGGCCTTAATGCCGGTCAGACGCCAGTTGAGATAATCCGGAATCATCAGGAAGGTTCGGGCTGCCTCGAGTTGCTCGGGATGCTCGTTCTTAAGGGCGAGCAGCTGGTAGAGCGTATTGAAAGGCTGACGTTGAATACCGGTACGGGCATAGACCTCGGCCGGATCCATAATTTGGTCGGCAACTTCGTAGATGCCGTCAGTGCGGGCATCACGGTAGGCGACCGTGTCACCGACGATCTTGTTATGCTCATCGAGCAGCACGAAGTCAACGCCCCAGGTATCAATACCGATGGTGGCCGGAGCCTGTCCGGTCTGATCCTTGACGGCACGCAGGCCTGCGACAACATGGTCGAACAGAGCCTCAACGTCCCAGCAGTCGTGATCGCCTATGCGCTTCTGCTCGTTATCGAAGCGGTAAACCTCCTGGTAGGACATCTTGCCCTCCTCGACCCAGCCAGCAAGGACGCGACCGCTCGAAGCACCGATATCGACTGCTGCGTAATGCTTAGACTCGATGCGACTCTCCATGTGCTCTCCCTTTTTGAAGCGATTCATTTACGGTTTTCATTATTATTTGAACCGTTTCAATTTCAATATGAGTCATATCCAGTCCGGTGAGCGGTTGTTTTCAATCGGTAAACGGTAGTCTTTTTTGGTTTGAACCCTATAGATACAAAGATGCGGCCACCCGTGTTAAGCGGATGGCCGCATCTTTAAAATGCTATTGAAATGGCTTACATGCAGACGCTAGCGCACGGCCTTGACCGCCGCCGTAAGGTCGAACAGCGTATCGAGCACGGCCTCGCAGCCATCCACCACGTCCTGCGGCAGCGGCACGATATCGGGGACGGCAAAGACGTGGCAGCCGGCCGTAATGCCCGAGACGCAGCCGTTGCGCGAATCCTCGACCACGGCACATTCCTCGGGAGCAAAGCCCGCGCGCTCGCAGGCGAGCAGGTACATCTCGGGGTCAGGCTTGCCGTGTACGACGTCGCCGCCGCAGGTCACCGTCTCAAACTTGTCAAAGAGACCGAATGCTTTAAGGTTGCGCTCTGCGGTAACGTGGCGCGACGACGTCGCAAGGCCCACGTGATAGCCCGCCGCCAGCAGCTCGTCTAGGCACTCAGCGGCGCCGGCCTTAAGCTCCAGATCGGTCTTGACCATCTCGTCGCGAATCTCCTTGTGGCGGGCATAGATCGCCTCGGCGGTCTCGCGGCTGCCGTAATGCTCCTCGAGAATGCCCATGACATCGGGCAGCGTGCGGCCGATAAACTGATGGATCAGCGCATCATCAATCGCGAGCCCCAGCTCGGCGGCGCCTGCCTTCCAGGCCTTAATCCCCAAACGCTCGGTATCGACCAGCGTTCCATCCATGTCAAAAATAACAGCCTTGATCATATCGGTCCCCCATCGACTCGCGCTGTCATACTTTCGCTACTCTACCGCACTTTACGAACTTGTATATAACGTATATACCATATTGCACTTTCGTTACATAGATAGAAGTCTTATGGCGAGTGGCTCGGTAGGATTATAGTTTCGTCCGAGCTTTAATAACTGTAAGGAACTTTCATGCTTTCAGACACCGCCGCACCCGCAGAGGAGCTTCAGGACAAACTCGCAGCACTCGAGCAGCTGCTTTTGGCATACGGACGCGTCGCCATCGGCTTTTCCGGCGGCGTCGATAGCAGCTTTTTGGCCGCCGTGTGTGCTCGCATCATGCCCGCCAACACGCTTCTCGTCCACCTCACCACGCCGCTCATCGGTACGCCCGAACAGGCTTCGTTTGAGCGGTCCGTTGATGGACAAGCCAATGAGGGGCCGCATTTTAAGCTCCCCGTGCTCAATCTTTCGGTGGATCAGTTGCAGCTCCCCCGAGTAGCCTGCAACGATGCCAATCGCTGCTACCACTGCAAGCACGCCGGCTTTACCGCCATCGTCAACCACGCCAAGTCGCTCGGCTTTCCCACCGTCATCGATGGCAGCAACGCGAGCGACCGCGGCGATTACCGTCCCGGCATGCGCGCCGCCGAAGAGCTCGGCGTACGCTCCCCTCTCATGGAGGTCGGCTTTACCAAGGACGAAGAGCGCGAGCTGCTGCGCGCATGGGGCTATCCCGTTTGGAACCTGCCCGCCGGCGCCTGCCTCGCCACGCGCGTCCCCACGGGCGAGGAGCTTACGCGCGAAAAGGTTGATTTAATCCGCGCCTGCGAGGATTACCTGCACGATCTTGACCTGGCGCAGGTGCGTGCGCGCTTGGTCGGCGGCTGCATGCATATCGAGGCCGCACCCGCAGATGTCGCCAAGATTGCCACCCTCGGCGGTGCCGCCGTCGACGACAAGGGCAAGACCCCGCTGCCCGCCGTTATCGAGTCCGCGCTGCGCGAGCTGGGCTGCGACCATATCTCCCCCGAGGTCACCCCCTACATTCACGGTGCCATGAATCAGTAACCTGTCAATAAGGGACAGGTTTGTTTTGGCAGGTTTTATCTTGTGAAAATATCGCGAGGCAGTCGCCCCTCTAGCACCCATCAAACTTCGAGAGACGATAGAGGGGCAATTCGGCTGCATCTACTTCTTCCGATAGCGGCGGTTGCGGCTCGTCGACGAACCCATTACTTCGATGAGTCCTTTATCCGCCATTCTTGGCAGATGGTAGCGGACGGACGAATTTTGGCATTCCGTCTCTCTAAAACAATAGATTTATCTCTCTAACTTTAGAGAGATAAGCGCCTTGTTTTAGAGAGACATTTAGAGAGATGTATCGAATTCGCTGTTAGATTGCCCAATGTTATCTCTTTAACTAGCTTTCTCTTTAGAGAGACATTTAGAGAGACGAGCGCAATCTCTCTAATCAAGGGCTCCACTCTTTAAGGTGCACACTTCCTAACCGTGCCCTAAGTTGCGGTGAAATAACTCACGATTAGCCTGCCAAAAAGGGACAGGTTTATTTTGGCAGGTTTTATCTGGGGAAACGCAAATAGGGCCGTGACACCCATACGGCGTCGCGGCCCTTTTCCTTGGAGAAGGATCAATTGATTGAACGGGATGACCGTTCTAGTCTTCGAGTCCGCTATTGATGAGCTCCGCAATCTCAACGGGATCGGTGCTCGCGCGCACCTTGTCACGGAAGCCGGCGTCCATCAGCATCACGGCAGCCTTGGAGAGCAGACGCAGGTGCGTAGTTCCGGCCTCGCCGGCGGGCACGTACAGCGCGAGCGCAACATCGACGGGCACCCCATCGAAGCTCGGCCATTCAACGGGTTCGGTCAGTTTAAGCACGGCAACGCCCGGCGTGTGGATCGCGTCGCTTTTGGCATGCGGAACGGCAAAACCGGCGACAAGGCCGGTCTCGGCCTCGTTCTCGCGAGCAATGAAGGCGGCCTCTACGGCAGATGCGTCATCGGCAAAGCCGAGCTCGATGGCCTGCTCGGACAAATAATGTAGGGCGTCCTCGCGCGAGGCGGCGGTATACCCGATTGTCACTTGGTTGGCAGATACAAATCCCATGGAAACCTTCCTTACAACACGGACCTGACCGCAGCTTCGATGCCGTCGGCGTCCAAACCGTACTTGTGCAGCAAATCGACCGCAGGGCCGGACTCGCCATACACATCGCGCACGCCGACGCGACGCATCGGCACCGGATGCTGCTCCGCGAGCACCGAGGCCACGGCCTCGCCAAGACCACCGATAATCGAATGCTCCTCGGCAGTGACCACGCGACCGGTCTTCTTGGCGCTGGCAACCACCAGGCGCTCATCAAGCGGCTTGATCGTGTGCATATTGATGACCTCGGCATCGATACCATCGGCAGCGAGCGCCTCGGCAGCCTCAAGCGCCTCGGCGACCATAAGGCCACAAGCGATGATGGTCACATCGGACCCCTCGCGCACGACCACGCCGCGACCAATCTTGAACTCATAGTCCTCGTGATCGTTGATGACCGGTGTTGCCAGGCGGCCGAAGCGCATGTAAACCGGGCCCTCAAACTCATAGGCGGCGCGCACGCAAGCGCGAGCCTCGATGTCATCGGCGGGAACGATTACCGTCATACCCGGGATCGTGCGCATGAGCGCGATGTCCTCGCAGCACTGATGCGTGGCGCCGTCTTCACCGACCGAGATACCCGCATGCGTGGCACCGATTTTGACGTTGAGGTGCGGATAGCCAATGGAATTACGCACTTGTTCGTACGCACGGCCGGCGGCGAACATGGCAAAGGTGCTCGCAAAGGCGACGTGGCCCGTGGTCGCAATGCCGGCGGCGAGCCCCATCAAGTTGCTCTCGGCAATGCCGGCATCGTAGAAGCGCTCAGGGTGCGCAGCCTTAAACTTACCCGTCTGCGTAGCGGCAGCCAGGTCGGCATCGAGCACTACAAAGTCATCGTGCTCATTGCCCAGCTCGACGAGCGCCTCGCCGTAGCTTACGCGCGTGGCGACTTTTTTGACCTCTGCCATTAGAGCTCCTCTCCTGCTGCCGCGAGCTCGGCCATGGCCTGCTCAAACTGTTCATCGTTGGGCGCCTTGCCATGCCAGCCAACCTGGTTCTCCATAAAGGAGACGCCTTTGCCCTTCACCGTCTCGGCGATGATAGCGACGGGCACGCCGGTCACCTCACGAGCCTCAGCGAAAGCCGCCTCAATCTGCGCCATGTCGTTACCGTCGGCGAGCTCGATCACATGCCACTTAAAGGCGCGGAACTTGTCAGCGAGCGGCATGGCCGAGTTGACCTCATCGATCGTGCCGTCAATCTGCAAGCCGTTGTGGTCGACGACGGCAACAAGATTGTCGAGTGCATGGTTGCCGGCGAACATGGCCGCCTCCCACACCTGGCCTTCCTCGCACTCACCGTCGCCCAGCAACGTGTAGACACGGTAGCCGTCGCCCCAGTGCTTAGCGGCAAGCGCCATTCCAACTGCAGCAGAGATGCCCTGACCGAGCGATCCGGTGGACATATCGATGCCAGGGGCGTCGTTCATGTTGGGATGGCCCTGCAGTCGGCTGCCAATATGGCGGAGCGTCTCGAGCTCTTCGACGGGAAAATAGCCGCGATTTGCCAACACCGAATACAGGCCCGGCGCCGCGTGACCCTTGGAGAGCACAAAGCGATCGCGATCGGCCTTGTGAGGGTCGGCAGGATCGATATTCATTTCCTCAAAGTACAGATACGTCATGATGTCGGCAGCACCGAGCGATCCACCCGGGTGTCCCGACTTGGCCGCGTGAACCGCAGTCACGACACCCTTCCTGACCTCATTGGCGACCTTCGCCAGCTCCTGGTTGGTCATACGAATTCCTCTCTTGAGAACAACCCCGGCACCGGATGACGCGATGCCGGGGCAATCCACTCGTTAAGCCTGAGCGACGACCTTCTGCCAGTCAGCCTCAAAAGAGGCGAGGCCCTGGTCGGTCAGCGGATGATGCAGGCACTTCTTGAGAGCGGCCATGGGCACGGTCGCAATATCGGCACCGAGTAGCGCGGCCTGGGTCACGTGGTTGGGCGTACGAACCGAGGCGGTGATGATCTCGACGGTGTCGTCGACGTTCTTGCCCGTCCAGTCGTAGTTCTTAATGCAGGTCACGACGTTGTCGAGCTGCGAGATACCGTCCTCGGCGATGTCGTCGAAACGACCGACAAACGGGCTGATGTAGCGAGCACCGGCGTTGGCGGCCATAAGGGCCTGCGTCGGCGAGAAGACGAGCGTCATGTTGACGCGCACGCCAGCATCGGCCAGCGCACGGCAGGCGGCAAGGCCGGCCTCGCACACGGGAAGCTTGACCACGATGTTGGGGGCGAGGGCGGCAAGGCGCTTGCCCTCCTCGATCATACCCTCGGCAGTGGTCGCGGTAGACTCGGCGGACACGGGCAGGCCCTCGCAGAGCTCGGCAATCTTGAGCATATGCGGCTCAAAGTCGGCAAGCTTGCCGCCGGTCTTGGCGTACAGGGACGGGTTGGTGGTAACACCGGCCAGGCAGCCCCAGCTCTTGGCCTCGGCAATCTCGTCCAGATTGGCGGTATCGATAAAGAACTTCATGGTGAACCCCTTCAAAGGAAGCTAAAACTCAAAAGAATGGGACAAAGGGACTGCCCCTTTGTCCCATGTGCCGGGCCTGCAGCTGGGACATGCCCCAGGCCCGGCGTCGCGTAGGAAAAGCTACTTACTCGGCAAGAGCGGCCTCGATGCGGGTCGTGACGCCCTTGAGGTTAAGACCGACGACGTACTGCTTGATCGGGCGCTTGATGTGCTCGATGACAAAGCGCTTGCCGTCGATGTCCTGAGCGGCGAGGTTGCGGTAGAGCTTCTCGACCTGCTCCTTGACCTCGGGATCGTTGAACGCATAGTGACCGGAGACATCCAGGATCTTCAGGCTGAGCTCATCGTCGGCAAGAATGTCGTCGACCTGCAGGTTGACGTCGTCGCCAGTCATCCACTTGCGCCAGCGCTCGGTCTTGATAGCCTTGACCAGCAGGGTGTGATACAGGTCGGAGGGGTCATCGCACAGACCGTTGTCGACCAGGATCTGCTCGGTGGCGCAGAGCTTGAGGTAGGCGCGGGTCTCCTCGGTGCCATACTGCGGAGCAACGTTGGAGGCGGTCACGTGTGCCGGGATGTGCTCGAGCAGCGTCGCGTCGTCCAGATAGTCGGCGTTGTGCTCCTTCAGGCCCACGCCGTAGCGCTTAGCCATGTCGGCGAGCTCGCGGGCATTCTTGAAGTTGTAATGGCCGACCTGCTCGGTCCAACGGGTGAGCGTACCGGTCTGGCCGACGATAAAGGTGGGCATGGGGCAGCCGCGCTTCTCGAGCTCGGGCTGCAGCTGAGAAATGAACTCCTCGTACTTATCGGTAGAGGTCAAGCCGCCATTGGTCTCCTCGGTACCGACCTCATAGGCAACCTCGGGCAGGTTATGCTCGCGACGGTACTGCTCAAGGTAGTCGATAAGATCGATCGTGCGGCGAAGCACCACGTCGAGCGGAATAACCTTGCCGATCTGATAGGGGTCCTTGGTGGGGTCGACCATCAGCAGGTCAAAGCCCGCCTCCATGTCGGCGACGAAGGACTTGCGGGCGAGCTCCATGGCCTCGTCCTCGGGCAGGTGGGCGTTACGCTCCTCGTCGCGCTGCCACGGACCGCCGTGATCTCGGCACAGGTAGTACGGACCGGTGTAACCCACCTCGTCGGCGACCTTCTTGATGTCGGCGGCAAAGCGCGTCTGGTCCCAACCGTTGACGCAGCCGGCGCCCATCTCGTCCATATCGACCTGGTTGCGGCTAGCAATAAACATGGGCGGGAAATCCTCGTCCTTGGCAAGCTCGAACACGGCCTGAATCAGGTTGGGGCTCATGGGGCCAATGCCGACCATGGTTGCGTGATCGCCGCTATCCTGCAGCTTGAGCATGCCCTGAACGGCCTGACGGATGGTGAGGTTGGACATTTTGTTCTCCTTCTCCAGAGGATTTTTGACAAAAGTTCCCTGGGACCCAGATGTGGGCCCTATCAGTACGGATGGATTTTGTTGTGTAGGGGCGGTTGTGCGGAGTCAAATCCATCCCTCCGCACAACCGGAGTCCTTAAAGGTTTACTTGGCCTGCTTATCGAGCGTGGGCTTCATGGCAATCAGGATTGCAGCGGCGACCACGGCGCCAATCACGATGTCCAGGCAGAACAGCGCGACGTTGTTGGTGGCAAGGGCGACGATAAAGCCACCGTGCGGGACGTAGCAGTCGATACCCTGGAAGGCGGCGAGCGCCGCGCCCACGGCAGAGCCGATGCAGATGCCGGGCAGGGTGTGGCCAAGGTCCTTGACCGCGAAGGGGATAGCGCCCTCGGTAATGCCGATGCAGCCCATGAACAGTGCGGAGATACCCATCTGGCGATCGGCGTCATCGAACTTGTTCTTGGCGATGAGCGCAGCAAGGCCGCAGGCAATCGGGGGAATGGCGACGGCGACGCGGAACATGCCGTTGGGGCCATAGATGCCGGAGGCCATGATGGCCATGGTGAAGGTCGAGGCGGTCTTGTTGATGGGGCCACCCATATCGAAGGCGGTCATAACGCCAATGACCAGACCCAGGACAACTGCGGAACCGCCCTGCAGGCTGCCGAGCACGCCGGTGAGCCAGTCCATCACAAAGCCAAGCGGCGTGGCCAGGATGTAGATATAGGCCATGCCCAGGACAAGCGAGGTCAGAATCGGGATGATCAGGATGGGCATGATGGTCTGGATGGTGTTGTTGACCTTCCAGGTCTTCATCCAGCGGACAAAGTAGCCGCAGATGACCGCCATGATCATGGCGCCCAAGAAGCCGGTCGAAACGCTGTTGCCGTTAGGGGTAACGACTGCGTTGTTGACCAGGTAGCCCAGGACAAAACCGGGGGCGAGCGCGGGCTTGCCGGCCATCGAGTAGGAGATGTATGCCGCAAGCACCGGGATCATCATGGAGATGCCGGCCATGCCGATGGTGTTAAGGCTCACCATCAGCGGGTTCGTAACCTCCATGCCGTTGGCGCCGGCGGTACCGGATGCCAGCGAGAAGGCAAGAAACACGCCGCCGATAACGACGATGGGGATAAAATAGGAAACGCCGGTATTGAATGCATTGAGCAGCGTCTTGCCAGGATCGGCAAAGATAGACTGCTTGGACGCCGGTGTCGGGGCCTGCGGGGCAGCGGAGACGGCCTTCTTCTCTGCCTTGGCCTCGGCCTTGGGCGCGTCAACGGCGCCACCCGTCGCCTTGATGATCTCAATGGCCTGGTCGATGATCTTTACCGGATCGGCGATTACATCCGAGGTGCCGACCTTCAGGAACTTGCCCTCGGCCATCTTCTGCTCAAAACGGTCCTCGTTCTCGACACCCACGTCGACGGACTCCAGGACCAGGTCGGCGGAGTCCACGTCTTCCTGCGTGAGCTCATTCTCGATACCCAGGCCACCCTGAGCCTTGACCTTGCACTCGATGCCACGGGCGGCGCATTCATCCTGAATCGCCTTCTGGGCCATATACGTGTGGGCGATACCCACAGTACAGGCGGCAACGCCTACGATCTTCATTGCTTCCCTCTTTTCATAGAGTTGCGTGCGCAAGACACCGTCTGCGGAGGCCTCCGGAGCATCCCCTGCCGTTTGGACTTGCTGTCTTTTCGACAAGAACAATATAGGTGCTCGTTTTTCTTAATGCCAGCTTATTTCGGTAAACGCGCAGGTCAGAGCGTTGGTTATGCGATTTAGTTATGCGTTTAACCAAAAATGAATCCTGCGATTTTGCCCTCGATTTCAAAAGTCAAGAAGTATTTGATTTTCTCGGTAGACGGCAGATGCGCATGCCGGTCACAAATTTCGACCCCACCCGTATGCCGCATTTGTTGCATACTCATATGAAAGGAAAAAGCCGCTCACCGAAGCGTATCCTTCACCAAGACTCAAAGTCATCATGTTGGAAAATGCTCATCTGTCGGAAGGAGTCGCTGTGGCAAAACAGCGCGTTACGATCGCAGACGTCGCTCGAGAGGCGGGAACCTCGACGGCAAGCGTCTCGTATTACCTCAACGACAAACGAGAAAAGCTTAGCGAGAAGACGCAGAACAAAATCGCGCGCGTCATTAAGGAACTCGGATACGTTCCCAACGCCCAAGCGCAGACGCTCACCGGCAAGCAAACCCACGTCATTGCCATCATCATTTTGGATAACACCAACAAATGGGCGGGGCTCGTTCTCAATGGCATGGAGCAGGTCATGCTCCCCGCGGGCTACCAGACGGTCGTTTGCACGAGCAACTTTAACCCCGAGACCGAGCTCATGTACGTCGACAAGATGCTCTCGCTGGGCGTCGATGGCTTTATCATCCAGCCCACGGCAAACTTCAAAGCCGTGCATGACCGCATTAGACGCGCCGGCAAGCCGGTCGTCTTTTTCGATGCGGCCATCTATAGCCCAGGTACCAGCTGGATCAAAACCAACCTTTACGACGGCGTGTACAACGCCACACAGGCACTCCTCGACGCCGGCTACGAAGATTTCTTTTCCATTGCCGCCAACATGACCGAAATGCGCACCCGCATGGAGCGTTTTCAGGGGTATGCCGAGGCGCTGGCAGCGAACGGGCAGCTCTACAAAGCGATTCCCATCGATCACAACAAGCCGTCAATCAACGAGCTCACCGAATACTTTAAATTCAAGTTCAATCCCGCCAAGCGTACGCTCATCTTTGTCCAAAACCAATGGGCGCTCCCCCGCGTCTACAAGGCGCTTCAGCCCATGGCCCATCTGCTTCCGCAGCAAATCGGCCTTTTGGGACTCAACTGCGAAGACTGGACTAATCTCACCACGCCGACCGTCTCCACCATCATCGAGCCCGTCGACCAGGAAGGTCGCGAAGCAGCCGAGATGCTGCTCGCCCTACTTGACGGCAGCAGCGAACCCGGCGAGCAGCGCATTCTCGAGTGCAAGCTCAACTGGCTCGACTCCACCTCGGTCTAGACCGCGGGACAAATGAATCAGTAGTGTTTGTCCCAAATCTTAAGTATTTGTTCGATCGAACGGCCCCTGCCGGCTCCTGCTAGACTGGTAGATTCCCAACCGTCCATCCAGGAGCCTCAATGTCGCGCAAGCCCGCCTACAAGCAAGTACTTTCCATCGGCACCGCCGTGGTGCTCGGGTTTGCGCTGTTTACGGGATCGCTCGACGGAGCGCCCAAGTTGCTGTCGCCGCAAAGCGATGAGCAGGCGGTAGCTCTGGCCGAGAAACAAAACGAAAGTCCCAGCCGCACCGACGACGAGGCGGACCTGGTCGCTCGGCTCGAATCGGGAACGGCGAGCTCCTCGGACCCTCAAAACGGCCAGGACCCTGGCGATGGCTCCGATTCCGCCGCAACCGACACCGGTGACGACACTTCCACAGACAGCGCCACCGCCCCCATCGACGAGGTCGAAAACCCCGATCTCCACCGCGCCCGCGGCGTATATCTCAGCAGCATTCCCGACTACGCCGGCAACCCCTACGTTGCCCTGCGCGCCGACAGCACGCACCCGCTCGGCACGCCATCATTCACACTCGATGAATACGATCGCGCTGCAGAAGAGGGCTGCTTTAAGAAGTTCTCCAAGCTCGACAGCCTGGGCCGCACCCGCAAAGCGCTCGCCTGCGTGGGCCCAGAATCACTCGGTCAAGGCGAACGCGGCGATATCTCGCGTATCCATCCCGCTGGATGGCGCCAGCAGCGCTACGACTTTATTCCGGGCCAGAGCCTCTACAACCGCTGCCACCTTATCGCCTGGTCGCTCTGCGGCGAAAACGCCAACCGCAAAAATCTCCTCACCGGCACGCGCTATCTCAACGAAACGGGCATGCTGCCGTTTGAGGAGCAGATTCTCAACTATATTCGCGATACGGGCAACCATGTGCTCTACCGCGTCACGCCCATGTATAACGAAGAGGAACTTGTCTGCCGTGGCGTGCGCCTTGAGGCGCAATCGGTCGAGGACCACGGCAAGACCCTGTGCTTCCACGTGTACTGCTACAACCTGCAGCCGCACGTGCAGATTGACTACGCCACCGGCCGCAACCAGACCTCGGGAGCTTAGGTCCGACCAAGCTGCCCGTAACCCAAAAAATGATCCGTTTTCCTCCGTCCCCAAGGAATCAAATAAGGCCGCCCCGGTTACCCAGGGTGGCCTTTTCGTCAGCACCTACATTGCAGGCAAAATCGCACGCTACTTGGCGCGACCCTCCTCATAGCGCTCCACGAGCTTGGCCTGAACGTCATAAGGCACCTGCTCATAGCCTGCGGGCTTCATGGTAAAGTCACCCGTGCCGCGCGTGATAGAGCGCAGGCGCGTCGAATAATCCGTCAGCTCTGCCAGCGGCGCCTGGGCAATGACCACGGTGTCGCCGCGCTCATCGGTCTCCATGCCCGTCACGCGACCGCGCGATGCCGAGATGTCGCCCATCACAGCGCCGGCGTAGCTTTCGGGAATAGTCACCGTGATTTCCTCGATGGGCTCCAGCACCACCGGGTCGGCATCGGCGCACGCCTTGCGCAGGCCGATGCGAGCCGCCGCGCGGAACGCCATCTCGTTGGAGTCGACGCTGTGATACGAGCCGTCATACACCGCGACGCGAATGCCCGTAAGCGGGTAGCCGGCGATGATGCCGTCCTTCATGGTCTCCTGAACGCCCTTGTCCACGGCGGGAATGAGCGAACGCGGAATGCGACCGCCCACGACCTCGTCTACAAACTCATAGCCGTCGCTCGTGCCGTCGGGCCCAATGAGCGGCTCCACACGCAGCCAGCAGTCGCCGTACTGACCGGCGCCGCCAGTCTGCTTCTTGTGGCGACCCTGGGCGCTTGCCGTGCGGCGGATGGTCTCGCGATACGGAATGCGGATCGGCACGCTTTTGGCCACGACCTTGGTGCGATCCTCCAAACGGTTGAGCAGGACCGAAACCTGCGCCTCGCCCACCGCCGAAATGATGGTCTGGCCCGTCTCCTCATCACGATCGATGCTCATGGTCGGATCGGCCTTGCATGCCTTCTCGATAAACGTGTAGAGCTTCTCCTCGTCGCCGCGATTCTCGGCCTCGATGGCGATGCGGTACTGAGAGTTGGGGAACTTAAACGCCGCAGCCTCGACCTTGCCGGTAATCGAGAGCGTATCGCCCGTCTCGGCCGCCAGCTTGGGCGCCACGATGATGTCGCCGGCATAGGCGTGACCGACCTCGGTCATGTCGCGGCCGCACATCACATACAGGTGAGCCAGACGGTCGCTCTTGCGCGTGCGCGCATTGATCAGCTCAAGGCCCGGCTCAAGCGTACCCGTCAGCACCTTGATAAAGCTGATGCGACCCTGCTGTTGATCGGCCAGGGTCTTAAACACAAAGGCCACCGGGCGGTCATCGTCACTCGAGATCTTGAGCGAGTCGCCGTCGATGAGCGGCATCTCGCCGTAGTCAGTCGGCGTCGGGAAGTACGTGGCAATGTCGTCCATCAGCGAGTTGACGCCCTGCTCCTTAATGCAATCGCCCGCAAAGACCGGCACAAAGATGCGCTCGGCGATCGCTTTCGACAGCAGGCCCTCAAGCTCCTCCTGCGTCAGCGTCTCCTCGCCTTCCAAGTACTTCATCATTAGCTCGTCGTCAGCCTCGGCCACCAGCTCGCACAGATGGTCATGGGCCTCCTCAGCCTGGGCACGATACTCCTCGGGGATCTCCGACTCAACGGCCTCAGTGCCGTTGCAATGGCGCGCCTTCATGCGCACCAGGTCGATGATGCCGTCAAAGTCCTCGCCCTCGCCCCAGGGGAGGGTCACGGCGCCCAAGCGCGTGCCAAAGCGCTCCTGCAGCAGTTCCATGGTGGACGCAAAGCTGGCCTCGGGACGCGACAGGCGGTTTACGAACACCGCGCGCGCCAGGCGCAGGTCCTCGGCGGCGTACCAAAGCTTAACCGTCGTCGGCTGCGGGCCGGCCTCGGCGTCGACCACAAACAGAGCCGTCTCGCAAACGCTCATCGCAGCAAAGGCGTCGCCGATAAAATCGGGATAGCACGGAGCATCAAGCACGTTGATGCGGGCGCCCTTCCAGTCGATCGGCGCGATGGTCGTCGAGATGGAGAATGAACGCTTGACCTCTTCGGGGTCATAGTCGAGCGTGGGCTTGGTGCCGTCGTGGCCACCCAGGCGGGCGGTCTTACCGGAAAGGTGGAGCATGGCCTCGGCGAGTGAAGTCTTGCCCACCCCGCCTTGGCCTACGAGCACCACGTTCCTTACATTGCCGGTCTTGGGAGCACCCATGATGACCTCCTTGCAGGGCCGCGCGCGATGCGCGACGCCAACGGGGAGAGTTCGCGGTCGGTGCCGTCCCGGGAGCAGCATGGTCGGCAGCCGAGCCGACTCACCCTCCAAATGTCCTATGCCATCACCCTACCCTCACAGGCGACTGTCCATGCACACCTTTCGGCGCACGTACGTATACAGGCGGCGAGAGGAAGAGACAAGCTTGTGAGGCGATTATTGAACCCCGTCGATGCAAACAAAAAGCCGCCACAGACCGTAAGACCTGCGGCGGCTTCGCCTCAATTAATAGTTGAGTAAATGCTTGAGCCTACCCCTCGATACGGCTCAAGAACTCACGGGTACGTTGCTCTCGCGGGTGATCGATAACCTGCTCGGCCGGACCCTCCTCGACAATGCGGCCTCCGTCCATAAAGACCACGCGGTCGGCAACATCGCGCGCAAACTGCATTGCGTGGGTCACGATCACCATCGTCATATTCTGCGCGGCAAGGTCTTTAATGACACGCAGCACCTCGGCCGTCAGCTCGGGATCGAGCGCCGAGGTCGGCTCGTCAAAGAATAAGATTTCCGGATCGAGCGCTAGGGCGCGGGCAATACTCACGCGCTGCTGCTGACCGCCCGAAAGCTCACACGGCACCTTGTTCTCGTTGCCCGTCAGCCCCATTTGCGCAATCAGCTCGTGAGCGCGGGCTTCCGCCTGCTCGCGCGGACGCTTAAGCACGCGAATCGGCGCATCGATGATGTTTTTCATCACGGTATAGTGCGGGAACAGGTTGTAATTTTGGAACACCAGGCCGAATCGCGAGCGTGCCCGCTTGGGCACATCGCCCTTCGCATAGACCGCGCCCGAGCCCGCATCCGTCGCAACGGCAAGGCCACCAAACGAGAGCGAGCCTCCGTCGAGTGTCTCGAGCAGCGTGGCACACCGCAGCAGCGTGGACTTGCCGCCACCCGAAGGCCCGATAATCGCCACGACCTCGCCACGCTTGACCTCGAGCGAGATATCCTTGAGCACCTCATTGCCGCCAAACGCCTTGCGCGCGCTTTCGATTTTCATCACTGAGTTAGTCATGATAATAGTCCAGCTTCTTTTCGGCGGCGCCCAGCAGCATCTCGACCACAAAGTTAAAGATCCAGTAGATCAGCGCCGCGATCGCAAACGGCACCATGCTCACCTGCGAGGCGACCAGCGCCTTGGCCGTCGAGAACATCTCACCCACGCCAATGGCAAACGCCAGCGACGTGTCCTTGACCAGCGTGATGATCTCGTTGCCCATCGCCGGCAGAATACGCTTGGCGACCTGCGGCATCACGATATACAGAAACGTCTGCATGCGCGAATAGCCCAGCACCTCGGCTGCCTCGTATTGACCGCGCGGAATGGACTGCAGGCCCGAGCGATAGATCTCGGCAAAGTAACCGGCGTAGTTGATGATGAACGCTACGACGCACGCCGTCCACTTGGAATCGGGCGTGAGCGAAATGCCGAACACATAGTACGGGGCAAAGTAGATGGCAAACATCTGCAGCATGAGCGGCGTACCGCGCATGACCGAAATGTAGATGCGCGCAATCCAGCGGAGCGGCGCAATTTTGCTCATGCGCATAAACGCCACGGGGATTCCCAGCGGAATCGACCCCAGCAGCGTCAGCACAAACAACTGCAAACTGACCAAGAATCCCTGGCCAAGCATTTGCATCATGACCTGAATAGACATTACTTGAGCACCCAATTATCGAAAGATAGACCATAGCTTGAATACTTGTCGCACAGGTCCTTAACCGTGCCGTCCTCGTAGAGCGCCTTGAGCGACTCGGTCACGGCGTCGGCCGACTTGGTGTCGCCCTTCTTAAAGCCGACGGCGTAGTGCTCGCTGGACAGCGGCTCATCAAGCTGCGTATAAGCATCGGGCTTGGCGGCAAGCTGATACTGGGCAATCGAAAGGTCGCAAGCCACGGCATCGACCGCGCCGCTCTCGAGCTGCATAAAGGCCGTGTTGTACTCGCCGATCGTGTCGAGCGTGGCAAACGTCGCCGCCAGATCCTTCTGTTCGCCCTCGAGCACATCCTGCGCAGCGGAATCGGTCTGGGTAATCACGGTCTTGCCGGCAAGATCGTCCCAGCTCTTGATGCCTGCATTCTTCTTTACCACCAGCACCTGCTCGTTGAGCATGTACGGCTCGGAGAACGTGTAGTCGTCCTCGCGACCCTCCATGGTAAAGCCGTTCCAGATGCAGTTGATGGCACCCGAGTTGAGCAGTGTATCCTTGGCATCCCAATCGATGGCCTCGTAATCGACATCCCAGCCCTGCTTATCGGCAACAGCCTTGGCCAGATCGAGATCAAAGCCGGTGTACTCGCCATCGTCGCCCACAAAGCCGTACGGAGGATAGGACTTATCAAAGCCCACCACGAGCTTCTTGGACTCCGCAGCGCCCTTCACATCCTTGGCCGCGGCAGAGCCAGCAGCGGAGCCCTTGCCGGCACCACCGCCGCAACCGACAAGACCAAGGCCAAGCACCGTGGCGAGCGAGCCGGCTAGACCAACAAACTGACGACGAGACATATCGGTATTCATGGTATTCCCCCTTGGTGGCACTTTAGTTAGGTAAAGTGAGTCGTGTAACGTCCAGAATCATACACTCTACCTTGATAAAGTACAAGGGAGAGGTTGCCCGGCGTGGGCGGGGAGCGGCGCGTAATTAAGTTTATCGCGAGTTCCGCACGCAAAGGAAAGCACTTAATGTGCTTTCCGTCTTGCGCAGGACTGTAGAGCAGGAAACTTAATTACGCGCCGCTCCCCGCCCACGCCGGGCAACCTCTCCCTTGTACTTTATCAAGGTAGAGTGTATGATTCTGGACGTTACACGACTCACTTTAC
>DBEZXW010000025.1:0-49461 GCA_048291725.1 Collinsella sp. | reverse complement strand
ATACGCGAACCCTTGATGCCAAAGTTCTCGATGACCGCGCCTCCCAGCAACGCGCCCAAGTGCGAGGTCCACGAAATGTCGTTGCCTCCCCCACCGCAGCCGTTATCGCCCCAGGTGGTCGAATCGCCAAAGCAGCAAATGGTCGATTCACTCAAACTCTTCGTTTCCATAATCTTCTCCTCATCCGCCCATCGGCGGTCATACAGGAACGTACCGTTAATTCGCAGCATGCCGAGGGGCTATGCACGGGCGCATTCCGCAACGTGCGAATCAAGCCATTCGATATCCTCGGCAAGATGTGCCACGCCCAGATGGTGTTCACCCGGACACACCTCGTGCCGCAGGCCATCTCTGCGACCCAGCAACTTGTAGGCATCGCGCACGATCTCGAGCTGCTCGTCAACATTTTTCAGCCCGCGCGAACCGTTCAGATGATCTTCTTCGCAGCTCTGCACTAACAACGGGCGCGGCGCAATAAGCGAGGCAATATCGCCCATGTCGAGTAAGCGCCAAAGTCCGGGCGTGTAGTTGCAGCTGCAATTGCCATTGAGATGCAGCAGCGAATCATCGACACCGTACAGATAGCCCGAGACAAACGCCTTGCGCACACGCGGGTCGAGTGCGGCCAGGTACAACGTCATGTAGCCGCCACCCGAAAAACCAAAGCAACCCAGGTCATCCATGGCAATGTCGCCGCGCGCCTCCAAGTAATCGATCAAGCGCATGTTGTCCCAGACGTTGAGGCCCGCGACCGTAAGACCCAGTGGCTCGGCCATACGTGCCTGATTCAGGCACGTACCGCGCAGGTAGCTGTTCTCGTCATCGCCCTGACCCTTCCAGTCACGACGGTATCCCCAGCCGCGCGCGTCGGGGCAGACGGTCACGTAACCCATGCGTGCCAAACGCAGACCGTAGTCGTAATTGAACTTACGCACGGCATCATCGACCGCCGGCACGCCCGTCACGCCCGCAACACTTGCGGCGCCTGCTCCCTGATGGCCATGCGGGCAGATATAGCAACGCTTGCGGCCGCGCGCATCGAGCTTAGGCGACTGCGGCTCGAGCAGGTAGAACGGCATCCAAACGTCGCGCTCCACCTGCAGCATCGCATGGGTGCGCACGATACCGCCAGCCACCCGCACGCGGCTGAGCTCACGAACCTCAATCGGGACGCGGTCCATAAGCGAAAGACCCAAAACATCGTACAGGCGAGTCCTGGTCGCAATCCTCCATGCCTCAAAATCTGCAGGAGTCTTGCCCGTAAAAGCAGCCGAACGCCCCTCGCGCTTCAGCCGGGCACGCAGCGCAGGTTCGTCTTCGCAGTACGTCTCGATGTGCACGGTGCGGCCGTTGGCAGACAGTTCAGCCGTCTCAACCGCATCACCGTCGCCGCCCTCGGGATCCCAGCCATCCCCACCGGCAAGCACCTGCTCGCGAGCGTACCCGGCGGCAGCCATCACATCGAGTTCATTCGCCCACGGCACCCAGCCGGTAGTATCACCCGCCGGCCCATGCAGAATCGCGCCAGCATACTGCACGCAGTTGTGTGCCGCCGGCTTATTCCAATCCCACCAGCCTTCGCGCTTGATATGTCGCCCCAGCCAGCAATCGATCAGCACAGTTTGCGCCCATTCGCGCCAAGGACGACCCAGGTAGACCGAATCCGGCGCCACGCCATCCGGAGCTGTAAACGAACAACCATGAAACACAAATCCGTACGGCTCGCCTTTAGGCGTGGAGGCTGCCGTTACATACCCGTTGACATCCATATCGCGGTTGAGCGAGCGAATCTCGCACCCCTCAAAGTAGGCACGCGCGCCGCCAAAGATAAAGTCGACATCGCCCTCGATCCGGCAACGTCGAAAATACTGGCGCCCCACCCGGCGCGGCGCATACTGTTTGGGTCCTATGAACCCGCCCGGTTTGGCCTCATGCGGCGGCAGCGGACCCAAAAACAGTGTGTCCTGGTGCCCCTTAATGCAGCAGGCATCGACAACCAGACGGTCGCCATCGGCATACAGGGCAATCGCCTGACCGACCTCGCGCCCATCGCCCGCATCGTTTTCGATCGTGAGGTTCTCGAGCCGTACGTCGTCGGCATCGACCAAAACGGTATAGGTCCTAAACGTGCCGAGCGTGCCGTCGACGCCCGAGCCGTCCTCCGAAGGCATCTTGGCACCCAGGCTGCCCACGATACGCACGCTGTCGGCCGTCTCTCCCTCAATCGTCACATGCGAGCGATGAATCTCGACCCGCTCGCAATACTCGCCCGGATCGACGCGAATCATCACCGGTTGCTCGGCATCCGGATAGAGCTGATCGGCTGCCGCCAAGGCATCGGAAATCGTTGGATACGCTCCTGCCGCAGCCCTCGAAACGCGCAGCGTATAGACACTTTCGCTCATCGTCCATCACGCTCCCAGGAAGCGAACTGTTCAGGCCAGCCCTGAACCTGTGGCTGAATATGCTCGGCGCAGCCCTTAAATGCCGTTAGGGCCGTGGCGAGCGATGCCCCATGCTTTCCATGCGGAAAGACATGTAGGCTAAAGCCAATCCCGTGGTCGGCAAGAGCCTGCGCAAGAAGGAGGCTATTTTGAACTGGTACCGATGCATCCTCGGCGGTATGCCACAAGAACGTACGGGGGAAGCCCTCGCCCACCATATTCTCGATCGACAACTTTTGAGCCAAAGCGCCATCGGCACCCGTTAGGTGTTCAAACGAACCACGATGAGCATAGGCCCCCGAGCTTACGACCGGATAGCCCAAGCAAAGTGTGTCAGGCCGAATCGACTCAGGCGATGCCGAAATCGACTCTGCAAGCCAGGGTTGGTCCCAAAGCGCCCCGAGCAAGCCAACTAGATGCCCACCGGCCGAAAAACCCATGACCGTAATCCGATCAGGATCGACACAGTACTCTGCCGCATGGCTTCGAACGGTATCGACCGCCCGCGCGAGTTCTTGCAATGCCAGCGGATAGACAGCCGGAGCAACCGAATAGTTCAGTACAAACGCTTGGTAGCCCATCGCCAACAAACGGAGCGCTACCGGCTCGCCTTCGCGCGGCGAAACGTGATCGTAGCCGCCTCCTGGCACGACCACAACTGCAGGCAGCGGTTTTAAAGCATAAGCATCTTCGGTCGGGGCAAAAACATAAGACGTAATCGTGGCAGACGAGCCATCGACCCCGACAGGAATCCTTTTATTGAGCATGTATTCCCTTTCACCATGATGCGTAGCGCAGCGCACACGGCCGTATCGCACAAGGGCTGCATTGCCGATTTATCCGACAATGCAGCCCTGGTCATCACCCCGAGTTAGGAACGGACAACCTTGTCGACGTTCTGGAGCTGCAGCTCCTCGCCGTCCTGGCCCTCGATCACCACATTTTGCAGGTCGAGCACCTTGACGTTTTGCGCAATGATGCCCTGACGCACCATGGGCTCAACGCCGCAGGCCATGGCCGGAACAAAGGGCTCGGCATCGTCGGCAAAGGTAACGTGAACGTCTTGGAACGTCAGACGCGTCACCTTGCTCTCGGGCAGACCCGTGATATAGGCCGCGGCAGCATGGCAGTTGGTGGCCTCGATATCGCAAAACGTCGTGGCACCAAAGCCGGGCGTGCGGTCGTCGACAGGCAGCGCCTCGCGAGACTGCACGTAATCGGTCTTGCCGTCCTTGTCACAGAAGTAGAAGGAGTTGACCACGAAGGGCGTGAGCACCTCGTCCATGCGAATGTGCTCAAAGGTAATGCCCTCGTTGACGGCATCCTTGCCGCGCCCGCGGCGGGTCTTGACGCGCAGGCCGCGGTCGGTGCGCTCAAAGAGGCACTTGCTCACGGTAAGGTCCTTGATGCCGCCGGCAGCCTCTGAACCCAGGACCACGGCGCCGTGACCATCGTGCATGTAGCAGTGAGAGATCAGCACGTCGTGCGTAGCGGGGCGAAGCTCGGGCTCAATGCCCAGCTTGCCGCTCTTGATGGCGATGCAGTCGTCACCCACTGAGAACTGACAACCAAGGATGCGAACAAAACCGCAGCTCTCGGGATCGAAGCCGTCGGTGTTGTGGGAGTTCTTGGGACCCTCGATGGACAGGCAGAGCGCATCGACGTGCTCGCACAGGATGGGGTGGATGTTCCACGCCGGGCTGTTGCGGACGGTGAAGCCGGCCATGCTCACGTTCTCACACTCGGATAGGAAGATCATGCGCGGGCGGGCGACCTCGCGGCCCTCCTCCGGGCGAAAGATGTTCTTAAAGTCCTTGTTCCACCAGTTGTCCTCGGCAAAATCGGTCTGACCGTCGATGGCACCACGACCATAGATGCACACGTCGTGCACGCCCAGACCCGTAAAGGTAGAACAGTAGGTCGAGAAGCTCTCCCCCTCCCAGCGGCCCAGGGGCAGCATATCGGTACCGGCATAACCGGCGCCCTCGTTGCCCGTGACCGTTCCCGGAATGTAGGCAAGCGCGGCACGATCGTGGCGGGCCAGCAGCACCGCTCCCTCGGCGAGCTCGATGTTGATATTGCTCTTAAGGAAGAGAGACTTGATGCGATAACTACCGGCGGGGATCAGCACGCAGCCACCCTTGGGGCAGGCCATGATGGCAGCCTGGATGTTGGTGGTGTCATCATGCTCGGCATCGCCCTTGGCGCCACAGTCGCGAACGTTGATGGTAAAGGGCTCAGCCGGCGTGGTGACACCTACGCTCAGCTCACGCTCGCCACAGACAAAACGGACCAGGTTGCGCTTGCCGGGGGTCAGGCCGTCGACATAGGTCTCGACCGTATTCGTGGTACCGGCGGGCTCGTCGTTGACAAAGATCTCCCACGTATCGGCGCAGGTAAAGTAACCGCCGTCGTCAAGCTCGATAACCGCCGCGCGCGCGTTGCGCCAGATAACGTTCGTCTCCATGGGTTTCTCCCTCAAAAAGATGCTCTAAAGGCAAATTGTACGCTGTTGAAAAAGGGCCGTGCCTGCCGGCGGAATTCCGGTGGCACGGCCCTGTGATTTGGACGATATGTCGGCCTTACTCGGCGGGAGTTACGCTACCGTCCTGGAAGCCAACGTTGTTGTGGGCAAAGCAGTCCTCGTACTTAAAGCCGGAGAGCTCCTCGCAAAGCGCCTTGACCTCGGGCTTGACGTCGGCCATCTTGCCACCCTCCTTGACTCGGTGAATCTCGTCGCAAAGGACGTCGCACTGCTCCTTGTCGATCTTGATGCCGCGGGCAAGGACGGCCGCAAGCAGGAAGAAGCCGGCGCAGCCGATGATCATGTAGCCGCAGATATACAAAGGCACGGTAGCGGGCTGGGTCACGGCGTCGCTATTGCCGGCGGTCTGAATGAAGCCGGAGGCAGCAAGGACGATAGCCCACACGTTGACGGCGATAGCCTGGGCGATCTGCTGGCAGAGCTGCTGCGCGGAGCTGTAGATGCCCTCGCGACGACGCAGGGTGATGAGCTCATCGACATCGGGGATGTAGTTGAGCAGAACATCGGGCAGGTACTGGAAGCCGACGTAGAAGAACTTCCAGATGGCGAAGATGATGGGGTAGGCGATCATGGCGATGGCGACCGTGGAGGTGCCGTTGATCTGACCAAAGGCGAAGTAGTTGTAGGCAATGATGCACGCAGCGCAACCGACATTTGCGAGGTACCAAGACTTGTGGAAGCCCTTCTTGGCCATGAGGGCGACCCAGATGGCGGTGCAGACGATAGCGACGACCTTGCCGGGCATCTCCATCACGGACTCGTAGGACTTAGGAATCTGCAGGCAGTAGACGATGAAGAAGGACAGGCAGGCAGACCAGCAGGCAGCAGCGAGCTTCGTGGAGACCTGTGCATACAGGACCTTGCGGAAGGACTTGTTGCGGAAGGTGGAGATAACGTCGATGAAGAACTTCTTGATACCCTCGCCGACGCTCTCGATCTTCTCCTGAGCGACCTCCTCGGGGGTGTGCTCCCACGTGGACAGGTACACACAAAGCAGCGAGATTGCCATGACCGAAGCGTTGACCGTAGCGATGATGAAGTAGCTGAACGGGTTGGTCTCGCCGAAGGTGCCAAAGCCGAAGCCCACAAGTGCAGCCATCAGGAAGCCGGCGGCGTTACCAAAGAGATGCTTGTAGCCGGTGAGGTACGTACGCTCCTTAAAGTCGTCGGTCATCTCGATGGTAAGCGGCGACAGGTTGGCGGTGCAGAACGTGTACGCGACGTTGTAGATCAGGTACAGCACAAAGTAGTACGGGAAGCCAAACGGCGTAGCCACGAAGATGAGCGGCTCGGCGATCATCATCGGGATGGCCAGCAAGATCCAGAAACGACGACGACCAAAGATGCGGCCAATCTTGGTGGCATAGAAGTTATCGGCCACAAAGCCCATCAGCGGGCAAAGAATGGTGTTGACATAGATGGCAAACGAGCTGATCAGTGCAGCCTCGCCTGCGGACAGGCCACACTCCGTGGACAGGAACAGCACCATGTAGCTGTGCGTAAAGGTCAGGGCACCGGAATTGAGCATACCGCCCATACCAAAGCCCAAGCGCGTCCAGAATGTGATCTTACGCTTTTTTCCGATCTTATTAGTCATCGAGCTCCCTCTCTTTTCTCGATTGTCTTGCAGCAAGACATTGGAGTCCACACTGACATCTGTCTGCCCAGCGTTCAGGGTGAACGTTTAGTTAGATTATGCGCGATTGCTTACGACAGGTGAACGTTCACTTGAATATTATCCCCGAACGGTCGATTTTTACCGCCGAACGGACACAATTGAGGCTCTAAGACCTATTGTCTGCTGGTAAATGTACCATGCTGGACACCCATGAGATAGGTGAACGTTTATCGTATTTTCCTTTTTTCACTTAATCACAAAACGGAAACCCCGCCGGGAACACTCCCGACGGGGTCAATAACATCGCGCTATGCTTGGGCGCACTTGCCGCTACAAGCAGACGCCGTCCTTCCAGATGCTGATCTCGTGACAGCCACGACGCTCGGCACTCGTGAGCTTACCGCTCGCCGTCTCCAGCACCAGCTGGTACAGATCGTGAGCAGCCTCGTCGAGCGTGCGCTCACCCGTGGCAATCACGCCGGCGTTAAAGTCCATCCAGTTGGCCTTGTGGTCGCACAGACGCTGATTGGTGAACACCTTGAGCGTAGGCGCCGGCGCGCCAAACGGTGTGCCGCGGCCGGTCGAGAACAGAATCACGTGGCAGCCGGCAGCCGTCAACGCCGTGGTGGATACCATGTCGTTGCCCGGACCGCACAGCATGTTCAGGCCATGCTTAGTTGCCTGGCCGGCATACGGCAGCACGTCGACGATGGGGGCAGATCCGCCCTTTTGCACGCAGCCGCAGCTCTTGTCCTCGAGCGTGGTAATACCGCCGTCCTTGTTGCCGGGGCTCGGGTTCTCGTAGACAACCTCGCCGTGGCTAATAAAGTAGTCCTTAAAGCCATTGAGCATGTCGGAGGCGACGTTAAAGACCTGCTCGTTCTCGCAACGGTCGAGCAGGATGCTCTCCGCGCCAAACATCTCGGGCACCTCGGTAAGCACCGACGTGCCGCCGCGGGCGACGACCATATCGCTCACGCGACCGATCGTGGGGTTGGCGGTAATGCCCGAAAGACCGTCGGAGCCGCCGCACTTAAGACCAATAACCAGCTCGGAGGCCAAAATGGGCTCTCGCTTGGCTTGCTTGGCCAGGTCAGCCAGCTCGGCCAGAATCTTGTGGCCCTCGATTTGCTCGTCGGCTACATCCTGGCAGGTGAGAAAGCGAACGCGCTCGTGATCGAAGTCACCGAGCTCGTCGAGCACCTGCTGGTGCGTGCAGTTCTCGCAACCGAGCGACAGGAATAGCACGCCGGCCGCATTAGGATGACGCGAGAGCGCCACCAGCAGACGACGCGTCTGGGCATGGTCGGCGCCGGTCTGCGAGCAGCCAAAGGGATGCGGGAAGTAGTAAACACCCTCCAGCGAGCCATCGACCAGATCCTGGGCCTGCTCACACATGGCACGGGCGACTTCGTTGACACAGCCGACCGTGGGGATGATCCACAGCTCATTACGCGTCGCGGCACGACCGTCGGCGCGGCGGAACCCCATAAAGGTCTCGGGCTCAACCGGATCCACGACCGGATGTGTGGGGTTGTAGGTGTACTCGACCTCGCCCGAAAGGTTGGTCTTGACATTATGTGTATGAAGCCACTGACCGGGCTGGACATCGCCCGTCACATGGCCGATAGGAAGGCCGTACTTGATGACGTCCTCCCCCGCGGCAATCGAGCGCACGGCCATCTTATGACCCTGCGGAATATCCTCCGCGGCCACGACCTCGCCCACCCCGGGAACCGCGACGGCGGTGCCCTTGGCAAGCGGCGACAGCGCGACGATCACGTTGTCGGCCGGATTGATCTGGATAGTGTTCATTGCAAATGGTCCTAACCCTACAGGTTGAGCAGAAGTCGAGACGCGGGCACGCCGTCCCGCGCCCGCGTCTGCGCCGGAAATTTACGCCTGAGCGTTGGCGAAGGCCTGCTTGGCGCCCTCGGCACGCACGACGGCGAGCGCGCTGACGACAAACTCCTCAAGACCTGCGATCTGCGTAAGGTCCTCGCCCCACATCTGCTCGTTGGTGAGCACGTCGTGCACCAGCTGGGCATCGTCGGCGCCGGCATGGGCGGCGTAGAAGTCGAGCACGAAGGCGTCGTCCTGAGCGGTGTACTCGGTGCCGTCGGAGCGACGCAGGTGCAGGCCGTCGCCCTCGCGGGACACGAGCTCCTGCGTGTAGAAGGAGATGAGCGTAGCGAGGCTCGTCGCCAGGCACTTGGGCAGGTTGCCGGTCTCGGCAACGTAGTCCTTGAGCGTGGGCAGGTCGCGAGCGCGCCACTTAGCCGTGGAGTTGAGGCAGATGGAGAGCAGCGCATGATCAATAAACGGGTTGTCGAAGCGGTTTTCGACGGCGGCGGCAAAGGCCTTGCAGTCCTCGACATCCAAGTCGGCGGCAAGCGTCGGAATGACCTCGTCGTAGAGCATGGTGTTCATGAAGCCGCGAATGGTCTCGTCATGCATGCAGTCGCGCACGATATCAAAGCCGGCAACCCAGGAACCCGGAACGAAGGCGGTGTGGGCACCGTTGAGGATGCGGACCTTGCGCTTTTTGTACGGGGTGACGTCGGGAGTCACAAAGACACCCGGAAGACCAGCCTTCACAAAGGGAAGCTTCTCGGCAAGCGACTCGTCGCCCTGGATGCCCCACATCTGGAAGGGCTCGCGCACGGCCAGGAAGGGATCCTCGTAGCCCAGACGCTCAGCCACCGCGGCGGCCTCGGATGCGTCGCGGATACGGCCCGGTACGATGGTGTCGACGAGCGTGGTGCAGACGGTGCAGTCGTTGGCCATCCACTGCGCAAACTCGTCCTCCCAGCCCCAGTCGCTCACATACTGGTTCATGATGCGCAGCAACTCCTCGCCGTTGTGATCGATGAGCTCGCAGGCGAGGACGATGACGCCCGGCTTACCGGCAGCCCAGCGGGTGTGGAGCACCTGGGCAAGCTTGGCGGGGAAGCTCGCGGGTGGCATGTCGTCGGCCTTGCAGGACGGGTCATAGGCGATACCGGCCTCGGTGGTGTTGGAGACGATGATCTCTAGGTCGTCGGAGACAGCGACCTCCATCATGGCGCGGTAGTCGTCCTCACGATACGGGTTAAGGCAGCGGCTGCAGGCGCTGATCACGCGGGACTCGTCAACCGTGTTGCCGTTCTCCTTGCCGCGCACCAGCACGGTGTACAGATCGTCCTGGGCATTGATACCGTCGGCAAAGCCAAAGGCACCGCTGATGGGCTGCACCATGACGACCTTGCCGTTCCAGCCGGTGGCCTCGTTGCCCATGTCAAAGAAGCGGTCGACGAAGGCGCGCAGGAAATTGCCCTCGCCAAACTGCAAAACCTTCTCGGGAGCATCCTTGGGCAGCAAATAGCCCTTGTAGCCGATCTTCTCGAGCGCATCGTAGCTGATGTTCTCCATCTATGTGTCTCCTTAGATGTTTGTTAGCGTGCAAGCAAAACGGGGCTCCGCGTGTGGCAACGGCGCCCAGGGTTCGATGTGATTCGATGCGGGCTTAGGCCTCGTCGGTGTCCAGGTCAAAGCCAAAGTAGCGGACCGCATTGTTGTAGCTGATGTCGCGCACGATACTGCCCAGCAGCTCCATGTCGGCCGGGTACTTGCCCTGCTCGACCCACTCGCCGATCACGCTGCACAGCACGCGACGGAAGTACTCGTGGCGCGGATAGGACAGGAAAGAGCGGGAGTCGGTAAGCATGCCCACAAAGTTGCCCAGCACGCCCTCGTTAGCCAGAGCCGTAAGCTGCTCGCGCATGCCGACCTCGTTGTCGTTGAACCACCAGGCGGAGCCGTTCTGGATCTTACCGGCAGTCGGAGCCTCCTGGAAGCAACCCATGACGGTATCGATCATGGTGTTATCGATGGGGTTCAGGCTGTACAGGATGGTCTTGGGCAGGCCGCAGGTCTCCTGGATGGAGTTGAGGAAATCGGCGAGCTGGTCGGACGGCGTGTAGTTGGAGATGCAGTCGTAGCCGGTGTCGGGACCGAGTTTGGCGAACATGGCGCGGTTGTTGTCGCGCTTGCAGCCAAAGTGCAGCTGCATGGCCCAGCCCAGACGGACATACTCGCCGGCAACGAACTGCATAAAGGCAGTCTTGTACTTGAGGACCTCTTCCTCGGTAAGCGGCTCGGCAGCCAGACCCTTGGCAAAGATAGCCTCGATCTCGTCGGCGGTAGCCGGGACGTACATAACGTAGTCGAGTGCGTGGTCGGAGGCGCGGCAGCCCAGCTCGTGAGCAACGTCGTAGCGCTTGGAAATGGCAGCCTTCATGCCCTCAAAGTCGCTGACCTCAACGCCGGCAACCTCGGAAAGGTGCTTGCAGTAGTCGGCAAACTCCTGGCCGCGCTCGATGCGCAGGGCGACGTCGGGGCGCATGGCGGGAACGACCTGAACGTCAAAGCTGTCGTCGGCGGCAATCTTCTTGTGCCACTCAAAGCTGTCGGCGGGGTCGTCGGTAGTGCAGATCATGCGGACGTTGGACTGCTTGATCAGGTTGCGGCAGGTGAAACTGGCCTCGGCGAGCTTGGCGTTGGCAAGGTCCCAAACCTCCTGGGCAGTCTTGCCGTTTAGGACGCCCTCGTAGCCAAAGTAGCGCTTAAGCTCCAGGTAGCTCCACTCAAAGACGGGGTTGCCGACGCAGCGACCCAGGGTCTCGGCCCACTTTTGGAACTTCTCGCGAGCAGGGGCGTCGCCAGTGATAAAACGCTCGTCGACGCCGTTGGCACGCATCAGGCGCCACTTGTAGTGGTCGCCGCCCAGCCAAACCTCGGTGATGTTCTCGAAACGCTTGTCCTCCCAAATCTCCTTAGGAGAAATGTGGCAGTGATAGTCGACGATGGGCATGCCCTCGGCAAAGTTGTGGAACAGCTCCTCGCCGGTCTTGGTGCTCAGCAGGAAATCCTGATCGTCCATAAAGTTTTTCATCAAACAGCCCCTTTGCTGGCAAGGCGGGCGCACGGCACGCTCGTTATCCTTTAGGTGAACGTTCACTATACTAATCCATTGCACCTCAAAAGGTGAACGTTCACCTAACCACCACGGGGTGAACGGTAGATTTTGCCCGTTCAACGGTTGCTGGAGATGTGACTTGCATGTATTGCGGACTGTTTGGCGTCCCCGAACACCGAACTTGAGCGCTTTTGCTCAGGTGGGTCATGCCCCGACGTACATTTTTGGGAGTATTCAGCATTGGAGCGCGCCGTGCGCCATCCTCAGCGTCCTATTTGGAACGCAGATAGCGCCCGATCGGCATAAAAAGTGCCCCCGATGGCAAATTACGCCATCGGGGGCACTTAAAACAGTCGTTCTGCACCTCATTCAGGGCATGCCAATGCTGAATACTCCCAAAAATGCACGTCGCAAGAGGGGGTACCTGCTCAATCGGCTAAATACCCGCAAGTTCGCAGTAGCGATCGACATTGCTGGCAAATACCATCTCGACGGCGCCCTTCTGGACGGGCACCGTCGGGGTCCTTCCCCACAGCAGATAATCGCCCAGCGTCTTAGCGCCGCGATACGCCAGGCTCGTCGGGTCCTTATAGACAATATTGGTAAAGATACCGCGGCGCAAGGCCAGAGCACTTTCGGGAAACAGGTCGTTGCCGATCACCATGACCTGACCGGCCTTGCCGGTCGAGACGAGCGCGTCGGCAACCACTTCGGAACCAACGGCAAAAACGCTACAGATAAGTTCAGGGGCGTCCGGCGCACTCAAGCGCTTTTCGAGCTCATGCTCGAGTTGTTTGACTTGCGCATGGGCACCTGCAAGATCCTCAACCTGCCATGGAATATCACGTTCGCGCAGGTAATTGTGGAAGGCGCGGGCGGTTAGATAGTGCGAATCGGTATATGGGTCGCCTGTCAAAAGGAGCACGCGGGCGTCGGCCCCAGAAGCATGGACCAGGTTTGCCGCCTGCTCGGCCATAAGGCTGCCTGCCGTCGAATAATCGGCCAAGCTCGCACCCAAACGATTCAAATGCGGACGGTCGCCGTCGACAAGCTCAATCGTCACGCCCGCCTCGGCGATCTGCCCCAAAAGCTCAGTCGCACGATCGTCGCCCGGCGCATAGGCGAGCAAGCCATCAATCTTCTCGCCCACCTGCAGACGCTCGTCGATTTGCTCGAGTGCATCAGCGTAGCCGCCCACGCCAAATTCAACGCGCTCAACCGTAATGCCCCGGTCGATGACCTCCTGTTCAAAGCGATTGCAGCCTTCCCACAGGTAACGGAAAAAGTACGCTCCCTCGCGCGATGCGCGGGGCAGGCAAAACACCAGATTGATATCCTTGCGGCGCAGGCTTGAGGCACTTGTGTTGCGGTGATAGCCCATGGCCTCGGCCTTAGCGTTCACCTTGGCGCGCACGGATTCGCTCACGCCGGCCTTTCCCGTCAGGGCCTTGTGCACGGTATTGATGGAAACGCCAAGCTCGGCGGCTATGTCCTTCATGGTTACGCGAGCGCTCATGCGGTTACTCCGTTATAGATAAGTTGCCAATTAATAGTCCAGTTAACGATACCCCAAAAATACTCTTCGACTCGCCGTGCTCTCCCTCAAATGCACAAAGCGCCCCGCGAACGGATGCCCGCGGAGCGCTTGGATGTCCGGACCTTATTTGATACCGCGACCCAAGTCTTCGGCGATTTTGTCTACGCCCTTAAGTGCAGCGCACGTCTTTTTGTTGGAGCAATGCCCCGTGCAAACGCCACCCTGAGCGCAGTCGGCGCAGGTGCCCTTGCGGTAGATGCGCACGCACACGGCGACAAACGCAACGCCGATAACAGCCAGTACAACAATATCGATAGGTGCCATAGCAAGCCTCCCTTAGTTAGCCATCACTTACTTTACCCCATTCTCCACCTACCAAAAAGGGACAGGTTTATTTTGGTCGGTTTTATCTGCGGAAACGCCACATCTCTCCCACCACATTGGTGCAAGGCAACCTATCCGGAATGGGAAAATTCATAATCATAGCGCTCATCCCACTGCTTCACTCAGCAATAAGGTTTACCCTAGTGCCATTTTTCTCGATACGATAGACGCCGACCTTGCCTGTAACGCCATAATGCTTTTTAAGTAGACCCATCTCCGCAGAATTGGACTCGATTACGATGAGCTTGTCATAACCCGACAGAAGGTTATCCATATTGGGCTCATAGAACGCGCATATGGCATCGGAATGCGGGGCAAACAAATAATATCGAGCCACATACGTGAAGTAGTACGAAGTCATAAGCCCATCGCGATCGGAACCGAACAGCAAATAACGAGTACCGTCTTCTTTACCCGATGCCGGCCAGCGATCACCGACGACATCTCGGACCGTCGCCGGAAGCGAAGTGTCGTATGTCTTTGCATTGAATAGCATGCCGTTGTATTCACTCGTCAAAAGGCCAAGCGACAAGGCGATGCAGCCCATTACAACCTGTTGGTATCGCCGCTTATGTAACGGCGTTGCATGGCAGGGGGAACCATCGGACCGGAATTTCATCTGCCCCTCAAGCTCAACGGTAACTGCCATCGCCAGGCCACCGACAAACAATGCAATGATGCTGCAAGCATAACGATCGAATCCAGCAAGCCTCAAGGCCTCGTCCATTGGCATCGAGAAAATGTACATGGCGAGAATACCCACATAGTAAACAATTGTCATGAAATCAAGCGCAACCAGTGCGCGGCGCACATGTGTCAACTGATGCCCAAAGCACCACCGAGCAGCCGCTAGCAATGCGACAACAGCCAAGTTGCCGAGCAGGAGACCGAGCGCAGGCCTGGTAGTTAAATCGATGGAGGTCGCAAAAAACGTCGAGACGACCTGCGCGATCTGGGCAGTATTCTTACCGCCGACCACCGCCGCGTGAGCAGCATCGCCCACATCGAACTTATTCTTGACGCCCGCGAGCGCCGTGGCCATGTGCCAACTCCACATCAGATAAGTGGAAAAACCCAAAACACCTGCGACGGCAGTTGCACCAAACCAGCGCAGGCGAGCGTTCCAGCTGCGATTCCTGAGAGCAACGTGTCCGCGCGCTAAATGGTAAGCGAGCACAAATGCAACGAATACGACGCCCGTCGACTTCACCACTATGAGCTCCGCCATCAACGGCACGAGCAACTTGAGCTCGCGGCGAACATCACCGTTATAACGATCCACGACTGCCCAGCACGCCATCGTGAGGACCGGGAGCACGAAATCAACCAAAAGGTTATTAATGCGAATCGTTACATTGAAAAACGTAAGGAGCGAGCAGCCAGCCCCTAACACCGCATATGGCAGAAACGAACGGCGATTGCGCACAATACCAAGAACAGCATAAAAACATGAGAAGATAAAGGCTGCCTGAACAACGAGCATTGTTCCCTCGGCATGGCCTAAAAACGTGCATGCGCAGTACAGCAGTGAAGTTGTGCCGAGCGGATAGTTGAAAAACTCAACGAGACCACTTGACGCCGTGGGGAAAGCCCCCGTCTCCAGCATGACCTTGAGCGCTATAGCCCAATGCGTAAAGTTATCGTAATGCTCGAGACGCGCCGACAGCAGGGGCCACAGAAAGATCAACATACCTAGGAGAAAACACGCGTCAGGGAGACCAAAGGGCAATCTAGCAAGACCACGACCATGGAGACAGGGCATTGCCGCTGCACCGGCGATGGCGCCCACCACAACCACCCCCCAGGTGGCAGGGGCAAGCGCGCCCACGATTCCACCGGCATACGTGACGACCCCCATGACACACAAGGCACACACGGGAGCGAAATGCACATCCGTCTCGGTCAAACGATGGATCCAATAGCACAGACCGAAGAGCGCTAGCAGGAACAGCGCCGCACGGCCGAAGGCAGCAATAATCAGCATGCAGCGTCTCCTTCGACATGAGCAGAATCGTGACTGGTCCGCTCCGCATCCCGTGAATCGCCGCATCGATCGCTATCACGCCTGGAGCGGCGGCGGGATCTCCATACGCGGTAACGCGAAAGAAGCGCCCTTATCCTCATGCGGACAATACGCACGATATCGTCATAGGTGGTGTTCCAGCTATCAAGCTCCTCGGCGATGCCCGTTTCGCGATCGTACAGCAGCTGATCATAGATGCGACGCTCCTCGAGCGAGCGGTGCTCGATTCGAAGCGCCGCGTACCACGACTCATCATCGCCACATTTGGATTGAAAGAGGCGCACAAGCCTACCAGAAACGCATGTGCAATAGCGACCATCTCCCAAGCGCACCGCAAAGCTGCGCAGCTCCTCGGGAAAGGGATCATCGATGCGCACGAGTACACCACCGTCTGACATGTTGATGGCACGCCCCGCGAAAACACCCACAGGGCCTTCGTCATCCGTCTCGTCCGAACTGCAATCGGGGAAAACGCCACCTTCGGCCACGGCTTCGCCGGTGCCCTCGGTTAGCTTCGACCACTCATCCTCAACCGGCAGCGCCGTCAGCACCACAGGTTCGTCTACGGAGATGCGAGTACTCTTGCGCGGCATGGACCGACCACCCGAAAAGGCAATAGCATACAAAAGGGCAATCAAGTTGTAGCACAACCAATAGATGATCACGGAACTGTACACGAGCGCCATGCCATACTTTCCCCATGTAAATCTGATAATAGCTGCAACCGAGAGCACCACGAGCAACAGGTGTGGGAGCATGTTCCACAGGCTACCGCTGCGATTGGTCGTCTTGTCTTTACGCGTAACTTTGAACTTGGTCTCGCGGATACCGAGCGTCTCAAGAAATACGGGAATAATAAGTGATGGCGCCAGCGTGGTGTCGATGATTTGACTCCATTTCTGACTGCGAATATTGCTCGAAAGCAATTTCATAGACCTGCTATAAAAGAAATAGCTCGGCAGCCAAAAAATTAGTAACTGCCAGAGTGTGCAGTTAACCACTTGGAAGTCAAACAAGGCAAACATAATGGGCGCAAGAATGAAGATGATGCGGTTGAAGAATGACCACCAGTACAGAAAACTGCACAGATAGGTAATGCGCGCGGAAAAAGAAATCTTGCGGGAAAAGATGACACCCGTGTTTTGGATACTCTGAATCACACCGCGCGCCCAGCGGATGCGTTGGTGCACCATCGAGCGCACATCCGTCGTCGAGAGGCCGTGAGCTTCGACCTTATCAGTGGCGTAGGTAATATAACCCGCCATCTGCAGACGACAGCTCGTCTCGAAATCTTCGGTGATCGTATGATACGGAAACCCGCCAATCTCCTCCATACCGGCGCGCGATATCACGGCATTGCTACCGGTGTATGCGCAGGCGTTGGAAGAGTTGCGCATCTGGTTTACCTCGCGTGAGAAGAAATCTTGCTCATTAGGAATCTTATCCTCGGCATACAGATTGAACTGAAAAAGATCGAGATTATAGAAGCTTTGCGGCGTCTGAATCAGACCGACTTTAAGGTCCTCATTGAGTTCGTCCTCGGAACGATAACGCCATGCGCCGGTCGCGCCATCCTGAATATAGCGAGGCAGCAAGAAATAGGGCACGGTATCTACGAGAAAGCTGCTACGCGGAATCATGTCGGCATCGAACGTCGCGATCAGCGGTGAAGTCGTGTGCCTTAACGCGTTGTTGAGGTTGCCCGATTTGGCATACTTGTTATCCTCGCAGGGGATATAACCAATCCCAAGTTCAGCCGCAAGGGAAGCGACCTCTTTGCGGCAGCCATCGTCAGCAAAATAGACGTGCACCCGAGAACAATCGGGATAGTCCATGTAGGTACAGGCGTTCGCCGTCTTGAACAACACGTCAGTCGGCTCGTTGTGCGTAGCGATTACCACGTCAACGTCGGGATAGTCTTCGGGCAAGATTTTCGGCATAACGAGATGTCCGCTGTCGGCCTTAACCTTGCGGTAGTAAAGTTCGAAGGTCGTAAACGCGGTTACTGTCTCGGCGATGAGCAGCAAGACCGCAAAAACCATCTGGGGAATCCCCTGATCAAACGGCAGGGTGAACAGCAGACGCCATAGCAGATAGATGACCATAAGGACTGCAGTGACGATAAAGGTCGTCACATCGCGCTTCCGTGCCCCCTGTTTTTCCACCACGCTTTTCTTGGCTTTCTTAAGCTCATGAACGCTCACGGAATCATCCCCCTATTCAAAGACCCATGACTGCTGGATACGGTAGTTAGCAAAGAACAATGCCGTATCAACAAACGGTTTGATGATGAAGACCGGTATGGGCAGTGCAACGGAAATCAAGAGGACGAGAGCTGCGCTCGCCAACATACAAGCTGCGCACAGGGCAATATAGCGGCAAAGGCTCCGAGAACAGCTGGAATTATCCGCTTTGAAGACGATATTTCGATTCAGCATATAGTTGACAAATGCCGAGACGACCCGCGCAACGACGGTTGCCCACACGATGGCTGCGCTGGTCGCGACACCATGCGACCATAGGAGTACGAGCGCAGAGAACAGTGCCCAATCCAACAACGATGTGCAGAGCGAAGAGAGCGTGTAGCGCGCAAACGCAGAGAATAAGACACCGAGCACGCGAAGCGAATCAACAACGGGACGGAAATGTGATGCCTCGTTGTCACCCTCGTAGACCGTGGTAATGGGAACCTCGAAGATGCCACCCGCACGCCGCGCCAGCACAAGCATCTCTGTCTCGAACTCATATCCGTCTCGCACCACAGCGAGCATACGGCGCATAAGCGACGCCGGAAGGCCACGTAAGCCCGTCTGCGTATCACTCACATCGACACCGCAGAGCACGCGCATGGCCCCAAGCATAAAATTGTTACCGAGCTTACTGCGCGCAGGAACGCCATTACCGTCAAATCGGCGACAGCCAAGCACCAACGAGTCCTGGTGCAGACCGAGTTCGCGCGCAACGGCGCGGATATCGGCAGGCAAATGCTGACCATCGGCATCTGCCGTGACGGCCCCCGCAACAGTCGGGACCTGTTCCAAGAGATAAGAAAAGGCAGTCTTGAGAGCCGCACCTTTGCCGCGGTTGAGCCCGTGGACAAGAACCGTAGCACCAAGCGCGCGGGCGCGGTCAAACACCACAGAACAGGACGCGCTGCTCCCGTCATCCACCACAACGATCGGTCCCGGCCATCCGAGCACGAGCTCCTCAAGTAGTGCGGCCAGCCGACCACTCGGCTCATACGCGGGAATCACCAAAGCTATCCTATTGTCGATATCTGCCATGATCAAATGGATTCTCCAACATAATGAATCGATTTGCTGACGTCGATTATAACGAAATTGCCTGGCGGTTAAAACAAAAGCCCGAGTGTCGCTGGGACACCCGGGCTTGTGAAAAGGGGCTAATCCTTATTCGGACTTAAGCGGAAACTGCGGCGGAAGCAGCGTTGGTCTCGTCCTCGTCGGTCCATGCATGCTTGGGCATGGGACGGAAGATCTGGAAGAGCATCGCAACCAGCAGCACGATGGCCACAACCGTCCAGATACCAAACTGTCCCAACACCAGCAGGTTGTAGAACTGGTTGATGAACAGACCGATGACCCAAGCGAAGGCACACTCGTAGCCGATGGCAATCGCGGTCCACTTGCCGGAGTCCATCTGGTTGCGGATAGTTCCCATGGCGGCAAAGCACGGGGCGCACAGCAGGTTGAAGGCACCAAAGGCAACGCAAGCGCCCATAGTCGGGAACATGCCGGCAAACGCGGTCCACAGGCTCGGGTCGGTCTCGGCGGCGTCGGCAACCGACAGCAGCGAGCCGGCGGTGGCGACGACGTTCTCCTTGGCGACAAGGCCAGAGACAGTCAGCGCAGTTGCCTGCCAGGTGCTAAAGCCGAGCGGGGCGAAGATCCAGGCGACCAGGTTGCCCAGCATGGCAAGCACGGAGTAGTCCATGAACTCCTCGGGGATGCCGTCCATCGCGGGCAGGAAGCCAAAGGAACCGTTATAGCTACCAAAGTTGGAGAGGAACCAAACCACAACGGTGGACGCGAAGATGACCGTGCCGGCCTTTTTGATAAAGGCCCAGCAGCGCTCCCACACGTGCAGCGCCCAAGAGCGGATCGCCGGGAAGTGGTAGGCAGGAAGCTCCATAACGAACGGCGTCGGGCGACCGGCAAAGAGCTTGGTCTTCTTGAGCATGAGGCCCGAGGCGATGACGGCAAAGACGCCCAGGAAGTAGAAGAGCGGGCTAATCCACGCGGCGGTGGTAGAAGAATCGCCGATGATGGAACCCATGAGCAGGGCAATGATCGGCAGCTTAGCGCCACAGGGAATGAACGTGGTGGTCATGACCGTCATGCGACGGTCCTTCTCGTTCTCGATGGTCTTGGTGGCCATGACGCCGGGGACGCCGCAGCCCGAGGACACGAGCATGGGGATAAAGGACTTACCGGACAGGCCAAACCGGCGGAACACGCGGTCCATGATGAAGGCGACACGGGCCATGTAGCCGCAGTCCTCCAGGAAGGACAGCATCACAAAGAGCAGGAACATCTGCGGAACGAAGCCGAAGATGGCGCCTAAGCCGCCGACGATACCGTCGCAGACCAGCGAATCAACCAGGCCACCGTCCTCGGTACCGCCCGCCACGAGGGCGTCGTGCACCACGGTGGTAATACCCGGGACATAGGGGCCGTACTGCGCCGGGTCGACCGAGTCGGCGTTGTCGCCCGCAGCCTCGACGGCCGCGTCGTAAGCGTCGCGGCCCTGACCGAGCACGTACCAACCGTCGGTGCCGAAGAGCTGGTCATTGGTGAAGTCGGTCACCGTGCCGCCCAGGGTGGAAACGGCGATGTAGTACACGCAGAACATGATGACCACAAAGATCGGCAGACCCAGGATACGGTTGGTAACCACGCGGTCGATCTTCTCGGAGGTGCTCATCTTGGCCGGGGCCTTGGTGAGGCACTCGTCGATGATGTGCGCGATCACGCCATAGCGCTCGCCGGTGATGATGGACTCGGCATCGTCGTCGCAATCCTGCTCGCACTGGGCGACCAGCTGCTCAACACGAGCGGCCTTCTCCTTAGTGAGGTTGATGAGCTTGCAAGCGTCCGCGTCGCGCTCGAACAGCTTGACGGCGTAGTAGCGACGCTTGTTGGCGGGAACGCTCGCCGGCAGGTTGTTCTCGATGTGGGTCAGAACGTCCTCGATTGAAGAATCGAACTTGTGCTCCGGCACCTGGCCCTTGGAAGCAGCGGACTTCTTGACCTGCTCGAACAGCTCGTTGATACCCTTGTTCTTAAGGGCCGAGATCATCATGACCGGGCAGCCGAGCTTCTTGGAAAGCTTGTCCGTGTCGATCTTATCGCCGTTCTTCTCGACCAAGTCGGCCATGTTGAGGGCGACAACCACGGGCAGGCCGGTCTCGACGACCTGAAGTGCCAGGTACAGGTTGCGCTCAAGGTTGGTCGCGTCGACAACCTGGACGACCACATCGGGCTCGCCGCTCATGAGGTAATCGCGCGAGCACTGCTCCTCGGGGCTGTAGGGGGAAAGCGAGTAGATGCCGGGGAGGTCCGTAATCGTGACGTTCTTGTCACTCAGGAGCTTGGCTTCCTTTTTCTCAACCGTGACGCCGGGCCAGTTGCCAACGTAGCCGTTGGCGCCGGTGATCAGGTTGAAAAGCGTGGTCTTGCCGCAGTTGGGGTTACCCGCCAGCGCGACATGGATCTGAGAATCCGCCATTCAATCCTTCTTCCTTGTGTGCCCGCGCTGCTTTCTCCGCACGGGCTGGACAATGTGCTTCAACACTGCATTATTGAGTTAGAAAAACCTAACTTTATCTGCAGAAATATGTGCCGCCGGCCCTTACTGGACCTCGACGACGGCAGCCTCCTCCTTGCGGATGGAAAGCTCGTAGCCGCGCACGTTGATCTCGACCGGATCTCCGAGCGGTGCAACCTTAACGACCTTGAACGAAGTGCCCTTGATGAGCCCCAGGTCCATAAGGTGACGGCGAAGCGCGCCCTCGCCGTGAAGCTTGACGATGGTAGAGCTCTCGCCCACCTTAACGTCACCCAACGTCTTCATATTCTTTTCCCCCTTTCAGCTTTTATGGAATGCTGCGAACTAACCGACGGTCATGATGTGCATGGCGACCTTGGTATCGATACCAAAGCGTGCGCCCAGCACGGTGACGATGATATTGGCACCACTCGAGCTCACCACGTGAACCTCACTGCCCTCAACAAAGCCGAGGTCCTTGAGGTGGTGCTTCATGTCCTCATTGCCTTTTACACGAGACACGTGCACGGTTTCGCCCGCTTTTACCATCGAAAGCGGCATAGCCGGCATCTGCGGTCCGCAAGACATGAGTGAGCTCCTAACGTCAGTTCGTCCTCAACATCGACGCAGCAAAAGTTAACCACGTCTATGTTCGCTACAGTAAACTAGCACGTGGCTAACTTTTTGGAAAGGGTCCCTATTCAGTTTTCGGAAAAGTTTCCTATATGCAACAAAGAAAGATGTGACAAAGGGACTGTCCCTTCGTCACATTGTTGCGCTTTAGAGCGAGAGGTTTCTGATCGACGTGACGCACGAGGCCTCGTCCACGCCCGAAACGCGGAACACGATGTCCTCGCCGCATTCGCCGTAGAGCGCCATGAGCCCCATCACATCGCGACCGTCGGTATGGCGCTCGCCGATACTGACCGACACGTCGCTACGGTGCTTGGCAATGATGTCGTAGAGCAGCGCAACCGGGCGGGCATGCAGTCCCAACGGATCTTTAATCGTCTTTGTAAACTCGACCATGTCCCCTCCCGCGGCATCGCACATTCGGCCGGCAAACCCAGCCACGTGGTAGTTATTGTAGCGTTAGATGCTTGTTGAGGTCCGGCAGAAGCTCGACCGGAAACTGTGTCCCGTTATTTGGTTGGATTCTGGGTCGCACTTTCCCAAAGGGCCCTGTTCGGGAAACCGTATCCCGTTCTGGACGTAAATTCTGGGATGCAGTTTCCGCGACGCCCGTTCTCCCCAAGCCCTCGAAACATCGGCGCATAAAAAACGAGGGAAGGCACACGTCCTTCCCTCGTTACAGGCAATAGGTAGCCGCTTGCCTACATCAAGCGCAGGCTGACGTCCTTGAGCTGGGCGCCGGAAACGGCACTCGGGGCGCCCGACATGAGGTCGGAGCCGCTGGCCGTCTTGGGGAACGCCATGACGTCGCGGATGGAGTCGGAGCCGGTGAGCAGCATGCACACGCGGTCCAGGCCCAGGGCGAAGCCGCCCATCGGGGGCGCACCAAACTTGAGAGCCTCCATGAGGAAGCCGAACTGCGACTCGGCGCGCTCCTCGGTAAAGCCCAGGAGCTTGAGCATGGACATCTGCATTTCGGCGTTGTGGATACGCATACCGCCGCCGCCGGCCTCAAAGCCGTCCATGACAAAGTCGTAGGTGCAGGAACCGGCTGCCAGCGGGTCGGCCTCGATCTTGGCGATGTCGGTCTCGGTCGGCAGGGTAAAGGGCTGGTGCTCGGCAGCATAGGCCTTGCGATCCTCGTCCCAGTGGAACAGCGGGAAGTTGACGACCCACAGGAAGTCGTGGCCCTCGCGCTTGATCTCGAGCGCGTTAGCCATGTGGGAACGCATGCCGCCCAGGATCTCGTCAGAGAGCAGGCGCGGACCGGCGGCGAACATCACAAGGTCGCCGGGCTCGACGTTCATGCGCTCGCGCAGAGCCGCCATCTCCTCGTCCGAGAAGAACTTGACGATGGGGCTGTTGATGGAGCCATCCTCGCGGAAAGCGATCCAGGCCAGGCCCTTAGCGCCAAACGTGGAAGCCACGCCGGCGAGCTTATCGATCTTGGCACGTGCCCAGGCACCGGCGCCCTTGGCGTTGATGGCCTTGACGACAGAGCCCTCCTCGTTTGCAGCAGTCGCGAAGACCTTGAACTTGGAGTTGGCAAAGATGTCGGTCAGGTCGACCAGGTGCATGCCGTAGCGGGTATCGGGCTTGTCGGAGCCATAGGTGTCCATGGCCTCCCAATAGTCCATGCGACGCAGCGGCGTGGGCATCTCGACACCCATGCGGCCGAAGGCGTCGGCCAGGACCTCTTCGAGCGCGCTCATAACGTCGTTCTGGTCCACGAAGGACATCTCGATATCGACCTGGGTGAACTCGGGCTGACGGTCGGCACGCAGGTCCTCGTCGCGGAAGCACTTGGCAACCTGATAGTAGCGCTCGACGCCACCGACCATAAGCAGCTGCTTCAGGAGCTGCGGGGACTGCGGCAGAGCGTAGAAGTTGCCCGGCTGGATGCGGCTGGGGACGATGAAGTCGCGGGCGCCCTCGGGCGTGGACTTGAACAGGGAGGGCGTCTCGACCTCCATGAACTCACGGTTGTGCAGCGCCTCGCGAATGGCAAAGGTAAAGTCGGAGCGCAGCTTGAGGTTGGCCATCATCTCGGGACGACGGAGGTCCAGATAGCGATAGCGCAGACGGGTGTCCTCGCTGGTCTCGATGCCGTCCTCGATCTGGAACGGCGGGGTGACGGAGGTGTTGAGCACCTCGGCGTGGTCGGTCAGGACCTCGATCTCGCCGGTCGCGAGCTTGGTGTTGGTGGTCTCCTCGCCACGGGCGCGCACGACGCCGTGAATCTTGATGGGCCACTCGGGACGCATGGTCTCGGCGATCTTAAAGGCGTCGCCGTCGGAGTGTTCGGGGTCGAAGGTGAGCTGCGTGATGCCCTCGCGGTCGCGAAGGTCGCAGAAGATTAGGCCGCCGTGGTCGCGGCGACGGCTCACCCAACCGGTGAGGGTGACCTCTTCGCCCACGTTCTCGAAGCGAAGCTCGCCGCAAGTACGGGTGTGCATGGAATGCTCGTCAATGGGACGGGTCTGGCTCATACCAGTGATCCTCCTTTATGGATCTGTGCCGCCCCGTGTCGTTCCGGGCGGCGTCGTACAGATTTGCCCAGCCTGCGTAAACCGCGCAGCCGGACATGGCGTTCTATCTTATCGCACCCGCGTCGATGTGCCGCGAAAAACTAGCTCCTGCCCAAAGACTTGACGGAGACGAAACAATTGACGCACCGCAGCCGTTGCCGAAGTGCGCCGCGTGCGACAATGTGCCCCAATACAACTGCACTCGGAAAGGCCCAACATGACTGCACGCCTCATCGTTATGGATATCGACTCCACCCTCATCAACCAGGAGGTCATCGACCTGTTGGGCGAGGAGGCAGGCGTAGGCGAGCAGGTGGCGCAAATTACCGAACGTGCGATGCGCGGCGAGCTCGACTTTAAGCAGGCACTCGAAGAGCGCGTGAGCTTGCTTGCGGGCTTAGACGAGAGCGTGTTCGAGCGCACCTTTGAGCGCGTGACGTTTACCCCCGGCGCACTGGAGCTTGTGCGCTCGGCGCACAGCAAGGGCTGGAAGGTCGGCGTGGTAAGCGGCGGCTTTCACGAGGTCGCCGATAAGATCGTGGCCGCCGCGGGCATCGACTTTTGCCTGGCCAACCGCCTGGAGGTCGTAGGCGGCAAGCTCACCGGTAAGCTGGCGGCAGACATCGTGACCAAGGAGTCCAAGCTTATCCAGCTGCTGGATTGGGCCGTTGAGTGTGGTGTCGATATGGCCCACGTCGTGGCGATCGGTGACGGCGCCAACGACATCCCCATGATTCAGGCCGCGGGCACCGGCATCGCATTTTGTGCCAAGCCCAAGACGCGCGAGGCCGCCCCGTTTGCCATCGACAAGCGCAATCTGATGCTCGCCATGGACATCATCCTGCGCGACTAGCCGATCCATCTAACAGCAGAATTAAATCCTCTATGTCTAGTTTCCGAACAATTTTGTTCTAATGTTCGGAAACTCCCTTTTGAGTGCTAGACTTTGCGCCGTCGAAGGGAACATATATGGATAAGCGAGATCTTGAGCAATTACTGAGCGATGTTGCCGGCGGAGCAGTCACCCCTGCCGACGCCCTCACGCGCATCCAGACGGCTCCGACCGCCGATTTGGGCTTTGCGCAGCTCGATCTTTCGCGCGGGGTGCGCCAGGGAGCCGGCGAGGTTGTCTACGGGGCCGGTAAAACCGCCGATCAGATTGCCGCCATTATCGAAGCGCTGCGCGATGCCGGCCAGGAGCGCATCCTGGTCACGCGCCTGGATGCCGAAAAAGCCGCGCGCACCGCTGAGCTTCTTGGCAACAGCATCGACCTGGGATATGTCCCGGACGCACAGCTCGCCCTCGTGGGCGGCAAGCCCTCCCCTACCGGCAACGGACGCATCGTCGTCGCCTGCGCCGGCACGAGCGACCTGCCCGTCGCCGAGGAAGCCGCGTTGACGGCCGAGTTCTATGGCAACGAGGTCGACCGCCTCTACGACGTGGGTGTCGCCGGCCTGCACCGTCTGCTCGCGCATGCCGAGGAACTCGCCCAGGCACAGGTGGTCATCGCCATTGCCGGCATGGAGGGCGCACTGGCGAGCGTTGTCGGCGGCCTGGTAAGCTGTCCGGTCATAGCCGTTCCCACCAGTGTGGGTTACGGCGCGAGCTTTGGTGGCGTAGCCGCGCTGCTCGCCATGCTCAACTCCTGCGCCAGCGGCGTTTCGGTCGTCAACATCGACAACGGCTTTGGTGCCGCCTACCAGGCAAGTCTTATCAATCATCTGAGCGCTGGCACGCCCTGCGCCCGTTAAGGAGCATTCCATGTCCAATCATCAGCACACGCTTATCATCGACGGCACCTCGGGCATCAGCGGCGATATGACCGTCGCGGCCCTGCTCGACCTAGGCGCCAGCGAGGAGCACCTGCGCGAGCAGCTCGCCACGCTGCCGGTCGACGGCTTTACGATCGCCGTCACACGCGTAAGCAAGCATGGCATCGACGCCTGCGATTTCGACGTCCAGCTTGCAGAGGAGCTCGAGAACCACGATCACGATATGGCCTGGCTCTACGGCAACGAAGCAGCTGCCGAGCACACGCACGAGCATGAGCATGAGCTCCACCATCATGACCATGGCGAGCATGATCACTGTGACGAGCACGATCGCTGTGACGAGCACGATCGCTGCCATGAGCACACGCACGAGCGCGACCATCAGAACCACAACCATGACCACGAGGGTCATCATCACGCCCACCACCATCACCACCGCTCTTTGGCAGACGTCACCGCCATCATCGACGGCTCGCAGCTGAGCGATGGCGCCAAGCGTCGAGCCCTCGCTATCTTTACCGCGCTCGCTGCTGCCGAGGCCAAGGCCCACGGCAAAACGCCCGAGACGGTCATGTTCCACGAGGTGGGCGCCGTCGACTCCATCGTCGACGTCTGCTCCGTCGCCATCTGCCTCGATGACCTGGGCATCGAGGACATCGTGGTCGAATCGCTCTCCGAGGGTCACGGCACCATCCACTGTGCCCACGGCCTTATGCCCATCCCCGTCCCCGCTGTCGTCAACCTGTGCCAGGCGGGCAATATCGCCCTCACGCCCGCACCGGTCGCCGGCGAGCTCGTGACGCCCACGGGCGCCGCCATCGTCACCGCGCTGCGCACGTCCGAGCACCTGCCGGCACGCTACCGCATCGAAGCCGTCGGCTACGGCGCCGGTAAGCGCCCCTACGAGGGTTGCTCCGGCACGCTCCGCTGCCTTCTCGTTCACGCGGACGCATAGCCATGGATGCCCGCAAAGAAAAAAGCCGCGCTGCCATCGTTGCGGCGTTCTCCGAGCTGCTACGCGAAGAGGACTACGGCAAGATCACCGTCGGCGACATCATCGCTCGTGCCCATGTTGGTCGAGCCACGTTCTACGGCCTCTTTAAGAGCAAAGACGACCTACTGTCCGAGCTCGTGAGCGACATCTGCACCCACGCCCTCGACGACGATGGCACACCGCTCGACGACCCATTCGTGCAGGTCGAGCATATCCTCAACAATCTATGGGAACGTCGCCAGGGCGTCCGAGCGCTGGTAGCCGGCGCCGGCTCACGCGTCTTCGCCGACTGTCTCCGCAAGACCATCATGTCACGAGCAGCCGAAACCGTCCCCGTCGACCCCGCAGGCCCCGCCGGCACCATGGACCGCAGCTTCTTACTACACCACATAGCCTCAAGCTTCGTAGCCACCGTCCAATGGTGGGCCTGGCACAACTTCCAAGCAGACAAAACCGACGTAGCAAAAGACTACCTCTCAGCCATAAAGCCCCTCTTCAACTAAGTAAGAAGCTCATCCCAAAGTTCCGCCCCAACCCAAAGCACAATCCATCCCAAAGTATCGACAACAGCCCAACGCCCCTACCAGTAACAAGCCCCTCCCATCCAAATTCAGATATATATGTTGGGTTGCTTGTACGAACGCAACAAAGACCCCGCAGCTGACCGCATGGGGTAACTTCCCAGCGCATTCCGCAGGACGCAAAAAGGCTCGCCGCACGAAGTGCGCAGCGAGCCTTTTTGCATGTCCGAGGACGCGCTGGGAAGTTACCCCATGCGGTCAGCGGACAACTATGTAGCCTTGGACTAAAACATGCCCAAGAAACCGTGCACAAACAGCGCGGCCAGAGCGGCACCGACAAACGGCGCGATGCCAGGAACGAGCAGACCGTACTTCCAGTTGTTGTCAGCCTTGTTCTTAATCGGCAGCACCTGATAGGCCATGCGAGGACCAAGGTCACGAGCCTGGTTCATGGCGAAGCCGGTGATGCCGCCCATGCCCATGCCAACAGCCCAAACGATCAGGCCGACGCAGATTGCGAGCATCAGAACGTTCTCGCCGGCGCGGCTAGCGGCAGCAAGGATGGCGCTGATGAACACGAAGGTGCAGATAGCCTCGCAGAAGAAGTTACGAGCATAGTTCGTGCCCTCGGTGGTGGGGTTGGTCGAGAAGATGTTGCGCTGGGCAATGGGGTCGACGACGCCCTCGGAAGCCTTGAACTCATCGGCATACATAAACCAAGCGATCACGGCACCCACAAAGCCGCCGAGCATATCGGCAAGCATGAAGGGGATGCAGTTGCCCCACGGCACCAGGCCGACGATGCACTGGGCAAGCACCATGGCGGGGTTCATGCACACAGCGCCACCAAAGACAAACAGGCAGACCGAGATGCCAAAGGACCAGGTGGTGATGGCAAACATATGGCCGGAGCCCTGATACTTGGTGCCCTTGAGCACGGTATCGCAGTGCACGCCCACACCAAAGATGATCATGAGGGCCGTTGCGCCGAATTCACAGAGGAGTTTGGTAAGCATAAAACCTTATCTTTCTTGTCGGTTATAAACGATTCGTTTAGGCCGCGCACTAGTGCTGCGCAACAACAACGCCCAGGCCATCGGGAATGACGGCAACCTTGGCATCGGCACCCTTCATCTCAAAGGCGAGCTTGAGCGCCTCCTCGATAGTGTTGACCGGCGTCATGTGCATATCCTTGAGCATCTGGTGATCGCACAGGTCGGTGACCATGATCACAGGGTGATGCGCCAGAATGCGGGCAAAGATCTGGCTCGTCCACTGGTCGGGCAGGGTCTCGTCCTTGGGACGGTCGATGCAGGCGCGCTCAAACTCCGCCGGATCGTTGTCGGCGATGTTGTGATAGAAGCCCTCGCCACCGTGACCGTCGGCACAGCCGGCGACGTCGATGATCACGCCGCCCTCGGGAAGCGTGGCCTCGGCAGCGCACATGCCCTTCACAGCCTGATAGATGTTCTGATCGAGGGGGTAGCCACCGTTGGTGGTGATGGCAATATCGCACTCGACGGGCTCAACGCCGGCAAGGCTCTTCACGAACTCGCAGCCAGCCTCGTGCGCCTTGTGGATGTCGCCGGCAAAGGAGCCAATGACCTCGTGCTTGCCGTTGAGCACCACGTTGAGCACAAAGGCAAGGTGAGCCATCTCGGCAGCGGCAAACATGTCCTCGCTCACGTGGTTGTGGCACAGGTTGCCGGCACGCGAGTGGGAATCGTTCACAAACTGACCGTTGTGGTTGTACATGATGGTCTTGTAGCTGGCGACGCCGGGCAGGACCGACTTGCGGCTGCCAGAAAAACCGGCAAAGAAATGCGGCTCAATGAAGCCTTCGGCAAGTAGCAGATCGCAATCGGCAGCAATCTTGTTGATGATGCACTCGCCACCAGAAGGCAGGGTGCCGATCTTTTTCATCATGCTGTCGTCGGTCGCGACATGCATGACGATCTCCTCGTTAGCGACGATCTCCTCGCCGTACTTGTTAACGAGTTCCTCGTGCGTCGAGGGGCGATGCATGCCGGTCGCGACCAGGATGCGCACGCGAGCCTCGGGCGCAGCAGAATGGATGTGATGCAGCAGAATAGGCATCGTCACACGCGAGGGAACGGGACGCGTATGATCGGAGCTAATAATGACGATATCCTTCTTGCCAGCACAAAGCTCCTCGAGCGAAGGCGAGCCATAAGGGTTGGCAAGCGACTCCTCCACCAGCTCTTCCTGCGATTTCGTGGTCTTAAACTCGTTTTGATGACCTTCCATCACACCCGCGAAGTTCTTATCCTCAAGCTCCAGATGCAACGTCTTGTGGTCAAACGGCAGTTCACATTCAAACAATGACGAGCGCCCTCTTCCTTTCAACTGACACACTAGATAAACCGTTGGAAGGATACGCCGCTCACCGAAAAACACCACCGTCCACCGACTCATTAACACAACGTTCATATTTGACCCACAACAAAACGGCCGCGACCCCAAACGGGACCGCGGCCGCCTGTCAAAGACACTATAGACAGGATGATTTACGCAGCGCCGAGGCAAACATCTAGTCCGAGACGTACGCACGTAAGCCATTTTGCATAAATTCGTTAATTAATTGCATAAGATGGCGCATGGATTTCTGGCCATAACTGGGTAGTACCCTCCGGAGCGTGCATTTTTGCGAGTATTCAGCATCGCGGGATAAAATTTTGGTGCCAAAAATCTTTCAAAAGGTAGATAGTCCTCATGACTCGACCCATCTGGATAGCATGCGGCGAGAAACCAGCCATATATGATCGTCGCCAAAGCCCAATCGTCGTGCAAAAGCATCAACAAAGGCAGCGAAAGCCGGCTATGGCCTTATGCATCAATCTTTGGCTGCTGAAAACTCCGTTTTTTGCACGTCGCCCCAAGCACCACCCTCACCCAGCGGCTGATCCGCCGAAGACCGGACATCGCAGGGCCCGCCATTAGTTTACTTTTAGGCACACTCCACAGGACGCAAGAAGCCCTCGCCGCACTCCACGCTATGCGCGAAGCGCGCCTTATTCCCTTTAGCTTTAACCCCAGAAGACCGAGGACGAAGGGACCCGATGGGTTTCCCTCTGAATGCACTCCGCAGCACGAAGCCCTTTCCAAACGCGCGAAGCGCGCCATTATTCCCCCAGCAGTAATCCACCGAAGACCGGACATCGCAGGGCCCGCCATTAGTTTACTTTTAGGCACACTCCGCAGGACGCAAGACGCCCTCGCCGCACGAAGTGCGCAGCGAGGGCTTCTTGCATGTCCGAGGACGTGCCTAAAAGTAAACTAATGGCGGGCCCGGACGACTACAGGGCTATCGATTACCCCGTGTTCTGCAATCCTGCCGAGACGCCGGTCACAGTCGAAAGAATCAGGCTCATGTACTCGGCCTTCTTCTCCTCGGCCATCTCGTCCTGGTTCATACGCACCTCGCGAAGGGCGCGGACCTGGGCGATGGACAGGGCGTCGACGTAGGGGTTACGCACGCGAACAGCACAGCCGAGCACGCGACGGCGCTGCAACGGCCACTCGTCACCGACGATGGCAAGGACCCACTTACGAGTGAGCTGCATCTCGGTAAAGACCTTCTTGGACAGATCATCACGATCGCCCAGGTGCAGATACATCTTGGCGATGCGCTGGTCGGTCTTGGCGATCGACATCTCGATGTTGTCGATAAAGGTGCGGAAGAACGGCCACTCCTGGTAGGCAGCCTTGAGCTGGTCAAGATCGCCAAGCTGCTCGCAGGCGGTGCCCAGACCGTACCAAGCGGCCAGGTTAATGCGCGCCTGGCTCCAGCTGAAGATCCACGGGATGGTACGCAGGTCATCGAGCGACTTGGCGCCCAGACCGCGCTTGGCGGGACGCGAGCCGATCGGCAGCAGACCGACCTCGGTCAGCGGCGTCACGGTCGAGAACCACGGTGTAAAGTCCTCGGTGTTCAGCAGGTCCAGATAGCGTTCGTGGCTTGCAGTGTTGAGCTTCTCGGCCATATCCCAGAACTTCTGCGTGGTCTCGGTGTTGGTCTTCTCGACACTCGGGGCCGACTGCAAAAGCGTTGCGGCGGCAACGGACTCAACGTGGCGCTGAGCCAGCGTGCGGTTGCCGTAACGGGCAAAGATGACTTCGCCCTGCTCGGTGAGCTTAAAGAAGCAGTTGACCGAACCCTTGGGCTGCGCTAGCACGGCCTTGTTGGCGGGGCCGCCGCCACGGCCCACGGCACCGCCGCGACCGTGCATGAGCACCAGGTCGATATCGTTCTTCTCGGCCCACTTGGCGATGCGCTCCTGCGCAGAGTGCAGCGCGAGCATGGCCGTGGTAGGACCGGCATCCTTGGAGGAGTCGGAGTAGCCCAGCATGACCTCCATGCGGCGGTTGGTCTGGGCAAGGCGCTTCTGCACCACGGGCAGCGTGAGCATCTGGTCGAGCACGTCGACGCAGCCCTCGAGGTCCTCGAGCTGCTCGAACAGCGGGATCACGTCGAGCTCGGGGACATCCTCCTCGTGTGCAAAGGACAGGTGAGCCAGCTCAAAGACGTCGGCCACATGCTGGGCGCTCTTAGTGAACGAGATGATGTAGCGGTGCGCCATCTTCTTGCCGTAGCGCTTTTGGATGGAGCCGATAGCGCGGAAGGTATCGATGACCTCGCGCGTCATGGGCTGCAGGTCGCCATGGATACCGTTCTCGTGGATATCCTTGAGAGCGCGGGCGTGCACCACGGAGTGCTGACGGAACTCCATCTCGACCATATGGAAGCCGAAGGACTCGACCTGCCAGATGATGGTCTGAACCGGGCCGTAGGCAGCACGGACGGCTCCGCAGGCGGCCAGCGAGCGCTGGACGACGCGCAGGTCCTCCAGGAACTCATCGGCGCTGTGGTACATGGTGTCGGTGATACGGCGCACGGTGGCGTTCAGACGGTCGGCCATGACGAGCATGACGGCGCGATGCGGCTCGTGCTCGGAGATCAGCTCGGCGCGGGCCGTGTAACGAGGGCTCATCTCGACCTGATGGTTCCACAGGTTGATGAGCTCGGCAGACGGCTTGCTGTAGGTGGCCTCGAGCGTGAGGTTGCGGCCGATGCGGCGGCACTTGTCCTCGAGCTTGAGCACCATGTGGGTGAAGTACTTGGCGGCGACCTCACGGCTCACCTTGGCGGTGACGTTGGGGTTACCGTCGCGGTCGGAACCGATCCAACTGCCGGGATGGAAGAACGCCGGGCACAGCGGCGGCACGGTACCGGCCTTGTCGCCCAGCACCCAGTCGTCAAAACGACGATAGATAACGGGGATGACGTCGAACAGCGTGTTATCGAAGATGTCGATGATGGTATCGGCTTCCTCGACCGGCGTGGGCTTCTTGAGCGCGATGGGGCTCGTACGCACCAGGGCGTCGATCTCCTGCAGCATATGGCGCTCGTTCTCCACCAGGTCGGAGCCGCCCAGACGCGGACGCTCCTCCAGCAGGTTGGAGATACGGCGAATCTTGCCCTCGACGGCCTTACGACGGGCCTCGGTGGGATGCGCGGTAAAGACGGGATGGAACTCAAGCTTGCCGAGCAGCTCGTTGGCGCCCTCGACGCCCAGCTCATTCACCAGCTGGTGATAGGCGACGGTGAGCTCGTTGGCGGGATCGACCTCGGTATCGGTCGACGCACCAGCCTCGCGCTCGCGCAGCTGCGCCACACGGTAATTCTCCTCCGACAGGTTTGCCAGGTGGAAGAAGCTCGTAAAGGCGCGGACGATAACCTGCTGCTTATCGAGCGGCAGGCTGTCAATCAAATCGACGACTTCGCGAAACGCCACGGCGGTGGGCTCGTCGGCAGTGGGCACGCCCTGTTCGTCAACGGACTCGTCGGCAGCGCGGCTACCGGGGTTGCCAGCATTGGCCACAATCTCGGCTGTCAAAATCTTGTCAAACAGGTCCGCGATCTCGGGATCATACTCGCTAAGCACACGACGTTCCAGGCGCAGGAACAGCGCCAGATTATCGCGCAGCTCCTCGGGGATCTCGATCTCGGCGAGACGCTCCCTGGACTCGGCATTCGAGCCGATTCGGTTAACGAGGCGGTTGACCACGGCAGCGACGCGCGCCGCGGCTTCGGGTACAGACTGGTTGCTTAGGTTCTCAGCCACGTTTCCTCCCATTCCTCCTTCTATGCACGTAACATGCGGTATTTATTATAGGCACTCGGCAAAAACTTTCGACGCTGATTGCGCTTTACCACACAAAAGTATTTTCTGCATTGCAAGGGTTTTTGCCCCAAATGGTCGTATTTCTCGGTGGGCGGCATATGCAAACGAGGGCATTCCGCATAAATGCGAAACACCCCCGTAACAATAGCTCGTCGCGAGCGGGACATGTTAGCGGGTCCGCAGCTCAAAAAGATGCGCTACAGGCGCTTGCGAACCGCCTCGACGACGTTGGCCAGATCGACGAGAACCTCGTCATGGCTCTGCATGTCGCGCACCTTGACCTTGCCGGCGGCAAGCTCGTCGCCGCCCAGGACCAGGATGAGCTTGGCGCCCACCTTATCGGCCTGCTTAAACTGGGCTTTGAGCGAACGGCCCTGATAGTCGGCCTCGGTCACGATGCCTGCGGCGCGAAGCTCCTGCGTAATGGCAAAGACGTTCTGGCGCAGTTCCTTGCCGGCGTTGGCGACATAGACGCACGGGGCCTCCTCGGCACCCAGATCGCTGCCAAAGGCCTGCAGGGCCAGCAGGGCGCGCTCAAAACCGACAGCAAAGCCGACGCCCGCCGTGGGCTTGCCACCCTCGAGCTCGACCAGGCCATCGTAGCGGCCGCCGCCGCCGATGGAGCCGACACCGGCGCCGGGAGCCTCGACCTCAAAGACAGTACGGGTGTAGTAGTCCAGGCCGCGCACTAAGGTGGGATCCTCGACATACTCGATACCCGCCGCATCCAAATAGCGCTTGACCTGCTCGTAGTGCTCGCGGCACTCGTCGCACAGGTTGTCGCCCATCAGCGGGGCGTCGGCCATGATCTCACGGCAGTGGTCGTTCTTGCAGTCGAAGGCGCGCAGCGGGTTGAGCTCGGCGCGCTCGCGGCACTCATCGCACATCTCGTCTGCGTGATCGAGGATGAACTGCTTAACCTGCTCGCGGTAAGCCGGACGGCACTGGGCGTCACCCATCGAGTTGATGAGCAGACGAAGCTTGGAAAGATCGAAACCCAGGCGCTTGTAGAACTCCATGAGCATGATGATGCACTCGGCGTCTGCCGCCGGATCGGGAGCGCCGAGCCACTCGATGCCCACCTGATGGAACTGACGCAAGCGGCCCTTCTGGGGACGCTCACCGCGGAACATGGCCTCGGCGTAGTAAGCCTTAAACGGCGTGGAGCCCTGGGGCACCAGATTGTTCTCGACGACGGCGCGCACCACGCCGGCCGTGCCCTCGGGGCGAAGTGCCAGGCGCTGCTTGGGCTTGAGTTTGGTGTCGGTGCCCTCAGCAAAGACGCGCTCCAGGTTGGCACCGCTGAACACGCGGAACATTTCCTTGCGCACGACGTCGGTCGACTGGCCGATACCGTGGACAAACACGTCCACCTGCTCGATCGCGGGCGTCTCGATGGGTTTAAAACCAAACGGCTCGAACACGCCGGCCGCAATCTGTTGCATCTTTTGCCAGGCGCGCATCTCGGCGCCGATAAGGTCGCGGGTTCCCTCCGCCTTCTGTGCCTGCATGGGCAAACACCTTTCTTTTGTATCGCGTCATAGGTAACGGTCATTATACGGCACAAACACAAACCGCGGCGGCGCGTCTGACCGAACGAGGGTATGGGGACTCGTTCGGCCAGACGCGCCGCCGCGGCAGCCGATCCCTTTTCCTCCGTCCCCTTCGAATCACGTGATCCCTTGGGGACGGAGGAAAAGGGATCATTTCGTAGGCCCGTGGCCGCCTTGGAAACCGAATGATGGTACGAGCATCCATTCGGCTTCCAAGGCGGCCACGGACAGAACGGAGCGAACAGAAAAGAGCGACGGACGTCTACTCCCCCGCCACGCTCGCGCGCAGCTTGGCGGCGATGGGCTCGGATGCCAGCAGGAACACGAGCATGACCACGGAGCACGCCAGGCACACAATCCAGGCGCTCGCAAAGGAGCCCGTGGCATCGAACAGCACGCCCGAGACGATGGCGCCCACGGTGCCCAAGATTGCCTTGAAAGACAAGGGCATAGGCCTTATGGCCATGCCCGCAGGCTTGAAAGGCAAGGTTGGGCGCTACCGGTGGTCGGCGATATAGCCCAAAGCGACTGCCGCATAAGCCGCGGCGCCGAGCGGCAGCTCGGCATCGCTAAAGCGTGCCTTGGGATGATGCTGAGCAAAATGCTCGTCCGTATCAGTCACGGCAGCGCCCACGGTAAAGTACGCGCTCGGGATCTCGCTCGAGATCAGCGCGAAGTCCTCGCTCGCCATGGCGTGGAACAGCGGCAGGAAGGCGGCCTTGGGCAGCACCGCGCCCACGTAGCCAAGCGACGCCTGGGTCATGTCGTCATCGAGTACGAGCGGGGGAACATCCGAGAGCGTCTCGATAGTCGCCGGCGTGCGATAGGTCGTGGCAACACCTTTGACGACCTCCGCGATGCGGGTCTTGAGGTGCTCCATGAGCTCGACGTCGAAGCCGCGCAGCGTACCTTCGAGCACGCAGGTATCTGGAATGACGTTGGCCGCTTGGCCACCGGCAAACTTACCCACGGTCAGTGCGACCTCCTTGGCCGCCGGCACCTCGCGGGAGATGAGCTCCTGAAGTGCCAGATGCACGTGCACACCCGCCGTAATGGGGTCGATGCAGATCTCGGGGCTCGAGCCATGACCGCCCTTGCCCTGCAGCGTGATGCGGAAACCGTACACGCCCGAGAGCGCCGGACTGCCGTAAAGCACCAGGCCAAGCGGCGACTGGCTATTGACATGCATGGCAAAGGCGACCTGAGGACGCGGGTTCTGCAGCAGACCGTCGGCGATGGCGGCGCGGGCACCCTCAAAGGTTTCCTCGCCCGGCTGGAACAGCAACTTAACCGTGGCGTTGGCATCAACAAGCTCTGCCTCGCGTGCTTTGAGCATACGAGCCGCACCAAGCAGCGCCGTCGCGTGCATATCGTGTCCGCATGCGTGCATGCAGCCGTTGGTGGATGCAAAGGGCTCGCCGGATTCCTCGGTAACGGGCAGGGCATCCATGTCGCCACGCAGCATAACGACCGTACCGGCCTGTTCGTCCGTGCAAACGCCATTGCCCCGGGCCGCGGCGGCACCGGCGCCGACAAGGCCCACAACGCAGGAACCACCGACGAGCGTGGCAAATGGGATGTCCATCTCGGTCAGGCGTGCTTGGATATACGCAGAGGTCTGTGGGAGGCTATTACCCAGCTCGGGCATCTGGTGTAGATCGTGTCGCCACGCAGCGAGCTCGTCTGCAAAAGCCTGAGCTTCTGCAACAAGACCGTCACCGATAGCGGTCTGCGCCGCTGCGGTGGCCTTGGGCGCTGATTGCGGTTGAAGATCGGACAAAGCTGGTGCCATAGATGCCCTCCAGTATCGTTTTTGCAGCAAGCACTTTGATAGCGTAAAGTGCAAGGTATTACTTTAAGGGTGACGCATAAAAAATGCCGCCCCGGGAGGGCGGCGCAACAAGTTGTTTACAATTGCGGGCGCGGCTTTTTGCGCAAAAAATCGAAGTGAGTCTCGCTCAAGATAATCGACAGGAAGATAAGCACGAAGCCGGCGAGCAGACGCGAGGTGAGCGCCTCCCCCATCAGCAGCACCGAAAACAACACGCCCGAAGGGGACTCCATCGAAAGGAGCAGCGAGCCCGTCGAAGCCGGGACATGCGCCAGGCCGACGTTTTGGATGAGCAGAGCCACGCATGTGCAGCCCACCGAGAGAAACGCCATCGCAGTGATAAAGCTCGGCGTCCACACGGACAGAGGCGCTTGGGTCTCGAATAGCAGCGACGTTGCCAGGCTCAGCACGCCGTTGCCCACAAACATCCAAAACGTGATGACGTTGATGTCCATTTTGCGACCGTACTTGGCGGTCATCGCCATCTGGATGGCGAAAAAGGCCGCACCCGCCAGCGTAATGACGTCACCGATGTTGAATTCAACGCTATCGAGCGCCACCAAACCAATGCCCGCCAAGCACAGCAGTGCCGCGCCCAGGTTATAGCGGGTGAGTTTTTCGCCGCTCAGAAAATAGCTCGCGAACGGCACAAGGATGCAGTACGTGCCCGTCAAAAAAGCATTCTTGCCCGCCGAAGTATGTGCCAGACCGACCGTCTGCAACGCATAGGCCGCCCACATGAGCACGCCCATACTCAGGCCGACGATCAGGTTGCGAGCGTTGAAATGTGCAATGATGCGCTTGTGGAAGACGGCAAACATGACCAACGCTGCGGGCAGAAAGCGTACATAGAGCAGCTCGAACACCGGAATGGTGTCGAGAGCATCCTTCATAGTGGTAAAGGAGTAGCCCCAGATGACCGCCACCGAAAGGAGCAGAACCTTCCAGAACAGCGGAGAGCGTGCGCCGGCGCCGCGGAAGGTGCCGCCCGCGCCCAGGTCTTCACGGGCTACAGGGCTATCGGGCAAGTTTTCGATTTCGTTGGCAGCGTATTGGGCCATGGAACATCCTCGCACTCAATCTGGGCGTGGTGTCCGCACGCGTATGGCTGCGTGCCGCCTCATGGTCAAATAAAAACGGGGCGCACCGGACCCCCGGTACGCCCCGCTACTGTAACAACAACCAAGCAGCCCACGCAATTCACTACGCTAAAGCATCGGGTTGGAAGACCTCGATGTTCCGACGGCGTTTACATGGCTGAACTAGATCAACTTAGTTGCCTCCAGTTTTTCGATGATCCAGTCGTTGGCTTTGATAACCGGGCGGCGGAAGACGACGCCCAGGGCCAACGACGGAATCAGGTAGCTCGCCAAGATGCCCAGCTCAATCCAGTACTCCATATGGTAGGCACCGGCCATGGCGGCGTGCATGGCGTTGATGCCGTGGGTAAACGGCAGGAACGGGTAGATCGCCTGGAACACGGGACCGGTCATCTCGATGGGGAACGTACCGCCCGAACCGCCGACCTGCATGACCAGCAGCACGACGGCGAGGGCCTTACCGATATCTCCAAACGATACCGTAAGCGTGTAGACAATATTGGAGAACACGAGGCTCGCGACCCAGCCGGCAAGCACAAACTGCAGGGGGTTGTCGCACTGAATGCCAAAGAACAGAATGTCGCCCGCGCACACGAGCGTTGCCTGCAGCAAGGCCAGACCGCCAAAGAACAGATAACGGCCCAGGTAGATCTCGTGCAGGCGCACGGGGATGAGCTCGTTGATAAGCTCATCGTCAACCGAGACCTTCATCATGGCCGCCAGTACGATCGAGCCGACCCAGAGCGACAGAATCGTGTAGAACGGCGCCATGGCCGAACCGTAGTTGCGGATCGGATAGACCGGCTTGCGGTCGAGTGCGACAGGGCCGGAAAGCGACACGGCGAGGCCCTCGGGGTCGCTGCCAATCATTGTCTTAATCATGGCCAGGTCACCCGAGATCAGAGCGCTATCAAGCTCGTCCTTAAAAGCACTGATCTTGTTCGACGCCTCGCCCAGCTGATCGGAAGCCTTGTTGACCAGCTTTGCAGCCTTGGAGAGACCCTTCGCGAGCGAACCAGAGGCGTCGGTCAGACCGCTCACGGCGCTATCCAAGTCACCCGAGATACCGTTCAGGGAATCCAGAACGCCCGAAATGGTCTTCTTGAGCTCCTTGGCCTTAACCGAGAACGTAGAATCGTAGTCGGACTTGGCACCCGAGATACCTGCCTTGGCATCAGCGATGGCCTGGTCGACCTCGGCACGCGAGTTGTTGACCTCCGCCATGCCGTCCGAAAGGGACTTTGCGGTCGCCGTCAGGCCCTTCGCATTGTTGCGGTACTCCACGGCAATTCTGCCCAGCGACGTCGCAGCGGACTTGAGGCCGTCTTTGAGCTTGTCATCGCTCATCTGGTCGGCAAGGTTGCGGAGCCGATCGGCCATCGCATCGATATCGTCAGCACGCGTATTGAGCGCCGCTGCGGCTTCGTTGAGCTGAGACACCGTAAGGTCAACATGCTGATTCGCGGCATCGAATGCCTTCGCAAGCTCGGCGGACACGTTGTCGAACGAGCCCGCGCTTCCGTCAATCGCCGCGTCAACGGCATCACTGGCGGCCTTGAGCGCTTCCTTGGAATCATTGATGCCGCTCTTGGCGTGCTCCATCAGCTGCTTCGTCGACTCATCAACGGTGCCCGTCTGCTTGAGCATGCCGCTCGCCGACGTCAACGAATCGGACGTAGAGCTCAAAATGCCCGCGAGCGACGTCGCGCTCGCCTGAACGTCCTGCAGGTCCTCGACCGAATCGCCCAGCGTAGAGGACAGATTGGCGATAAAGTTGCTCACTTGGTCGGTGCTCATGTAATCGAGCAGGCTGGACACCGTCTTAAGGCCGATGGACGTGATGGTCTTGGTAAAGGTCTCGTTGACCTGACTCTGGACGGCGCTCGAGCCCTTCTCGGTCACGATCTGCGCGATGGCGTTGGCCTTCTGGTTCTCATAGAACTCGATATCGGCGTGCTTCACCTCAGTCGAGAAAAGCGTCATCATGTCGGCGCTAAACGTTTTAGGGATAACGACGGCAGCGTAGTACGCGCCCGACTTAACGCCCTCAATCGCCTTATCGCGGTCGTTGAGGACGACCCAGTCGAAGTTCTCGTTGCCGCGCAGGGTGGAGGTTACGCTTTCGCCCACGTTGACCTCGACGGGAATCAGATCGCTCTCGTAGCCCTCGTCGGTATTGACCACTGCAATCTTAAGGTTGCCGGTATTGCCGTAGGGATCCCAGCTTCCGGCGATGTTAAACCACGCGTACAGGCACGGCACGATAATGAGGCCCATCACGACGACCATACCGATCACGGAGTGAGACACGTTTTGGACATCGCGCTTAAACAGGTGCAGGATGTTTTTCATTTATGCCTCACCTCCTTTGGAGTGCTTGCCGATCGGGGTGGTGACCCCGTCGTTTCCGTTTACGTTGTCAACGCCGTCGGCATCTTGAGCCTTACGATGCGCACCGATATGCGGCAGACGGCTCGTGGGCTGCTCGCTGTCCTTGGTGCCCCGTTCGCTGGCGTTGAGACCAAACATGTGTCGGGCGGCAGGGATGGCAGCCGTGTGCTCGCGCATCTCGCGGCGAAGGTCCTCGTCCGAAAGCGCCGAGATACGCATCTGGGTATTGAGGCTCGCGCGGATATATTCGATGTTAATGAGCCAGCCGCAGATGGCGATAACCGAAATGATCCAGATAACGAGCAGGATGATCTTGCCGTTATTGTCGATATCGAGCACCGTCGAGAGCACAAAAAGCAGGACCTGCACGCCTACCACAGCGGCAAAACCGCCCTTGATGTAGTACGGGTAGCGATGCTCAAACGCCACGGCATGATCGAACAGCTCGCGACGGTACGAATCCGAATCGAGCATGACGCGCATGGCCGTGCGCAGCGAATAGCGCTGGCGCGGCAGGTCGTTGGACTCGCAGATCATGAGGCCCGTCGTGGAAAGCTGCTTATCAAAGAGCAGATTGAGGTTGAGCAGCAGCGGGCGCAGCTGCAGACCGATAAAGAGCGCGATGATCAGGAACACGCCCAGGATGCACAGGTTGAACAAGTAGTTGAACGAATACATGCCACCGACGGTCTCGCGCAGCAGGTTGATGCCATAGGTGAAGGGCAGCAGCGGATGCAGCCACTGGAAGAAGCCGGGCATCATCTCGATGGGATACATGCCCGACGAGCCAGGGATCTGCACAATGACGAGGATGACGCCAATGGCTTTACCGATATGCTTAAACGTGGTGGACAGCGCATAGATGATGTTGACGTAGGTGAACGAGATAGCGATGCCGCCCAGCACGAACAGCAGCGGGTTGACGCACTGCACGCCAATCACCAGGTCGCCCACCGTAACGATGATGGCCTGGAACGCACCCAGGATCACCATCAGCAACCAGCGGCCAAAGTAGCCCTGACGCGCCGTAAAGCTACCGATGCCCTCGCGGTCGACCTCGAGCTTGTAGATAGCGATGAGCACATAGCCGCCTACCCACAGCGCCAGATTGGTGTAGAAGGGCGCGATGCCCGAGCCAAAGCTCTTGACCGGATAGATTGACTTGGACGTCAGCTCAACCGGAGATGCCATGAAATCTGCCACGTCATTGACGTCGACGTCCATGAGGTCGGCTAACTCGCCCATAGACTCAGAGGTCTGCAGCGCCGCAATGTCATTGGCGGCGGTCGCGAGCTTGTCCTGAACCTTGGCAAGGGAGGCATCGGTTTGAGACAGCGTGGTCTTTGCCTGCTTGAGCGTGGCGTCGAGCTGCGCCAGCGTGCCGCGCGCGCTCGCTATCGTTGGGGTCATACCCGATACAATGCCGGTCAAATCGCCCGAAACGGCGGCAAAGGAGTCAAGCGCGCTCGAAGCCTTCGGCAGTGCGTTCTGCCCCAGATCGGTCTGAGCCTGACCGAGGTTAGCCGTACCGGTCTGAATTGCCGCGTTGAGTGCGTTGCTCGCGCTTGAGATTGCCGTAGCGTCGTTTGCCATGGCGCTCGACTGTGCAGAAAGGCCATCCTTAATGCTCTGCAGCTTCTGGTTTTGCTCGCGAAGCGAATTGATGGTCGATGCGATGAGCGCGTCGGCGTCCTCCGATCCCGTCGACGTATCGTTAGCGAGAATCTGCAGGCGCTCGATGACAGCGCTGTTGTGGTCAATCGTCGCCTGAAGGGATTCGAGCGAGTTGTCGATTCGAGTGGTCGTGGACGTAACCGTACCGGCGAGTTTGCCAATCGCAGCGTTCGCAGAAGCCGATGTCTTACTCAGCACGATACTGCCCTCCGAAAGCGCCTTGGAGAGCGAGGTGATGGACTTGCCAGCCGTGGTGCGAGCTTCGCCCAGCAGATCATTACCCTGTGCGATTGCCTGCGTTAGCGAAGGCGCCTGCCCCTGCAGGCCCGCCAGCGCAGCATCGGCCGAAGCAATCGAGCTGCTTGTCTTGTCGATGGCGGTGTTCATGTCGCCGATGGAATCGCGTACTTCGCCCAGGGTATCAGACGCCTCGGACACCGAGCCCGCCAGCGAATCCTGGGTCTGGGTTGCCTTGTCTTTAAGGTCGATGCCAGCATCTTTGGCAATGCCAGCGACAGTCTCGCCCACCGTGGAGACAAACTCCGAGTTGATCTGCTCCTCGATGGTGTTGGCACCGGTATCGGTGACCTTGGGCGCAATGGCGCTCTTTTTCTCGTTGACGTAATAGGTGAGCTTCGGCTGATGGTAATTGCCGTCGAGCATCGAGACGAGATTGTCGGAGAAGTTCTTGGGAATCACGATGGCAGCATAGTATTCGCCACTTTCGACGCCCTCTTTGGCATCTGCCGCCGAGTCGACGAAGGTCCAGCCAAGCTGGTCGTTCTCCTTGAGCTGGTCAACTACCTTATCGCCTGCGTTAAGCTCGCCCACTAGGTCGTTCTGGGTGCCCTGATCGTTGTTGGCGATGGCGATTTTAATGCCCTGGGTATTTCCGTACGGATCCCAGTTTGCAACGATGTTGTACCAGGCATACAGCGAGGGAATGACGCACACGCCCAGGGTGACCACCAGGGCGACGGGATTCATAAGCAGTCGCTTAATGTCGCGCTTAAATATCGCAAAGGAGACCTTTGCGTTGGATAGTTTGCTGCCGAGACTCACGCTTGGACCATCCATCCTGTCGTTGAATCGAATCGTACTATCGACAACCATTGTACGTAGACGCTTTAGTGCCTCGCGGCACAATGGTGCTGAGTTTTGCGGGTAGCAATATACTACGAAGATGATTTAACGTACAGTTGTACAGTATCTTAAATTCCCGCAGCTCCCAAAACCACAACCCACACAAATTAGCAATCCGACTAGTCGTTGGGGACGTTTTTAACCGACTAGTCAAACAAGAACGTCCCCAACGACTAGTTTGGGCCACGGTAACGCCGATGTTTTGGCGCAGACAGCGAAAGCCCGCCAGAGCGAGCAAGGTGCCTTGAAACGAGGCGGCATTGACCTTCTGGTCATGCCGCCGAAGTTGAAAGGCAGATTGCCGCTCTGGCGGGCTTGCAGCGTCGGCCCGTTACGCGGTTTGGTAAAACCGCGTAACTAAAGTAGGTTACAAACAGCTGCGGCGAAGGCTACGGGGTCCTCGGGGAGGATGCCCTCGACGAGCAGGGCCTGGTCGTAGAGCAGGCCGGAGTACTGCTTAATCTTGTCGGCGTCGCCCGCCTTCTGGGCAGCGACGAGCTTGGCGAAGACCGGGTGCTTGGCGTTGAGCTCGAGTACGCGCTGGCTCTTGGGCATACCGTCGGGCGTACCCTCGGGACCCTTCTGGAGCACCTTCTCCATCTCGAGCGAAAGCGGGCCCTCGGTGGTAATGCAGGCGGGGGCATCGGTCAGGCGCGCGGAGACGGCAACCTTCTCGACCTTGTCGCCGAGCGCCTCCTTCATGGCGTTAAAGAGGTCCTCGTTCTCCTTGGTGGCGTCCTCGGCCTCCTTCTTCTCGTCATCGGTCGCCAAGTCAAGATCGCCGGTGGCAACGTTCTTAAGCTCCAGGTGACGATCTTCGACCTCAGGCTCGGCACCATCGGCAACTGCCTTCTCGGCAGCCTCGCGAGCAGCGTCATCCTCGTAGACCTTAGGCATATCGGCAGCCACGTACTCACGCATGGCCTGGAAGGTGAACTCATCCACGTCCTGCGTCAGCAGCAGCACGTCATAGCCGCGGTCGAGCACGCCCTTTACCACGGGCATCTTGGCCAAGCGCTCACGCGAGTCGCCGGCGGCGTAGTAGATGGCCTTCTGATCCTCGGGCATGCCCTTGGCATACTCGGCCAGGGTAATCATCTTCTGTTCCTTGGCAGACCAGAACAGCAACAGATCGGCGAGCTCATCGGCCTTCATGCCATAGCTCGAGTAGATGCCGTACTTAAGACCGCGGCCAAAGTTCTCAAAGAACTTCTCGTAGGCCTCGCGGTCGTTGTCACGCATATCCTCAAGGTCGGCGGTGATCTTCTTTTCCACACGCTTGGCGATGGCCTTGAGCTGACGGTTCTGCTGCAGCGTCTCACGCGAGATGTTGAGCGACACATCGGCGGAATCCACGACGCCGCGGACAAAGTTGTAGTAGTCGGGCAGCAGGTCGTCGCACTTCTCCATGATCAGGACGTTGGAGCTGTAGAGTGCCAGACCCTTCTCGTAATCCTTGCTGTACAGATCGAACGGCGCGCGGCCCGGCACAAACAGCAGGGCATCGTACTCGAGCGTGCCCTCGGCATGGAAGCTGATGGTGCGCGCAGGATCGTCAAAGTCGTGGAACGTGGACTTGTAGAACTCGTCGTAGTCCTTCTGCTCGACATCGGAGCTGCGCTTCTTCCAGATCGGTGTCATGGAATTGACGGTCTCGAGCTCCTGGTAGTCCTCGTACTCGGGCTTGTAATCGTCGCCGGCGTCCTCGGGCTTGGGTTTCTGGCGGCTCTTGGACACCATCATCTGAATCGGGTAGCGCACATAGTTGCTGTACTGCTGAATCAGGCTCTTGAGACCCCACTCGGTCAGGAAGCGATCGTAGGTCTCGGCCTCGCCGTCGGCATCGAGCTTCTCGTTCTCGCGCAGCGTCAGGATGACATCGGTACCGTGCTCGGCGCGCTCACCGTCCTCGATGGTGTAGCCCTCAAGACCGTCGGATTCCCACACATGGGCGACATCCTCGCCATAGGCGCGGCTGACGACCTTCACATGGCTGGCGACCATAAAAGCCGAGTAGAAGCCCACGCCAAACTGGCCGATGATGTCGACATCCGAACCCTGCTGCTCGGCGTTCTCGGTCTTAAACTCCTCGGAGCCGGAATGGGCGATGGTGCCCAGATTGCGCTCGAGCTCCTCGGCGGTCATGCCAATGCCGTTATCCGAGATGGTAATGGTGCGGGCGTCTTTATCAAAGGAAACGCGAATAGCCAGGTCGCCCTGGTCGATCTTGACGCTCGGATCCTGCAGGCTCTTAAAGTTGAGCTTGTCGACGGCGTCGCTCGCGTTAGAGATAAGCTCGCGCAGGAAGATTTCCTTATTGGTGTAGATGGAGTTGATCATGAGGTCGAGCAGTTTTTTGCTCTCGGTCTTAAATTGACGCATGTGCAGTCCTTTCGCGCTACCCCCGTCCGCAAAAACGGCCCGGTCGCCCGAGCCGCATCGCAGACCTGCTATGTTCAGACTTAGATTTTATAACCCATTAACGCGCATATATACATACGGAATCGAAAAACTGTATGTCCGAGCGCTCCAATGCGTCAATTGCCAAGGAGTGTCCCCAACTGCCGGCAGAAAAGGAACGTCCCTATCTGCCATCTACGCGCTTGGCCATCCAGGCGTGGGGCTGGCCTTCGTCTTCGTAATCTACCGGGGCAATTTGCGTGTAGCCCGCCTTTACATAGAGCGGCAGCACGTATTCCTGCGCATGCAGCTTAATAAGCTTGGCGCCGGCATCACGCGCGGCGGCATCACTGGCCTCGACAATCTTGCTCGCCAAACCGCGACGGCGCATGCTCGGCAGCACAGCCACGCGCCCCATAATGTAGGTCTCCCCCGCCGCAACGCCTTCGTCCATGTCGCATGCCGGCAACACCGGGGCCTCTGCGTCAGCCACGCGCTCAAGCTCTTCGGGAAACACGCGCGAGCAACCGGCAAGCTCGCCGTCTACATAGAGCGTCACATGAATGCAGTTCGGATCCTCGTCGATAGCGTCGAACTCATTCTCGTAGCCCTGCTCGTCCATAAAAACGACGCGGCGCACCAACGCCGCGTCATCAAAGCATCCCGTCTTAAGTTGGATATCCATGGCTGCCCTTTCATTCAATGCGAACGTTAGGGACAGATATTAGCGAAAATGAGCTCCGCGCACGCTAAACTTCGCGCGAGCCTTCGCCAGGCAGTCGTAATGACCCACGTTATGGGCATCGCTCGCGATGAAGCTGTACAGGTTCTGATCGAACAGGCGCTGTGCCGGCTTTTTCTCGCGACCAAAGCGACCGCCGGCAATAAAGTCCGCCGAAGCCTGCAGCTTGCAGCCCATATCGACCAGGCGCTCCGCCACGCTTACATCCTTTTGAACCGCACGATAGCGCTCAGGATGAGCGATAATCACCTGGTAACCACGGCACTGCAAATCGTAAATCGTGTTCTCGTACTCTCTAAACGCATACGCATCGGCATGCGTCGAAAGCTCGAGCAGAAACTCGTTGGTCCCATCGAAATGCAAGTGCTCCGCGGCATCGATACCAAGCTCAACGAGCTTTCGATGGTTGACCTCGAAGCCCATCTGGAGCGGAAAACCGTCAGCGTTATCACGCAGCAGCTCAAAGGCATCCCACATCTTGTCGTAATCAAAATAGGGATCACGGCAGTGAGGAGTGCAAACGATTCTGGTTACACCGGCCCGCTTGGCAGCCTCGAGCATCGCCAAGCTCTCATCGAGATCGGCGGCGCCGTCGTCTACACCTGGCAAGATATGGCAATGAATGTCACGCATAGGTCAGCCTTAATCAACTAAACGTTTGCTCGGTTGGTGAAGATGCCCTTTTTGGAAGTCCCCTGATCGTCGGAGCCCTTCTTCACCTTCTTACCGTCCTTGGTGTAGTAGGAGTAGTAGTACTCGCTGGTCTCGGTCTCGCAGTAGTTCATAACGGTACCGATGAGCTTGACCTTCTCGGACTTCTTAAGCTGACCGATGGCGTTGAGCGCCTCCTCGCGCTTGGTGAAGTCCTCACGCACGACAAAAAGCGCACCGTCGGTCAGACTTGCGATCTCGGCAGCATCGATGAAGGTGCCGACCGGGGGAGCATCAAAGATGACGTACTGGAACTTGGCGGACAGTGCCTTTACCAGCTTGGCAAAGCGGTGAGAGACGATGATGTCGGCAGGATTGGGAATATGCGGCTCGGCATCGAGGAAGTAGAAGTTCTTCTGACCCGTCTCGACAATCGCCTGGTCAATAGAAACCTGCTCGGAAAGGACTGCATAGAGTCCGCCGCGGGAGCGGACGCCGAGCATATCGGCAAGGGACCTGCGACGCATATCAGCCTCGACCAGCAGGACGCTCTTGCCGCTGGTGGCGATAGCCTGGGCAAGGTTGATGGAAACCGTAGACTTGCCCTCGTTGGGAATCGAGGACGTAACGGTGATGGTGCGAATGGGGTCGTCCACGCTCGCAAAGCGGATGTTGGCCAGAAGGGTCTTGGCGGCATTCTGTACAACGAGCTTATCGGTGTTCTTTGCCTTAGCCATGCCTATTTACCACCTTTCATAGCCGGAATTCGGCCAACAACGGGAATGCCCAGGAGCTCTTCTGCCTCTTCGGCACCGCGGATGCGGGTGTTGAGCATGTCTGCCAAAACGACATAGGCAACTGCGATAAAGATGCCCGCGAGGAACGCGACAGCAACGTACAGCATACGCTTGGGGCCGCTGGGGACTTCGGGAGTCTTAGCCTCGTCGATAACGTTGATGCTCTGGGCAGCGCCGACGTTCTGAGCGACCGTACTCACCGAGCTGGCCATGGCCTTTGCGACCTTAGCCGTCTCCTTGGCATCGGTGCCGGTAACCGAAAGCGTAATGACACGCGTGGTGGTCTCGGAGGAAACAGACACCTTGTAGTCATCCAGGTCAGCAAGGCCCAGCTCATTGGCAGCACCGCTCTTAACGCTATCGCTATCCAGCAGCGTGGCGATATCGTTGGAAAGCATCTGGCTCGCCGAGAGATCGTTGTAGCTCATCTGACCGCTATCGTCGGTTTTGGCGAGAATGTACATGCTCGTCGTCGCGGTGTAGGTGTTGTCCATCGCAACGAAGGACACGATGCCCATGGCGATCGCGCAGACCACCGGAAGGGTGATGACCAGCTTAAGGTGCTTCTTCAGCAGCTGGAACAGTTCGAGAAGGGTCATGCAGCTTGCCTTTCATTTCCCCAGTTCGGATTGACAAAACTGTCCGTATGATATCGCATCTTTTTACCGAGACCAAACTCTATACATAAGAAACAGGCTCTCCTGTAAAAATGTCGGAAGCAATCGTAAAATTGCACAACAACGCCGCAACCGAAAGTCAAATGCGGCGTCTGCATCAATATCTATGTTGTATCGCTATGCGAATGGCTCGTCCTGCCGTATGGGAAACGTCACCGTAATGGTGGTTCCCACGCCCAACTCGCTCGACAGATCGAGCGTGGCGTGATGATACAGGGCCGCATGCTTGACAATTGCAAGCCCCAGACCGGTTCCGCCGCGCGCCTTGGACCTACTCTTGTCCACGCGATAGAACCGCTCAAATACCTTGCCCTGTTCTTCAGGCGCGATACCGATTCCCGTGTCGGCGACCGCAAGGAACGGATGGCCTTCGTCGTTGGTGCCGCACCGCAGCGTAACCGTACCGCCGGGTCGATTGTAGCGGATGGCGTTGCTTGCCAGATTATAGATGAGCTCGTCAATCAAGCGCGACACGCCCTCGATGACCACAGGCTTGGTCTCATGACTTATCGTCACATTCGCCTGACGGGCGACCTGTTCAAGACGCTGCTC
>DBEZXW010000024.1:0-4426 GCA_048291725.1 Collinsella sp. | reverse complement strand
CTATCGAAACACATCTCCACCGTTCCTTCAACTGGGAAAACGGCGCCCCCGGACCCCAGGAGGGGCCGCGGGGGCGTTCAGCTAACTGCGGGAACGGCCTATCCGCTCAAAGTGTTCGGCTGAGATCGGAAATCAACCGTTTTGTTACAAGGGCGGGGGAGTACACTCGGGGGTGTTGAATTTCCTGCCAGAGATGGGGATGCCCATGCAACATATCGATCGGATTATCCGCTCCAAGAACGTCTTTACCGCGCAAGACGGCATCGATACCACCCGCGAGCTGGCGATTGCCATCGCAGGCGACCGTATCGTCGCAGTCGGTGCGCCCGATGACGTGATCGCCGCCGCTCCTGCCGCTACGTCGGTTATCGACTACGGCGAGCAGTTTGTCTGCCCCGGTTTCCATGACGCTCATCTGCACTTCTTCCATACCTCGGTCGGTTCCTCGCCGTACATGCTCATGGATATGGGCACGTCCGAGGCGGCGCTGGTGCAACATGCGCTCGAGTTTTCCCAGGACCTGCCCGACGACGCTTGGGTTGTGACGCAGGGCTGGCGCGACTACCGTTGGGACCCGCCCGAGCATCCTACCAAGGCGTCGCTCGATGTGGCATTCCCCGATCGTCCCTGTGTTATGTATTCGGGCGACGGGCACACGCTGTGGCTCAACAGCCGCGCACTCGATGCACTCGGCGTCACGCGCGACAGCGAGCCACCAGCGGGCGGTAGCTACGACAAGGACGCAAACGGCGAGCTCACGGGTATTGCTCACGAGGCGGCTGCCATGCAGCTGCTACCGCGCTGCCTTGAGTGGCTGGGCGAGGATCGCATCGCAAGCGCTTACGCCGATCAAATGAGGCGGATGGCCGAGCAGGGCATCACCTCGATATGCGATATGTCGCTCATGCCCATGCCGGGCTGCGATTTTATCCGCGACGACGTCTACGACAAACTGCAGGCAGCCGGCAAGTTGGGCATCCGAGCCCATTTGTTTCCCACGCTGCTGGATGACCAATCGCGCTTGGAAGAGCTGCAGGTACGTTACGCGAACAACGCGCTGCTTTCGGCGCCAGGCTTTAAGCAGTTCTTCGACGGCGTGTCGAGCGAACACACGGCCTATCTCACCGAGCCCTATACCAACCCGCGCTTCCCGGGCGATCAAGGTCGCCTGACGGTTCCTGCCGAGCGCATGCGCAAGCTGGTTCTGGCGGCCGCGGAGCGCGGCCATACCGTGCGCATCCACGTCATCGGCGACGGTGCGATTCATGCCGCGCTGGATATCTTCGAGGAGGCCGCCGACCTGTACGGCCTGCCCCAGCACGGCCATAACACGCTCGAGCACCTGGAGAACCTCTTGCCCGAGGACATCGATCGTCTACGCAAGCTTAACGTCGTTGCCTCGAGCCAGCCCTGTCACATTACACTCGACCCGGGCGGCCCCGAGCGCGATCTGGGCCTGGAACGCAGCCGCATCATGTGGCCGTTTGCGACCTATAAGCAGCGCGGCATCCGCCAAGCCTTCGGCACCGATAGCCCCATCACAGCTGTTACAAGCATGAACGTGCTCTACACGGCTATCACGCGCCAGGATCCCAAAAGCCACTGGCCCGAGGGCGGCTGGTTACCGAGCGAGCGCATCGATGCAGCAACAGCCCTGCGCAACTACACCCTGGGCAGCGCCTATGCAGCGGGCGACGAGCAAAACCTCGGCAGCTTGGAGCCCGGCAAGTATGCCGACCTGGTAGTCCTGGACCAAAACCCGCTCACCGTTGACCCCCAAGAGCTCCAGGCCACTAAGGTTCAGGCCACCTACCTGGCAGGCAACTTGATTTACGAGCGCTAACCCCACATCCACACCTCAGTTGCGGTGAAATAGTCCCTAAAATCGGCCTTCAAGCCCAAAAACAGGAACTATTCCACCGCAACTTAAAAGAGCGCGTCCCAACAACGTGCCCCTATCTTGTGCATTCCATCCGCATCGCCATTTTGCTGCACTGACTTCTCTGAATGCCGGGCCCGAATTAGTTAACCTAGCTCCCGGGGCGGACCGGAGGGCATGAAGTTTGTCGCGAGTTCCGCACGCAAAGGAAAGCACTTAATGTGCTTTCCGTCTTGCGCAGGACTGTAGAGCAGCAAACTTCATGCCCTCCGGTCCGCCCCGGGAGCCACTGCTAAGTTATCCCCCGGCATTCAGAAAATCTAAGTGCCAAAAAATAAGATTTTTTGACTCCGTGTTGTATAACCCGCCATTCGTGGGTACCATTCAACGCGTACGCAAACAAAAAGGGTTAATTCGCGTGGTATAACCGCGCGGCCCAAAAAGGAGGAGACAAGCATGTCGTCTTTGAAGCCGCTTGCAGATCGTGTTCTGGTCAAGCCCGACGAGGCCGAGCAGAAGACCGCTTCTGGTCTGTACATCGCCAGCAACGCTCAGGAGAAGCCGCAGCGCGGCACCATCGTTGCCGTGGGCGCCGGCAAGGTCAACGACAAGGGTGAGCGCATCCCCATGGACGTCAAGGTTGGCGACGTTGTCATCTACGGTAAGTTCGGTGGCAACGAGGTCAAGGTCGACGGCGAGAAGTATCTGCTGATGCGCGCCGACGACATCTATGCTGTCGTCGAGGCCTAGTCTCGTCAGAATCTCTGATTCGTCTTTGAACGCGCCCGCCGCATAGGACTCGGAAGCGGCGGCGCGAGTCACATTTCTTTTGGAGGATTACCTACCATGGCAAAGAACATTACGTTCAACACCGATGCCCGCGCTAAGCTTGCCAAGGGCGTCAACACTCTGGCCGACGCCGTTACCGTCACCATGGGCCCCAAGGGTCGCTACGTTGCGCTGCAGCGCACGTTCGGTGCCCCGACCATCACCAACGACGGCGTTTCCGTCGCCAAGGAGATCGAGCTCGAGGATAACATCGAGAACATGGGTGCTCAGCTGGTGAAGGAGGTCGCTACCAAGACCAACGACACCGTGGGTGACGGCACCACCACCGCAACCCTGCTCGCTCAGGCCATCGTCAACGACGGTCTGCGCAACGTCGCCGCTGGCGCTAACCCGCTGGCCATCCGTCGCGGCATCGACAAGGCCGTCAACGCCGCCGTCGCCGAGATGAAGAAGCAGGCCAAGCCGGTCGAGACCAAGGAGCAGATCGCTTCCGTCGGTACCATCTCCGCCGGTGACCCCGAGGTCGGCGAGAAGATCGCCGAGGCCATGGAGGTCGTGGGCAAGGACGGCGTCATCACCGTCGAGGATTCCCAGACGTTCGACATCACCATCGACACCGTCGAGGGCATGCAGTTCGACAAGGGCTATGTCTCCGCTTACTTCGTCACGGACAACGACCGCATGGAGGCCGTGATGAAGGATCCGTACATCCTCATCACCGACCAGAAGATCTCCAGCGTTCAGGACATCATGCCCGTTCTCGAGGCTGTCCAGCGCGCTGGCCGTGGCCTGCTCATCATCGCTGAGGACATCGACGGCGAGGCTCTGCCTACCCTGGTCCTCAACAAGATCCGTGGCGCCCTCAACGTCTGCGCCGTCAAGGCCCCGGGCTACGGCGATCGCCGCAAGCGCATCCTCGAGGACATCGCCGTCCTCACCGGTGGCCAGGCTGCCCTGGACGAGCTGGGCGTGAAGGTCGCTGACATCACCGCCGATATGCTCGGTACCGCTAAGTCCGTCACCATCTCCAAGGACAACACCGTCGTCGTCGGCGGCGCTGGCTCCAAGGAGGCCATCGACGCCCGTATCGCTCAGATCAAGGGCGAGATGGAGAACACCACCTCTGACTTCGACCGCGAGAAGCTCCAGGAGCGCCTGGCCAAGCTCTCCGGTGGCGTTGCCGTCATCAAGGTCGGCGCTGCTACCGAGTCCGAGCTCAAGGAGATCAAGCACCGCGTCGAGGATGCCCTGCAGGCTACCCGCGCTGCTGTCGAGGAGGGCATTGTCGCCGGTGGCGGCGTCGCCTTCATGGACGCTGCTCCTGCGCTCGACGCTGTCGAGATCGACGACCCCGAGGAGAAGATCGGCGTCGACATCGTCAAGAAGGCTCTGACCGCTCCGGTCGCTACCATCGCCAAGAACGCTGGCTTTGAGGGCGCCGTCGTGGTCGACAAGGTTGCCGAGCTGCCTGCCGGCCAGGGTCTCAACTCTGCCAACGGCGAGTGGGGCGACATGATCGAGATGGGCGTCCTCGACCCCGTCAAGGTCAGCCGCGTCACCCTTCAGAACGCTGCTTCTGTCGCCAGCCTGATCCTCATCACCGAGGCCACCGTCTCCGATGTGCCCAAGAACACTCAGCTTGAGGACGCTATCGCTGCTGCTACCGCTGGTCAGCAGGGCGGCGGTATGTACTAAGGCCGACAAGGTCTAGAACTCCCACCGGGAATCCGGGGGCGTGACGGGGCTTCTCTCCGGAAC
>DBEZXW010000023.1:0-22498 GCA_048291725.1 Collinsella sp. | reverse complement strand
CCTTCTTCCTCTTTCCGGACATGCCGTCCTCCGATCTCCCGGGGCCGGCCGGTCCGGCCCTCAGGGTATCGGGTTCCCACATTCATCCGCACATGTGCGGATGAATGTGGGAGGTGTTCGGATGAAGTTGATAATCAAGGCGAGCCTGGTAACGGCCGCAACGAAACCATACGGAAACGCATGATGCGCTTTATTGCGGTAAACTGTTTCCTCACTGAGTTGTCGGGGCTTCCGTACACACGGGAGCCCCTTTCCTTATCGGCGGGAGGTCCGCATGAGTCTCTCCGAACTCTGGTCGCTCTATGGCCAGAACTATATCGACGCGCTGCTCGCAACCTGGGGCATGACGCTTGAGTCGTTTGCCATCGCCATGGTGCTGGCCGTCGCCGTCACCGTGATGCGCGTGTCGCCGCTCAAGCCGCTGCGCGTCTTTGGCGACCTGTATGTCCAGGTCTTCCGTAACATCCCCGGCATCGCGCTGCTCATCATCGTCGTCTACGCGCTGCCGCCGCTCAAGGTCGTCCTGCCCTACCGCACCTGCGTTATCGTCGCCACGGTCCTCTTGGGCTCGGCCTTTGGCTCCGAGAACTTTATGAGCGGCATCAACACCGTCGGCGTCGGCCAGGTGGAAGCCGCCCGCTCGCTGGGCATGAGCTTCAGCCGCATCCTCGCCAAGATCGTGATTCCGCAGGCGCTGCGCTCGAGCGTGCTACCCATGACCAACCTCTTTATCGCCGTCATGCTCACTACCGCCTTGGGCAGCCAGGTGCCGCTTAAGCCGCAGGAGCTCACCGGCGTGGTGAGCTACATCAACACGCGCTCGCTCGGCGGCGTCGCCGCGTTCTTTATCTCGGCGCTCGGCTACCTGGGCACGGCCTTTGTGGTGAGCCACATTGGCAACTACATCGATAAGAAGGTGAGGATCCTCCGATGAGCAAGCATTCCTCCCCTGCACTTACCATGCGCGATGCGCTCTACGAGGCTCCCGGCCCCAAGATGCGCGCCAAGATTCGCATCGGCACCGCCATCTCGCTTGTTGCCGTCGCCGCGCTCGTCGTCCTCGTGTTGCAGCGCTTTTATGTGACCGGTCAGCTTTCGGTCCACTATTGGTATTTCTTTACGCACCTCACTACCTGGAAGTTCTTGCTTGCCGGCTTTGAGGGCACCGTTAAAGTCGCACTCACCGCTGGCGCCATCGCGCTGGTGCTGGGCTTAGCCCTTATGCTCGGCCGCACGAGCGACATTAAGCCGTTGCAGCTGGCCTGCCGTGTGCTCACCGATTTCTTCCGCGGCGTACCAAGCCTGTTGTTCATCTACTTCTTCTTTTTGGTGCTGCCCCAGTACAAGATCGCGCTGCCGTCGTTTTGGATGCTCACGCTTCCCGTCGCGCTCGCTGCAGCCGGCGTGCTAGCTGAGATTTTCCGCGCCGGCGTCAACGCCGTACCGCGCGGCCAGGTCGAGGCGGCCCAGGCGCTCGGTCTCTCCAAGGCTAAAATCACCTTTAAAATCGTGCTGCCGCAGGCTATTCGATTTATCATTCCGTCGTTGATTTCGCAGCTCGTGGTCGTAGTCAAAGACACCACCGTCGCCTACGTGGTGAGCTACCCCGACCTCATGCAAAACGCCCGCGTGCTCATTACCAACTACGACGCTCTCGTGTCGGTCTACTTGGTAATCGCGGTCATCTATATCCTCATCAACGTCGCAATCAACAAGGCTGCTGTCTACGTTTCGCACAAGACCGGCGCGACCATCATCCGCTAACGCTTTACCATTTCGAGTCATAAGGAGCCGAGCACCATGGCACAGAGCACCTCTACCACCGGCAATCAGCCGCTGATCGAGCTCAAGCACGTCGATAAGCACTATGGCGACCTGCACGTTCTCAACGACATCAATCTCTCGGTCGACCGCGGCGAGGTCGTCGTGGTGATTGGCCCCTCGGGCTCGGGCAAGTCGACCATGTGCCGCACCATCAACCGCCTGGAAACCATCGACTCAGGCGAGATCCTCATCGAGGGCGAGCCCCTGCCGCAGGAAGGCAAGGATCTTGCCCGCATGCGTGCCGAGCTGGGCATGGTGTTCCAACAGTTCAACCTGTTTGCACATATGACGGTGCTGCAGAACGTCATGCTGGGGCCGGTCGACGTGCTGGGCGTGTCCAAGGAGGAGGCTCGCGAGCGTGCCATGGACCTGCTGAGCCGCGTGGGCGTGGCCGAGCAGGCCGACAAGGTGCCCGCACAGCTTTCGGGCGGCCAACAGCAGCGCGTGGCCATCGCCCGTTCACTCGCCATGCAGCCCAAGGCCATGCTCTTTGACGAGCCCACAAGCGCCCTTGACCCCGAGATGATCAATGAGGTGCTCGAGGTCATGGTGCGCTTGGCGCAGCAGGGCATGACGATGATCGTCATCACGCACGAGATGAACTTTGCCCGCCGCGTAGCCGACCGCGTCGTCTTTATGGCCGACGGCCAGATCGTGGAAACCGGCACGCCCGACGAGTTCTTCGACCATCCCCAGACCAAGCGCGCCCAGGACTTCCTCAACTCCATCAAGGGCCACTAACCAGACCGCCCACCCGCCCGCCATGCCCATCCAAACTCGAAAGTTACACCTATGATCGGAACTCGCACTTCATCGTCCTACACCCCGCACGTCGACGTCGCCCCCGCCGACCGTCCGCTCATCCTCGTCGCGCCGCGTTGGGAAGAGGCAAAGCCTTTTTTGAGCGAGACGCTCTCCCCCAACGAGGAAATCGCAAGTGTCTTTGTCGATGCCATCCTTGCCGCCGGCGGCCTGCCACTGCAGATGTCTATTACCGAAGACGTCGATGTTATCCGTCATTACGTGGAAATCGCTGACGGTATCGCTATTCCCGGCGGCCCGGACGTCAACCCCAAACGCTGGGGCGACGAGCGTCCTTACGACCCCACGCTGTGCTGTGAGATTCGCGACCGTTTTGAGTTTAAGCTGGTTAACGAGGTGCTTCGCGCCAAGAAGCCGCTCTTTACCACCTGCCGAGGCACGCAGCTGCTCAATGTCGCCACCGGCGGCACCCTGTGCATGGACGTGCCGAGCCTGGGCGCGCGCGAGGGCCGCACGCAGTGGCGCCATACCCACGTGCTCAACGATCCCGTGCACCCCGTCGAGGTCGTGCCGGGCTCGCTACTGGAGCGCGCGGTTGGCGGGCACAGGCTGATCCAGACCAACTCGGCACATCACTGCTGCGTCGACCGTCTGGGTAAAAGCACGCGCTTGGTCGCCAAGGCAACCGACGGCGTTCCCGAGTGCATCGAGGTCGAAGGCCAGCCTTTCTGCCTGGGCGTGCAATGGCACCCTGAGTACACGTGGAAGACGCTCGAGACCGACTTTAACCTGTGGAAGTCGTTTGTCGAGGCAGCGGCAAAGGTTAAGCAGGCGCGCTAGCTCGCGAACCCCACAACAAATAAGGGTGCCCCGCCGGCCACATGGTCCGACGGGGCACCATTTTACCTATATGCTGCCTGCACGCAGCCCAAGGCCCGCAAGCCCTTATTCGGCCGCCTCGCGCAGGGCTGACATCGTTGCCGCATATTGCTGCTGCAACGCATGCATTCCCTCGCGAGCACCGTCAACGGCATCGGCGCCGCGCAACGCCTCGGTCACCACGACCGCCGGCTCGTACAGATTATCGAATCCCAGGTTCTGGCTCACGCCCTTGAGCGTGTGCGCTGCCATAAACGCACCTTCGGCGTCTCCCGCCGCCATGGCGGCCTCCAGCTTGTCCATGCTCTCGTCATCCAAAAACTTGAGGGCAAAGCGGGCAAGCATTTCCCCGCCCATCAGCCGAGCGCACGCGTCATCATAATTAGCGCCGATCTTCTCATACGCCTCACGCATGGAAATCATGGGTTAAAACTCCTTTGGTCAAACTAAATCGTAGGAAACGCGACGACATCGGCGGGGCGTGCCAATGTCTCGGCAATTTGGTCTTGCACCTCGAGCAAACAGTCGAGCAGCAACGGGTTAAAGGTGCCGCACTTACCGTCCAGAATCATCTTGATCGCTTCCTCGTGCGGGATAGCGTCCTTGTACACGCGCACGCTCGTCAGGGCATCGTACACGTCGGCCACCGAAACCACCTGTGCGGCAATGGGAATTTCGTCGCCCTTAAGGCCATCGGGATAACCCTTGCCGTCCCAGCGCTCGTGGTGCCAACGCGCGATCTGGTACGCATATTCCATAAGCGCATTGCCGGCGTGATGGCTACCCAGCTCACGCAGCATGTCGGCGCCAATCGTGGTATGCGTCTTCATAATCTCGAACTCCTCGGGCGTAAGGCGTCCGGGCTTGTTGAGAATCGTATCGTCAATCGACATCTTGCCGATATCGTGTAGCGCCGAAGCCAGGGCGATCGTGGAGCGTTCCTCATTGTCGAGGGAGATGGTGCCGCTACGCTGGACCAGACAGCCAAGCAGCAGCTCGGTCAGCTTCTCGATGTTCGTAACGTGCCTGCCGCTCTCGCCGTTGCGAAGCTCCATGACGCCGGCCATGATGTCGATGAGCATGCGACTGTTCTTGACGCGCTCGTTGTACTGCTGGGACAGCAGGTTCGTCAGGCGGCGCTGTTTGGCGTATAGGCGGATGGTGTTGCTCACACGGCGGCGCACGACACGGGAGCCAAACGGGCGGTTGATATAGTCCGAGGCGCCCAGCTCGTACGCGCGCAGAACCATATCATCGGAATCTTCGCTCGAAATCATGATGACGGGCAGATTGTCACTAACCGATCGGCGCGATAGATCGGCCAGCACCTCAAAGCCGCTTACGCCCGGCATGACAATATCCAGCAGCACGAGCGACAACTCATCGCCATAGCGGTCGACCATGTCGAGCGCCGCACGACCGTGGTCGGCCTCGAGGATGCAATACTCGTCCTTGAGCATCTCGCTGAGAATGGCTCGGTTCATCTCGGAGTCATCGACAATAAGCACCAAAGGCTTTTCGCTTTGGAAGGCCTCGATGGAATCGGCATCGGTCACGACCGTACCGGCTTTTGCCTTAGCGCGGCTCAATAACTGGACAGCGCGGCCAACGCCCTCATCAACCGTCTCGCCATGAATGAGAACGCCACCAACGCACGCCGTCAAGCTCACGTACTCATGGCCCGGAATAACCGTGGAACGAACGGCATCGGATACCTGATGCAGGCGACGGGTGAAGTCATCGGAGGGAATATCGGGCATGACAACCACAAACTTGTCGCAGCCATAGCGCACAAGCTCGTCAGTCGAACGGATTCCGCTGCGCATGGCTGTCGCCACAGCACTGAGCGCAAGGTCGCCGGCATGACGGCCACACGTATCGTTGAAGACCCTAAAATCATCAAGGTCGATCATCGCAATGCCGGCCTTTATGCGGGCGCTACGGAGCTTTTCCTCGTAATATCGGCGATTGCGCACACCCGTCAGCACGTCGGTGTAGACAAGGTCCTCTTCTGTGGCCTCTTGCTCATCAATCGGACGCACCATCAGCAAGACATGAGGCTCGCCCTCGACCTTTAGAGGGCGCAGACGGGCGCGGTACTCGGCACCATCATTGAGTAGCTGCTCCGATACCTCATCGGAGTCTGCCAAGACCTCAAAACTCGACTGACGCAGACAAGGGCAGCGATCGCCGGCGAGCAGGCAGTTAGGCTCGCTCTTAATCTGATCGGCCGAAAGCAAACGTACCACGGGGTAGGTCTTCGCGACACGGGCGACCTCGGCGGCAGCCTCCTCGTCGGTTAGATTGACCTCGTGACTATTGAGCATATGGGGCCCTTTCGATAGCTTCGCATAGTAGCGGTGGGTTCCAAATGTTTCAAGGGTAACACCTTGCCGATGCAGGTAAGCACGTGAATGCTGTTACATTTTTATGAGTTGGCAGACGGCGCAATTGGAGCCGCAAACGTGAGGTTTTGAGCACGTTTGTTAACACGGCCGAAACGGTTGCGGGTGAAGCCTGTTTTGTTTTTTGCAGCTGCTAGAGCCCCAGGATGCCACGGACAGTCTGGGCAGCCGCTGCCGGGCGATCGCGCTGGCCGTTGTGCGCGCCGGGAACCATTACGAGTGGACAGTCCAAAAGCTCAGCCGCCATCCTCGTGCCCGCCTCGCGGGGCGTGCCAATCGAGAGTTCACCCAGGAGCACGGCGGCCACCGTTTTCGACGCGCGAACGCTATCCCAATCGGGAACGCAGGTCATAGTAATCCTGTATTCGTTTGCCATGAAACTGCGGCCGTTGCGCAGGGCATGCTTGGCTTCTGCCTCGGTCGTCCCAGGAGCCTCGGGGTCCAAGTCGCCGAGGGCTCCCAAGAAAAGCCGGAGCGCCCTTGAAACCTTTCCAGCCGCAATCATATCGAGCAAAACCGGAGCTGCGCCCATGCCGACGCCTTCGGCCGACACAGCCGGCTCATGCAGAATCGCACGGGCGACGAGATGGGGTTCGGTGCGAAGAAGCTCCAGGGCCACCAACGTACCGGCACTGTGCGCGAGCACGTTTGCCGGAGCGCCAATATGCTCGATAACGGCCTGCAGGTCGGCGGCTTGGGCGGCGAGGTCGTAGCGTCCGTCTGCAGCGTCGCCACTCTCACCGCAACCGCGGCGGTCGTAGGCAATGACGCGATAGTCACAGGCGAGCTCGCGGGCGATACCGTCAAAAAAGACGCCGTCGACGCACGCACCGTGCACGCAAACCAAGGCGGGTGCATCGGACGATACAACCGGGCTGGCATACTCGCGGCAGGCGATCGTGGTGCCCGCATTCTCGACCGTAAATTCCATGTTGTGCCCCCATCATCAATGCTCGTCCAGTTGCACGTCAGTGCGGTTGGATGGACCCGCATTGCCTTACGCCTTGTTAACAGATTAACTGTACCCGACCCGATACCTTTCATGACGCGGCATCGAAGGCAGAGTTAAAAAACGAAACCTGCAAAGCACAAGCCCGGACCATACGTTGGAGCCGATGCTATGCTTAAGGTTAATTGTCTTGAGGAGCATATGCCTATGTCTACGTTTTTGAATGCCAGCCCCATCTTTGGGCCCGTTCGTAGCCGTCGCCTTGGTCTCTCGCTCGGCGTCAACATGATGCCGGCCAGCGGCAAAATCTGCACGTTCGACTGCATTTACTGCGAAAACGGCCTCAACGCCGAGCGCCCCTGCCATGAGCCGTACAACACAGCCGCCGTGGTACTCAACGCGCTCGAGGCAAAGCTGCGCGAGATGGCAGCCGAGGGCGAGCTCCCCGATGTGATCACCTTCGCAGGCAACGGCGAGCCCACCGCCGCACCGGAGTTTCCGCAGGCCATCGCCGGCGCTGTCGCGCTGCGCGACGAGTTTGCCCCAAACTCCAAGATCGCCGTGCTCTCCAACGGCACGCGCGCCGACCGTCCCCAGGTACACGATGCGCTCATGATGGTCGACGACAACATCCTCAAGCTCGATACCGTCGACCCGGCGTTTATCCAGCTGCTCGACCAGCCTGTTGGCCCCTACGACGTCGAGCACCAGATTGAGACGTTCGCAAGCTTTGACGGTCATGTCATTATCCAGACGATCTTTTTGACCGGTGAGTATCAGGGCAAGCTCATCGACAACACCGGCGAGGAGTACGTTGCCCCCTGGCTCGCGGCGCTTGAGCGCATTCGCCCACAAGAAGCGACCATCTACACGGTAGCGCGCGAGACACCAATCGCCGGCCTTGCCAAAGCAGCGCCCGACGTCCTCGACGCCATTGCCGCGCGCGTCCAAGCCCTCGGCATTCCCTGCCAGGTGAGCTACTAACAAAACCACGCAGCAGCCAGTGTCCGCCATCCCGCTCCATCAGTTGCGGTGATATAGTTCCTATTTATGCTGTTAAACCGCTTAAATCGGAACTATATCACCGCAACTTTTATGGACGCGTGAGTGGGCTATACTAGCTGCGGATGAAAGGAAGTTAGCCATGTATGACAAAGGACCCGTGCCCGGCCGCAACGACGCTTGCTGGTGCGGCAGCGGCAAGAAATACAAGAAATGCCACAGCGCCTTTGATGAGCGCCTCGAGCGCCTGTGGGAAGAGGGCTGGGAGGTTCTGCCCCGCACGCTCTACAAGACGCCCGCCGATATCGAGGGCATCAAGCGCTCGGCAGCCATCAACGTGGGCGTGCTCGATTACGTAGGTGAGCACATCGCCGCGGGCATGACCACCAACCAGATCGACCAGATGATCTACGACTACACCGTCGAGCACGGTGGCACGCCGGCCGACCTCAACTACGAGGGCTACCCCAAGAGCGTGTGCACCTCGATCAACGACGTGGTCTGCCACGGCATCCCCTGCGATACGGACGTGCTGCACGAGGGCGACATCATCAACGTGGACTGCTCCACGATTTTGGACGGCTACTTTAGCGACTCGAGCCGCATGTTCTGCATCGGCGAGGTCTCTGCCGAGCGCCAGCGCCTGGTCGACGTCACCCGTGCCAGCGTGGAGGCGGGTCTGGCAGCCGTCAAGCCATGGCTGCCGCTGTCCGTTATGGCCGAGGCCGTGCAAAAGACGGTCGAGGACGCCGGCTTTAGCGTGGTGCGCGAGTACGGCGGACACGGCATCGGCAAGGAGTTCCACGAGGACCCGTTTGTGGGCTTTACCACCGAGGCGCCCGATGTGGACACCATCATGGCCCCGGGCATGGTCTTTACCATCGAGCCCATGGTCAACGCCGGGGCGCCCGACATTAAGATTAGCAAGGGCGACGGCTGGTGCGTGCGCACCAAGGACGGCAGCGACTCGGCCCAGTGCGAGGTACAGCTCGTGGTGACCGAGGATGGCTACGAGCTGCTGAGCTGGTAGTCGTGGATGCGCCGGGCTTCGCGATGGATATGTTAGCCGTCGCGAAGCCCGGCGTTTTATTTGAACGTTTTGCCTGATAAAACCTGCCAAAATAAACCTGTCCCTTTTTGGCAGGTCGAGCGGAGAGGACTGCTTGTGAATATCCTGGTTTTGCTGCCCGTCAACGACCGCCATCGCGCAATTCTTGAGTCGAGCGCTCCGGGCGAGGACTTTATCTACACGAGCTCCGACGCCGCCACGCGCGAGCAGGTCGCCGATGCCGACGTGATCTTGGGCAACATCGGCCCCGACATGCTCACGGCATGCGAGCATCTCCAGCTGTTGCAATTGCAGACCGCCGGCTATGACGACTACCTTACCGCCGGCACCGTGCCGGCTGAAGCCAAGCTGTCTTGCTCAATCGGCGCCTACGGTCAGGCCGTGAGCGAGCATATGTTTGCCATGGTGCTGTCTATGATGAAGCGCCTGCCCGGCTACCAGGACCTGCAGCGCGAGCATCGCTGGGAGGACTTGGGCCCGGTCACCTCGCTCAAAAACGCCAATGTGCTGGTGCTGGGCGCGGGCGATATCGGCAGCCACTTCGCCATGCTCTGTCGCAGCATGGGCGCCCACGTCCGCGGCATCAAGCGCCATCCGCTCGTCTACCCCATTGTATTTGAGGACATGGACGGCATGGACGCCCTGTCTGAGCGTCTGGCGGAGGCAGACGTCGTCGCATCCTTTATGCCCAGTACGCCCGAGACCCGCGGCATTACAAATGCCGAGTTCTTTGCCGCGATGAAACCGGGTGCCTTCTTTGCCAACGGCGGCCGCGGCGACCTTGTGGTCGCCGACGACTTGGTTGCCGCCCTGGAGTCGGGACATCTCGCCGGCGCCGCGGTCGACGTCACCGACCCCGAACCGTTGCCTGAGACAAGCCCACTGTGGGATGCGCCCAACATGCTCATCACGCCGCACGTCTCCGGTTGGTTCCATCTGGCCGCCACGCTCAACAACGTCGTCGACATCGCAGCGGAGAATCTGCGTCACCTGCAAGCCGGCGAAACCCTGCGCTGTTGGATTGAGCACTAATCTTGTTCCGCCGTTCTAACGAACGGCGGACCGGTCGACGCTGCGCGCCGCCCAGAGCGACAATTTGCCATTCAAAAGGCAAGGCATGACCAGAAGGTCTATGCCTTGCCTTTTTCATGCCAACTTGTTCGCTCTGGACATCGCTCGCTGACGTTTGCTCAACCTGCGGTGTCATAACAATTCTGTCCAGCTGTTGGCATTGCGGCATTTGCCCAAATAAAACCTGCCAAAGTAAACCTGTCCCTTTTTGGCAGATTTTAGAGCTCCACACTTTCGGCGCCGTTGATGGTTAGGTCGCGCTCGTAGAAGGCCGTGAGGGCGCGGATGGCGTACATCACGTCGCGCACGCCGCCGGTCTCGTAGCTTGAGTGCATGGCCAGCTGCGGCAGGCCCACGTCCACAGCATGCATGCTCGCCTGCATGTTCGACAGGTTGCCGAGCGTGGAGCCACCCGCCATATCACTCTTGTTGGCGAAGGCCTGCGTGGGCACGTCGGCGTCATCGCAGATGGCCTGGAACACCGCGCGGCTAAAGGCATCGGTGCAGTAGTGCTGGTTAGCAGCTTCCTTGACGACGATGCCGCCGTTAAGCACCACCTGGTTGCGGGCATCGCACTTCTCGGCATGGTTGGGATGCACGGCATGTGCGTTGTCGCAGCTCACGAGCATCGAGGCGGCAAGCGCGCGGTGGTACGACTCGTCGTCAAAGCCCAGCGATCCGTTAATGCGGCGCAGCGCGTCGGCCAAGAACGTCGACATGGCGCCTTGCTTGGTCTCGGAGCCAACCTCCTCGTTATCAAAGCAGCAAAAGACCGAAACATCGTGCGCGTTCTCAGCACCCAAAAATGCCTGCAGCGAGGTGTAGGCGCAGGCCAGATCGTCGAGCTTGGGCGTCGAGATAAACTCGTCGGCCCAGCCCCAAATGCGCGCATCCTGGCGGTTGACCAGGAACAGATCGCGGCCCAAAATTTGCTCGGGCTCAACGTCCAGTTCGTCGGCGATCAGGGCGTCAAAATCTCCCTGCTTGAGTTCACCGGCGCTGATGAGCGGGCACAGGTCGACGGCGCGGTTGGGCGCAAAGCCCTCATTAACGCCACGATTCATATGGATGGCAAGGCTCGGGATAATAGCGACCTCGCGCTCGGTGGAAAGCAGGCGGCTCTCAATACGGTCGCCCTCGCGTACCAGCACGCGGCCCGCGAGTGCCAGCGGACGGTCGAACCAGGTGTAGTCGATCATGCCGCCGTAGGCCTCGGTGTTCAGGCGCAGCGTCTCGCCCGCGCCGTCGAGCTCGGGCACGGCCTTAACCTTAAACGTCGGCGAGTCGCTGTGCGACGCCGTCAGCTGAAAATGGTAGTCGCCGGCAACGCCGTCCTCGCCCCACGTAGCAGCCAGGTCCCCGCCCACCTTAAAGGCGATAACGCTCGAGGTGTTGCGCTGCGTGTAATAACGCCCGCCCGGCTCGATGTCCCACGCCGCGTTCTCGGACAGGTAGGTAAAGCCCGCCTCGTCGAGCTCGGCCATAATGGTCGCCGCCGTATGGAACATGCTGGGGCATGCCTCAATAAAGTCGATAAGGTCGTTGGCGGCCTCGATATCATCGGCCGTCACATGCGCGCGCTCGGGCGTTTCCTGATCCGTCATGCTCTCCCCTTTCGCTGGGTTGATGGTCCCTTCCAGCATACCCCGCCGCGCCAGCGCCGCGCTCTTCATTCCGTGTTTAATCCCGCACCGCTCACCAAGTTGAGCCATCATGCCCGTGCACCTTTTGCGACAATTACGCTAACAGGACGAGAGGAGCCGCCATGAAGCCACGTAACATTGCCATCGCCTGCGGTGTCGCGGGAGTCGCCGTCGGCCTTGCCGCTGCCACCGGTATCGTTTATCACAAGCAAATCAAGTCCGCCGCGTCGCTCAAACGCTTGACCGGCTACGCGGATGGCTATGACCTGTACGCAATCGACATCGCCTACGACTACGATCTTGATTGCATCATCGCCGCTGGCGTGCGCGACGACCAGGCCTACATCGATGTCGTGGTGGCGCAGGTGCTGCCCGGTGTGCCGGTACATGTCCAGGCGCCCCAGTTTGCCTGCAGCGCTTTTGTCGCCGTAGATGCCGAAGGCCGCGTGCGCACCGGTCGCAATTACGACTTTAAGGACGACACCTCGGCGCTGCTGGTGCGCAATCACCCACGCGGCGGCTATGCCTCCATCGGGTTTGCCGCCCTTAACAACCTGGGCGATAACACTCCGCTTGACTCCGTCGCCGGACGCGCCGCCGCACTCATGGGCCCGTTTGCCCAGCTCGACGGTGTTAACGAATGCAGCGTGTCCATTGCCGTACTCACCCTGGACTCCAAGCCCTGTGACCAGGACACGCAGCGCCCCGTCATCAACACTTCGCTCGCCATCCGTCTGGTGCTCGACCGCGCGGCTACCACGCAAGAGGCAGTCGACCTGCTTTCCGCCTACGACATGCACGCCATGGCAGGACGCGATTACCACTTCTTTATCAACGACGCCGCCGGTGACGCACGGGTGGTGGAGTGGGATCCGCGCGATCCCGACCGCGCATGCAAGGCGACGCCCGTGCGCCAGGTCACGAACTTCTACGCCTGCTATGGTGACGAAGTGCTGCCCAACCAAAAGAATGGCGAGCTGGGCCATGGTAAAGAGCGCGCCGTCGCAATCGCCGATGTCCTCGACGCCCATGCCGGCGCCCAGGACGAAACGATTGCCTGGGAAGCCCTGCGTGCCGCAGCGCAAGAGCCCAATCCGGAAGATATCACCAGTAACACGCAATGGTCGGTCGTCTTTGACAATACCGAGCCCACTGCCGCCATCACGCTGCGCCGTCACTGGGGCAACGTCGATGCCTTCGCACTGTAAGGAGCCAGGCCCGTCGACCTTACGTTCCCTGACGTTGCTTACATTTCCATACGCTTGAGCTAACACGTTTTACCCCCGTATCAACAGTGTGCGGGGGTAAACTTATGCGCATGTTATAACTTGCCCGGAAGGATTCATCATGCTCAGGATCGGTCTTCTTACCAGTGGCGGCGACTGCCAGGCGCTCAACGCCACCATGCGCGGCATCGTCAAAACGCTTATGACCAATAGCGAAGAACCTATCGAGATCTACGGTTTTGAGGACGGCTACCAGGGCCTTATCTACAGCAGGTTCCGCGTCATGACGCCCGCCGATTTTAGCGGTATCCTCACCCGCGGCGGCACCATCCTGGGCACGAGCCGCACACCGTTCAAGCGTCTGGACATTCCCGAGGCTGACGGCGTCGAGAAGGTGCCGGCGATGGTCCACACCTATCACAAGCTGCAGCTCGACTGCCTGTTTATGCTGGGCGGCAACGGCTCCACCAAGACTGCCAACCGCCTGCGCGAAGAGGGTCTCAACGTTATCGCCCTGCCCAAGACCATCGATAACGACACCTGGGGCACCGAGCTGACGTTTGGCTTTACGAGCGCCATCGACGTCGCCACCAAGTGCATCGACGACATCCACACTACCGCCTCGAGCCACGGCCGCGTGTTTGTCATCGAGATCATGGGCCACAAGGTTGGCTGGATCCCGCTGTACGCCGGCGTCGCGGGCGGCGCGGATGTCATCTTGATTCCCGAGATTCCCTACGACATGGATAACGTCATCAAGACCATCGAGCATCGCATGGAGACCGGCAGCCGCTTTACCATCGTGGCCGTCGCCGAGGGCGCCATCTCCAAGGAGGACGCGGCTCTGTCCAAGAAAGAGTACAAGAAGAAGCTCGCCGAGCGCACGAGCCCGTCGATTGTCTACGACATCGCCAAGAAGATCGAAGCCAAGACCGGTCGCGAGACCCGCGTCGCCATCCCCGGTCACACGCAGCGCGGCGGTCAGCCCGACGCCCAGGACCGCATCTTTGCGACCCAGTGCGGCGTCGAGGCGGCTCTCGGCTGCCTACGCGGCGAGTTTGGCTACATGATTGCCCTGCGTGACGGCAAGATGTGTCACATGCCGCTCGAGGAGGTCGCCGGCAAGCTCAAGTATGTCGACCCCCAGAGCGATCTGGTACGCGAGGCCAAGGCGTTGGGCATCAGCTTCGGCGACGAATAGCCTCGGCCGAAATCTATCTCATCGGGCCCTCCGACCCCGCCCGACGTATTTCGATTTGGCTCCTCCCTTGACTCCGTCAAAGGTCGCCAATCGAAATCGTCGGGCGGGGTCGGAAGGCCCTGCGTTTACATACTCGCCGAGGTTATTCGTCTTCTTGCTGCGGGTGCCTGGTCTGAAATTAAGTTGCGGTGAAATAGTTCCTGCATAGCCCGCAAATGGCTGAAACTAGGAACTATTCCACCGCAACTTACTGAGTGGGGGCTCTTGGCTGCTACTTGCACTGACATTTGTCCTGAAATGGCTGGTCGTTAGGGGTTGCTACCGGTAGTTGCGGTAGGGTTGGGGCAGATTCTAACTAGAAATGGTGGTCGCTACCGGTTGTTCTCGGCATACTCGGCTCATTCAATTCGACCATCAAACGAAAGGAACCACCATGGATCTTGCGATGGCGCAGCGGCTCGTTGATCGCCGCAAGGCTGCCGGGCTTTCTCAGGAGGCGCTTGCCGCCCAGCTGGGTGTAAGCCGCCAGGCTGTCAGTAAATGGGAGCGCAGCGAATCCTCGCCCGATACCGATAACCTTATTGCGCTCGCCGCGCTGTATGGCGTGTCGCTGGATGAGCTGTTGTATGGAGAGGCGGCCAACAATGCCGACGATCTGGAGGACGGTAGCGCCAGCACCGAGACGGCGGATGTGGCTGGCGAGGCCGAGGATTCTGCCGAGAACGCCGATCGCAGCGATAAGCCACTTGTCGATGTTTCCCTCGCGCGCGGTATCCACGTCATTGATCCCAATAAGGGCGAAGAAGTCCATGTTGGCTGGAGCGGCATCCATGTGATCAACGAGCGCAAGGGTGAAGAGGTCCATGTGGGGCCGGGCGGATTGCATATCGATACGCTTGAGGACGATGGACATAGTGTGCATACCAATGACGACGGCACCGTCACCATCGACGGCGAGACGTTTTCCAGCTGGAAGGAAGCACACGACAAGCTCGACCATCATGGCAAGCATTTCCACACCAAGGTCGGACGTACATGGAACAAATTCCCCTTCCCCGCGCTTGTCGCCCTCGCCTATCTGGTGCTCGGCATTGTCTACGGCACATGGGGCATGGGGCTCTTGCTCGTCTTTTTGATTCCCGTCTATTACGCGCTTGGCGACTTTATCGACCAACGCCACTTATCTAAGCTGATCGATGTCGTCTATTCAGTCAGTGCCGAGGCATGGTTCCTCTACATGTGGCTCTGCCTGGAACAACCCCATCCCGCCTGGGTAATCCTCATCACCATCCCGGTCGTAAAAGCACTCATGCGTTGGTGCCGCAAACAATGGAAGCAACGCAAGCGAGCCTAAACCATCCCAGTCCGACAGCAACACCCAACTAGCACTCCCCCGCCCATCCCTCCTAAGTTGCGGTGATATAGTTCCGGTTTTAGCCTTGAGTAGTCGAGTTTAGGAACTATTCCACCGCAACTTACGAATGACCGGTGCGGCTACAGCACAAGCGTCGGCGTTCGTTTGATGGTCCGCCACAAAAAGGAGCCATCTACTACGTTTAACTCGATGGGGACCACCATGACCGCCTTTTCGAAAATCGACAGGCCTTCTACCTGCAGTTTTATTTTTCGTTTTCCCGGCATGGTTGAGGGTATCCAATTAAACGTAGTAGATAGGCCCGTTTTGTGGCATACAACCCATTCAAGCCCAATCTCGAAGGCTAAAGAGAGCCTCTCATCAACGCTTGCGGGCGAAAACAAAATAGAATGAAAGGCAAATGGAAAGCCCGTTTGACGAGCGGAGGACATATGCGCGACGTAGCCGAAAGCGACTGGAAGCTGTTTAAGAAAATGCTTCCTCAATGGCAAGAACGTTATATGGAAAAGCTCATCGGCCAGTACGTTGAGATACTGAACGGCGACAGCGAAGCGTCCAGTAGATTTTGGGCACTAGAAGAGCACCTCAATAGAGACAAGCTGTCCTCAGGCGTAATTGCAAACGATATTCGCCGCAGCACAATGCACCGCGAGATAGCCAATTTGCTTATCGACAGCGTGATCACCCTTGACGACCTTGACGGTTTTACCGAGGACATTAAGAGCTATGCGCAACACTGGATTGGACAGTAAGAGCACTGAGCGACAAACATCCCCAGCAAAACGGGCCAAACGCCGGGCCACCTAATGGTTGCCCGGCGTTTGGCCAGATAAAACCTGCCATAATAAACCTGTCCCTTTTTGGCAGGTTACTCGGCGCTCTTGAGAGCGCCGACCATGTCGATCCTATTGAGGGTGCGATTGGTAGTGAGGTTGACGATAAACGTAAAGACAAAGGAAAGCACTACGGCGAGCACATAACTCAGCGGCTCGACTTCAACGTCAAAGTACAGCGACGGCATCTGCAGGATGTACGTAAAGCTCTCGGCAAGCAGGCCACCCATCGGCACGCCCAGTGCGGTGCCAATCGCCGTGAGGATCAGCGTCTCCTTGTTGACGTAGTGGTGTACCTCGCCACGGCGGAAGCCCAGCACCTTGATGGTCGCCAGCTCGCGTTCGCGCTCGGAGATATTCGTGTTGGACAGCGTAAACACCACCACAAACGATAGGCACGCCGCCATAAAGGTCACGAGCACCACCACGGAATTGATAATCGCAAAGTTCGCCTCGTAGTTCTGCCAATGTTCGGCCGTGCTCGAGATGGTGAGCCAACCGTCGCTCTTAAGCTTCTTGCTAAACGCAATCTGGTCGGCCGACGAACCCTTAAGCAGCACAAAGACGCCGTTGAGTCGAGCACTGCGACCAAAAACTTGCTCATAGGTACTCTGCGTCATGTAAAGCGTGTTGCCCAGATAGTTGAGCGAAATGTCGCTAACCTTGACCTTGGCGACGTTGAGCGACGAATCCTGGACGTGAGCCGTATCGCCCGGCTGAATCCCCAACACCAGCTGTGAACTTTTGCTCAGATACACGTCTCCGTCACGCAAAGACAGAGGTTCTTTGGACTCATCCTCCAGGCGCACGTAATCGCCCAAGTCACCCGCGCGGTCATCGGGAATCACGATGAGCTGCACGGTCTCGCTCTTGCCGCCAAACGTAAAGGTGACGTTGTCGGTCATAATCGGCAGGGTCGAGGTCACCGTCACGTTGGAATCATTGGCCGCGCTTCGCTCGTCGAGCGCCGCGCACGTCTGCGAAAAATCGTCGGGATTGGCAACCGCCAGCAGGTCATAGCGCGTGATATGCCCGTACTGCTTGGGCGAAAGCGCCACCGACGTATCACGAATGCCCATTCCGCAGATCACGAGCGCCGTGCAACCGGCGATACCGAAGATGGTCATAAAGGCGCGCTTTTTGTAGCGGAACAGGTTACGCGCCGCCACCTTGTTTAAGAAGCCCATGCGGCGCCAGATAAAGCCGATGCGCTCGAGCAAGATGCGCGAGCCAGCGCGCGGGGCCTTGGGACGCATAAGCGAGGCCGGGGTCTCGGCCATCTCGTGGCGGCAGGCGATAATCGTGGCGCCCACCACGCCCACGGCAAACAGCGCCACCGAAACGATCGAGGACACGATGTCGTACGAAAGTAGCATCTGGGGCAGCGAGTACATGTCGTCGAACACCGTAAACAGGAACAGCGGCAGGCCCACAAATCCGATGATGTTACCGAGCACGCCGCCGATCAGACAAGCCCACAGCGCGTAGTCCACGTATTTGGACAGGATGCGCCCGCGCGAATAACCGAGCGCCTTATACAGGCCGATGAGTGTGCGCTCCTCCTCGACCATGCGTGTGGCGGTGGTAAGGCTGATGAGCACGGCGACGATAAAGAAGATGAACGGGAACACCGTGGCGATGGCTTCAATTGACGAGCTATCGCTCTCCACGCTCGAATAGCTTGCGATATTGCCGCGGTCCTGGATGTACCAGGTGCATTCGCCCAGATCGGAAAGCTCGGCGCGGGCATCAGCAAACTGTTGATCGGCGGCGGCGCGACGCTGATCCAGGTCGGCTTGCGCCTGCGCACGCTCGTCGCTGCCCTCGGCCATGCGATTGATGTTGTCCTGCTCAATCCCAAAGAGCATATTCGCCTGACGCTCAGCCGCGTCCAAGCTCGCCGGCGTGTCGACCGTCAGCTCCTGGGCGCGCGCCTTCTCACGCTCCTCGCGGATCTTCTCTATATTGCCCTTGACCTTGTTGATCTTTGCCGCGTAGGCATCCGAATAGGAGTTGAGGCTCTTGGCTCCCTCGACGATCACGTGGACCGCGGAGTAGGAAGAAGATGTCGCGGCGTCCTCGCTCACATAGAACTTATAGTCCGCCGCCGAAGCAGCGCGAAAGGCGTTGACTGTCGAGTCGGAGCTCACATCAGTGGGGTCGAGGACCTCGGCCGTAATGGTGTAATCGCCCGCGGCAAACTGGTCCTTGGCGCTTTGATTGGACGAGCTCGCGTCATTGGCGGCAAAACTCACCGTATCGCCGATTTTCTTGCCCGATGCCTTCAGGAACTTCGAAGTCACCGCGACTTCATCAGCGCTCTCGGGCAAATCGCCGTTCACGAGCACCGGCTGATCGATGTTCTCCTTGGAGAGACTCTGCACGACCACGCGCTCACGCGTTGTACCCACGGCGGTGTAGGCGGTCTCGGTGTAGATGCCCTCGGCCGTTTCGACGCCATCGACCTCTTGTATGGCGTCGAGATCATCGTCAGTCAGGCCATAGGTCGACTGCACGTTAATGTCATAGACATTTTGCTGGTCGAAGTAGGCATCAACCGAATCACACAGGTCCTCGCAACCCGCCTTAAGGCCGCACATCACGCTCACGCCAAGCGCGGTGATGACCACGATTGACAAGAAGCGCTTAAGACTGCCTCGGATTGTGCGGTAGATGCCACGGCGAAAAACCGTCGGCACCATATCGTTTGAGCTTTGGGCAGTGCGGTAGGTCGCGAACTCCCGGTCGCGACCCGTGTGCTCCGTATCGTAGTTTTGGCTGTTTTGGCGGTCCTGGTCCATGGGCGCTACCACTCGATCGTCTCGATAGGCACGGGATTTTGCTGGACCGTCTCGCTCTCCACGCGACCGTTCTTAAAGCGGATCAGGCGATCGGCCATGGGCGCCAGCGCGGAGTTGTGGGTGATGATGATGACCGTAATGCCCTGCTTGCGGCAAGTGTCCTGCAGCAGCTGCAAGATCTGCTTGCCGGTTTTATAGTCAAGTGCGCCCGTGGGCTCGTCGCACAAAAGCAGCTTGGGGTTCTTTGCCAGTGCGCGGGCAATGGACACGCGCTGCTGCTCGCCGCCCGAAAGCTGCGCGGGGAAGTTGGCGAGGCGCTCACCCAAGCCAACCTGGCAAAGCGTTTGCTCGGCATCGAGCGAATCAGGGCAGATTTGCGCCGCAAGCTCAACATTTTCGAGCGCCGTCAGGTTGGGAACCAGATTGTAGAACTGGAAGACAAAGCCGACGTCGGCGCGGCGGTATTCCACGAGCTGCGCCTCGTTAGCGGAGCTCACATCGCGCCCGTCCACCGTCACGGTGCCGGAAGTCGCCGTATCCATGCCGCCCAGAATGTTGAGCGCCGTGGTCTTGCCGGCACCCGAAGCACCCAAAATGATGGCGAGCTCGCCGCGCTCGACCGTAAAGCTCGCGCCGTCGAGTGCGTGAATGCGGGCGTCGCCCTCGCCGTATGCCTTGATGACGTCTTTGAATTCGATATAAGCCATCGATCGGTTCCCATCTGGTCGGATAACTCTTTAGTATTACCCATTTCGCACCGACTAAAAAGGGACGGGTTTATTTTGGCAGGTTCTATATGGGGAAACGGCAGCTATAGATGAGGCGCCGGGGAGGCAGAGAAATCATCGATTGGGTCAGGCCGACCGCCAAACACAACGCACGCATCTCAATCTGTCAGCCAAATCATTCGAACAGCTGTTCGTTTCTATGATATGATTCAGCTATCTAAGCAGGCCAATACGCAGAAAGGCGGCCAACATGGCGTTCGACTTTAAGAAGGAATGCAAGGAGCTCTACAAACCTGCAAGCAAGCCGAGTATCGTAACTGTCCCGCCTATGAGCTACGTTGCCGTTCGCGGCAAGGGCGACCCAAATACCGAAGGTGGCGAGTATCAAAACGCCCTGCCGCTGCTTTACGGAATCGCCTATACCGTCAAGATGTCGAAGAAAGGCTCAAGGAGTATCGAGGGCTATTTCGACTTTGTGGTACCGCCGCTCGAGGGTTTCTGGTGGCAAGACTCCCCGAGCGGCGACATCGATTATGTACGCAAGGACGATTTCAACTTTATCTCGTGCATCCGCCTACCCGATTTCGTCACCCGAGATGACTTTGACTGGGCAGTCGTGGAAGCCACGAACAAAAAGAAACTGGACTTTTCTGCCGTCGAGCTGCTTAAAGTTGACGAGGGTCTCTGCGTTCAATGCATGCACACCGGGCCCTACGACAACGAACCGGCGACCGTAGACGCTATGCATGAATACACGACCGAGCAGGGCTATGTCCCCGACTTCTCAGATACCCGTTTACATCACGAAATCTATCTTTCCGATCCACGCAAGTGTGCGCCGGAGAAACTTAAGACTGTGGTTCGTCATCCTATCAAGCGCGCTGAATAGCGTGGATCGTCATTTCACGCGCTGGGTTTTAAGCCAGCCAACCAGCCGCCTCCTAGGCTGTCAAGCAATTATCTTGACGCGGCCCGTCGCATCTTATAAGTTTGTTTTGCTAAAGCTGGAAAGCCTCTCAACGATGCGCAACTCCAGCTCTTTTTCTATCAAGAGGCTTAATGAAATACCAGAAGTCGCGGATATCCATCAACGAACAAATAGCACTATTGACAGAAAACAAGGGTCTTAAGTGCTCTGATCAAAGCGAACTCGAGCGAGCTTTGGTCGAAGCCAACCACTACAGACTGTCGGCCTACTGGTTTCCCTACAAAACCAAATGCAAGTCCGGGATTACCATCTTTCGCGAAGACACAACATTCAAAACCATCATCTACACGTATGAATTTGACCGAGCCCTCCGGCAGTTAATGTTTGATGCGGTCGGCAGTGCGGTCGGCAGAATTGAGATCTACCTCAGAAGCAGAATTGCCTATCTTGCCTCTGAGGAACGCGGGCCTTTCTGTTACCCAGATGTCGCCATAACGAGGCTCAACTCGGCATGCCCGTCGAGCTCTGCGCCGCGCTGGGATACGCCGCCGTCTTTGGCAGCGCCACCAACACGCTACTCGCGCCGATCCTCATTGGCTGCGAGATCTTCGGTTTCGGTAATCTGCCGGCGTTCTTCATCGTCTGCGTTGTGGCATATCTGTTCAACATGGACAAATCGATCTACGCTCTGCAGGAGCGGGCGTAGAAAGATGTCCAAGCAGGTGGTCTCAACCGGAAACGGCGTCCCACTCTGAGGCTATATTCCGGGACACGGTTTCCGCTTGGGACGCCATTCGGAAAGCGCATCCCGCTTTAAAACGGAATTCCGGGACGTAGTTTCCGTCTGAGCCTCCATTCGGAAAGCATGTCCCGTTCTTTCACGGCATCTTGGCTATGCAAAGCGCTCGAGTGTTACTCCTCGTACGCGCCCTCAAGCCGAAGCAGCCACTCCTTGCGATCAAGCCCGCCGGCATATCCGTTAAGCGAGCCGTCGGCCGCCACCACGCGATGGCATGGCACAATAATCGAAACAGGGTTGCGAGCGACCGCGGCCCCCACGGCACGGGGAGACGCAACGGGTGCTTCGTTTCCCGGTACACGATGTCGAGCCGCAACACGCTGGGCGATCTCACCATACGTAGCGACCTCGCCACGCGGGATAGAAAGCAGCTCAAACCAAACCTCGCGCTGAAACGCCGTACCAATCATATGCAACGGCGGCGTAAACCGAGGCTCCTGCCCCGCAAAATAAGCATTCAGCCAAGCCCAAGAACGCTCAAGTACCGACGAGGCAGCACCGTTTGTCGGATTCACCGAAGACATGCCGCCAGCACCAGAAACCGCATCGGCGCCTTCAACATGTTCGGGATCTTCTTTGAGAAGCGTGGAGCCAAAGTGCTCCTGCCCCTCAAACCAAAGCCCCGTCAAACCGCGGCCATCAGCGGCAAGCAGGATTTCGCCCAAAGGCGAAGCAAACGTCGTCGTGACCACCAGCGGCTCCTTTCAAAACTCCGCAAACATAATACCGCGAACTGTGCAGACAACCCCAATCGACCCCAAAGTCACCCAAAGCAGCAGGCGTGCAGCGCCGCAGCTGCCGCACGACCCCAAAGTCCCCAAAGGCGGCAGGCGCGAAGCGCCGAGGCCGCCGCCGGGACCAGGGCCCGCAACAGCCGCGCGCCCCCACATCAGCCCAGCGGCCCCAACCAACAACGGCCCCATCGCAGACTGCTCGTAGCCGAGTCACCGCAGGCGGGGGCCGGGCTTGGTTTTCAGAACACTCCGCAGACCATGTGTGGCGC
>DBEZXW010000022.1:0-1899 GCA_048291725.1 Collinsella sp. | reverse complement strand
CTGATGTGGCGCAGCTTGCCGCGCTCCCACAGGTCGAAGCGGATGAAGCCCCGGCATATGTCGCGGCCCTCCAAAAGGTCGCGGCGGGACAGGACGGCGTTGCGCAGGTAGTCCTTCATGTACCGCTGCGTGGACGCCTTCCACATCACGCCGCGCGCGGCCTGCTTGGAAGCCTTGCACAGGCTGTTGAGGTCGGCCACGGTCTCAAGCGTGCACGCCTTGACGCGCTCGGCCTTGGCCTTGGCCCGCTTCTCCTCGCGGCGCTTCCGGCGCGCCGCCCGCCTTTGCTCGGAGTTCACAGGAGGCACCCCGCACGGCTTGCAATGTGGCTCTGGCAGCCGCTTGAGGTATGGCCATGAAACGCGGCGAAGCCACGGAGCGCCGCGCCATGCAAGCAGCGTCCGGCCACCCTCGCGGGGTGCGTATTTACGGGCGTGAGCCCGACGGTCGCGCCTTCCTTCCTCTCCGCGCTCTGCTTTCGGCCCTGGGGCCTACTCGGTCTGGCAGTAAGGGAATCCGGGGCGGGGGCGAGCCCAGGTGTTCGTCGCCGAGTTGTAGTTGGCATTGCCGTTGTTGTTGACGTAGCACACGTTGGACGAGGAGCTACCCACGACGGAACGCAGCCACCAACTGTACCGATAAACAAGGCGCGACCGCCGCCCATTATAGCGAACGCAGGCGCTCTAGCTCGGCCTCGGCCTCGGCTATGCGCTCCTCGGTGGACTTCTTGCCCGTCACGCGCACGTTCTTGCGTGCGCCCTTCAGCAGCCTGATCTCCTCCTCGACCATGGCCGCCAGCCCCTCGAAGCGGTTGGCGTTCACGGGCAGGCCGATATCCATGAGGCACTGCATGTCCAGCATCAGCTGCTCGCAGTCGGCTATGGCCAGCGTCAGGTAGCGTTTCCTCTCCAGCGCGTTGAACGAGGTGTTGGGGTAGAAGCAGTCGGCGCGGTTGACGTTGTACACGATGCTGCGCGCCGTCTCCACCGTGGGCACCGCGTTCAGCAGACGATAGGCCTTCGGAACCACGGAGGACGACGCCATCAGCTTGTTGACCTCCACGCGGATGGCGATCGCTTGAGTGAAAAACTTGTACTCGGAAACCTCGCGGTTGCGCTGGTAGACGCCGCTCACGTGCACCTCCTGGGGAAACTGGCGGAAAAAAACGGCCCGCTTCGCGGGCGAGAGGCGACCGCGCAAGGCGGTCGCCTAAAAGCAGAGTATAGAGCACTCGGCTGGCTAGCCGACGAGGAGGCCGGGGCGGGGGCGAGCCCAGGTGGTCGCCGCCGAGGAGCAGTTGGCACGGCCGTAGTTGCTGACGTAGCACACGATGGACGAGGAGCTACCCACGACGGAACGCAGCCACCAACCGCACCGATTTCCGTTGACTCGGTGCGCCGTGTCTCGGAACAGGTCAAACTGGCAGTCGAAGCCCACGCTGTAGCCTTTCGTCCCCCACACGGGGCAGCCGTACACCTCCATCTCCGACAGCGAGAACACCTTGCCGATATCCTGCCAGCTCCACGAGTTGGAGTCGCTGAGCGCGCCGCTGGCGCTGTACCGCTCCTCAAGCAGCACGCGCTGGGTAAGCAGGTACTTGGTCAGCCCCTCGGGCAGGCACGCCACGAAGGCCGTCTCCCACGCCTTGAGGTTGCTGTTGGGGTAGGGGCATTTCTGGTCGGCGGTGCCCTGGTTCGTGTTGGTCGTGTTCCACATCAGGAAGCTGTCGTTGGCGACGCCGGTCACGGTCTTGGCCACGGCGATGGGCGCGGAGGCCACGAACGCGATATGGTGTCCCTTGCTGTTGTCGCCGCAGTAGAGGTACGGGTCGATGTGGGCAAGCAGGAACCGCACAGATTGCTGTGTGGTGACGGCGGATGCGCTCACGAGCGGCACGTC
>DBEZXW010000021.1:0-15287 GCA_048291725.1 Collinsella sp. | reverse complement strand
GCGTGCTCGGCGCCCAGACGCTTGGCGGTACGGACGGCGTCCATAGCCACGTTGCCGCCACCAAAGACGACGACGTTCTTGCCGTGCTTGGTGGGGGTGTCGTACTCGGGGAACTTGTTGGCCTTCATCAGGTTCACGCGGGTGAGGTACTCGTTAGCGAAGAAGACGTTGGGCAGGTTCTCGCCGGGGACGTTGAGGAACTTGGGCAGGCCAGCGCCGGTCGCCACGTAGATGGCGTCGAAGCCCTGCTCGAACAGCTCCTCGGCCGTGGCCATGTTGCCCACGACGGAGTTGTACTCAAACTTGACGCCCATGTCCTCCAGGCCGTCAATCTCGCGCTTGACGACTGCCTTGGGCAGACGGAACTCGGGGATGCCGTAGACCAGCACGCCGCCGCCGGTGAAGAAGGCCTCAAAGACGGTGACGTCAAAGCCGTTGCGGGCGAGCTCGCCGGCGCAGGTGATGCCGGACGGGCCGGAGCCGACGACGGCGACCTTCTTGCCGTTCTTGGGAGCCATCTTGGGCGTGGAAGCGAGCTCGGGGCGGTCACCCAGGAAGCGCTCGAGCTGGCCGATGGCCACGGGCTCGGACTTCTTACCACGGATGCACTTGCCCTCGCACTGGTTCTCCTGCGGGCAGACGCGGCCGCAGATAGCGGGAAGCATGGAGTCCTCGCGGATGGTATCGAGGGCGCCGCCGAAGTCCTTCGCGCGAATCTGCTCGATAAAGCGGGGGATGTTGATGTTGACGGGGCAGCCCTCAACACAGAACGGCTTCTTGCAGTTGAGGCAGCGCTCGGCCTCGGCCAGCGCCATCTCCTCGGTGAAGCCCTTGTCGACGGGGCGGAAGTCGCAGGCGCGCTCGGCAGCCGGCTCCTCGTTATCGGGGGTGCGGGGCGACTTCATATCGGCAACGAAACGACCGTTAACTAGTGGCATGCGCAGCTCTTTTCCTCATAGGCCTTGAGGGACTCGCCCTCTTCGGAACGGTAAGCGGCCTGGCGGGCACGAAGGTCATCCCAGTCGACCAGGGTGGCATCGAAGTCGGGGCCGTCGACGCAAGCGAACTTGGTCACGCCGCCCACCTCGACGCGGCAGCAGCCGCACATGCCGGTGCCGTCAACCATGATGGGGTTGAGCGACGCGGTGATGGGGGTGTCGTACTTCTGGGCGGTGAGGGTCGAGAACTTCATCATCGGAACGGGGCCGACGCAGAAGACCTGGCTCACGGCCTTGTCCTGCAGCAGGCGCTCCAGCGGAGCGGTGACAACGCCCTGCTCGCCGTAGGAACCGTCATCGGTAGTGATGTGGATGTGGTCCTCGTCGAGGAGCTCGCGGAACTGGTCCTCCATGAGCAGGAGGTCCTTGGTGCGGGCGCCCATGATGGCGTGCACCTCGTGACCGGTCTCGACCAGGTGCTTGGCGACCGGGAAGGCAATTGCCAGGCCGACGCCGCCGCCAATGACAGCGCAGGGGCCCTCGGCCATCTCGGTGGGAACGCCCAGCGGGCCCACGACGTCGCGCAGCGACTCGCCGGCCTCGTAGGTGGAAAGCATCTCGGTGGTCTTGCCGATCACCATGAAGATGAACTCGACCCAGCCCTCGTCACCGTTCCAGCCGGCCAGGGTAAACGGGACACGCTCGCCCGTCTCGTTGGCGCGAACCATGAGGAACTGTCCAGCGTGCGCATGTTTGGCGATTGCAGGCGCCTCGATGCGGAACTTGAACACCTTCTCCGAGAACTGCGTCTTCTCCAGGATCTTATACATAGAACCCCTCTCTTGTTAGGGCCGCCGAACCGTGCCTCCACGGAAATGGACGGTAGCCCGAATAAAACCGTACGTGCACAGGCGTTGTGCAGACATACGGTGCAAATTATACCCTCATGGACATGTCACTTACGTGTGTCTTCGGCGGTTGGGAGCAGGGTTTATCCACTTTGGCCTATCAAAGGGGGAGAAGTTTATTTTGGTCGGTTTTATCAGGTTAAACGGCAAAGGGGGCCGGCCTCGGGCTGTGATGAGGCCGGCCCCCTTTGGGGTGCTATGCATGTATGTCGGCGCGCGGTTGATTGCGATGCCGCAACTGGGGAGTTTCCGCAGGTAAAACTTGCCAAAATAAACCTGTCCCTAAATGATAGGTTTTAGTGCTTGCCGTTGGCGGAAGCGGCGCCGTTTACGTGATCGCGGGCGTAGATTACGCCGTGGACGATGGCCAGACCGGCGGCGTCGGCGGCGCGGGCACAGGTGTCCTGGAAATCCTCGGCCTCGCGGGCGCGCAGCTGCTTAAGCACGTAGTCGGCGACAGCCATCTTGCCGGGAGGGTTGCCGATGCCGGTGCGGATGCGGCTGAAGTCGCGGCTGCCCATCTTGTCGATGATGGAGCGCAGGCCGTTGTGACCGGCGTGGCCGCCGCCCACCTTAACACGCACGTCGCCGGCGGGAATATCGAGCTCGTCGTGAATCACGAGCAGCTCCTCGGCCTTGATCTTGTACTCGCGGCAGAGCTTGGAGATGGGCCCGCCCGAGGTGTTCATGTACGACTGCGGCTTGACCAGCACGATCTGGCGCTTACCGCCCTCTTCCTCGGGATCGTTGATGTTGATGAGCGCGACCTCGGCGCCTGCTTGGTTTTTCCAGTACGTGACGCCGGCCTGACGGGCCAGCTCGTCGATTGCTTTGAAACCAGCGTTGTGACGGGTCTCGGCATATTCCTCGCCAGGGTTGCCAAGTCCGGCAACCATGCGAATCTTAAGCGGCTGTGCAGCTGCCATGTTCATCCTTTCGTTGATTTGTCGCCTGCTATGGTGAGCGACCCTGTTGCCGCTGTCAAATGGAGGGTAATTGAGGGCGTTTAGGGGCGTTTGGACGGCCGTCGAAATCAGAGGTGGACAGTTAGTTCAGATACGTATAAGTTCTGAGGACTCGAAGTGCTCAATTCAATGCCGATACGTTGTTTCGGAGCTTTAGTTAGTCCATATGGCGCTGTTTTGAAGTCTACCCTGCCTTCAAATAGGGCGAATGGTATAGAGATAGCTGCAAAACAGCCTAATTCAATGTGTCCATCTATACGTATCTGAACTAACTGTCCAGTCCTGTTCGGCGGCGCGCGGGTGATTCGTCGTTTAGACCGGCGCAAGGCCGATTCCGGCCCGCAGAGCGTTGAGCCAAGCGGCCTGACGCTTGCGATAGCCCTTGATACGGTATCGGAATCGGACTCCCGCGAGTCGATGCATCGTTTGGGCGAAGGCTTCGAGTGCAACAAGGTCTTTCATTTGGTCGCGATTGATAACCAGGACGTGGATGCCCATTGCCTTGAGGCCATTATTTCGATTGCCATCGTGGATGCGAGCGTTTTGAAGCTCATGCCCAATTCCGTTGTATTCGTTGTCGACTCCGGCTGCCGGGCAATATAGGTCGCAGATGGCATAGGGGATGCCCGAGGACATGTTGACCGCAAGAGTGTCGAAGTCGATTCGATAGTTGAGTAGCAGGCCTCCCATGGGCAGACTGCAACATCCGAATCCTCCAAAGCGCATGGGCGCTCCGAGAACGGCAAACATTAGGGATTCGGCTGGGGATGCAGATCCGGGTCGGGCAAGTTTGACTGCCGTGCGAAACGATGTGTATGAGCTACTTTTGGCGAAGCGTGCAACCGCCTCAAGCTCTTCGATAGTTGTGGCGGGCTCGCATTTGTAGTGTGCCTGTTCATAGCGGGTTTCGTTCTGTTGCTCGACCACCGACTGGTTGCCCAAGCAATCAAGATCGCCCGTCGCTGCGCAGCCATCGCCCTTGGGCCAGATGTCGTCATGGGCAATGGGGCATGTTGCCCCGGGAGGAAGGGAGTAGGTTCCGAGCAGTTCCATGAGAAGCATCAAGGTTTTGGCGACTGATTCATTTTTGGAACAAAGCATGGCTGTCACGGCAGGAGACGTTGCGTAGATGTCGGCCTCGACGTGCATAATTGCACCTTCAGGAAGCGGAGCGGTGAGAATATGCTGAAGAAGCCGCTTGTCGGGGCGTCTGTTGTCTTCGTCTGAAACGAGAAGATCGAGTAGTTCGGAATCATCTTCATTCCAGGCATCGAGTATCGAAAGTGCGCCAAAGTCTATCGCGTCATTATTGGGAATGCAGCTAGCCAAGGCCTGTGCTTGCTGTTCACTATCAACGGAGTCCCAGGGTAGGGCAGAGTACGCCCGTCGTGCGCGACGAATTGCGCGGAGGGCGGAGAAATGTGAAATCACGGTCGTCATAGCTATAACGTACTAAGTTGGCGGCAGAATGCGACCCCCATACCGTTCTTTTCGCTCAGCGGGGCGCTGCGCGCCATGAACGGCTGGGTGTTATGAAATCGGTTGAGGGGATTGCAGGAAATTGAGCTCTGCCGCGAAGGTTGACGATAGCTACTGGACGGTTAATTCAGATACGTATAAGGCGGCGGGCGTTCGAGGCGTGCCTAAGGCCCTTGAGGGCGATTTGAGGGTAAATATGCAGCGGTTGTACTCGAGAACGATGAGATTTGGACGGCATGGCATCCGCTGGGGAGCTCAGAAGGCTCCGAACGGTCCTTTGGAGCTTTAAAAAAATACGTATCTGAACTAATTGTCCAGGGAAGGTTGGCGAGGGATAGAAAAAGGGTCGGAAGCTCGCTTCCGACCCTTTAAAAGCATCAAAGATGATGCGCGGCAGGCTACAGCGCGAAGTCGCCGCCGACGAGCGTGGAGACGGGCTCCTCGTGGTAGACGGCGGAGATGGCCTGAGCGAACTCCTCGGCGACCGAGATGGTCTTGATCTTGCCGCCGACCTCGACGGGAATGGCGTCGGTGACGAGGCACTCGACGATCGGGGCGTCGTTCAGACGCTCGATGGCCGGACCGGAGAAGATGCCGTGGGTGGCGCAGACGTAGATGTCGCCAGCGCCCATAGCCTTGAGCTCCTTGACGTTGGCGCACAGGGTGCCAGCGGTGTCGATCATGTCGTCGTTGATGATGCAGGTCTTGCCCTTGATGTCACCGATGATGCCCATGACCTCGGCGGCGTTGTGGCGCGGACGGCCCTTGTGGGCGATGGCCAGGTCGCAGCCGAGCATGTCGGACAGCTTCTTGGCGGCCTTGGCGCGGCCCACATCGGGGGAGACGACAACCAGGTTGTCGGTGTCGAAGTGCATGTCGTTGTAGTACTGGCCAAACAGCGGCAGCGCGGACAGGTGGTTAACCGGGATATCGAAGAAGCCCTGAATCTGGCCCTGGTGCAGGTCGAGGGTGATGATGCGGTTGACGCCGGCGCGCTCGAGCAGATTGGCGACGAGGCGGGCGGTGATGGGCTCACGCGGGCCGGCCTTGCGGTCCTGGCGGGCATAGCCGTAGTGGGTGATGACGGCGGTGATGGAGCGGGCGGATGCGCGCTTGGCAGCGTCGGTGGCGATGAGCAGCTCCATGAGCATGTCGTTGACGTTGCCGCCGGCCACGGACTGAATCAGGAAGACGTCGGCGCCGCGGACGGTCTCGTCGTAGCGGGCGTAAATCTCACCGTTGGCGAACTGCTTTAGCGTAAGGCCCGAAAGCTCGACCCCAAGGTACTCAGCGATCTTCTGAGCGAGGGGACGGTTGGAGGAACCGGAATACACGCGGATGGACTTGCGCATATTCTCCGACTTCTCGGGATCATTAATCGGCATTACCCTTCTCCTTTATATCGAATGCCATATAGATGCCTTGTTGCATTGTAACCGCGCGACGGGGTTAATCGGGTCTTGATAACGTCTTTACCGTCAACGGACACGAACCGACCACTCATCCGGTTGCGCAGGTCACGATATAAAAAGGAGCCGCCCCCATGGGAACAGCTCCTTAGATGCTTGGTAAAACGTTATATCTCGTCGTCCTCGTGCAGACGGCGGCGGTAATCGGCGGCCCAGCCCTCAATGTTTACCTGGCGGGCACGACCCAGGCCGAGTGCGTCTGCCGGGACCGGCTCGGTGATGACGGAGCCGGCGGCCACGAGCGCGCCGTCGCCGATTTGAGCGGGCGCGACCATCATGGTGTCGGAACCGATGAAGGCATCCTTGCCGATGACGGTCTTGTGCTTGTGCACGCCGTCATAGTTGCAGGTGATGGAGCCCGCGCCCACGTTGACGCCGGAGCCCATGGTGGTGTCGCCGATGTAGGACAGGTGTGGCACCTTGGAGCCCTCGCCGATCGTAGACTTCTTGATCTCCACGTGCGTGCCGGCCTTGGAGCCGTCGAGCATGTGGGTGCCCGGGCGCAGGTAGGCGCGCGGGCCGCAGTCGACGCCGTTCTCGATGACGGCCTCGATGGCGATGGTCTCATCGATGGTGCAGCCACTGCCGACGGTGGTGTCGGTGAGACGGCTGTTGGGACCGAGCTGGCACTCCTCGCCCACGGTGACGTGGCCGATCAGGTGCGTCTGCGGCCACACGACGGTGTCGCGGCCGATAACGGCATCGGGGCCGATCCAGGCCTGCGTGGGGTCGATGAAGGTAACGCCCTCGGCCATCCAGTGCTCGTTGATGCGGTCGCGCGCGATGGCGGTGAGCTGTGCGAGCTGGATGCGGCTGTTGACGCCCAAGCCGTCGCGGTAGTCGTCACAGTGGAAGATGGAGACCGCCTGGCCGTGACCCTTGAGGATTTCGAGCATGTCGGGCAGGTAGTACTCGGACTGCGCGTTGTCGTTGCCGATCTCGTTGATGTGTGCGGCGAGCTGCACGCCGTCGAAGGCGTAGCAGCCGGCGTTGCACTCGAGCAGCGTGGCGGCCTGCTCGGGCGTGCAGTCCTTCTGCTCGATAATGCGCTCGATCTGACCATCGGCGCCCAGCTTGATGCGGCCGTAGCCGAAAGGATCGGGCGGGGTCATGGTCATGACGGTGCAGGCGAGCTCGCCGGTAGCGACGGTCTGCGCGAACTTGGCGACGGTGTCGGCGGTGATGAGCGGCAAGTCGCCGTTGAGCACGACGACGGGGCCTTGTGTGATGCCGCAGGCCTCGAGCGCGACCTTCACGGCGTGGCCGGTGCCCAGGCGCTCGGTCTGCTCGACGCACTCGACCTTGGTGGCGCTGTTGGCGTAGGCGCCATCGATGAGGGCGCGCATCTCGTCGGCGTGGCTGCCGATGACGACCACGACGCGGCTGCAGCCGGCCTTGATGGTGGCGTCGACGATCCACTGAACCATGGGCTTGCCCAGGATCTTGTGCGAAACCTTGCAGTGGTTCGACTTCATGCGGGTGCCCTCGCCGGCGGCGAGGATAATTGCGGTTGCGTCCATGTGATCTCCTGTTACGTTATAGAGACGTGTGTTTGGAAACGATACACGGCGCAATATGATACCGCAGGCATATGTTGAGCGCGTAGCGATTGGTTTGCGGCGGTTGAGGCTTGCGCCGCCGGCATGGCGTTTGCGCTGCTTGCGTGCGGCGTTGGCGGTGCTGCGGAGCTGTCGTTTGAGCGAGGGGACGGGGGTGCCCGTGGACAACATACGAGAGGAGTTTGGCGGCGAGCCCGTCGCGGCGTTCTCGATGTCGCATCCGGCGGTGCCGGCACTCTATATAGTGCTGACGCTGGGGCTCACCATGTTCTCGATGCAACCGGTGCTGATCGCGCTGTCGCTTGCGGGCGGGCTGGCGTACGGGCTTGCGACGCGCGGTGCTGCGCGCACGTTGGGGGCGCTTCGCTGGCAGCTGCCGGTGATTTTGATTATCGCGCTGGTCAATCCGCTGTTTAGCGCTTCGGGTTCGACGGAGCTGTTCCGTATTGGCATGCGCGCGGTGTATCTGGAGAGCATGGTATACGGCCTGTGCATGGGCGGGCTGTTTGTGGCGAGCGTGCTGTGGTTTGAGGCTGCGGCGTCGATGCTCGAATACGACAAGGTGCTCGCGCTGCTGGGTAATGCCGCACCGGTGATTGCGCTCATGATCTCGATGTGTATGCGGCTTATCCCGCAGTTTTTGCGCCGCGGTCGTACGGTGCTGGCGGTGCAGGATGCGATCGATGTACCGGGCCGCGCGCCGACCGACCCCGTGCGTTCGCGTTTGCGGGCATCGAGTGTGTTGATGGGCTGGGGCATGGAAGATTCGCTGGAGCGCGCGGACGCGATGCGCTCGCGCGGGTGGGGTGCCGCGACGCGTCGTACGACGTATGCGCGGTATCGGCTGGGGCGCGGCGATGTTGCCGCGCTGGTTGGGCTTGCACTGTTTGGCGTGGTCACGGTGACAGTGGCGTGGACCGCGACGACGCAGTATTCGTTTTATCCTCAGCTCTTGGTGCCGGCGCCGTGGCCGGGCTATGTTGTGTACGCTGCCTGGATGGTGCTGCCTTGCGCGTTGCACGCGATTGATGAGAAGAGGTTTGGCTGATGGCTCGGTTGGATAGGGGCCCGGTGTCGGGCGCGGCGTGCGGCCCGGATATGCCGGCGATTGAGGTGCGGAGCCTGAGCTTTGCCTACCCCGATGCTGATGCTGCGGTGCTCGAGGGGCTCGACTGGTCTGTTCCCCAAGGTGCATTTGCGCTGCTTGTTGGCGGTACCGGATCGGGTAAGTCGACGCTGCTGTCGCTGCTCAAGCCCGAGATCGCTCCGGCGGGCGAGCGCACTGGCGAACTGCGCGTGCTGGGCGAGCCCGTCGCCGACATGGATGTGCGGGCATCGGCGGAGCGCGTGGGCTATGTGTTCCAGGATCCCGAGAACCAGATCGTGTGCGAAACCGTGTGGCACGAGATGGCGTTTGGCCTGGAAAACTTGGGGCTAGCACGTGATGAGATGCGCCATCGCGTAGCTGAGGCCAGCTATTTCTTTGGGCTGGAAGATTGGCTCCACCGCGACACCGATACGCTTTCGGGCGGACGCAAACAGCTGCTGTCGCTGGCGGCTGTGCTGGCATTACGCCCGCGCGTGCTGCTGCTCGACGAGCCCACGTCTCAGCTTGATCCGGTTGCGGAGAAGAATTTCCTGCACGCGCTGTTTCGTGTGAATCGCGAGCTGGGCTGCACGGTTGTTGTGGCGACGCATCAGCCGCGCCCAATGCTCGAATACGCGACGTGTGCGTACCGGATTGAGGACGGTCGCGTGCGCGAGGTGGCGGATATGGCTTCTTTGGGACGCCGAGAATCGCTGTTGTCCGATGACATGTTGGGGTGGGGTGCCATCCGATGTGCAAATAAAGGAGTATTCAGCAGGCGTGAGGACAATTTGGGCTCTCTGGAACCGCCCGGGGACGTATCGAGCGCGAAAAAAAGTTCGGAATTGGACAAATCGTCCGAATTTGTGGCGCAAACGTCGCTCGAGAACGGCTCGGAAGCCTTCCCGCGCACGGATGGAAGCAGAATACTCCAAAAAATGCACGCTGGGTCGGCTACCACCCTGGCAGGGAGCTGGTTTCGCTACGATCGCGCGGGCGGTTGGGTGCTGCGCGGGCTCGATGCGTCGTTTTCGGCTGGCGCGGTGCATGCGGTTGCGGGCGGTAACGGCTGCGGCAAGTCGACAATGCTTTCGGTGCTGGCGAAGACCGCCAAGCTGCAGCGCGGCCGCATGGTGCGCGGGGCGGCCTCGGCGGCGCTGCTGCCTCAGAATCCCAAAGCATTGCTGGTTGCCGAGACGGTTCGCGATGAGCTGATAGAATGGGCTTCGACCTGCGGATATGACGAGAACTTGGCGCGGGAGCGTGCGGCGCAACTGGGATTGGACGGCCTGGAGACGCGCCACCCCTACGACCTCTCGGGCGGACAGCGCCAGCTGCTCGCACTGGCAAAGCTGCTGCTGATCGGCCCCGAGCTGCTGCTGCTTGACGAGCCCACGAAGGGCTTGGACCTGGAGAGCCGCCGCATCATCGCCCGCGCCCTGCGTGACCATGCGAAGGCTGGCGGCACCGTCATTATGGCCACGCACGATCTGGATTTTGCCGAGCAGGTTGCCGATGACATTGCCATGATGTTTGACGGCGAGATTGCCTGCATGGAGCCCCCGGCCGACTTCTTTGCCGACAACGTGTTCTATAGGGCGTGATGGGATGACGGATTATCGCGCCGCGCGCCTACTCGCAAAACTGGAGATACCGCTGCTGCTGGCGGTTCCCGCAGTGATGGCTGCGGCGTTGCTGGCGGGTGTTGAGCAGGCGGCGTTGGCCATGCTGATTGTGGTGGCGCTGGTGCTTGCGTTGTTCTTTGCGGGTTACGAGGCATCTCGTCCGGGTTTGCGCCAGATTATGCCCACGCTGGTGCTGGCGGCGCTGGCGGCGGCGGGGCGCATCCTGTTTGGGCCCATTCCCGACTTTAAACCGGTGAGCGCTATCGCCATTATCGCGGGGGCGACGCTTGGCCGCCGTAATGGTTTTATGGTTGGCGCGCTGGCGGCGCTGACCAGCAATTTCTTTTTTGGACAGGGCATGTGGACGCCGTGGCAGATGTATGCCTGGGGTCTGGTTGGCTATGTTGGCGGCGCGCTGGCGCATGCGGGCGCGTTCGACCGTGCGGATGGAACCGTGCGCATGCCGGCGCTACTGACCTACGGTTTTGCTTCGGATTTGCTATACGGCGTGGTAATCAACGCGTATGACATCATCGGTTTTGTTCAACCGCTCACGTGGGCGGGCGCCACGGCGCGTCTTGCCACCGCCGCACCGTTCGACATTACGCACGGCCTTGCGACCTGCGTGTTTTTGGCCGCCCTGTACAAGCCCTGGTGTCGCCGCATTAACCGTGTCGTCGTGAAATACGGGCTGTAGGGCATTTCGCGTTCCCTCACGAACTTGCGGTGGAATAGTTCTCGTTTTTGGCTATTTGCTGCCCAAACAGGAACTATTCCACCGCAACTTATAGGGGGAGAGGGGCCACATAATCTGTTTTCCTCTGTCCCCCCCAGGAATTACTTGGGGCTAGAGTTCTAGCGTGAGGGTGACGGGGCAGTGGTCGCTGCCGAAGATGTCGCCGCGGATGCCGGTGCCGCGTACGTTGCCGGCGATTGCGTCGCTTACCAGGAAGTAGTCGATGCGCCAGCCTGCGTTGTTCTTGCGGGCATTAAAGCGGTAGCTCCACCAGCTGTAGACGCCCTCGACGTCGGGGTTTGCCGCGCGCCAGGTGTCGGTAAAACCGGCGTCGAGCAGCTCGGTAAACTTGCCGCGCTCCTCGTCCGAAAAGCCGGCGTTGCCGCGGTTGGACTTGGGGTTCTTAAGGTCGATTTCCTCGTGCGCCACGTTAAAGTCGCCGCAGGTTACGACGGGCTTGCCGGTTTCGCGCTCAAGCGCGTTCAAAAAGCCGCGGTAGGCATCGTCCCAGGCCATGCGCACGTCGATGCGGGCGAGTTCGTTTTGGGCGTTGGGCGTGTAGACGTCCACAAACCAAAACTTGTCGAACTCGAGCGCGCAGACGCGGCCCTCGGTTGCGGCTTGGGCGACGAGCTCGGCAGCCTCACCCTCGCCGGCGTAGGGCAGCAGTGCATCGGCGCGCAGTACGCGCAGCGGTTCCTGGCGGCTAAAAACCGCGGTGCCCGAGTAGCCCTTGCGCTCGGCGTAGCTCCAGGTTTGGTGATAGCCGGCCAGGTCGATATCGACCTGGCCTTCTTGCAGCTTGGTCTCCTGCAGCGCCAGGATATCGACGTCGAGTTCTTGCGCGATCTGAATAAAGCTCGGGTCCTTTTTGAGCACGGCGCGCAGGCCGTTGGCGTTCCACGAGGCGAAAGTGTAAGTCTGGGGCATGGTGTCCTTTCGACGGGGTTGGCAGGCTTAAGATTAGCGCAACAGGGGCGGGGCGGAGTCCGCGAGTGATGGTGCAAACGCCGCCGTCCCTAAGACACGGACGGAGGACATATATGACGCAGGCAATATCGGACCCCAAACAGGCCTCCGCCGCGCTGGCGGGGCTGTTCGAAACCCATAGCCACGTGGTCTTCTTTGGCGGCGCGGGCGTTTCCACGGCAAGCGGCATTCCCGATTTCCGCAGCGTGGATGGTCTGTATCACCAGCGGTTTTCCTATCCGCCCGAGACTATGCTCTCGCACAGCTTCTACGAGGCGCATCCGGCGGAGTTTTTCGACTTCTACCGGACCAAGATGATCGCCCTTAACGCCAAGCCCAACCACTGCCACGCCAAGCTGGCGGAGCTGGAGCGCGCCGGCAAGCTCGATGCCGTGGTGACGCAAAACATCGACGGCTTGCATCAGGCGGCTGGTTCACGGCGCGTGTTTGAGCTGCATGGCTCGGTTCACCGCAATATTTGCCAGACGTGCGGCGCGGTCTACAGCGCCGAATGGATTTGCGCGCGCGAGCACGAGGATACCGCGGGCGTGCCCGTGTGCCCCGCGTGCGGCGGTCGCATCAAACCCGATGTGGTGCTCTACGAGGAGCCGCTCGATGAGCGCGTGCTGACTGGTGCCGTTGCCGCCATCGCCGCGGCCGATGCCCTCATCGTGGGCGGGACCTCGCTCGTAGTGTATCCGGCGGCGGGCCTTACGCGCTACTTTACCGGCGATACGCTGGCCATTTGCAATCTTGCTCCCACCGATCAGGATGCAAATGCCGACCTGCTGATTTCTTGCGACATCGCTGCCGCGTTTGCGTTCTAGCCCGTGTGCGCGGATACAATAGAAAGACTGATTGCAAAGCGACCCCGCCGCCTGCGCCCGAGCGCGGCGGCGCGGGCATTTTAGGAGGATGTTCATGGCGAACGATAGTAAGACATGGCGGTGCGGAAAGTACGAGCTCAGCTTTGACCGCCCGCGCATCATGGGCGTCCTCAACGTGACGCCCGATTCGTTTAGCGACGGCGGGGAGCACTTCGATCCGGATGCCGCTATCGAGTACGGCCTGGCGATGCTCGACGCTGGCGCCGACATCATCGACGTGGGCGGCGAGTCCACGCGCCCCGGATTTACCCCGGTCAACCCCGACGAGGAGGCTCGCCGCGTGCTGCCCGTGGTGCGCGCGCTGGCCAAAGAGGGCGCCATCGTCTCGATCGACACGCGCCACGTGGCGGTTGCCAAGGCTGCCGTGCGCTGCGGCGCCTCGATCGTCAACGACGTGACGGGCTTCACCGACCCCAAGATGGTCGAATTTGTCGCGACGAGCACCTGCGGTGTCATCGTGATGCACGCCGGCGAGATCGCGGCGCCCGCCCGCACGCATGCGACGGTGCAGCTCGATACCTCGGCCGCGGCGTTTGTTGCCGAGAAGGCGCGCGAGGCGGCTGCCGAGGCCGCGCGTGAGGCCGAGAAGCCGGCTCGCCGCCGTCGCAGCAAGTTGCTGGGTGAGCCTAAGTCGGAGGCCAAGCTTCCGGGCGGCGTGGTGCAGCCCTCGTTGCCGTTTGGCGAACCGGAGCCCACGTCCGAGCCTGCAAGCGAGCAGGAGACGCCCGCCGCCGAGCAGACTGCTGCCGCCGAGACCGTCGCGCCCGCGCCCGCAGCCACCGAGGCCGCATCGGAGTCCAATGACCGTCTGGCCGCCATGATGCGCCGCAGTGCCCGCCGTGAGGAGGCCTATGTGCCCACCTCGCAGCTCCGCCGCTTTACCCTGCCCGATTCTGCGCCTATCATGCGCCGCGTCATGGGCTTTCTGTCCGACCAGGCCCGCACGCTCATCCATGCCGGCGTGTCGCGCGACCGCATCTGCATCGATCCTGGCCCGGGCTTTGGTAAGTCGGCTAACGAGGACATCGTCATCCAGCGCGAGACTGCCAAGATGGCGTCGCTGGGCTATCCGCTCATGTGCGCCGTGTCGCGCAAGCGCTTTGTGGGCGCCGTCTCGGGCGTGACCGAGGCCGCCGAGCGCGATGCCGCCACGTTTGGCGTGTGCCTGGGCGCCATCCAGGCCGGTGCCAACATCGTGCGCGTGCACGACGCCGCGGGTTTTGCGCAGTTCCTGAACGGCTACTGGGCGGTTGCCAAGCCACAGCCGCGCCGCGCGTTTGTGGCCGTGGGCTCCAACCTGGGGCATCGCTGCGACAACATTCGCGCCGCACGCGAGATGATCGCCGAGATTCCACTCACCTGCGTGTCCAACTCCTCCAAGATCTACGAGAGCGAGCCGGCCTACGAGACGCGCCAGGACGCGTTTGCCAACGCCGTCATCGAGATCAAGACCGAGCTGGCGCCGCTGGTGCTGCTCGACGAGCTCATGAAGATCGAGGCCGAGCTGGGGCGCGACCGCTCCAAAAAGGCCAAGGCCAACGGTCCGCGCACCATCGACCTGGACCTGCTGTGGATGGACGGCGAGACCCACGGCGGCAAAAAGCTGCGCCTGCCGCATCCGCTCATTGGCGAGCGCGACTTCGTGCTGGTGCCGCTCGAGGACTTGATGCACGACCCGGCGCGGTTTTTCCGCTACAACGGCGTCGAGGTCAAGGAGCCCGAGGACCGCGTGGGCCATATCGTGGGCGAATTGGGGCGTATGTAGATGATCGAGATGAATGCTGTTGCCGCCGGTACCGAGCTTGACACCGCGCGTGACGCGGGCCGCGAGGGTGCGTCTGCGGGCTGGTGCGCTTGGAGCGCGGGCGAGGCGTCGTTGACGTTTTCGCTGGTCGTGCGCCCGGATGTGAACATGCATGCCTTCCACGGCCTGCCGTTTGTGGCGGCGATGGGCATGATGGACGCGCTCGTGGGCACGGCTTCGACGCCGGGGTTGGGCCTTGCCGGTAAGGTGGGTATCCAGTGGCCGAGCGATATCGTGTGCGGTGCGCCTGAGTTTGAGACGTCGTTCGCGCGCGTCGCCGTCAACGGTGGTGCCGGTGCTGCGGGCATGTTCGGTGCCGTGACGGTGGATATTGAGCGTTCGGCGCTGAGCGAGCTTGGTGTGGACGTGGCTGACGAAGCGCTGGTCGAGGCGCTGGCCGCTGCCGTGCTGGGCCGCGTGGACGCCTGGGCGGTTGCCGCCAACACGCCGCAGGGTGCCGCCGGCCCGCTGGCTCCGGTGTTGGGCGAGTACTTCGACATGGTGCCGCTGCTCGGTCGCCAAGTTGCAGCGGTGTCGCCCAACGGTCTGCCGCTCGCGGTGGGCGTGTTTGCGGGCCTGGACATCTGGGGTCGCGCGACCATCAAGACCGATGCCGGCGAGCAGGAGTTTCCGCCCGAGGCCGTACGAATTCGCGGGCTGTAACGCGAGGCGCCCGCGCCCAAAGATAGACATGGCAACGAAGCCCTCCTCGGCCTGCACTGAACTGCCTCCCATTTCTTGGACATGAGAAATGGGAGGCTTTTGGAGTGGGAAGGATAAACTGGACTTTCTTTTAAGGATCCTCAAGCGTATTGCCGCTCGTATTCCACTGGAGACATGTAGCCCAGGGTGGAATGCATG
>DBEZXW010000020.1:0-19358 GCA_048291725.1 Collinsella sp. | reverse complement strand
ACCTCCGCCGCGGCGGACAGGTATTCCTTTTGCATATAGAGTCCCCTCCTGGGATTCGGGCCACTCAGCAGATTGATGCCCGATCATAATTCCCAGGAGAAGGGCAAGGGCTCATCAAGGCTGCCGTGCTGAGCGGCAGTTGATAGTGGAGCTATGGTACCCCAAAGCAACGCGTCTAGCCAAAACAATCCATCTGGAAATATGGTCCATAAGCAACGGTGCAGACCGTGTGATGCTCAATACTGATAAAACGTTTTTTCTTCGGCGCATCATCAAATTGAAATATCGCCCAGATAGCAGCGGTTAGAACGGTTGGTAAAGTTTTTGCATATACCGTTTTTCCGCAAAAAATGAACTTCTAATTCGGCATACGGTCGATTTTTTGGGGTATTCGGACGCCATTTCGTTATAATCAACTCGGTTTTATTTCTTATGGTTTATCTATCAGCGCAAGACGATGTCAGATGGAGGTCTGAATGTACAAGCGCACTAAGATTGTATGCACCATGGGTCCCGCCTGCGATAGCGACGAGACCATCCGCGAGATGATCAAGGCGGGCATGAACGTCGCCCGTTTTAACTTCTCGCACGGCTCCTACGACGAGCACCACGGTCGCATCGAGCGCGTCCGTCGTATTTCCAAGGAGCTCGGTATGCCCGTCGGCATCCTGCTCGACACCAAGGGCCCCGAGGTCCGCACCGGTCTTCTGGTCGATGGCAAGAAGGTTGCCGTCAAGACCGGCGACAAGATCGTCGTCACCGCTCAGCCCACGACCGAGGATTTCCACGGCACCGCTGAGCACATCTCCCTCGACTACCTGGCTCTGCCCTCCGAGGTCGAGAAGGGCTCCCTCATCCTGATCGATGACGGCCTGGTTGCCCTCGAGGTCGAGTCCGTCGACGGCCAGGACATGACCTGCGTCGTCAAGAACGACGGCCTGATCGGCGAGCGCAAGGGCGTCAACATGCCCAACGTCAACATCTCGCTGCCCGCTATCACCGAGCGTGATCGTCAGGACATCCTCTTTGGCCTGACCGAGAACATCGACTACATCGCCGCTTCCTTCATCCGCGACGGCGAGTCCGTCCGCGGTATCCGCGAGCTTTGCCGCGAGAACGGTGGCGAGCACGTGACGATCTTCCCGAAGATCGAGTGCGCCCTGGGCGTCGAGAACTTCGATGAGATCCTCGAGGCATCCGACGGCATCATGGTCGCCCGTGGCGACCTGGGCATCGAGATCAAGCCCGAGCTCGTTCCCCACATCCAGAAGGAGATCATCGCCAAGTGCAACGCGGCCTACAAGCCCGTTATCACCGCTACGCAGATGCTCGACTCCATGCAGCAGAACCCGCGCCCGACGCGCGCCGAGGTTGCCGACGTTGCTAACGCCATCTACGACGGCACCGACGCCGTCATGCTGTCCGGCGAGTCCGCTGCCGGTAAGTACCCGGTTGAGGCCGTCAAGATGCAGGCCAGCATTGCTCTCGAGACCGAGAAGTACCTCCCGGCTCACGCTCCGCTCGAGGTTCCGGCTGACGCTCACGGCACCCGCGTTGTCAACAACGTTGTGGGTATGTCCGCTGTGAACATGGCCACCACCGTTGGCGCCAAGTGCATCACCGTGCCGACGACCACCGGCCGTACTGCTCGCCTGATCTCGCACTTCCGTCCCAACATGCCGATCTGCGCGTTCTCCCGCCACGAGTGGGCCGTCCAGCAGATGATTATGTACTGGGGCGTTATCCCGCACCAGGCCGAGATTACTCAGGGCACCGTCAACGGCACGATCGTCAAGGCGATCGAGACCGCTAAGGAGCTCGGCTACGTCGAGGCCGGCGACCTGACCGTCGCTACCGCAGGCGATCCCCGCATGAGCGTCCAGCTCGAGGACAAGGTCTCCTCGACCAACGTCGCTTACGTCGCTCAGGTGCGCTAAATCGCACTTGCAGCAGATTTGCATTGCAAAGGGCCCGGAAGGCTTCGCCTTCCGGGCCCTTTTTCTGTGCCAATGCCGCCGCACGGCAAAACACGCACTCATTTCTTTACCAAAAGCGCGAAATCCACCCTTCGAGGCCCAAAAATAAAGTCTCAAGCGCTAAAAGTGTTCGCCCGGTGGCAAACCCACACCTTAATCGACGCTGCTAAATCGTTTCAGCAGGAGCCAGATCGGCCGCGTTTTCGGAAGTGCGGGGAAAAATTGCTTGCCTCCGAGCACAAGCCCTTTTATTTCAACAAAACCCCTGATAAAGTTGGCTTTAATACCGCTTGTGCCTGACCTATTTGTCTTTTTCCCCGCACTTCCGAAACGGATAGCTTTTCTAGCCCAAACAACGCTCAAACGATCGGATCGCTATGTCATTTCTTGCCTGCGGACCCACGGCTTTTCAGTACTATCGCATCCCGCCCCAGATACTGGGACTCTATCCGGCAATCCTGCCGCCCGACCATGACCATCGCTTGGTGCATTACTCAAAACAACCAGTATTTAAAGACTTGCTCGGCACACCAGTTTGGAGATTCGTAGGCGAAAGAAAACAGCGCGCGAACGGAAAGCTATTTCATAGCCGTCTGCTAACCCAAGAGCCACCTCCCGGGTCGTTTAGGCAGACTGAGCATGGGTTTGATGTCACGTCGCCCGAGTTTACGCTGCTCAGCCTTGCTACGCTGGTCTCACGCAACCAGCTGCTTATGGCGTGCTATGAGATGTGCAGCTCCTTCGCGGTGTTCACGCCTTGCAAACGTACGCAACAGCAACTTGATGAAGCAATTTCTCTTAAGCTCATTCCGCCTGGCTGCGGTTGGGAGCGCGTTGTCGACACCAAGGGCAATGACACCAACTTGTGGAAGCGCATGCCGCTTCTTACCGCAACGGATATCGCCGCGTTCGCCAAGCAGGCCGCAGGCCTGCGCGGCGTCAAGCAGCTCCGCTGGGCCACCGAACGCATGACGGGACAAACCGCTTCGCCCTTTGAGGTTCAGACCTCCATGCTCGTCTCGCTCCCCCGCGACGAAGGCGGCCTGGGCATCGATATCGCCAACAATGTGCGCATCCCGCTCAGCGAAGCCGCACGCTCGCTGTATGACAAAACCTGCTGCTACGCCGATATCCTCATCGAAAGCGCCACCGACAGCATGGGCGTCATCTTGGAATGCCAAGGCCGCTCCGCCCACGATGGCGAAGCCGCGAGCCTCTCCGATGCCGAGCGCGCCACCGCACTCACAAGCATGGGCTACGACGTCATCCAAATTACCTACGACCAGATTAAGGATAAGAAGAGCTTCGGCCACATCGCCGAACTCATCCATAAAAAGGCGGGGCTCCCCTACATCCCAAAGACCATACAGGAGCGCATTGCCGAAGATACCCTTCGGCGGGAGCTGTTGGTCGATTGGGTTGAGCTATTCACTGCCGGGCCGGCCAGCTAGCAGCTAGCAATCAGGGGCAGCGCAGGCACATCGGGCGATTCGACACGGGCGGCAAAACCCGTCTCGGTTAGCTCGACGACCTCGGTAAACGTTGCATCGAAAAACTCCTCGGTCAGCAGGCGATACGACGGATGATCGGGCTCACCAGGGTTTTCGCGCACAATCTCGTGCATGACGCCAATAGTCTTGAGCACATACTCTTGCGGAATCGAATACTGACCAAACTGGGCCGCCGCGGTATAAAGACGATCGGTCGCGCGCGGAATCGAAACAATGCCGAGTGTCTTGCCAAACCAGTCAAAGTCGCCTTGCTTTTTAATGCGGAACTCCTCACACGGCTTGCCGCCGTGCGCCTCCAGGTACTGATTCACGCGCGTATTCCATACGGTATCGGCCACGAGGTGAGACCAAACGCCCAGTGTCAAATCGAGCAACGACTGCGCCACATCTTCGAACGCAAGCGAAAACTCACAGGCGCCGGGGCCGGCAACCGGCTCGGCGTCCTTGTAACGTTGGGGATAATGCACCCGATTGAGTCGCTCGCGCTCCTCGGCGATCGAGGTCGCGGCAGCCGGCGTACCAACAGACGCCCCTTTAAGCAGCGGCGCCACATAGGTATCCCAGAACTCGTGCTCGCGCGGCTTAGGGATAGGCTCGGGCTTTGCAAAGTGCGTAATGCGATACGGGATGGGATCGGCGATGCCAGGGACCATATAGCCCACGAAGATATCCGGAACCACGCAGCCAAACAAAAAGGCATTGCGGTCGCGCACGCTATTGGCAAGCGCACCGGTGCGCTCCAGCAAACGCTCCGTCTGAGCGATATGAATGTTCCAGCTTGGCATAGCCACCCCCATAAAAACCTGGATAACTATACCATCACGGCAAAGCCGCGCGGGCGGCTACGCACGCTCTACGCAGCAACTATTCCGCAGCGCCGCTCTCGGTTCCATACGACGACACCGGCGCTTCCGCCACATGGTGATATCGATCGATATTGATGGCGCGGGCACCCAGGCGTCGCACCAAATCCTGGTGATGTGTGCTCATCAAGACCGTCTTACCCGCCGCGACGTAAGCCAGCAAGAAGTTGACCACGATGTCGCATGAATCCTCGTCGAGCCCATTGGTAGGCTCGTCGAGGACCAAGATATCCGGGTTCATCGACACCACCGCAGCCAGCGCAACGCGCTTCTTTTGCCCGCCCGAGAGCTGATAGGGAGAGGCGTCGGCAAGGTCGGCAACCTGGAACAGCCCCATGGCATCGCGCACACGGCGCTCGAGCTCGTCTGCCGGCAGCCCCATCTGCGCGGGACCAAAAGCAACTTCCTCACCCACCGTAGCGCAGAACAGCTGGGCGTCGGCATTCTGGAACACAAAGCCCACGCGCTGATGAAAACGCTGAGCGGCCGCAGAATCCTTTAGAAACGCCTCATCGATCACGTGCCCGTCAAACAGGTATGCCCCTGCGTCCGCGAGTTCAAGGCCGTTAATAAGACGCATAATCGTCGTCTTACCGCAGCCGTTGGGACCGAGCAGGGCAACGAGTTCACCACGATCGACCTGCAGCGACACGCCATCGACAACCGTATGCCCCGCATAGGAGAACACCACGTCGCGCAGCTCGATGAGCGGCGCGACCTCGGCGCCGCCCGCACCGTTCGTGCCCGCCGCACTATTCATATCGATCGTCAAAACGTCGCCCTTCCCCATTTGCATCCCCAGCCGGAACCAGCAGCGCCTACAGCACGGCGCACAACACTGCCAGCAGCGCCACGCCGGCCGCATAGACCGCATCGCGCCAGCCAAAGCCGCTCCGCGCGGGCGCCGGATACGCACCGGCAAAGCCGCGGCAAAGCATAGCCTCGTCCATCGCGCGGCTGCATTCCATCGCCTTGATAAAGGTCATGCCCATGATACCCGCGATCGAATCGGTACGCGAAAATCCCTCAGGCGCACGGCCAACGCTGCGCAGCATGACCGATTCGCACAGATTGTGCGCCGTGCGACCCAGCACCTCGATGTGCTTGAGCGCCATATCAAACGTAAAGATAACTTCGTCGGGTAGATGCAACATCTTGAGCGCCGCCGACATGCGGCTCCACGTGAGGGTCCACGAAACGCCCAGCACCAGCGACACATTAATGAAGGTCTTGAGCGCAATCTTGAGCATGGCGCCCGCGGCAGAAGCGTCCAGCAGCAAGGCGGGCAGCGCCAGAACCACCGCGAGCCCCGCAGCGCCAAGCGCCGGCACAAAGGTTGCCCGCAGCCCGCGTACGGGGCGCACGGCAACGAGCACCAGCGCGATGGCCGCCATCAACATGAGGTACAGCGGGCTCTGTGTCAGACACACGCACAGGACGCAGACGAACATCCCCACCAGGCGCACCGGAGCCGAAACGCAAGAAAGGGCGCGGTCGACCATCGACCCGCCCTCGTGCGCGCCCCCACCCAGGCGAACCCGCTCAAGCAGGCTCGCCAGGTGCAGGACATTCTTTTGCATCACACGATGCCGAGCCCCCACGGGCTCGTATCGCTCCTCAGCCGCAAGCCAGCTAGGCAGCTCGGCTATTGCCATGAGCACCGCTTTCCTTAACCGTCAGCGAGATCAGGCGGAATGCGATGGTAAGCACCGCCACGCCAATCACGCCGGACAGGATATACATGGCAGCCTGACCGGCAAAGCCAAGGCCCTGCTCCTCGGAATAGGCCTGCAGATAATCGCCCGTGGGCAGCGCATCGGCAAAGGTCGGGGTGTCGAGGCCGACCGAAGCCTGCAGACTGTCGTCACCAGCCTCCTGAACGGCGGTCGCGGCGCCCTCGGCGTCCCACTCGCCCCATGCGTCACCCGTGGCCAGCAGGCCCAGCGGCGTGGCCACGACAAGCACGGCGACCAGGATGAGCGTGGGGACCAGCGAGGTCTTCTTGGCGGCTACGCCCTCGGCAGTAAGCTGGCCATCGACGACCTCGGGCCCGACGATAACGCCCGGCGCCGTCTTCTTGATAAAGCCGTAGATCGCGGCAGTCGCCACGCCCTCGACCACGCCGGCAACCAGCATATGCGGGATCAACATGGCCGGAATGGCCACGGACAACGGGAAGGGGCAGTACAGCGGAGCACCCGAGGCGTTGGTGAAGAGCATCGGCTGAATACCAAACTCGATTGCCGCGCACAGGGCCGCCAGGCACAGGCCGACCCAGCCGCTTACGATGGCCGAAACCGAGGTGCCCCAGCTCTTGTCGTGCAAACGGCTGTTGAGCGCACGGAACACGATAGCAGCGGCAAACGGCAACACGAAGGCCATGTTAAAGCAGTTAGCGCCAAAGGACAGGATGCCGCCGTCGCCAAACAGCAGCGCTTGCAGCGCCAGTGCGACCGAAACCGCGATAGCCGCGGCCTCGGGGCCCAGCAGCAGCGCGATGAGTGCGCCACCAACGGCGTGGCCAGTGGTGCCGCCGGGCAGCGGCACGTTGAACATCATAAGCAAGAAGGAAAATGCGGCGCAGATGCCCAGGAAAGCCATGTGCTCGCGATCGAGCGTGGCGCGCACCTTCTTGATACAGTGAACCCAGACGGGCACCATTGCCACCGCCATGACGGCATCGGTCTGCGGGGACAGATAATTATCTGGAATGTGCATGTACGCCTCCCGGTTATCGGCGCACGGAATTGCAACGCCGCTTGAATCACCTTTCCAGTGTTACGTAATGTCAGATTCGTAACACGCCGCGGGCTATCATAGCAAAACGGCGCACTGCCGACAAAGCAGCACGCCGTTATGTAATGCGCGTGTCATATATGCAGGCTCAACGGTGCCTTATACCGAAAACAGCAGTCACGTAAGACTCGGCGGCAGCCGACGCTGGCCTATATCCGGCGCAGGACCTAGCCGCGGACCTCGCCGTTTACGCCCTTGCACACCTTGGTGACGATCTTCTGGTGCGCCTTCTCGACCTCTTCGCTGGTGAGCGTGTGGTCGTCGGAGCGATACGTAAGCGCAAAGGCCATGGACTTCTTGCCTGCTCCGATGCGGATGGGATCGCGGTAGACGTCGAACAGGCGCACGCCCTCGAGCAGCTTGCCGCCGGCGCTGGTAATACGGCGCTCAAGATCCTCGCAGGTCACAGCGTTGTCGACCACGATAGCAAGGTCGTGTTCAACAGCCGGGTACTGCGAGAACTCGCGGTAGTTCTCCTGGTTGCGGGCACCCTTGATCAGCTTGTCCAGATCGAGCTCAAAGGCAACGACAACCTCATCGATGCCCATCGCCTCGCGCGCCTTGGGGTGAATCTCGCCGACCCAGCCCAGTACGGTGCCGCCGGACAGAACCTCGGCCGCACGACCCGGCTGCAGGAAGGCATAGCCCTCGCCCTCGACGGGACGGAAGCGAACCTTCTCGATGCGCAGCTGGGCGAGCAGTTCCTCGACAATGCCCTTGCCAAAGAAGAAGCGCAGCTTGCGGTACTTCATGCTCCAGGACTGCTCGCTCCACTGGCCCGAGAGCACACCCGCCACGGACTTGGTCTCCTTGGGCAGGCTGGCGTTCTCGCGACCGTGGAACAGGCTGCCGACCTCGTACAGGTGCACGTTGGGCGTACCGTGCGCCTCGTTGTAGGCCACGGACTGCAGCAGACCCGGCAGCAGCGAACGACGCATCTCGGTCTGCTCGGCTACCAGCGGATTCATGAGCACCACGGGGCAACCGCGGCCCTCGGTGGACATACCGATCTTCTCCAGGTCGCCCGGGGCGGCAAAGCCAAAGGTCGTGGTCTCGTTGAGGCCGCAGGCGCGCAGGATCTCGCCGACCTTGCGGGTGAGCTTCTGCTCGCGGGTCAGGCCGCCAATATGGTTCTTGGCAGCCGGGATGGTCGCCGTCACACGGCCCATGCCCCACAGGCGCAGGACCTCCTCGATCAGGTCGATCTCGCGCGGCAGGTCGGGGCGGAAGCTCGGCGGGGTGACCATAAAGTCCTCGCCGTCGCGCTCGACGGTGCAGCCCAGACGGGTGAGCGAGCGCTCGATAAAGTCGGGCTCGATGTCGGCACCGCAGATGGCATGCACGCGGGCCAGGCGCAGCTTAATGCTGTCGATGGTCTTGGGCGCGGGGAACACGTCCACGTAGCCGGGAGCAACCTCGCCGCCGGCGATCTGTTCGATGAGCGCGCAGGTAATGTTGGCGACATCCACGCAGCCGGTCTCGTCGACCTGGCGCTCAAAGCGAATGGAGGCGTCGGAGATCAGCGACAGGTCGCGGCTGGTGTGCGAGGTGCGACCGGCGTTGAAGCAGGCGCTCTCGACCATCACGTCGACGGTGTCGTCCTCGATCTCGGAATCCATGCCGCCCATAACGCCGGCCAGCGCCACGGGGCGCTCGCCGTCGGTGATGAGGCCCATGCCGGCGTCGAGCACGCGCTCCTCGCCGTCGAGGGTCGTAAACTTCTCGTCCTGTTGGGCGGCGCGAACCACCACGCGACGATGGCCATCGCGCTCGGCAAAGGTGTCCAGGTCAAAGGCGTGCAGCGGCTGACCGGTGAGCATCATCACATAGTTGGTGATGTCGACGATGTTGTTGTGCGGGCGCACGCCCAGGGCGTTGAGGCGCTTGACCATCCAGTCGGGCGAGGGGCCGACCTTCACGTTGCGCACGATGCGGGCGACATAGCGGTCGCACAGGCCCTCGTCGGCAATCTCGACCGAAAGCTCGTCGTCGGTCGCGCGGCCGGTCTCGGCCTTGATGGCGGGCAGCTCAACGTGGAAATCGCGGTCGAAGATGGCGCCGGTCTCGCGGGCCATGCCAATCATGGACAGGCAGTCGGGACGGTTGGGCGTGATCTCGCAGTCGAGCACGGTGTCGCTCGAGCCCACATACTCGGCAAACGGCATGCCGCAGGGCGTATCCTCGGGCAGGATCATAATGCCGGAGTGGTCGCCGCCCAGGCCGAGCTCGCGCGCAGAGCAGTTCATGCCCATGGACACGACGCCGCGAAGCTTGCTCTTCTTGATCTTGACGTCGCCGGGCAGGACAGCGCCAATCATTGCCGTGACGATGTGGTCACCGGCCTCGAAGTTCTGCGCGCCGCAAACGATCTGCAGCGGAGCGGGGTTGCCGTCGGCGTCGAGATTCTTGTCGCCCACATCGACCGAGCACACATACATGTGGTCGCTATCGGGGTGCGGGGTCTTGGTGAGCACCTTGGCGGTCACCACGTGGTCGAAGGACTCGCCCACGGTGTCGATTGCCTCGACCTCGGTGCCGGTACGGATATATTCGTCCGAAAGGGTCTTGGGATCCTCCGGAATATCGATCATGGTCTTGAGCCAGTCGTAAGAAACACGCATCTAACTGGTCTCCTTTCATAAATGCGGCTTTGAGCCGGAAACTGCAACTAAGAAGAAAGCGTTCTAGAACTGGTTCAAGAACCTCATGTCACCAGTCATCAACGTGCGCAGGTCGGGCAGGTCGTAGCGCAGGGCTGCGACGCGCTCGGCGCCAATACCAAAGGCGAAGCCGGTGTACTTCTCGGGGTCGATGCCGCAGTTGATGAGGACGTTGGGGTCGACCATGCCGCAGCCCAGAATCTCAATCCAGCCGCTGTGCTTGCAGAAGTTGCAGCCCTTGCCGCCGCAGACGTGGCAGCTCACGTCCACCTCGCAGGAAGGCTCGGTGAAGGGGAAGAAGTGCGGGCGGTAACGCGTCTTGCGGTCCTCGCCAAACATGCACTTAACAAAGTAGTCGAGCGTACCCTTAAGGTCGCCAAAGGTGATACCTTCGTCGACGACCAGGCCCTCGATCTGGTTGAACTGAGGCAGGTGGCAGGCATCGGCCGTGTCGGGACGGTAGACGGTGCCCGGGCAGATCATGTAGATGGGCGGCTTCTGCGACTCCATGGTGTGGATCTGCACGCCCGAGGTCTGGGTGCGCAGCAGCACATCGGACTCACCGTGGGCGTGAGCCTCGGGGTGCGCGACGCTGCCGGGGTTGTTGTCGACCACGTAGAAAGTATCGCGGGCCGAGCGGCTCGGGTGATCCATGGGGGCGTTGAGCGCGGTGAAGTTGTAGTAGGAGGTGTCGACCATGGGGCCGGACTCGACGGTGTAGCCGATGCCGCAGAAGATGTCCTCGGCCTCCTCGATGATCTGCTTGATCAGGTGCTGGTGACCGATCTGCGGACGGATGCCCGGCAGCGTGATGTCGACGGCCTCGTGCTCGAGCGCGTGCTTGAGGGCGGCGGCCTTCATCTCGGTGGTGCGCTCGTCGAGCATGCCCTCGATCAGCTGGCGCATCTCGTTGGCGCGCTTACCCATCACGGGACGATCCTCGGGGGCGAGCTTGCCCATCATGCGCATCAGGCCGGTGATACGGCCCTTGCGACCGAGTAGCTCAACGCGCGCAGCCTCGAGCTTGGCGGCGTCGTCGGCGCCCGCGACGAGCTCCTTGGCCTCTTCCTCGAGTTTGACCAGATCATCAATCAGACTCATGTCTTCCCTTTCGTCTCTCGCGCTCCCCGCTTGCCGAGGCGGCTGCCGCCGTCTGACGTTGCGAAAACGCGGCCCGGTTCGGTAACAAAAAACCGTCCTCGGGCATTTGCATTGCCCAAGGACGGTTGAATTCCGCGGTACCACCTTGTTTGACCCGGCGGATGTCTGGCCCGCCATGCCCACTCTTTGCCCCTTGTCGCGAGGCTCACGGCTTCCCTACTGGGGACATCGCCGCCACCGGCCGCGCGCCCGTTGAGGTCGCTGCTCGGGAGTGAACGCTTGGCCCTTGCCACCGCAGGAAGGCTTGCAGCCCATGACCTTCCCTCTCTTGCCGGCGACGCGGCGGGCAAACCCTCTCCGTCAACGCATTGGGCTATAGGATAACACATTCTGCGAGCATATCGCCGCGTTCCGTTTTGTTCGCACTGGGTACAAGGCAGGTAGCTGTGCAAACTGGCCGCACGCCCACCCGTGGCGTCCGGTCTGTGAGATCAAGGATATAGGTATGGGAAAGAAATTCGATAAGAAGGCCAAGGCGAGCAAAGGCATCAAGAAGCTCCGCAAGCTCGAGGGCAAGCTGTGGACCCGCGAGTACCTGCTCAAGATTGCCGAGTTCGATGGCGCGACGATTGCCCCCGCCAACGGCGCCGCGGCCCGCGCCGATGCCATGGGCACCCTTGCCGGCGAACATCACAAACTCCTGACCAGCAAAAAGTCCGTTGAGCTCGTGCGCTCTCTCGCGCGCGAGACCGTCGCCGGCGGCAAAATCGACGACCCTCAGCTGCTCGACGAGATCCGTGTGCTCGGCCGCGATCAACGTGAGGCCAGTGCCATCCCCACCGAAGAAGCCGAGGCCTGGACCAGGCTCACCTGCGAGGCGGACGCCGTGTGGCGCAAGGCCAAGGCAGCCAACGACTGGGCGAGCTTTGAGACCTATGTGGATAGAATCGTCGCCCAACTTAAGCATCAGGCCGAGCTCATGGACCCCAAGCGCGATCCATACGACGTTTGGCTCGACCAGTACGAGCGCGGCCTTTCCGCCAAGAGCTTCGACGCGTTTTGCGACGAGGTCAAGGCCACGGTCGTGCCGCTCGTGCACGCCATCGGCGAGCGCGGCCAGCAGCCGGCTGCCGACTTTTTGCACGCCCACGTGCCCGAGGCTGCCCAGCGCGCCATGAGCTTCGACCTTATGAAGCTTGTCGGCCTGGACCTGGACGACACCACGCTTGCCTTTACCGAGCATCCGTTTAGCGAGGGCTTTGCCGTGGGTGATGCGCGCATCGCGACGCACATCTACGAGGACGACTGCATCTCCAACGTCTACAGCATCATCCACGAGGCGGGGCACACCATGTACGAGCTGGGCGTCAATCCCGCCTACGCGCGCACCTGCCTGGAGGGCGGCACCTCCATGGGCATCCACGAGAGCCAGAGCCGCTTCTTTGAGAACACCGTGGGCCGCAGCCGTGCCTTTATGGGACCGCTGCTCGAGGTGCTGCGCCGCCACGCGCCCGAGGTCTACGGCAACGTAGACGAGGACACGCTCTACTGCGCCGTGAACATCGCGCAGCCATCGTTGATCCGCACCGAGGCCGACGAGCTCACCTATCCGCTGCACGTTATGGTGCGCTACGAGATTGAGCGCATGCTGTTTGCCGGCGAGGCCACGGCCAAGGACATCCCCGCGCTTTGGAACCGCTTCATGAATGAGTACCTGGGCATTCCGGTTCCCGACGACACGCGTGGTTGCCTGCAGGATACGCACTGGAGCGGTGGCTCGTTTGGCTACTTCCCCACCTATGCGCTGGGCAGCGCCTACGACGCCATGTTTGTGCCGGCCATGTGCCGCGACGGCGTCGACCTTACCGGCGCCTGCGCGAGCGGCGACCTGACACCCGTCCGCGCCTGGCTGGGCGAGCACATTTGGCAGTGGGGCCGCGCCAAGGACGCGCCGGAGCTCATCAAGGGCGCCTGCGGCATGGCGTTCGATGCCCGCTATTACTGCAGCTACCTGCAGGACAAGTTCACCACGCTGTACCAGCTGTAAAGCTTAGGCGACACGCCAATGCAAAGGGGACGCCGCGGAACCAATCCGCAGCGTCCCCTTTTTTCACCCAATAACTAGGTACCCAATGACTAGTTCGTTGACGCTAATGTCTTGGCAACGCCAGCGAAAACGACCCTAAGCGAGCAAGGTGACGTGAAATGAAAGGGCGCTGACCTTCTGGTCGCACCCTTGAAATTGAACGTCAGATTGCCGCTTGGGGCCGTTTGCAGCGTCGAGCAGTTACGCGGTTTGGTAAAACCGCGTAACTAAAGAGCCTCGAGCGCGTTGGCGATGCGCTTCATGGCGGCATCGGCGGATGCTTGGTCGGGCGCCTCGGCCAGCACGCGGATTACCGACTCGGTTCCGCTCTTGCGCACGAGCACGCGGCCCTCGCCCGCCAGCGACGCCTCGGCCTCGGCGATGGCGTTCTGCACGCCCATGTTCTCGAGCGCGGCGTCCTTGTCCGCCACGTGCACGGCCACCTGCGCCTGCGGCAGCAGCTTGCACGGAGCCGTGAGCTGCGAGAGCGTCTCACGCTCGGCACGAATCACTTCCATCACGCGCAGCGAGGTCATAATGCCGTCGCCCGTGCGCTCGATATCGCCAAAGATCGTATGGCCCGTCTGCTCGCCGCCCAAGCTGTAACCGCCCTCGCGCATCTTGGCATACACGTGACGGTCACCCACGCCGCTGGTCACGGCGCTCAGACCGGCAAGCTCCAACGACTTGATCAGGCCAAAGTTGCTGGCGATCGTCGGCACCACGGTACCGCCCGAAAGGCGACCGTGCTTGTTCAGATACACGCCGCACACGTACAGGATCTGGTCGCCGTCTACCACGCGACCGCGCTCATCCACGGCCAGGCAGCGGTCGGCATCGCCATCGTAGGCAAAACCCACGTCCAGGCCCTGCTCCACCACATGGCGCTGCAGGCGCTCCATATGCGTGGAGCCGCAATCGACGTTGATGTTAAAGCCATCGGGCGCGGCATTGATCACGCGCACGTCGGCACCGAGCGCGTCAAACACCGGCTTGGCCACCGAGGAAGCCGAGCCGTTGGCGCAGTCGATACCGATCTTGACGCCCTGCAGCGAAAAGTTCGCACTTGCAATGAGCGAAGCAATGTAGCGGTTGCGGCCCTGCATGTAGTCCACCGTGGCACCGATGTGGTTGCCCGTGGCCAGTGGAACTTCGCTCTTGCCATCGATGTAGTCCTCGATGAGCTCCAGCACGTCCTCGTCCATCTTAAAGCCGTCGCTGTTGACGAGCTTAATGCCGTTATCGCAAAACGGGTTGTGGCTCGCGCTGATCATGATGCCGCAATCGAAGCAGCCTTCCACAGTCTGATGCGCTACGCCCGGCGTGGGGATCACGTGCAGCATATAGGCGTCCGCACCGCTCGCGACCAGGCCGCTCACCAGCGCCGCCTCAAACATATAACTCGAGCGACGCGTGTCCTTGCCCACGATCACGCGTGCCTTGCGCTCGCGGTTGGCGCCGTAATACCAGCCCACAAAACGGCCAATCTTATAAGCGTGCTCTACCGTCAGCCCAACGTTGGCCTCACCGCGAAAGCCGTCGGTGCCAAAGTACTTCATGCGCTCTCCTTACAAAATAGGGGCGGACAGATTGCCTGTCCGCCCCAAAATGGTACTCGATTATCTGCACTACCAGAAAAACCCTACGCCGACACGCTGTCGCGAGCCGCCTGGCATGTAGGAGTCTGACGCAGCGTAAGCGGCTTGTCCCCCGCCTCGGCCGACGTGGTCAGCGTATACGTGATCGTCGTCGTCTCGCCAGCATGCAGGTCAACGGTTCCTGAATAGCAGGGAACTCCGTGCCAAGTGGCAGCGAACAGTCCAAACTGAGTCCCCTCGACGGTTAGATCGGTAATGCTGCCGCCTGTCGGCGCAAACAGTGATACATACAAGCGCTCATCGTCACGCGAGGTCCCAGGCGCACTGGCCGCTACGTAGTCGGGCAGCTTACCTGCCTCCTCCTGCGTCATGATGTTCGTCAGGGTAACGGTGATGCGATACGAGCAAGCGCCGTCGCCGTTCTTCACGCCCTGACCAATCTGCGTATCGGCGTTCAGATACCAGTCGAGCTTGGAGAAGCTCAGGTTGTTAAAGTAGACACCAGCAACGGGATCTTCACTCGGGTCATCCGGATCGGGCAGTGAGGCGTCGATGTTCATCTCCTTGATAGCGTTCTGCTCGTCATCGTTTTTCATCCACGCGATCAGGCGGCCCTCTTCGGCACCGCGCTCAACGGCGCTGACAAGGTTCGCGACATCGACGTCGCCGATACCGCCAAGGATCTTGTCAAAGGCAGCGCTGGCGACGGATGCAAAGATGCCGTCCGACTCCTCGACCGGATAGTTCCAGTACACATCATGCATAAGCACCTTCGCCGCGTTAGTACCGTCAACGACTGTACCGTCGGGCAGTGAAACATTACCCACGAGGCCCAACAGATACTGCAGGAATACCGGATCGATACCAATGACGCCATCGACGTCCTGACCATATTCAGACTTCCACAGCGCGGCGACACGCTGCGAATTACGGGGCCAGTCGGGCGAATAGGTGTTGCCCGAGATGTATAGGTTGCTGTGGTCACCAAACAGCGTCTCATCTTCTTCGTCGACGCTCTCAACCGCCTCGTCTTTGCTGCGCGCAATGCAGGGAACAAACTCGCCAATCGACATCTGGCCGTCGGTGACCGAAATCAGACCCTGCGAACCGCCAAAGCCGCCGCAGGCACGAATCTCGACGTTGTTCATGGCGTACATAAGGTAGTTGCGCGTCTGGCCGTTGGCGCCGAGCATCTGGGGAAGGACGGGGGCGACCTTCTCCGCCGCGTCAACCGCGCCGTTGAGGGTGGCAAAGCCGTCCTTGGCCTTATCGACCAGCTCGGTCACCTGGGAAATATGAGTATCGCCAATGCCCTGGACCTTCTCGTTGGCGCTCTTGAACACCTTCGAGCTGCTGGAAAGCGAATCGGCGACCGCTTGCAGCGCGGACACGTTAATCATGCCGTCCTGGAACAGCTTGCCGGGCGTGGCCTGCGAAAGGTTGTCAGCCATGGGAACCAGCGCGTTGCTCGAGACATCGGACAGGGCGTCAATCATGGTGCGGGCCGCATTGATATCGCTGCCATACACCGGGATAAACGAAGCCGCCGTCCACAGCGGGCTCGAGGTCTCCGCCTTCATGCTGTCGCAGAGCTCATCGATCTTCTTCGCGTCGTCAGGCAGCGTCGAAAAATCGCCCGACGTGACCTTGTCCTTAAGGCCACCGACGATCTCGACAGCCTCCTTCGCTTCACTCTTTACGGTCTTTGCCGAGTTAAGCAGCATAAAGCCGCTTGCGCCAAGCGCAACGAGAAGCACCGCGACCACAGCGGCAATAATGGCGCCGGTGTGACGCTTTTTGCGCTCGCCCTTGCGATGGCGATGACGGACCAGACCGTCAGAGGTCGAACTCGACGAAGCGTCGCTACCGTAGTTCAAGCCAAAATCGTAATAATCTTCCTTGGAACCCGAGCCCGCAAACTCGGCACCGCTATCATCCAGGCGGGCAAACGTGCCAGTCTCGGAGGCGCCGGTGTAAATCGTGCCGAGGTTACCCGTAAGCCCCGCGCCACCGGCAGAGGGAGTATTGTTGGCGGCCTTGTCGGCATTAACGTTGCCGGCGGCATTCGCGGCGTTGGCAGCACCTGCGTTGTTCGCGGGTACCGAAGGAGCCCCGCTCGGCTGCGGCGTGGAGGTTGCACCGCCCGCAAAGACATTCCCTCTTGCACGGCCGGTCTTTTTTGCCTTTTGAGACTGCTCGTACAGAGCGGTAAACATCGCCGTCTCGCCCGGGGACACGCGCTTACCGGAACCGCCCTGTCCAGCGCCGCCCGGCGTGCCGGCCTTACCAGCCCCGTTCGGACGCGGCGGAACTGCAGGGCGGCCGCTATCGCTGCCCTTAAAGTGATTACCAGCCATAAAGAAATCCTCGCAATTGAGTCGCAATGAAAAAGTCCATAACGTTGCTAGTTTATGGCATTTTGAGCATCGACAGCTAAACTCCAGACACGGACGTCAATTGGCGAAAATGCGGCACAACACCTTTTCCGTCTTGGCAGCGGCGCCAGCTACACCGTGAGGAACATCATCACGATGATCATGACAAAGCCGATAAGGTCGGTCGGCAAAAACACCGTCCCCAGCATAACGGCGCTGGTGATGGTCGCCGAAACCGGCTCCACAGTTCCGATGAGGCTCGCGCGCACCGAGCCGATGTCCTTAACGCCCTGCATATAAAGCATGTAAGCAAAAAACGAGCCGATAACCACGAACACCGCGAGCGCCTCGATGCCGGCAGCGTCGAGCGCCGGCATATGCGCCCAGGGCTGCACGAAGACGCACGAGACCACGCCCGCCGTGAGCATTGCCGAACCCGTGACGATGGGGCTGCCGTATTCGGGCAGGATCTTGGCGGGAATCACCGCCATACACGCGGCGCTGACCGCACACATAAGACCTGCTGCCAGGCCAAGCGGCGAGATATTCAGGCTGGTGGGGTCGCCGCCGGTGGCGATTAAAAAGGTTCCACCCAGAGCCAGGCCAATGCCGATGACTTCGCGAGTACGCGGCATGCGGCGATCGGTCACGCAGGCGTAGCCCATGATGATAACGAGCTGCAGGCACTGGAGCACCGTCGCGGTTCCGGCGTTCGTCAGGCGCACGGCCGAAAGATAGCAAAACTGGTTGAACAGCAGGCCAAAAGCGGTAAAGAGCAGCAGCTGCTTGCGATCGGCGGGTGTGGTCCAGAGCTTAATCAGGCGCTCGCGGTCGCGCGTAACAACCACGGCCATAAAGAGTAGACCGGCGAGAATCTGACGCACGCTCATAAGCCACAGCGTATCGACATGGTAGGTATCGAACAAAAAACTCGCGCTGGTGCCCGAGAAGCCCCAAAACGAACCGCCCACCAGCGTAGCCAAGACGCCCGTGATCATCTTGCGCGTCGAAGCGCTGTTCAGGCGGTCGCGCCATGCGCGACGGGTGTTGCGGCTGAGCTCGTCGGTGCCCTCGGGCACATCAATGTTCGATATATCGGTCATCGGCACCGAAGCCCCTGCGCCTTCGACCTGCTCGACACACTCTTTGCTCATTCCACTCCCCCGAAACAGCCTGGAAACAATTCGGCTTACCTTACCACGGCGAAATCACCAGCTGGAGGCTTGTCCGCTTATCGGTAGGACAATTCCGCAGGCGTCTTTCCATAGCTCGATACCGCAATGGCCTTGCATTATGCGACAGCCAAATCGCGGCAGCAGGCTCTTTTGAAATGGATGCGACAAAGCCCCCGAATTCCACAATGTAAGCGATTTTTAAAAATGTTCTTGCCACCGAGTTCAGGCTCCGTTATATTATCCCTTGCGCGCTTGCGCACCCTTGATCGGGCGTTTAGCTCAGGGGGAGAGCGCTTCCCTGACACGGAAGAGGTCAGAAGTTCAAATCTTCTAACGCCCACCAAATGTTCGCAGCTCAGAGGCTATGCCCTCTGGGCTGTTCTGTTTTATGTCGCTAAATCCGCCGGCAGTTCCAACCGCCCAACTAGCCAAAAGCCGACCATCTACTTGCCGATCTATCCATCGGCATAACCAATCAGTCCGCACCGCATCTTCTCAGCAAAACGCCGCGATGTCTGCGCCCTGCGGTATCCTTGAGCCACTTGCACCTGCAGCACCAAGGAGCCGCCATGCGCACCGAGCTCGATGTTCCCTTTTCGCACAAAGACGAGGCCAAGGCCCTGGGCGCCAAGTGGGATCGGGCTAAGAAGATCTGGTATGTACCCAGCGGCGTCAACCCCGAGCCCTTTGCCGAGTGGCTGCCCGGTGTTGACCGATCCGACCCCTCAGCGCCGTATATATATCTAGTACTGGGCAAGCGCGAGTGCTGGAAGTGTCACAAAGAGACCTCGGTCGCGGCCTTCGGCATTCCCTATCGAACCGATAACGACGAGAGCATCGCCATCGCGCACGCGCCCAACGAAGCCGGGCACATTGCCATCGACACGGCCAACGCCAACGCACTCGCCATCGTGCCCGCTCTTGGCTGCGTGCCGGGCGAGATCCGCGACTACCTTCATAAGCGCTGCGGCTACAAGCCCGTAGGCGCGCGAGCCTCCAAAGCCCCGTCGCTCGGCAACACGTGCACCAGTTGCGACGCGCTGCAAGGCAGCCGCTATCTGTTCGAGGAGCCCTCGTCCCCGTTTGCCCTCACTGCCATCAACAAGCTGCCGGCACTGGAGTTTGTACGCGTCGAAGTTGCCGGCGTCTTTGGCGTCCCGGCCACGCGCACCGACTTTGACCAGGCGCTCTTTACCTGGGCACGCGACCATCACGCC
>DBEZXW010000019.1:0-19722 GCA_048291725.1 Collinsella sp. | reverse complement strand
CCTCGTTATAGGAAGTGCTTAGCGTGGCAGAGCAGGAGACGCCCTTCTCGTTGATTCCGGCCTCGGAATAGGCGTCGGTGCGACCCATCCAGTTGGAGGGGTGGTCGCGTACATAGCTGTAACGATAGGTAGGCTTGTTCGAAGTGTATTCAAAAGCAGATTCAATCGAGCTGTACTTAAAGCCAGGTTCGTGGGCAGGTTCGATGCCGTAGTGCTTAAGATAGCGCTTGCCAAAGTCCTCGGCGCGGCCGTAGTACGTATTGCCGTCGGCCGTATAGTTTTTGCCCATGTACATCTGCGTGCAGGCGAGCGCAGATGTCGGCATGGACATGATGGTTGCAGCTCCAAAGGCGAGGCCTATGCCTAGCTTCTTGAGCGCGTTGACGGGGTGAGTTTTCCTCATTTCCCTCCCAGCGTGCGAAAGCCCTCTGTCGCCAGAGGGCTTCAGCCAATAAAGACACCCCATTAGCGTAACGAACTGGAAACAATATTCATCTATGAAAGACACTTACTCGATAAGCGTGATGAAATATGCGACGAGCGGTTAATTGTACTCAGTTTGTAGCTTTACTTTAATAAAGACGCCCTGTAATTACTGTAGCCGAATAAAGTAGCTGGGAATGCCTGAAATGAAAATCCCCTGCTGTTTGGCAAACGCATAAACAGCAGGGGAGACGATAATTGGATGAATATCATACCAATGTGGAATTACTTCTTCCGGCGGTGAATCACGTTGATCGCATAGCCGACGAGCATGGCCAAAACGATGATGATAAAGCCGAGCAGGGGATTGTCGTTCATAGGGTCCTCCTATTATCCGAGCGGGGAGAATTCGTCGACGATGAGGTCGAGGCATTGTGGAAGCGCGCGGGCTCCAAAGACGCCCGAATTGCTGGAGATAATCTCGCCATCGAACTGCATGCCCAGCGACGGGGTGCAGGTGATCTTGGCTTCCTTGGTCTGGATGATCTTGAACTGCGGGCGCCCGAGTACCTTGCCGGCGGGGTCGAGTGCGGCGGTGATCACGGTAGGCAGCAGCTGCACGGTGCGCACGGGTTCGATGACCGCAATGTCGACCATGCCATCGTTCATACGGCAGTCGGGGAACAGGTTGATGTCGTTTTGGATGACCGAGGTGTTGCCGGCCATGCAGCAGATGCCGTCGAGCTCCTCGACAATGCCGTCATGCTCAATCGTAAAGTGCGCCACCGTGGGATTGGGCGTGGCGAGCGCGGAGAGGAAGTAGGCGATCTCGCCGATGTCGTTTTTGGTGGGGGCGGCCTTCATCATGATCTCGGCGTCGAAGCCCGAGCCGGCGATGATGATAAAGCCGTGGCGCTTCTCGTTGCCGTTCTCGTCGAGCCAAAAGAGCTCACCCATGTCGACTTTGACCGTGCGACCGGCACGGCAGGCCTTGGCGAGCGCCGCTGCCTCGGGGGCATTGCCGATGTTGTTAAAGAACAGGCAGGCTGTGCCAGAGGGGAAAACGAGCGTGGGGACACCGCACCCGCGCATCTGGTCGAGCACGTTGGAGACGGTGCCGTCGCCGCCCGAAACGACCACGCGATCGAATTCGCGCACGTCCGCCATGGCATCCTCGGGTTCCATACCATCGCCGATAAAACGCATCACGACCTCGTCGCCGCCCTGCGCGAGGGCGTGCGTGAATGCGTAGATTTCATCTGAGCTGGGGCCCGATGCCGGGTTGTGGATGATAAGGCAGCGCATACTTACGTTCCCGTTCTGTGACTAACCGAGTATAGTTGTAAGGCAATGCCGATATCCTACCCGTGTTTTTCGGGCCTAACCTTATTCGATGGGTTGATATGTACATTTCCACACATCAGGCTCTACTCGACTTTTGCCAGCGCGCCCGTGAGTTCGACGCGATTGCCGTCGATACCGAGTTTTTGCGCGAGCGCACGTTCCATCCGCGTCTGTGTTTGGTTCAGATTGCCACCCCTGCCGAGAGCGTCGCGGTCGATCCCCTGGTAATCGACGACCTATCGCCGCTGGCCGAGCTTATGGCCGACGAGAGTGTGACCAAGGTCTTCCACGCCTGCTCGCAGGATATGGAGGTTATGCTCCATACCGTAGGCGTGCTGCCGCGTCCGATTTTCGATACGCAGGTGGCCGCCGCCTTTTTGGGCGAGCGCCAGCAGATTTCGTATGGCGCGCTTGTTCAGACGTTTTGCGGCGTCTCGCTGCCCAAGACCGAGTCGCTGACCGACTGGTCGCGCCGCCCGCTGACCGATAAGCAAATTGAGTATGCGATCGACGACGTCAAGTACCTGATCGTCGCCTATACCGAGATGATGAGCCGCCTGCGCGAGCTGGGCCGTGTGGACTGGGTGCTCGACGAGCTGCGCCCGCTGGCTGACGAGTCGCACTATCGCGCCGATCGCCACGAGGCGTTCCGCAAGGTCAAACGCATCAATTCGTGCAGCCGTCACCAGTTGGGCATCGCGCGCGAGCTCGCCGCCTGGCGCGAGGACCGCGCCGAGCGCCGTAACATCCCGCGCAAGTGGGTCATGTCCGACGACACGCTGCTGGCGCTCGTCAAGCGCAATCCTGTGCGCGTTGAGGAGTTCCGCAGCATCCGCGGCACCGATCAGCTGGGGGAGCGCGACGTGGACGGTGCGCTCATGGCCATCAAGCGCGGCGCGAGCTGCCCGCACGATCGCCTGCCGCTCATGGTGCGCGGGCACCGTCAGATTTCGCCGGAGTTGGAGAGCGTGACGGACCTGATGTATGCGCTCATTCGCCTAGTTGCCGAGCGCTCGGGCGTGGCGACCTCGGTCATTGCCTCGCGCGATGACCTGGCCGACTATATTGAGCACCCCGAGCAGAGCCCCCTGCGCGAAGGCTGGCGCTTTGAGCTTGTGGGCTCGCGTCTGGACGATCTGCTTTCCGGCAATATGGGACTCACCGTGAAGGACGGCAAAATCGAGCTTCTATAGTTACGCGGTTTTACTAAACGCTGTAAACGTCGTTCTAGAGCTGCAATGCCAAAACATCGATGGTGTCTCGTTGGCTGGGCGAGTGGGTAAAATGCCTCCAACGTGTAACTCGATTCGGAGGAATTCGCATGCCTTATTACTATGGATACGGCTTTGGCATCGACCCGCTGTACCTGCTGGTTGTTCTTGTCTGCACGGTGCTTGGCCTTGCCGCACAGAACTACATCAACTCGACATACAAAACCTGGTCCAAGGTTCGCTCGGACGGCGACACGGGCGCCACGGTCGCTCGCCGCATGCTCGACGCCAACGGCTGCAACGCCGTGGGTATCAAGGGTGTCGCCGGCGAGCTCACCGACCATTACAACCCGCAGGACAATAACCTGTATCTCTCGGATGCCAACCGTTCGGGCGGGTCGGTCGCAAGCGTTGCCGTCGCCTGCCACGAGGCGGGCCATGCCGCCCAGCGTCAAAGCGGTTACGCCATGATGAAAGTGCGTACCGCCCTGGTTCCGGTTGTCAACTTTACCCAGAACACTTGGACCATCGTGTTGCTCTTGGGCCTGTTTATGAACATTGCCGGGCTCACATCCCTCGCACTGATCTTCTTCTCGTTTAGCGTGCTGTTCCAACTGGTTACGCTGCCGGTCGAGATTGATGCCAGCCGCCGCGCCGTGGCGTACATCGAGCAGTCGGGCATGAGCTCCAAGCAGGTCAATGGTGCCAAGAAGGTCCTGACGGCAGCCGCGCTTACCTATGTTGCTGCAGCGCTCACTTCGATCATTCAGCTGCTCTACCTGATGGCTCGCTACAACAGAAACTCCAACCGATAACAAATTGGCTTGACAGGCGCCGCGGAGATTTGTGTCCCCGCGGCGCTGTACTATGTGTTGGACTTGAATTTGCGCAGGGCCGGAGCCCTTGTGCACGATAACGAAAGGAGGCTGCGTGGCAGGCTGGAATCTGACCGGCAATGCCGTTTCCGCCGAGTTCGACGGTTCGGACGAGCAGGAGCGTAAAGAACTCAGCGTGAGCCAGGCGGTAGAGATCGCCGCCGGTGCGCTCGATGCCATTCCGCAGCTGAGCGTTCTGGGCGAGGTCACGGGTTTCCGTGGCCCCAATGCCCGAAGCGGTCACTGCTACTTCCAGATTAAGGACGACTCGGCCGCCGTTGACTGCATCATCTGGAAGGGCGCCTACCTTAAGCGCACCTTCGACTTGCGCGATGGCATGCAGGTGAGCTTTAAGGGCAGCTTCAATCTCTATAAGGCCACGGGCCGCATGAGCTTTGTCGCTCGCTCATTTTCGCTGGCGGGCGAGGGTCTGCTGCGTCAACAAGTGGCGCAACTGGCCGAAAAGCTACGCCGCGAGGGCCTGATGGACGAAGCGCGCAAGCGCCGCATCCCGGTGTTCTGCTCCCGCGTGGCGGTCGTTACCTCGCTTTCGGGTGCCGTAATCGACGACGTCAAGCGCACATTGCGTCGTCGCAACCCGCTCGTCGAGCTCGTCTGCGTGGGCGCTAAGGTTCAAGGCGAGGGTGCGCCGGCCGAGCTTATTGAGGGCCTGCGCCGTGCCGCCGCAATCACGCCGGCGCCCGACTGCATCTTGCTGGTGCGCGGCGGCGGCTCCTTTGAGGACCTCATGACCTTCAACGACGAGGAGCTTGCCCGTGCGGTGGCTGCCTGTCCCGTGCCCGTGGTGACCGGTATCGGCCATGAGCCCGATACCTCGATTTGCGACATGGTGAGCGACCGCCGCGCCTCCACGCCCACGGCGGCGGCAGAATCGGTGGCGCCGGCTATGACGGAGTTGGCCGATGTGCTCGAGGCACGCCATCAGCGTCTGGGTGCCGCGATGGCATCGATGATTGGGTCGGCCCAGGTCGACCTGGAGATGCTCGATCAGCGCGGTCGCCGTGCCTGGGATACCTATACGGCCCGCTTGGGCGATGCGCTCGATGCGGCTGCATGCCGCCCGTGCCTCAACGACCCCACATTTATGGTCGAGCGTCGCGAATCGGAGCTTGCGCTGACCGCCGATCGCCTGTCGGGTGCCATAGTACGCTCGGTCGGAGCTTTCCGATCCAGCTTTGAACGCTTGCCCGAGCGTCTGGTTGCAAGCACCTCGGGGCTCGATGGCAAACGCCATGCGCTCACGCTTGCGAGTTCCCGTCTGGAGCATCAGGGACGTACGATGCTCGGCAAGCCCGCGTCCGACCTGGGCCGAGCCGCCGCGTCGCTCGATGCCCTGTCGCCGCTTAAGGTACTTGCCCGCGGTTACTCCATCGCGTACAGCGATGACGGTGTGGCTACGAGCGCCAAGACCTTTAAGCCGGGCGACGCCATCCGCGTGCGCATGGCAGACGGCAACGTGGCAGCAACGGTCAATACGGTCGAGTAGGCCGCGTTTCATAGCGATAAACCTTTAGGAAAGGAAACAGATATGGCAGAGAAGACCCCGGTCGAGCAGCTTACGTACAAGCAGGCCTCGCAGGAGCTGGAGCTCATCATCCGCAGCTTGGAGTCGGGCGATATGGAGCTCGAGGAGTCGCTCGAGAGCTATACCCGCGGCGTCGAGCTCCTCAAGAGCCTGCGCACCCGCCTGTCCGATGCCGAGCAGAAGGTCTCGGTGCTTCTTAAGGACGTCGACGGCAACGACGTGCTCGCCGACGGCGAAGCCGCCAACGCCGACGACAACCTCTCGTTCTAACCATCCCGACCAAATATAATTACCTTGGTCTGTGAGAAAGGAACCAACCATGTGCGATTGCATCTTCTGCAAAATTGCCAACCACGAGATTCCCTCGACCGTTGTCTATGAGGACGACCAGGTCATCGCCTTCGACGACCTCAACCCCCAGGCGCCGGTCCACACGCTCGTGATCCCCAAGAAGCACTACAGCGATATCGCCGATAACGTGCCGGCCGAGACCATGGGCGCCATGGCTCACGCCATCCAGGAGGTCGCTAAGGCCAAGGGCCTGGAGGACGGTTTCCGCGTCATCTCCAACAAGGGCGTCAACGCCGGTCAGACCGTCATGCATTTCCATATGCACGTTCTCGGCGGCAAGAACCTGGGCGAGAACCTCATCTGAGGGCGCTTTTTCCTTGCAATGAAACGGAAGCTCAAGCACCGATAACTTATATATCAACGCAATAAACCCGAGCGCGAGGGCGTTTGGGTTTATTATTGAAGCGTATGTAACCTGGCGGCGCCACACCGCCTGTTAGTAGGGAGACACATGAACGTTCTGGTCGTCAACGCAGGATCTTCGACCCTTAAGTATCAGGTCATCGATACCAAGTCCCACAAGGTGTCCGCAAAGGGCTCCTGCGAGCGCGTCTGCTTTACCGGCGGTACCTTCACCCACGCTGCCAACGGTTCCAAGAAGGTGACCGAGAACATCGAGTTCCCCGACCACAAGGTCGCCATCGAGGTCGTTCTGAAGGACCTCGAGGCCAACGGCGTCAAGATCGAGGGCATTGGTCACCGTATCGTTCAGGGTGGCTGGTACTTCGGCGATTCCTCCCTCGTCGACGAGGACGTCCTCGCCAAGATCCGCGAGGTCGCTCCGCTGGCGCCGCTGCACAACAACCCCGAGGCCAACGTTATCGAGTACTGCCTGGAGCAGTATCCCGACCTGCCCAACGTCACGGTCTACGACACCGCTTTCCACTTCAACATGCCCGAGGTCGCCAAGACTTACGCCCTGCCCAAGGACGTCTGCGACAAGCTGCACATCCGTAAGTACGGCGCCCACGGCACCAGCTACCGTTACATCTCCAAGAAGGTCGCCGAGATGACCAACGGCGAGGCTCGCAAGGTCGTCGTGTGCCATATCGGCTCCGGCGCTTCCCTGTGCGCCATCGAGGACGGCAAGTGCATGGACACCACCATGGGCCTCACCCCGCTCGACGGCGTCATGATGGGCACCCGCTGCGGCTCCATCGACCCGGCTACCGTGTGCTACCTGCAACGCGAAGGCGGCTACACCTTCGACGAGGTCGATGAGATGATGAACAAGAAGTCCGGCCTTTTGGCTGTGACCGGCGGCAAGACCAACGACTGCCGCAACGTCGAGGAGCTCGCCGCTGCCGGTGACCCCGAGGCTCAGCTCGCCTTCGATATGTTCGTCTACAAGATTGCCGCCAAGGCTGCCGAGATGGCCACTTCCATGTGCGGCATGGACACCCTGGTCTTTACCGCCGGCATCGGCGAGCACGCTCCGGCTGTTCGCGCTGGCGTTGCCGACCGTCTGGCCTTTATGGGCGTCAAGATGGATCATGCGCGCAACGCCCTGCGTGGTGACGGCGCTTGGTGCCTGTCTGCCAAGGATTCCAAGGTCAAGATTTTCGTCATCCCTACGGACGAGGAGTTCATGATCGCTTCCGACGTCGAGCGCATCGTCAACGGCAAGTAATTGCAAGAGGGGAGGGGCTGGACGACCGAGTGCCGTTCGGCCCTTCTTTTGTGCTCGTTGGGCGATATGCCTGATAGCTATTTATTAAGTTATGATAACTTCTTATTAACATGCGGCCGCCTTAAGGGGTCTGCGTCGACCGTATTGCACTGCAAAGGAGTCTCATGAACGTACTTGTTGTCAACGCCGGCAGCTCAAGCCTCAAATATCAGCTTTTGGATACCGATACCCGCGAGGTTTTCGCCAAGGGCAACTGCGAGCGTATCGGATCGGACATGGGCATCTTTGGCCACTCCGAGAACGGTGGCGCTAAGCAGACCGAGGAGGTCCCTTTCCCCGATCATCGCTCTGCTATCGCTCGCGTGCTCGAGGAGCTCGAGAAGACCGACTTTACGATTGATGGCATTGGGCATCGTATCGTTCAGGGCGGCTGGCACTTCGATGATTCCGCGGTTGTCGACGACGAGGTTATGGCCAAGATTCTTGAGGTGGCACCGCTTGCTCCGCTGCACAACTACGGCGAGGCCGCAGCGATTGAGTATTGCCGTGAGAAGTATCCGGAGCTGCCCAACGTGGCGGTCTTCGACACCTCGTTCCACATGACCATGCCCGAGGTTGCCTACACCTACGCGCTGCCCAAGGACGTTTGCGACAAGTACCACGTGCGCAAGTACGGCGCCCACGGCACGAGCCACCGCTATGAGTGGATGATGGCCAAGGAGATCCTGGGTTCGCGCTGCCACCGCCTGCTTTCGTGCCATCTGGGCAACGGTGCTTCGCTCGCTGCTATCGAGGACGGCGTGTGCCGCGACACCACGATGGGTCTCACGCCGCTCGATGGCCTGATGATGGGCACCCGTTGTGGTTCCATCGACCCGGCCACCGTGTGCTACCTCCAGCGCGAGGGCGGCTACAGCTATCAGGAAGTCGATGACATGATGAACAAGCAGTCTGGTCTGCTTGCCATCTCGGGCATCTCCAACGACGCCCGCGACATCCGTACACGCGCCTCCGAGGGCGACGAGCGCTGCCTGCTCGCCTTTGATATGTTCGCCTATAAGGCCATGCAGCAGGCTGGCTCCATGATCGCTTCCATGGCGGGCGTGGACACCATCACCTTTACCGCCGGCATCGGCGAGAACGACTGGTCGATCCGCAAGGCCTTCTGCGACTGCTTTGAGTGGCTGGGCGTACGCATCGACAACAATAAGAACCGCGAGGCCGTGGGCAACGGCCCGCAGGTCATCAGTGCCGCCGGTTCCGCCGTCACGGTCATGGTCATCCCCACCGACGAGGAATACATGATCGCCCACGACGTCGAGCGCCTGACCAAGAACAACTAACGCGCGCATTTGCAAGTAAACGAAAGGCCTCCAAAGCAACAGCTCCGGAGGCCTTTTTGCTAGCAGGCGGAAATACCAGTCCCAAAGTGACCATCGCCAGTAACGCCTGCACTCCCAGCAACGGCACCCGGCCATCCAGATCTTCAGCCTCAGCTCGTAGCCAAGCCGCCGTCCACTCCAGATGCCCTAATTGCTACGTAGCGGTAGAAGGCCGTACGGGCTAACCCCTGAAAACAATCCGCAGACCAGAAACGCCCCCGTTCGTAGCTCCGAAGGAGCAGAACGGGGGCGTTTCATTGGTCGAGGACGTTTTCAGGGGTTAGCCCGTACGGCCTTCGGGGGAGTGCGTCCGCTACTCAGCCATCTGAGCCTGGACGGCGGTGATGGCCACGACACCCACGATGTCGTCGGCAGAGCAGCCACGCGACAGGTCGTTGACCGGCTTGGCGATGCCCTGCAGGATGGGGCCGTAAGCGTCGGCACCGGCGAAGCGCTGGACCAGCTTGTAGCCGATGTTGCCGGCCTCGAGGTCGGGGAACACGAGCACGTTGGCCTTGCCGGCAACGGAGGAGCCGGGAGCCTTGAGCTGGGCGACGGTGGGGACGATGGCGGCGTCGAGCTGCAGGTCGCCGTCGATGGCGAGCTCGGGAGCCTTCTCCTTGCAGAACTTCACGGCCTCCTGGACCTTCTTGGCGACCTCGCCACCGGCGGAACCCATGGTGGAGTAGGAGAGCATGGCCACGTGCGGCTCAACGTTGCCCATGAAGGTGGACCAGGAGTGAGCGGAGGCGATGGCGATCTCGGAGAGTTCGTCGGAGGACGGGTTGATGTTGAGACCACAGTCGGCGAAGATCAGCGTGCCGTCGGTGCCGAACTGCGGGGTGTCGGTGCACATCACGAAGAAGGCCGAGACCAGCTTGGTGCCCGGGGCGGTTTTGAGGATCTGCAGCGCGGGGCGCAGGGTGTCGGCGGTGGAGTGGCAGGCGCCGGAGACCAGGCCGTCGGCATCGCCCATCTTGACCATCATGGTGCCAAAGTAGGTGGCGTCCATCACCTGGGCGCGAGCCTGCTCGATGGTGACGCCCTTCTTGGCGCGGAGCTCGGCAAACTTCTGTGCGTACTCCTCGTGCTTCTCGGCATTGCGTGGGTCGATAACGGTAGCGCCGGGAACGTTGATCTCGTCGGGGTTGCCCAGGATGACGATCTTTGCCAGGCCCTCCTCGATGATTTTGGTGGCCGCGACGATAGTGCGCGGATCCTCGCCCTCGGGCAGGACGATCGTCTTAAGGTCGGCCTTGGCGGCAGACTTCATACGGTTTAGGAAATCGCTCATGTTACTCCTTACAAGCGTTTCGCTAAGCTCCAGGCGCCCGGCTGTTCACGAATAAACCCGCTGCTAGCGGGTCTACCTTTCAATTATGTTCGCCGCTGTGCTTGAGCTTTCCTTGTGTGGCAAGCTCATTATAGGACGCATTAGCGCTATAATCGCTCTGATAAATATGTCTCGAAGAATGTTCGAGAAAAGCCCAGCTAATGAGCCCGTGGCTTTTGACAAGGAGTATCGATGCAGATTACCTCAGGCCTGCCTGAAGGCTTTAACGCCGGCGCGTACGACATGATTGTCGTCGGTGCTGGATATGCCGGTGCCGTTTGCGCCCGCCGTCTCGCCGAGACCATCGGCTATCGTGTTGCCGTTTTGGAGCGCCGTAGCCACATTGCGGGCAATGCCTATGACTGCACTGACGAGGCCGGAATCCTGATCCACGAGTACGGTCCGCATATCTATCACACCTTTAACGAGCGCGTGCACAATTTCCTGTCGCGCTTTACCAAGTGGACGGATTATCAGCACAAGGTGCTCGCCAACATCAACGGTACCCTTACGCCCGTGCCCTTCAACCATGCGAGTCTCAAGCTCGCCTTTGGCGACGAGCGCGGCGAGGAGCTGTATCAGAAGCTCGTGGAGACCTTTGGCAAGGATGTCAAGGTGCCCATTATGGAGCTGCGTAAGAAGAACGACCCCGACTTGGCCGAGGTCGCTGATTACGTCTACGAGAACGTCTTTTTGCATTACACCATGAAGCAGTGGGGCCAGACGCCCGATCAGATCGATCCCTCGATCACCGGCCGCGTTCCCGTCTTTGTGGGCGATGATGACCGCTACTTCCCGCAAGCTCCCTTCCAGGGCATGCCGCAGGAGGGCTACACGGCGCTCTTTGAGCACATGCTCGACCACGACCTGATCGACGTGTTCTGCGACGTGGACGCCCGCGATCTCTTTGAGATCGACGAGACCACCGTCAAGATCGACGGCAAGGTCTATGGTGGCGAGATCGTCTACACCGGTCCACTCGACGAGCTGTTCAACCTCGACTTGGGTGCGTTGCCGTACCGCACGCTCGATATGAAGTTCGAGACGCTCGATATGGACCAGTTCCAGCCCGTGGGCACCGTCAACTACACCACGAGCGAGGACTACACGCGTATCACCGAGTTCAAGAACATGACCGGTCAGGTCCTGCCCGGCAAGACCACCATCATGAAGGAGTACTCCAAGGCCTATACGCCCGGCTCGGGCGAGACGCCGTACTACGCCATTCTTGAGCCCGAGAACCGTGAGCTCTATGAGCGCTATCTTGAGCGCGTCCAGAACCTGACGAACTTCCACCCGGTGGGTCGTCTGGCCGAGTATCGTTACTACGATATGGACGCTGTGACCAATTCCGCCCTCGATCTTTCGGATGAGATTATCGCCTGCCATGCATAAAGTCATAACATTCGGTATTCCCTCGTATAACGCCGCCAAGGACATGGACCATTGCATCACCTCCATCTTGGAGGGGAGCAATTACGCCACCGATATCGAGATTATCGTGGTGGACGACGGCTCCAAGGACGAGACGGCCGATAAGGCCGACGAGTGGGAGGCCCGTTATCCTGGAATCATCCGCGCGGTGCACCAGGAGAACGGCGGTCACGGTATTGCCGTCCTTTCGGGTCTGCGCGAGGCGCAGGGCACCTACTACAAGGTTGTTGATTCGGACGACTGGCTTGACGGCGCTGCCCTTTCGACCATGCTGTCGATTCTGCGTGGCTTTGAGGAGCGCGACCAGCGCGTTGACCTGTTTATCTCGAACTACGTGTACGAGAAGGTTTACGAGGGCACGCATACCGCTATTGGCTACAAATTTGCCCTGCCGCGCAAAAAGATCTTTTCCTGGGATCAGATCGGTCATTTTCGCCTGGACCAGAACCTGCTCATGCACAGCCTGTGCTATCGCACGGATGTGCTGCGCGAGTCCAACCTTCCCATGCCGCCGCACACGTTCTATGTGGACAACATCTACGCCTACGTGCCGCTGCCGCGTTGCAAGACCATGTACTACGCCGACATCGACCTCTATCGCTACTTTATCGGTCGCGAGGGCCAGAGTGTCAACGAGGCCACGATGGTCAAGCGTCTGGACCAGCAGTTCCGTGTTACGCGTATCATGATGGAGTCGTACCACCTGTACAGCGATGTTGAGTCGTCTCGTCTGCGCTCGTACATGATGGGCTACTTCACCATGATGATGGCGATCTGCTCAGTGCTCACCAAGCTTTCCGAGGAAGATTGCGCCGACGAGCGCCTAAAGACGCTGTGGAATGATTTGAAGGCCTACGACGAGCGCATGTATCGTCGTGCCCGCTACGGCGTGGTCGGGTTCTTCACCAATCTGCGCGGACGGGCCGGAGACAAAACCACACTCGGCCTATACCGTCTTGCCTCTAAGATCTTCAAATTCAACTAACTGTTGAGTAATCGCTGCTGATAGGTTGACTGGGCCCCTTGGCCTTTAGTTTGCTACTGCGAACAGTCCTGCTCGCACGGAAAGCACATTAAGTGCTTTCCGGCTCGTGCGGAACTTGTATCAAACTAAAGGCCAAGGGGCCTCTGCTATAAGAATCGATTGTCAGGTTATTTGAATTTGAAGATCTTCGACGCGCGGTACACAGGGGCCTGGGCTGAAAAAATATTAGTTGGTAGTCGGTCGGAGGCGGGCGGGCATTACGTTTGTCGCGAGTTCCGCATGCAAAGAAGGCCACTTAATGTGGCCTTCGTCTTGCATAGGACTGTAGAGCAGCAAACGTAACGCCCGCCCGCCTCCGACCGACGGTCGAGTGGGGGTTACTTCGCGGCGCCGGGGATGCCGTGGGAGGTTTTGGCGGTTTTGGCTCCGTTTACGATGGCGGTTTGCAAAGTCCTTACGGCGAGCATGCCCAGCAGGTCTAGGGGAACGGTGGCGCTTGCCTGGGCGCCCAGTTTGCCGCTGGCGAGGGTGTAGATAGTGTCGCCGTCGTTGGTGGTGTGTGTGGGACGGATGGCGTGTGCGTAGGCGTCTGCGGCCATCTGGGAGACCTTGGTGGCTTGTGCCTTAGTGAGTTCCACGTTGGTGACGATGCAGCTGATGGTGGTGTTGGTGCGGTCGAGCGGCATCTGCATGGATCCGGCGGCGGCAAAGGCTGCGAGTTCCATGTCGACGATCTGGTCGCTATCGGCTGCGGCGCGCATACCGGCGACCCGCTCGCCGGTGAAGGGGTCGACAACGTTGCCGCAGGCGTTGACCGAGACCACGGCGCCCACCTTGATGGGGCCGAGCGCCACGGCGGCAGCGCCAAGGCCGGCCTTCATGCAGGTAGCGGGGCCCATGAGCTTACCCACGGTAGCGCCCGTGCCGGCGCCTACGTTGCCCTGTTCGAGCTTGGTGGGGGTGTTGTCGAGTGCTTCGCGCACGGCGGCGATGCCGGCCTCAATGTCGGGGCGAACGGTGGGGTTACCAAAGGCGAGGTCGAAGATACAGCTCGAGCACACGATAGGCACCTGCGTGGGGCCGACGGGAAGGCCGATGCCGCGGCTCTCAAGCTCGCGAGCGACGCCGCTTGCAGCCTCGAGGCCAAAGGCCGATCCGCCAGAAAGGCAGACGGCGTGGACCTTGTCGACGGTGTTCTCGGGTCGCAGCAGGTCGGTCTCGCGCGAAGCGGGAGCACCGCCGCGAACGTCAACGCCGCCGGTGGCGCCCTCGGGTGCCACGATTACGGTGCAACCGGTGCCGGCCTCCTCGTCCGTATAGTTGCCATAGCAAAAGCCATCGACATCGCAGACGTCAATGGCCTCGAGCAGTGTATCCATGTTTAACTCCTATCGGTTTTCCGCCGCGCCTTGTGCCCGGTCGGGATCCGTACGGTACGCCAAAATTGTAGGCGCTGGGGGATACCCAGCGCCAGATGCAATTACGAGAGTTTTTGAATCGCGCGCGCGACGCGGGCGATGGGTAGACCCACCACGTTATAGAAGTCGCCCGAAATATCGTGCACGAGCATGCGGCCGCCTGTGCCCTGGATGCCGTAGGCGCCGGCCTTATCCATGGGCTCACCCGAGGCAACGTAGTGCTCGATCTGCTCGTCGGTGAGCTCGTAGAATTTCACGTCGGTCATATCGACAAACGACAGGCTCTCGGCGGCATGCGGGGTGGCCGTATCGCCTGCCTTAACGATGCAGACGCCGGTTGCGACCTGGTGCGTGCGGCCCGAAAGCTCACGGAGCATGGTGCGCGCCTCGCCCTCGGTTGCCGGCTTGCCCAAAATCTTGCCGTCGAAGGTGACGATGGTGTCGGCCGCGACCGTCAGCTCATTGGGCTCGGCATACTCGGCAGCAACGGCAGCCGCCTTGGCGCGTGCCAAGCGCTCGACAAGCGTGAGCGGGGCCTCGCCATCAAAGGGCGTTTCGTCGATATCCGCGGGAATCACGCGAATGTTGTAGCCTGCCTCGCGCATCAGCTCTATGCGGCGCGGTGATTGCGAAGCCAAAATCATAGTTGGATGCCCTCGGCGACCTTCTCGACAGCCTTGTCGCCGGCGATCGTGCGCAGCAGCTCAAGCGCAAAGGGGAGCGACTGGGCCATGCCGCTGGCGGTGATGATGTTGCCGTCTTGCGTAACCTTCTCGCCGGTATAGGCGCCCTCGGGGAAGCTTTTCTCAAAGCCAGGGAAACACGTGGCGTGGCGCCCCTCGAGCAGGTCGAGCTCGCCCAGGATAAACGGGGCGGCGCAGATGGCGGCGACGTGCTTGGTCGCGGCGAACTCGCAGACCACGTCGCAGACGCGCTGATCGGCGCGCAGGTTGGTGGCACCGGGCAGGCCGCCGGGCAGCACGACGCAGTCGTACTCGTCAAAGTTGATCTCATCAAAGAGCGCATCGCAGGTCACGGGGATCTGCAACGAGCTTACGACCTCGCGCGTGGGCATGATCGAGACGAGCGTGGCACGCACGCCGCCGCGACGCATGACATCGACCATGGTCAAGCATTCAATAGTTTCAAAGCCATCGGCGGCGAGAACGGCAACGCTGGGCATGAGGGTTCCTTTCATAGGCGGCATACAATTAGCCGTCTTATACCCCGAAGACCTCCGCTTGCCACGCTCGATTTCCCAATGATTTTTTGAGCAATGATTAAGTGGCTAGTTGCGCCTAAGGTGGACGACGGCCTCGCAGTGGAAGGTTTGTGGGAACAGGTCGACTGGCGTGATCTTTACGGGGGAGAAGGTGCCTTCCTCGACAAAGCGCTTGAGGTCGCGCGCCAGGGTGGCCGGATCGCAGCTCACGTAGGCGACATCGCGAGCGCTCGTGCTGGCGATAAGGTCGATGGCTTCGGGGGCGAGGCCCGCACGCGGCGGGTCGACCACCAAGACGTCGGCGTCCTGATCGGGGAACTCGCGCACCGCGTCGCCGCCGATGACGTCGACGTTATCGAGCTTGTTGATCTCGAGGTTGCGGCGCAGGTCGCGCACGGCCGGGCCGTAGGCCTCGACGGCGGCGACAAAGTCGCAGCGGCGGGCGAGCGGCAGGGTAAAGGTACCGGCACCGCAGTACAGGTCCACGGCAAGCTCGTCTTCCTGCGGGTCGAGCGCTTCCATGACAAGCTCGATCAAAATCTCGGCACCCTTGGTGTTGACCTGGAAGAACGACGGGGCCGAAAGACGCATTTGGCCGTCGGCGATATTCTCGGTCCATGAGCCCTCTCCGGCGAGCATTTCGACCTTGGAAACACGGCGGGCCTTCTTTTCGCCCTTGCTCATCACGCGTACGACACTTGTGGGGTGCGCGGCGTCTGCCAACACGCGCGAGACTTGCGAGCGCGGGAAAGAGCCCGTAGGCGTCCAGAGCGCCACCTCGAGTGCCTTGGTGCGACGCGAGGCGCGAATGCCCACGCGCTCAAGGCCCAGGTCGTGGCTGCCGCTCAGATAATTGAGCGCGCCGACGACCGATTTGAGTGCCTTGGGGAAGCGTTTGTCGAACAACGGGCACGAATCGACGGTCACGATCTTGCGAGGATCGACACCGTGCATGCCAAGACGCACGCGGCCGTTTACAACGGTCGGCTCGAGTTCGATTTTATTGCGGTAGCCCCAATCATCCTTGGTGTGGCGGATGGGTTGCACCAGTTCATCGACTTGATCGGGGCTGAACTTGCCGATGCGCTCGAGCGTGGAGCGCAGATTTTGCTCCTTGGCGGCGAGCTGTGCCGTGCGTGAGAGATTGCCCCACGAGCAGCCGCCGCAGATGCCCACGAAGGGGCAGGGAGGCTGAATGCGATCGGGGCTTGGCTCCAGAATCTCGGTGGTGCGGGCACGCATGAACGACTTGCCGTCCTGTACGACCTCGGCCTCGACGGTGTCGCCTGCCACGGCACCCTGCACAAAGACGGCCTTGCCGTTGTCGGCGTGCGCCAGCCCGTCGGCGCCGTAGGTCATCGATTCTATAGTGAGCTTCATATTCCTGCCTGTCATTCGCGTTGTTGCTCGCACCATGGTAGCAGGGAAAAGCGCCCCGCATCCGAGGCTTTCCTCAAATGCGGGGCGCTTCTACAAACTGCTTCTACAAACGACTATTTCGTCTTGCCTGTAATGAGCGTCTTAAGACCCAGGCCGATCAGACCCAGGCCCATACGCACGCGGCCGGGGCGATGGCGCTCGATGGCCTTGGTCTTGCCGGCGGGCTTATCGCGACGGGCGCTCGTCTCGGGTGCGGGCTTGATGACCTGCGGATCGGGCTGAGGTGCAGGTGCAGGCTCGGGCTCAATGACGGTCGCCTGGACCTCTTGGACCTTGGGTGCTACTGGCTGCGGCTCGGCCTCGGGGGCAGGTTCCGCCTCAATGACGGGCTCGGGCGCGGCTTCGGCGTTGCGATAGGCGCGCTCCAGCAGAGCCTCCTGCGAGTTGAAGGGTTTCTCACCCTCTGCACGCTCCACGGGGACCCAGGTGCCGTCGCTCGTGAGGCTGCGGGCCTTCACGTTGTCGCGCAGCTGCATGCCCATGTACTCGTGCACCAGGGCGCGGCAGGTGGGGTCGAGCACGGGGAAGGCGATCTCCACGCGGTGCTCGGTGTTGCGCGTCATCATGTCTGCCGAGCTCAGGTAAATCATGTCCGAGTCCACGCCGAAAGCATAGACGCGCGCGTGCTCCAAAAAGCGTCCGACGATGGAGCGGACATGCACGTTCTCGGTCTTGCCCGGAATACCGGGCTTGAGGCACGAGATGCCGCGGATGATCATGTCTACGCGCACGCCGGCACACGATGCCTCGGCGATCTTGTTGATGACCTCGCGGTCGGTCAGCGAGTTGAGCTTAAAGAACACGCGGGCGGGCTCGCCGGCAAGGGCGCGCTGAATCTCGCGGTCAAGCCCGCGCATGATGAGCGGTTTCAGTCCGACGGGCGCCACACCCAGGAAGCGGTAGTCGCCGCGCAGGTTGCCCAGCGACAGATTGCGGAAGAACAGGTTGGCGTCTTCACCGATGCCGGGATGGGCTGTCATGAGCATAAAGTCGCTGTAGAGTTTGGCCGTCTTCTCGTTAAAGTTGCCGGTGCCCAAAAGCGTGAGGCGGGTGAGCGCCATGCCCTCGCGATAGGTGAGCTGGCAGATCTTTGAGTGGCATTTAAAGCCCTCGGAACCATAGATGACGGTGCAGCCCGCCTCTTCCAGACGCTCGGCCCACTCGATGTTGTTCTGCTCGTCAAAGCGGGCACGAAGTTCCATGAGCACCGTGACCTCTTTGCCGTTCTCGGCAGCATCGATCAGCGACTCGCACAGGCGGCTCTGCTTGGCCACGCGGTAGAGTGTGATGCGCAGCGAGATGCACTCGGGGTCGTAGGCGGCCTCGTGCACCAGATCCAGGAAGGGGTTCATGGCCTCGTAGGGATAAAAGAGCAGCTTGTCGCCCTGCAGCACCTGTTCGCGGATGGAGCGGGTCATATCGATGGTGGGGTTGGGCTGCGGCTTAAACGGCGTAAAGAGGAGCTCGTTGCGCAGGTGCTCGGGAATCTTGCCCTCAATGCCAAAGACGTAGCCCAGGTCGAGCGGGATATCGCAGGTAAAGACCGAGCGGCGCGAAAGCTCGAGCGCCTTGCGGATGGTCTTGAGCGTCGCCTTCTCGAGCGACCCCGAGACCGCGAGCACAACCGGCTGCAGACGCAGGCGCTTCTTGAGAATGCGCTTCATGTGCTGGCGGTAGTCCTCTTCCTCTTCGACGCCCTCGCCGTCCGGATCGATGTCGGCGTTGCGGGTGACTCGGATGAGCGCGCGGTCGAGTGGCTTGTAGGAGCCAAAGCAGCTGTCCAGGCAGGCGAGGATGACGTCCTCGAGCAAGATGTAGGAGTAGGTGCCGGTGGGCGAGGGGATCTCGACCACGCGGTTCATCGAGGCGGGAATCTCGATAAGGCCCAGCAGGCTCTCCTCGTCGGTGGCGCCGTCCAGACCACAGGCCAGATAGAGTGCGCCATTGCGCAGGTTGGGGAAGGGGTGGCGAGGATCGATGACCAGCGGCGAGATGACCGGCGACACGTAGGCCTGGAAGTAGCGGGTTACAAAGGTGCGCTCCTCGGGCGTAAGCGAATCGATGTGGGCGCGGTGAACGCCCAAGGTGTCGAGCTTGCCCTCGATGCTCTTAAAGATGGACTCCCAACGGGTAAGGAGCCCGGGCATTTCGGCCATGACAGCATCGACCTGTTCGGAGGCGGTCATATTGCTCTTGTTGTCGACAGGTTGTTTTTTGAGCTCCGCCAGATCGGACAGGCCGCCCACGCGCACCATAAGGAACTCGTCGAGGTTGGACTCGAAGATCGAGACGAACTTTAGTCGCTCGAATAACGGAACGGTTTCGTCGAAGGCTTCGTCGAGCACGCGGTTGTCAAAGCGTAGCCAGCTGAGCTCTCGGTTTTGCGTGTACGAGAAGTCGCGCGGCGGTTTGCGCAGCTTTGCGGCGGCTTGCTTTTTTTCGATTTTGCTCGGCATATGCATCTGTCCGTTCAGTCCCCACAGAGGACGGTAGCCTAACACTTTTCTCTATTGTCTCAATTTAGTCGACCGCTGGCACGGACGTATCGCGTGAACGGTATCTTTACCTACTTCTTACGCTGGCAAGTCATAGGACTGACGCCCTGCTCGTCTGCAAGTGGTCTATATCCTCACTCAACTGGTACGTAAGTGTGAATAAGAATGATAGATAGCTGAATATCATTGAATGCAGACGGAAACGTAAACAAACATCATTTATATACATAAAACCGATTTAGCTATGCAATTCTGAATCAAAAGTTTAGAGATGCAATTGCAAATGGTTTTTAGGAAAAAAGAGCGTTTACCTTAGAAAAGTTACTTTAGAACGCCGAAGTACATCATGGGGGAATCACATGCGATATACCGTTCATCGCACTTTGTTGACCGTTCGGGGGCGAGGTGGAATTGCGGGTGGAATTTGGATATAACTAGAGCTGTCAGCAAGCAGCGTCCGCTATGGAAGGGCGCTGAGAGATTCGGCCGAAAGGCCCGAAAGAAAGGTAGGAGGCCATGACGAAAGGTCTGCACGTGCCTTCCGAGATCGGCAAGCTCAGGAAGGTCTGCCTGCACCGTCCCGGCGACGAGCTCCTCAACCTGCCGCCCGACGAGCTCGAGCGACTCCTGTTC
>DBEZXW010000018.1:0-1774 GCA_048291725.1 Collinsella sp. | reverse complement strand
GCAGCCCGTCAAGCGCAGCGCCGCCAGCGTCTGCGGGAGGCGGACCACGTCCTCGACGGAGCCGATCTCCTCGACATGCCCGTCGTGCATCACGCAGATGCGCTGGCAGAGGCGGCATGCTTCGTCGATGTCGTGGCTCACATAGAGCACGGTGCGGTTGCACACATCGAACAGGTCGAGCATGTTCTGCTCGAGGGCACTCTTAAGATAGGAATCGAGTGCGCTCATGGGCTCGTCGAACATAAAAATGTCCGGGTGTGCCGCCACCATGCGGGCAAGCGCCACACGTTGCTGCTGACCGCCCGAGAGTCGCGCGGGATAGCGGTCGGCAAAATCCGCCAGACCGAAAATGCCCAGATAGCGCTCGGCGAGCTTTTTGCGCGCGGCGGCGTCGCCCGCATCCTTTACGCCGGCGCATACGTTATCGGCCACCGTCATGTTGGGAAACAGCTGATAGTTTTGGAACAACAGGGCGCATTTTCGCTCCTGGGGGGACAGGTTGATGCCCGCCGCCGAGTCAAAAAAGGTCACGCCGTTGACGGCGATCTTGCCCTCGTCGGGCGTCTCCACGCCAGCGATGCAGCGCAGCGTACAGCTCTTGCCGCAACCCGAGGCGCCCAGCAGCGCCACGCGCTCCTCGCCGGCCTCAAGCTGCATGTCGAGCATAATCCCGGGATAACGTTTCTTAATATCCAAAACGAGCGACATAGCTTATCGACCTCCCTGCGGCGCCGCATCATCGCGCATAAGCTCGACCAGCGCCTCGCGATCGATACGCAGGGCATCGCCGCCCGCCGGGTCGAGCGAATCGCCCTGCCCGACGAGCTCCTTGGCCTGCTTGCGCTCCGCACGGGAGAGACCGAGCTCGCGATACTTTTGCGAATGCGCCGTGTACATGTTGATGAATAGAATGACCAGGAAGCTGAACACAATTACGACCACGACCCAAAAGAGGGCCACCGACGTATTGCCGCCCATCCACTCAAAATAGATGGCGATGGGAATGGTCTGCGTAATACCGGCGTAGTTGCCCGCAAAGAACAGGGTGCAGCCAAACTCGCCCATTGCGCGGGCAAAGGCGAGCACCGTGCCGGCGGCAATCGAGGGCCAGCCAAGCGGCATCATAAGCTTGGTAAAGATGCGACGCTCGGACCAGCCCAGGGTTCGCGCGGCATCGAGCATCTGCGTGTCGAGGCTCTCAAAGGCGCCGAGCGCCGTACGATAGACGAGCGGGAACGACACCACCACGGCAGAGATCACCGCCGCCGGCCACGTAAAGACAATCGAGATGCCGTGAGCGATCAGCCACTGGCCCACCCCGGTCGAGCGGCCAAACAGCATGAGGAGCAGAAAGCCGCAGACCGTGGGCGGCAGCACCATAGGAATCGTAAAAACCGAATCGAACAAGCCCTTGATGCGGCTCGAGGTACCCATAGTCTTCCACGCGGCGAACAGGCCCAGCGCAAAGGAGATCAGCAGGGCAAGGCCGCTCGTTTTTATGGACACCCAAAACGGGCGATAGTCGATGCCGCCCAATAAGGAAGCCAGAGAGGTCAAGGGCCCCTGCTCATCCCGCAATGCGACAGACGATGCTTCTACCATTTGAGCGCTATCAAGCCAACGCGCGCCGCCTTTGGCATCACCCGAGGCTGATGCAATCACCACATAGCGGTCCCCATCCGCACCGCGCTCGTCAAAGCCATAGGTATACCCGCCGGCATCAAACGTTGTTTCCGCCGTGACATACCAAGGAAGATCCACGTCCCCTAGCTGC
>DBEZXW010000017.1:0-6807 GCA_048291725.1 Collinsella sp. | reverse complement strand
CCCGCTGCGCCCGCCCCGGACTCCCTGGTTGACTCCCTGGCCGCCCAACTGGAAATCGAACGGTCCCGTAACGCCGAGCTGATGGAGGCGCTTGCGGCCGAGCGCGACCGCGCCGCCCGCGCCGAGGCCGAGGCCAAGGCGTGGATTCTGTCGGTCGAGCGCGTCGGCGATGTGGGCGATTCCGCGCTCGTCGAGCCTGACGGCGATGAACTCGTATCGCAGCTCGGCAAGCGCCGCTGGCGCGTCATGGGAGACCCGGAGGACGGCTGGTGGGTCGAGGTCGATTCGGACGGCAGCGAGCTTCCGGGAGATTGGGAGTACGACCGAAAGGGCGGGTACGTCTACTGCTCGTTCAGCTGATTTGGCACAAATGAACGTCTGAGAGCCGTTTTAAGGCTCCGAAACATGGCTGCGGGTAAAGTCCTGCGGCCATGTTCTTTTAAGGCCGATTTTGGGCATCTGGTGGCTTCACAGATGGGTTTACGCCCCACTCGTTCTCACTGCTTGGCGCGAAGCGCCTTGGGCGCGCCGGTTGTTTTCGTCAGCATGGGGAAACGTGGTGAAGAGCATCCAGCGCGAAAGCGATGACGAGCCGCCGCGTTGGCTCTGCGTCGGCTGGCTCCCGGACGGCAGGTCGGTCGAGCTGATAGCGGTCGAGACGATTTTCGGCTGGCTCATCATCCACGCCATGTCCCCGGTTCAGCCCAAGTTCGCGAAGGAAATCGCCCAGACGGAAAGGAGAACGCGATGAGCTACATAGCGGCAAACGGTCAGGAAATCACGGAAGCGATGATTGGCAGCTGGTGCGACGCGTACGAGCGCGGAGAGTTCCCCGAGGGCGAGCGCACCGTCGGTGAGGTCGTCATGGGGCGTCCTCCTCTGTCGGCAGAAAAGACCACGACCGTAACGGTGAAGATTCCCGTCGGAATGAAGGCCACCTTGACGAAGAAGGCCGAGGAGCGCGGCACAACCATGAGCGCCTACGTTCGCAGCGTCCTCGCCAACGACATTCTCGCGGCAAAGCAGCTCATGGCTCAGGCCGACGGAATCCAGAACCCGAGATTGAAGGAAAGCGCCAAGAGGGTCGCGCTAACCGTCTCCGCGAAAACGCGCGACGAGACGATAACGAAAGCGAGAAATGCCGCGTTCGCCAGAATCCCGATATGGGCTTTCTTCCTGCCCGTAACGCGAAGGCAGCAAATCGTTTTAGGTCGTATCTACAGCTTCCAGTGCACGACGAACAAGGACGGCTCACCCGCCGAATATCGTATGAGCCTTTCAACCGGAGCGAGCGAACTGGGCATGACAAATCGCGCAGAAATGCAAAAGGATTTGCAAAGGCTTATCTCCCTCGGATTCGTCACAAAGCGCTCAAACGGCACTCGCAAGCCCGCGACGTATCTCGTCGATGAAGTTGTTTGCGTGACCGAAGCCCGCCGCAACGGCTGGGACGGATAGCCGCGAATCGCGGAGGCGTCATTTCGCGGCAGTTGGTTTCACGTGTGCCCAAAACCGTGATTCGGAAAATCGTTGAGCGACTACAACGAGAAGCAGAAGTCGAAGGGGCATGGCGTGGGTTCTGTCGGTCGAGCGCGTCGGCGATGTGGGCGATTCCGCGCTCGTCGAGCCTGACGGCGATGAACTCGTGTCGCAGCTCGGCAAGCGCCGCTGGCGCGTCATGGGACCTCCTCGCCGCGGGGCTGCAGAAAGCCCTCGGGGAAGATAGTCCGCCAAAAGTCGTACGGGCTGACCCATTCCCAGGACGGATGGTCGGATAGAAGGATGTCGTTCTTCTCGATGTAGGCATGGCGCTGGGCTGCCCACCAGGCATCATCGTGCCCGGGTCTCTGCTTGCGATCTGCCACTGAACACCACCCTCCATACCACAGCCGCCCCCGAGGGTCAAGGCTGCGCCTTTACAGGACGTATATTATCAATAGAGTTATTGTACACCCCTGCGGCAACCCGATCTGAGGGCGGCGAACGTCTCCAGCGGTGGCCCGTGCGGTAGAATCGCAGCGGCGGATTCCCGCGCGCGGGCGATGCTTTCATTTGGAGGTGTCGCTTATGTCAAAGGTCTTTGAAGCCCTCGCCGCCCTGGCGGCGGTGGGCACGTTCATCGTCACGTTTCTCGATTCGTACGAGATCCAGTTCAGGATTCGGAGGCGCGCGCGGACTGTGCGCGACGGAAGGGAGCAGCGCCAGCATCGGCGTAAAAAATAAGGCCGGGAGTGCAGCCCGGCCTTTGCAACTGAAAATCCGCATCGCCCGCGTATCTGGTTAGCCACCTGCGCGGGGTCCGCTTCTTTCGATTTCGATTATACCCGTTCCCGCCGCCATGGAATGGGTACAGAACCTAAACCACCGAACGATTGGATTCAGCACATGAGCGCAGATGGCCTCATGTCGCTCAAAATACGTCTCCTTTCCCCGTCGAAGGAGAGCGTTTTTTAGCGACAAAGGAGACAAGAGAATGATTTGGTTTACCAGCGATACCCACTTCGGGCACGAAAACGTGCTCAAGTTCACCGACCGGCCGTGGGAAACGATCCAACAGATGAATTCGGTGATCGTCGCCAACATCAACGCGCGCGTCGGCATGAACGACGAGCTCTACATCCTGGGCGACTTCTCGTTCAAGATGACCGCGCAGGACGCCTACGGGCTGCGGAAGAAGATCACATGCAAAAAGGTTCACCTGGTGCCCGGCAACCACGACAAAGATTGGACGCAGCCCGCGGTCTCCAGGGCCTTTATCACCGAGCCGCCTATCTGCGTGCTCAAGATCGACGGGCAGAAGATCGTCATGAGCCATTTCCCCATGGCCGACTGGCAGAGCATGTCGCACGGCAGCTGGCACCTGCACGGGCACATCCACAGCAGTGGCGGCGCGTACAACGAGTTCAACCGGAAGCAGGGGCTTCTCCGCTACGACGTGGGCGTGGACGCCAACGCCTGCGCACCGGTGAGCCTCGACGAGCTGCGGGCATGGTTCTCCGGCGTCGGCGAGCCGTGCGGGCGCGTCAAGTGGCCGTGGTGGGTCAACCAGACCGGCGACAGACAGGTCGAGCGAGAGCTGGCCGCGTACAAGCGGGAGAGGGCGAACTGATGGCGATCTTCGTAACGGGCGACGTGCACGGAGGGGCCGAATACGGCTCCAGCCGCTTCTCCTCCAAGAGCTGGCCGGACGGCAGGACGCTCTCGCGCGACGACGTGGTGGTGGTCGCCGGCGACTTCGGATTCGTGTGGGACGGCTCGAACACCGACCGCTACTGGCTCGACTGGTTCGAGTCCAAGCCGTGGACGACATGCTTCGTCGACGGCAATCACGAGAACCACCGGATGCTGGCGGAACTCCCCGAAACCGAGTGGAACGGCGGGCGCGTCCACGTCGCACGCCCGCATGTGCTGCACCTGATGCGCGGCGAGGTCTTCGATATCGCCGGGACGACCGTCCTCGCCATGGGAGGTGCCGCGAGCCATGACAGGGAATGGCGCAAGGAGGGGAAGTCCTGGTGGCCGGAGGAGATGCCGAGCGAGACCGAGATGGAACGCTGCCGGCGCAACCTCGATGCCGCCGGCTGGAAGGTCGACTACGTGGTGACGCACGAGGCCCCGGCCGACCTGGCGGGCGACCTCTGCTGGGAGTGCAACCGTCCTTTCGAGGACGACCCGCTGCAGAACTTCCTCGGCGAGATCGACCGGCGGCTCGACTTCAAGACGTGGTTCTTCGGACACTACCACGACGACGAGTGGCGCGACGGCAGGCACCGGCTGATCTACCGCGACATCGTGCCGGTCGGCGTGCGCAGGGAGGACGAGGACCGGGAGCCGGTCGGCTAGCGTCTGGGGCCGCGCCGGTGGCCGTCCTCCGGCTCGAGCTCGGGGCTCTCCGCCTGTGCCATACCGCCCGCGAGCCTGTCGCGCTCGTCGGCGAGGCGCTTGCGCTCGACCGCGAGCTCGGCGGCCTTGCGCAGGCTCGCGCCCAGCGCCGCGGGCGCGCCGCCGCGCTGCAGCTCGCGTATCTGCTCGTCGAGTGCCGCGATCTGCTCGTCGAGCTGGCCCAGCATCTCGGCCTTGGTGTCGGTCTGGTCGGCAGTCGCGGCAGTGACGCGCTGCTGGGCCTCAACCGCGGCCGCAGCGGTGGCCATGGCCACGCGGCGGCGCTTCGCGAGCGCGGCCTTGCGCTTGCGTTCGCCCTTCTTGGGACGCACGCGCCACGCCTGCTCGGCGGTGTTGCGCTGGCGCTCGAGCGCCGCGACCTCGTCGCGCAGCCGCTCAAGCTCGGCACCCTCCTGGCGCAATTCGGCGCGGAGAACGCGCAGGCGCTCGTTACGGGCCCTGATTTCATCGTTCTGCTTCACACGGTCGGCATGCCCGATCAGGCCGACGCCACCATCGTGAATCGTCGGTTCCTCGGCCAGACCTCTTTCCTTATTACTGCGATGGTCGATGACCTGTGGCACAACGCCCGCCGCCGCGGCCGCGGCTGCCAGATGCCTGTTGGCGATTTTCGCCCAGGCCTCGCGCACCTCGTCCATCTCCTCGCGGCCCACGGCGTAGGCGCTCTGCCCCTCCCTGCGGTGCATCTGCACTGGCCTCTTGCTGGTCCTATCCTTGGTGCCAAGCCCCTCGGCCTTGGCCTGCTTCATGGTCCTGCGCTGGCCGTCCTCGAAGTTGTACAACTTTTGCCACCCCGCGGCCTTGGCCGACTTCCACTCCGTCGCGCGGATGGGCATACGGTCCCCGTGTTCGTTCTCGCAGAGGTAGAAGCACTGGCCCGTCTCGTCCTTGGTTTTCTGCACGAAACCGTCTGCTTCAAGGTCGAGCGCGGACACCAATATATGCGCGTGTGGGTTGCCGCCATGGGCGCTGTCGTGGATCGCCCAGTCGCAGGCCTTCGCGGGGAACAGGGCGCAGAAGTCCCGCACGCAGGCGCAGCGCCCGTCCTCGTCGAGCTCGATCGGCAGCGCGAATTCGTAGCGTTTCGCGACGAGCGTCTTGCCGCCGCCGCCCTCGACCCAGACGCGCTCGGCCTCGTTCCAGAGCTCGCCGCGGCCCACGGGCGGGACGCCGGCGGGAAGGGCAAGGCCCTCGTCCAGGACGCGTTCCTTTCTGGCGTAGTCGCAGACCTCGCCCGTGCGCTCCTCTATGAGTGTCTGGCCTGACTGGTAGGCAGCCTTCTTGACGGCCCCCGCCCCGGTGGCAGGGGAGCAGCCGCGCACGTTCAGGTGATAGATAGCCATCGGTCGAGTTCCTTTCTTGGCAAAGGGCGCAGTCGCGCCCTGCGCAGCGGTGCTGGTGCCATGAGCCGCGGTCGGCGAATGGCGCTGGCAGCGCGGAGCGCAAGGGAGCGGGACGCGACCGCGCAGCCCCTCCACCGTGGACGTGAGCCGCCCAAGGCGAACGGGCGCGATGGAGTGGGCGGAGAGCCGTCCGCAGGACCGCACGCCACGCTGGACTTTTGCCGCGGCAAAAGTACTGCGAAGTGCGCACTACCTCTGGTAGTGACGAGTCCCACTAGTGAAATTGTACGGCGCATTGGGGTAAACTTGCAAGTGAATGACACCCCACGACAAGCAAGGAGAATGGGCATGACGGCATCCATCAGCGAGCAGATCGCGAAGAAGAGGGCGGCTGCGGAGAAGAAGGCCGCCGAGGCTGCGGCGATCAAGAAGGAGATCAGGAAGCTCGAGCAGAGGCAGGCGGCGGCTGAGCGCAAGGCGAGGACGCACCGCCTGGTCGAGGTTGGTGCCATCTTTGAACAGGCCACGGGCCTCACGTTCGACACCGAGGACAGCCGCGCCATCCTGTCCGAGGTCCTGAACCAGCGCCTGCAGTACAACGACGGCAGCACATCGACCCGAGGCGAGGACATCGCCGCGGCCTGCGGCAACAGGCAGGGCGGGGGCCAGCAACAGTGAACGTGAAACTCTATTACGCGCCCGAGCGTGACACGGCGGGGCGCCCCGTAACCTACTCAGACGGAGGAAGGTTCGCCGGGTTCGTTCGCCGCGGCAGGATCGAGAGCTATTACACCAGGGCCGACGGCAGCGCAGCGATCACCATGGAATACTTGGGCGTCTCCCCTGACGGCCTGAAAGTCGAACTGTGGTCGGCACTTGAGGACGATCCCGGCGACGCACTCGACAGCCGCGCCGCCGCCTGCGGCGATGAGCGCGGGTACGCCGCGGCGTCTGAGGCCGCGGCGCGTACGACCTCAGACTCGCGCCAGTTCGTCCGCGCCCTGGCGGCGATGCCCGAGGAGCTGGCGGCGCAGGGCTACCGCGCGGCGGATCCATTCGACTTCTTCAACATCGCGGCGTCGACCCTGGGAATCTACCGCGTCGACGTCGACGGCGAGGTCTACTGGCCGGCAGGCGAGGAGTGACCGAGCGAAAAGGGCCCGCGAGTCGTTAAGAAACTCGCGGGCCCCGCTATTCTTGTCTCCCCGGCCCGAGCAGCTTCATGGCCATGCGGCCGCGGCGCCACCACGGCGTGGCCGCGATCGCCTGTTGGCGCTCGGCGAGCGATGCGAGCTTTCCGGCGAGCTCCGCGACCCTGGCGTTCGCCTCTGCGAGCTGCGCCTTGCCCTCGGCGCTCGCGATTCGGTTGAAGAACTCCGACAACTCAAAGTCAGCCACCTCGGTGCGCTCGCATTCCCCCGACCTGCGCAGCACGGATACGTTCCACTTCATGGCTAGCCCCTCCAAGCCCTCCTGAGCCTTTGCCAGCGGCTCAGCTTCTGCTCGGTCGATTCCAGCGCGAGCGTCTGGGCGGTCTCGTGGTGGAGCGCCTGAGCGCCCT
>DBEZXW010000016.1:0-41901 GCA_048291725.1 Collinsella sp. | reverse complement strand
GGGCGACCTGCCCAGCTCCCTCGCGATCTCCCTGCTGAGCTACGCCCCCGTAACGTGGAAATACTATAGGGGAAGTTGGCGCGACGTGCAAGGACTTTTTTGGGTCAGAATCTAAATGCCTATTGATAAAGGTAAGCGATGGCAGTGCCAGCGTGGACTTGGATCGTGGCTGTTGATCTGACTATGTTGCTAATGCCCGTGTCGGCTAACGGGCCCAGGGGACTGTGGTCCAGCTCCCACTCTAGGCCGTGCTCGCTAACCTCGGTATTGGGAGCTATGGCGATGATGGAGAACGTCTTGCCCTCGGCGTCCTCGATGGTCCACGATTCGCCTGCGTGAAGGATGCGGGCGACCACCTTGTCCTCGACGATCCAGATGGGGGCATCCTCGTAGCCCGCGAGCAACCCCAGTACGGAAAGCGCCATGTCGGGGCGCCCGCCGGTGGCGCAGGTCGCAACCACTTCGGCACCCGGCCAGCGGCGACGGACGGAATCGAGCGCCAGTGCCAGATCGGTATAGTCCTTGTAGGGGTCGTGGCGCTCTACCTCAAAGGCTTCAGCGGCATCGACCAGAGCGCGTCCCTCATCGCTTACGGTGTCGGCGTCGCCCACGTAGGCGTCGCAGCTCAGGCCGGCGCCCAGCAGCGCGTCGAGGCCGCGGTCCACGGCGACAACGTGGTCGCACTCCCCTGCAAGCCTACGCAACAGATCCGCACTCGCCACCACGGGCGAGCCGCAGACCACCAATACTTTGCAAGCCACGGTCCTCGCCTATCCCTCAAACGAAAGCACGCGGGCCAGGTCAAGCTCCTCGTAGCTGTCGATAAAGATATCGCAGTTGGCGCGCACATCTTCACGCTTCATGCGGCCGTGTGGGTCAAAAATACCCACACGCTTAAAGTCTGCGGCGCCAGAGCTCTTAAGGCCAAAGACGGCGTCCTCAAACACCCAAGCGCTCTCAAACTTGTGCCCATGGCGTTCCTCTAGGCGGCGCAGCGCCAGCTCGTACACATCGGGGAACTGCTTGGAACGACCTGCCTCGCCCGTGGTGGTAACAAACTCCATGTAAGCGTCGAGCCCGGCGCCCGTAAGCGCAGACTTAACCAGCTCGGCCGGCGTGGACGTGGCAACGCACATGGCAATGCCCTTCGCCTTCGCCTGCTCCAAAAATGCAAGCAGGCCGTCGCGCGGCGGCACCTTGGAGTACCCATCGATCAGAATCTCGCTCAGCTCGCGATAGAGCTCCTCACCATTCGCACCAATGCCCCACGTGTCGTGGTAGGCCTGACACTCGTCCTCGAGCGACAAATGCTCAAACTGGGCAAAATCGTCGACCGTCACGTCAATCCCGTGACGGTGCAAGAATTCGGGCTGGGCATAGGCCCAAACGGGGGTGCTATTAACCAGCGTGCCGTCGCAATCGAAAATAAAAGCAACCTTGGGAGCGGCGGTATGGGACATAAACGTACCTTTCGATATCAAATAGTAAACATCCTGCTAAAAACGTTTTACCAAACGTCAGACAGACAATTTTGAAACCCAAATTGATAAAACTGTCAAGAGTTTTACCACGGTAATTCTGCCAGTGGTATAAACATGTCGCTTACCGATTAAACGCCCCCGCAAATCCGCTTTCGTCCATAAAACTAACGCACAGGTGTTATCGTAGTTTCTGCCGAAAGTTCCACCGAGCACGCGAGGTGGAACGAATCATAGAACTATCGCCGTCCCTTCGATTCGTGCAGCCCTGGATCTTTCGCATCTAGTCACCAAGGCAACACGCTGCCGCGTCATGATGGGATCAAACGTGAGCGATACAAAGCTAAAGCCAGCAACCAAAAAGCCCGCTACCCGTAAAGCCGCCCCGCACGCGCCGGAACTCACTAAGGACGATGTCTATCTGTTTGGCATCGGCACGTGGGAGCGCAGCTGGGAAAAGATGGGCGCGCACCCCGACACGCAGAACCGTACGCGCGGCTGGCGTTTTTGCGTTTGGGCTCCCGATGTAAAAAGCGTCCATGTCATTGGTGAATTTAACGACTGGGATGAGCAAGCCAACCCGCTGGTGCCCGTGCATACGAGCGCTATTTGGGAAGGCTTTATTCCTGGCGCAGTGCAGGGCCAGCTCTATAAATACCTCATCGAGACCAACGAGGGCGAGAAGCTCTACAAGGCCGATCCGTACGCCTTTAAGGCCGAGTGCCCTCCGGGTACCGCGAGCGTGCTGTGGACCCTCGATGGCTACAAGTGGAACGACGCCACGTGGCTCAAGCGCCGCGCCGGTCACAACCACATGTCGCAGCCGCTTAACATCTACGAGGTGCATATTGGCTCGTGGAAGCGCCACGGCGACGCGCCGCAGGGCGAGCCCGACGAGTACGGCAACTACCCCGGCCCCATGGATCCCTTCCCCGCGCAGCGCGGCGAGTTCTACACCTACGACGACCTTTCGGTGGAGCTCGTGGACTACGTGCGCGACATGGGCTACACGCATATCGAGGTCATGCCGCTCATGGAGCATCCCTTCGACGGCTCCTGGGGCTACCAGACGACCGGCTACTATGCCGCCACGTCGCGCTACGGCAACCCGCAGCAGCTCATGCACTTTATCGATGCGTGCCACGAGGCGGGCATCGGCGTGATCATGGACTGGGTGCCTGGCGGTTTTTGCGCCGACTCCCACGGCCTTGCCACCTTTAACGGCCACATGCTGTTTGAGCACGAGATTCACCCCAACTGGGGCACGCACAAGTTTGACTTCGCCCGCGGCGAGGTCCGCTCCTTCCTGGTCTCCAACGTGCTGTACTGGCTCGAGAACCTCCACGTTGACGGCATTCGCATGGACGGCGTGTCCAGTATGCTGTACCTCAACTTTGGCATCGATGATCCCGGCCAAAAGAAGTTCAACAAGTACGGAACTGAGGAGGACCTGGACGCCAGCGCGTTTATCCGCCAGGTCAACTGCGCCGTGGAGGCCCACTTCCCTGACGTGATGATGATGGCCGAGGAGTCCACCGCGTGGCCGCTCGTGACTTACCCGCCGCAGGACGGCGGATTGGGCTTCCACTACAAGTGGGACATGGGCTGGATGAACGACACCCTGCACTACATGCAGACCGATTTTCCGTGGCGCCCTGGCAACCACGGGCTGCTCACGTTCTCCATCATGTACGCCTTTACCGAGAACTTTATCTGCCCGTTGAGCCACGACGAGGTCGTGCACGGCAAGTGCTCGCTGATCGGCCGCATGCCGGGCGACTGGTGGCGCCAGTTTGCCGGTCTGCGCACGCTGGCCTTCTACCAGATGACGCACCCCGGTGCCAAGCTCAACTTTATGGGCAACGAGATCGGCCAGTTTATTGAATGGCGCTACTACGAGTCCATCCAGTGGTTCCTGACCGAGGAGTACGAGACCCACCGTCATCATCAGGCGTTTATCAAGGCGCTTAACCACCTGTACACTGCCGAGCCGGCCCTGTACGAGCGCGGCTACACCGACGACGGCTTTACCTGGATCGATGCGGACAACTCCAAGCAATCCATCGTGAGCTTTGTGCGCCAGGGCGAGGACGTCGACGACGACCTGGTGATCCTGATTAACTTTGACCCGGCGAGCTACGAGAGCTTCCGCGTGGGCGTGCCGCGCGAGGGTGACTGGGAGGTCATCTTTGATTCCGACCGTCCAGAGTTCGGTGGCAGCGGCTATGCCGGCGAGGAACCCTACACCTGCTCGAGCGAGCCCTATCCCTGGAACGGGCAGATGGACTCCATCGAGATTAAGGTGCCCGGCCTGGCAGGCGTGGTGCTCAAGCGCCGCGGTCCCAGCAGCTACAAGCCGCCGGTGGTCGAGGAGTCCAAGGCTGCGCCCAAAAAGCGCACGTCCTCGGTGAAGCCTAAGCCTGCGGCCGCCAAGAAGGCTCCGGCTAAGGCGAAGGCCACGACGACCAAGACCAAGGCCAAGGCCAAGGCTGCCGCAAAGCCCGCTGCTAAGGCCGCAGCCAAGAAACCGGCTGCCAAAAAGGCCGCTACCAAGGCCAAGTCTGCTTCTGCTAAGCCGTCTGCCAAGGATGCGTAACAAAACCGTTACAGCTGTAATTACCCGCCCCGCGGGGGCGTAGGATACATGTCATAACCGTTCCGGGAGAAACATCCCCGGGGGAAAGGAACGTATGAATAAGATCTTCGATAACAAGCAGGAGTTTACCGAGCTCTATCGCGATGCCGTCATGAGCATTAGCGGCAAGAGCGTCGAGGCCGCCAGCGACCTCGACCGCTTTAACGCCCTGGCCAAGCTCGTGGCCGAGAAGGCGCGTACCGTTGCCACCAAGAGTGACGCCCGCGCCACCGCCGAGGGCAAAAAGCGCGTGTACTACTTCTCGATCGAGTTTTTGATCGGCCGCCTGCTCGACAACTACCTGCTCAACTTTGGCGTGCGCGACATGGTCGCCGAGGCGCTCGACGACATGGGCTTTGACCTGTCCGTCATCGAGAACCAGGAGCCCGATCCGGCGCTTGGCAACGGTGGCCTGGGCCGTCTGGCCGCATGCTTCCTGGATTCCATGGCAGCCGAGGGCATTGCCGGCTACGGCAACGGCATGCGCTACCGCTACGGCCTGTTTAAGCAGGAGATTGTCAACGGCAGCCAGGTCGAGGCCACCGACGAGTGGCTCACCCACGGCTATCCCTGGGAGGTCCGTCGTCAGGACAAGGCCGTGACCATCAAGTTTGGTGGCCGCGTCGAGGGCTTTGAGGAGAACGGCCGCACGTTCTACCGCACGGTGGACACGCAGGACATCCTGGCCGTCCCCTATGACATCCCCGTTGTGGGCTATGCCGGCGAGACCGTCAACAAGCTGCGCGTCTGGGCCGCAGAGCCGGTCGAGGAGCACTTTGACCTTGAGGCATTCAACCGCGGCGACTACGCCCTGGCCGATGCCGAGCGCGCCGAGGCCGAGGCCATCAGCGCCATCCTCTACCCCAACGACGCCGGCGAGCACGGCCGTCTGCTGCGCCTGAAGCAGGAGTACCTGTTTGTCTCTGCCGGCATCTACAGCCTGCTCGACACCTTTGAGAAGGAGCACGGCGCGAACTGGGAGCTGCTGCCGCAGTTTGTGGCCATCCACACCAACGACACGCACCCCGCCATGTGCGGCCCCGAGCTCATGCGCATCCTCATCGACGAGAAGAAGCTCGAGTGGGATGACGCCTGGAACATCGTGACGCAGGTCGTGAGCTACACCAACCACACCATCCTGCCCGAGGCCCTGGAGAAGTGGCCCATTGGCACGTTCTCCAAGCTCCTCCCCCGCGTGTACCAGATCATCGATGAGATCAGCCGTCGTTGGCACGAGTCGTTCGACACCACGCAGGAGGGCTGGCAGGAGCGTCTGCGCCAGACCGCCATCCTGTGGGACGGCGAGATTCGCATGGCCAACCTGTCCGTGATCTGCAGCCACAGCGTCAACGGCGTGGCAAAGATTCACTCCGACATCATCAAGAACATCGTGCTCAAGGACTTCTATGCCCTGACGCCCGAGAAGTTCAACAACAAGACCAACGGCATCTCGCACCGTCGCTTCTTTGCCGAGGCCAACCCCACCTACGCCAAGCTCGTGACCGAGGCCATTGGCGATGGCTGGCTCAAGGACGCCTTTGAGCTTGAGAAACTCAAGGAGTTCCAGAACGACACCGAGTTTCTGAAGGCCGTAGGCGCCTCCAAGCGCGCCAACAAGGAGCGCCTGGCCGCATACGTTAAGGCCGAGACCGGTCTGGTCATCGACCCCAACACCGTCTTCGACGTTCAGGTTAAGCGCTTCCATGCCTACAAGCGCCAGCTCATGAACATCATGAAGGTGATGGACATCTACAACCGTCGCATCGCCGATCCCAACTTCCACGTGACGCCGACGACCTTCATCTTTAGCGGCAAGGCGGCCTCGAGCTACACCTTTGCCAAGGAGACTATCCGCCTCATTAACTCCGTGGCCGACGTCATCAACAATGACCCACGCGTCAACGAGGTCATGAAGGTCTGCTTTATCCCCAACTTCCGCGTGAGCAACGCCCAGCTCATCTACCCCGCCGCCGAGATCTCGGAGCAGATCTCCACGGCCGGCAAGGAGGCCTCGGGCACGTCCAACATGAAGCTCATGATGAACGGCGCCATTACGCTGGGCACCCTCGACGGCGCCAACATCGAGATCGCCGACCTGGCCGGCCGCGAGAACGAGGCTATCTTTGGCCTGACCGCCCCCGAGGTCGAGCAGCTCTGGGCATCCAACAGCTACTTTGCGTGGGATACCCTCAACGGCGACCGCGAGCGTCTGGGCCGCGTGATGGACGAGCTCAAGGACAATACCTTTGCGGGTCTTTCGGGCAACTTTGAGAGCATCTACAACGAGCTTATGAACAACAACGACCCCGACCTGGTCATGGCAGACTTCCGCAGCTACGTCGACGCCTGGGAGAAGCTCACCGGCAGCTACGGCGACCAGGAGACCTGGAACCGCAAGGCCCTACTCAACACCGCCTCGAGCGGCTGGTTCTCGAGCGACCGCACCATTCGCGAGTACCGCGACGAGATCTGGCACGCGTAAAGGCGCGCGAGTTCCCCTATGCCAGCACGGCATTACTCGACGGGCGCGACGTTGCGCCGCGCCCGTCGCTAATGGGTTTAGGAACATCGATGACAGAAGGAGAAATCGATGAGTAAGAAAGAATGCATCGCGATGCTCCTCGCAGGAGGACAGGGCAGCCGATTGGGGGCACTCACCCAAAAGATCGCTAAGCCGGCGGTTAGCTTTGGTGGTAAGTTCCGCATTATCGACTTTTCGCTGTCCAACTGCTCCAACTCGGGCATCGACACGGTGGGCGTTCTGACGCAGTATCGCCCCTACCTGCTGCATGCCTACGTGGGCTCCGGCGAGGCGTGGGATCTGGACAGCCGCGACGGCGGCGTGTCGATCCTGCCGCCGTACGAGACGCAGACCGGCGGCGCCTGGTATGCGGGCACGGCCGACGCCATTACGCAGAACCTCGACTACATCAAGGCCAACGACCCCAAGTACGTCCTGATTCTTTCGGGCGATCACCTATATCGCATGGATTACCGCAAGATGCTCAAGACGCACATTGAGAACAACGCCGACCTCACGGTGAGCGTTATGCCCGTGCCCTGGGAGGAGGCCAGCCGCTTTGGCATCCTGACCACCGACCCCGATGACGGCCGCATCACCAAGTTCACCGAGAAGCCCGAGAAGCCCGATTCGAACCTCGCTTCCATGGGCATCTACATCTTCTCGGCCGACGTGCTGATCGAGGCGCTCGAGGAGGACGCTCTGGACCAGCGCTCGAGCCACGACTTTGGCAAGGACATCATCCCCAAGCTGCTCGGCGAGGGCAAGCGCCTGTACAGCTACGAGTTCCACGGCTTTTGGAAGGATGTCGGCACCATCGCCAGCTTCCACGAGACCTCGATGGACCTGTTGGGCAACAACCCCGAGTTCGATCTGTTCGACAAGCACTTCCCCATCATGTCCAACATCACCACGCGTCCGCCGCACTACATTGGCCCGGACGGCCGCCTGGACGACTGCCTGGTCTCCAACGGCTGCAAGATCTACGGCACCGCTCGCCACTCGATCCTTTCGACCGATGTCATCATCGAGGAGCGCGCCGTGGTCGAAGACTCCGTGCTGCTGCCTGGTGCGCACGTTAAGAGCGGCGCGCACATCTGCCGCGCTATTTTGGGCGAGAACTCCACGGTCGAAGAGGGCGTGAAGCTCGGCTCTGTCGATACCACCAAGGATACGGCCGTCGTTGGAAATGACGTCGTTATCGGGAAGGGGGAATGATCCGATGATCAATCGCAAGGCCATCGGTTATATCACCGCTAACTACTCTTCGACCTATGGCAGCGTGCTGCTCAAGGACCGCCCCATCGCGTCCGTTCCGTTTTTGGGCCGCTACCGCCTGATCGACTTCCCGCTGTCCAACATGATGAATGCCGGCATTAAGACCGTCGGCGTCGTCATGCCGGGCAACTACCGCTCGCTGATCGACCACGTGGGCTCGGGCAAGGACTGGGGCCTGGACCGCAAGAAAGGCGGCCTGTTCATGGTGCCCGGCAACGCGTATGGCACCACCAAGGGCGGCATGCGCTTCCTGCTGCGCGACATCATCTCCAACAAGACGCTGTTCCAGCGCTCGGACAAGCCCTATGTCGTGATGATGGGCACCAACATCATCTTTAACATGGACCTCAACACCATCATCGACGCGCACGAGAACTCCGGCGCCCAGATGACCGTGGTGTACTGCAAGGCCACGCGCAACGTCGATGACGAGACCAAGCTGCAGATCAACGAGAACGGCCGCCTGACGGGCGTGAGCGCCGGCGTCGTGTATGGCGACAACGCCTCTATGGACTGCTGCATTGTCAACCGCGAGACGCTGCTCGAGATCATCGACCACTACCAGGCTGCCGACTATCTGGACCTGCTCGAGGCACTCCAGGGCGACTTTGGCAACATCGACGTGTGCAGCTACGAGTACAAGGGCGAGGTCGTGGGCGTGTTTAGCGAGAAGTCGCTGTATCGCCGCAGCATGGACCTGCTCGACCAGACCGTGGCCGACCAGCTCTTTGACCCCGAGCGCCCGATCCTGACCAAGGCTCACGACGTGCCGCCTTCGCGCTACGCGACCGGCAGCCACGCCTGCAACTCGATCATCTCGGCCGGCTGCATCATCAAGGGCACCGTGCGCAACTCGATCCTGTCGCGCGGCGTTGTGGTCGAGGAAGGAGCCTCGGTGACCAACTCGATCATCAACCAGAGCTGCATCATCAAGAGTGGCGCCCGTGTTGAGAATGCCATCCTGGACAAGAACAACGTGGTTCCCACCAACACCGAGCTTCGCGGCACGCCCGAGAATATCCTGGTGCTGGGAAAGGCTCCGTTAACCTCCGACACCACCATCGTGCGTTAACGTTGGCACCGCAACATCGCTCGTAACATGTAGAATAGCCGCCAGGTTAGCGCCAGGCGGCTATTCTCGAATTGCAACATGGGAGACAATATGGCTGATTCCAGCAAAAAGATGCAGATCGTGTTTGCCTCGGCCGAGTGCGCACCGTTTGTGAAGACCGGTGGCCTGGGCGACGTGGCGGGCTCGCTGCCTGCGGCGCTCGTGCGCGCCGGCGCCGAGGTTATCGTGATGGTGCCCAAGTACGCCACCATCAAGGACGAGTACAAGGCGCAGATGGAGCACTTTGCCGACTTTTACGTGAGCCTGGGCTGGCGCAACGAGTACTGCGGACTGGAGAAGCTCGAGCACGACGGCGTCACCTACATGTTCGTGGACAACGAGCGCTACTTTGCGCGCGACTATCCGTACGGCTTCTTTGACGACGGCGAGCGTTTCGCGTTTTTCTCCAAGGCCATTACCGAGAGTCTGCAGCACCTGCCCGAGGGCTTTGAGTGCGACATCCTGCACTGCAACGACTGGCAGACGGCACTGGCGCCCGTGTTCCTGCGCGAGTTCTACCAGGGCCTGCCGCTGTACGAGCGCGTCAAGACCGTGTTCTCGATCCACAATGTGGCGTTCCAGGGCCAGTTTAGCGACACCGTGATGGAGGACATCCTGGGCGTGGCGCATATTCCCGCGGCCGCCACGCAGCTGCGCTGCGACGCCTGCAGCATCAACTACATGCTGGGCGCGCTGCACTATGCCGATGCCATCACCACGGTGAGCCCCACTTATGCGGGCGAGATCCAGACGCCCGAGTTTGGCGAGGGCCTGGACGGCGTGCTGCGTGAGCGTTCCTACGCGCTGCAGGGCATCCTCAACGGCATTGACGTGGCAGGCTTTGACCCGGCAACCGACAAGCGCATTGCCGCCAACTACACGGTTGACGACCGTTCCGGCAAGGCCGTGTGCAAGGCCAAGCTGCAGGAGGAGCTGGGCCTCGAGGTTCGCGACGACCGTCCGCTCATGGTGATGGTCACGCGCCTGACGCGTCAAAAGGGCATGGACCTGGTCATGTACGCGCTCGACCGCATTTTGGCCGGCGGCGTGCAGGTGGCCGTGCTGGGCACCGGCGACCGCGACTACGAGGACGGCCTGCGCTACTTCCAGGACAAGTACCCTGGTATCATGGCCGCGCGCATCGAGTTTGACCCGGCGCTGTCGCAGCGCATGTACGCCGCCGCCGATATGTTCCTGATGCCTTCGAAGTTTGAGCCCTGCGGCCTGTCGCAGATCATCGCCATGCGCTACGGTACACTACCCATCGTGCGCGAGACCGGTGGCTTGAAGGACACCGTGATCCCGTATAACGAGTTTACCGGCGAGGGCACGGGCTTCTCGTTTAGCAACTTTAACGGCGACGAGATGGGCGACGCCGTGTTCCGCGCGGCACGTCTGTTCTGGGACAACCGCGATGCCTGGAACCAGCTGGTCACGCAGGCCATGAGCCAGGACTTTAGCTGGACGCGCTCGGCCGACAAGTATCTGGACCTGTACTTCTTTATGCATCCGGAGATTGAGAGGCCGGCTGCTGTTGTCGACGAGCCTGGGGCTGTTGCTGAGCCGGTGTCCGCAGAGGAGCCCAAGGCCGAGCCTGAGGTGGAGCCCGCAGCAAAGCCTGCAGCTAAGAAGACCACGACTCGCAAGACGACCGCTAAGAAGGCCACTGCGACCAAGGCAGCGGCAACCAAGACCACCGTTGCCAAGGCAACGACCACGCGTAAGCGCACCACCGCAGCTGCCAAGAAGGCCGCAGAAGCCGAGGCCGCTCCCGAGGTAAAGGCAGAGGCCGCCGTCGAGGCCAAGCCCACCGTCAAGGCACCGGCCAAGACCGCTGCTAAGAAGGCGACCGCGACCGCCAAGAAGGCAACTGAAGCCAAGAAGACCGCGGCAAAGAAGTCGGCGACCACGAAGGCCGCCACGACCAAGGCAGCCGCCAAAGTCGAGGAGACGCCTGCAGAGTCCAAGGCTGAGGCAACCGTCGAGGCCAAGCCCGCCGCCAAGACCACCACGCGCAAGCGCACCACGACGACGGCCAAAAAGACCACGACAAAGGCCGCAGCTACCAAGGCAGAGGCTCAGCCCGCTGTCACCAAAAAGGAGCCTAAGGCTGAGGTAAAGGCCAAGCCCGAGCCCGCCAAGGAGGTCCCAGTCTCCCCCGCCGTTTCGACCGAGGAAAAGGCTCCGACCAAGAAGACCTCCGTCCGCAAGGCAACGGCCACCCGCAAGCGCCGCTAATCCAGACGATCCAAAACCTCATCAAACCCTAAGCAAGGGGCGCTCCAACCGGGCGCCCCTTCTCTGTAGGTAGTTGGTAAAACGATTTTCTAGGACAACCGTTCGCCGATGGTAAACGGATGTTGTTTATACAGCCTGTGTACAACAGATATACTTATATCTTATGCGTAAAGCCCATGGCCCGCAGGCCATGATTCTATTGAACTGGACCGTACTATGAGATTGATACACAACAGCCGTCTGCCGCAGTTTCGCACTCCGTTTGGCGCTGTGACCACAGGAACTACCCTTTCGCTTTCCGTGATTCTGGAGGATGCCGATCCCGCGCAGGCAACGCTTACGCTCCGCACCTGGGTCGATGAGATCGGTGAGTCTCGGTATCCCATGACACACGAGGGCGACGGCATCTTTACCGCCGAGCTGGAGTGCACTGAGCCCTGTCTTATCTGGTACAGCTTTATCTGCAATATCGAGGGCCAGCCCGAGGTCCGCTTGGGAGCACCGCAGGGACGCACCGGCGGCGAGGGTGTAACCTACGACTACGCCGAGGTGCCGTCCTTCCAGATTACTGTCTATAAGCACCGCGAGAACCGTCCCACTTGGTACGAGCGCGGCATGGTGTACCAAATCTTCCCCGACCGCTACGCCCGTGACGAGCATTGGCGCGAGCGCACGCTGGCCGAGGTCGAAAAACCGCGTAAGGGCATTCAGCGCCGCATGGTCGAGGACTGGAACGAGCCGCCTGTGTACGAGCGCGCCGAGGACGGCTCCATCAAGACTTGGGACTTCTACGGCGGCTCGCTCAAGGGCATCCAGGAAGACCTGCCCCGCATCGCCGAGCTGGGCTTTACGGCCATCTACCTCAACCCTATCTTTGAAGCCGCGAGCAACCACCGCTACGACACGGCCGACTACACCAAGATCGATCCGATTCTGGGCACCGAGCAGGACTTTACTGAGCTGTGCGAGGCGGCCGAGAAACTGGGCATTTCCATCATACTGGACGGTGTGTTCAACCACACGGGCGACGATTCGATCTACTTCAACCGCTACGGCAACTACCCCGGCGTGGGCGCTTGGCAGAGCGAGGATTCGCCGTGGCGCGATGCGTTTTATTTCCACGAGGACGGCTCGTACGACTGCTGGTGGGGCGTGGGCAATATGCCCGCCATCAATGAGAGCTCCGATTTGGTGCGCGAGCGGCTCCTGGGCAAGGACGGCGTCATTCGTAAATGGCTGCGCGCCGGCGCTCACGGCTGGCGCCTGGATGTGGCCGACGAGCTTTCCGATGACTTCCTGGCCGAAATCAAAAAGGCCGTACTCGCCGAAAAGCCTGACGCGCTGCTGCTCGGCGAGGTCTGGGAAGATGCCTCCAACAAGATCAGCTATGGCCATCTACGTCGCTATCTGCAAGGCTCCGAGCTCGACTCGGCCATGGATTACCCCTTCCGCTACATGGTAATCGGCTTTTTGATGGGCTACAAAAACGCCTACCAAGCTGCCGAGGATATCGAGACCCTGCGCGAGAACTATCCGCGTGAGGCCCTGTCTTGCGCACTTAATCTGCTTTCGAGCCACGACCGTCCGCGCATTATCTCGGTGCTCGGCGGCGGCCCCGACGAGTCGCAGCTGCCCGAGTGCGAGCGCAGCAAATGGCGCCTGGACGAGAACGCGATGGGCCTGGCTAAGAGCCGTTTTTGGCTCGCGACGCTCATGCAGATGACGTTCCCGGGCGTTCCCTCAATCTATTACGGTGACGAGTATGGCTTGGAGGGTCTCACCGATCCGGGCAATCGCCGCACCATGCCGACCAAGGAAAACCTGCACGACTTCGATACGTTTGCGATTGTCAAGAATGCCTCGGCCATGCGCCGCGCGCTGCCGTTTATGATCGACGGTGAAATCAAGGCATTCGCACTCAATGACGAGGTGCTGGCCTACAACCGTACCGGCAAAGACGGCGAGTCCGCGACCGTCATCATCAACCGCAGCCTGCGCAATTCGCACCGCGTGACGATTCCAGCGCTCGGCGAATGCGCGAGTGACGTGATCAGCGGTCACGAGTGCGAGATTCACAACGGTACGGTCACGCTCGATCTGTATCCGCTGGGTTCATCGATCATCTATCACCATGCCGAGCAGCGCCTGCAGGAGCCGCTCGATCACGGTGCGGGTGTTGTGTGCCATATCACATCGGTGCCGACCGACGACGGCAAGCCCGGTACGATCGGCGCGCCCACGCGTCGTTTTATCGACCATCTGGCCGCCATGGGCATGCGCTACTGGCAGGTTCTCCCCGTCAACCCCACGGACTTCTTCCGCTCCCCTTACGCCGGTCCTTCGGCCTTTGCAGGCAATATCGACCTGCTGCCCGAGAGCCACGAGGAGCTGGCAGCCGACTTTGAGACCTGGAAGGCCCGCGGAGGCGAGGATGCCGATCCGCTGTACACCGCGTTTAAGCATCGCAATGCCGATTGGCTCGAGAAGTACTGTGTCTATATGGCCGTTAAGAAGTACTTTGAGGGCGAGTCGCGCCACGATTGGCCGGCAGATGTCGCGCGCTACAACGAGCATCTGATCGACGACAAGCGCTTCCACAACGAGGCCGAGCTTCAGGCGTACATGCAGTACCGCTTTGACCTAGCTTGGTGCGAGCTCATGAACTATGCGCACAAGAAGGGCATCGAGGTCATCGGCGATATTCCTATGTACGTGTCCGACGATTCGGCAGACGCGTGGAGCGAACCCGAGAACTTCTGGCTGTCCGATACCGGCAAAGCAATCGAGATTTCCGGCGCGCCACCCGACAACTTTGCGCCCGAGGGCCAGGTGTGGGGCAACCCGACATTCCGCTGGGACCACATGAAGCAGAACGGCTATACCTGGTGGATGGATCGCCTGCGCCGCGCGTTCTCGCTCTACGACCGCGTGCGTCTGGATCACTTCCTGGGATTCCACAGCTATTACAGCATTCCCGCGGGCAAGGCATGCGCCGACGGTCGCTGGCTAGCGGGCCCGGGCAAGGACCTGTTCCAGACCGCCTACGACGAGCTTGGTCCGCTCAACTTTATCGCCGAGGACCTGGGCTATTTGACGCCCGGTGTTCGCGCCATGGCCTCGACCTGTGGTTTCCCCGGCATGGACGTGCTGGAGTTTAGCGACTACGACGTTCGTTGCGGCGTGCATCCCACGCCCGGCAAGATTCTGTACACCTCGACGCACGACACGTCGACGCTCGCCGGCTGGTGTACGCGTTCTTTTGCGGGCGGCGATGAACCGAGCGGTGTTGAGGTGGCGGCCAAGCTGATGAGCGACGCGCTAGCAAGCGACGCTCCCCTGGTGATGATGCCGCTGCAGGACGTGCTGGGGCTGGGCGACGACGCACGCATGAACGTGCCGGGCGTGGCCACGGGCAACTGGACCTGGCAGGCTGACGAGGCGGACATTGCAGCCGCCGAGGGCAAAACCGCGCGGCTCCTGCGCAACAACCATAGATTCTGGGGCGAAGCGTGATAAAACCCCCGATATAGGGTACAGTTACAGACGTTTGAATTTTTGCGGGCAGAGTAATCTGCCCGCTTTGTGCTGAAAAGGAAGTATTTATGGCGCGCTACGATTACAAGTGCTCGAGCTGCGGCAACGTGTTTGAGGTTGAGCATCCCATGTCCGAGACCCCCGAGGTCGTGTGCCCCAGCTGCGGTGCCCCGGCGGCCAAGACGTTCTCGGCCAGCGGCATTAAATTTGAGGGCAGCGGTTTCTACAACACCGATCAACGAAGCGGCGGCTCCAGCACCAACGCCACGAGCGGCTGCTGCGCCAATTGCCCGCATAGCCACTAGAAACCAAGCAGCCCCGCGATCAACGCCGATCGCGGGGCTATTTCTTTGCTCTATGGGTAGCTAATCAAGCTACCCAGGTTTCCTTGTGGGTTGCGGTGAAATAAGGACTGTTTGACGGGTGGAAGCCGCTATTCAATCCCTATTTCACCGCAACTTAGTAGTTACTTGCGAATCAGGCGGGCGCAGAAGTGGCCGTCGTAGGAGTCGGCGTTTACGGGAACGCTTTGGAAGAGGCCTCGATCGTTCTGGCGTACGGAAACGAGCTTCTTGGCCTGATCGAACTCGGGGAGTTGCAGAATCTGTGCTTCGGAAAGCGGCGCCACGCTAAAGCCGGCACCCTCGGGAGAAGCAAGGAACGCGTCCACCACCTGTGTGTTCTCCTCGTCGAAGACCGAGCACGTCGCATAGATGAGCTCGCCGCCGGCAGCCACGCGCGCGGCAGCTTCCTTGAGCATCGTCAGTTGCAGTTTGGGCAGCTCAACCGTCACGTCCTTTTCGGTCAGTCGCCAAGGGATCTCGGGATGACGGCGCATGGTGCCGGTGCCCGAGCACGGCGCATCGATAAAAACCGTGTCGAACTTAACCGGCTCGCCAAGCATGGCATCAAACGATGTGAGCACCTCATCAAGCTCGCAGGCATCACCCGAAACCGTACGAACACCCTGAATACCGGCCTTATGCAGGCGAGCGAGATTCAAATCACACTTGCGATCATGCAGATCGAGCGCCGTATGCTGACGCTCATAGCCCGCACGCTTGGCCTGGCACATCATCACATAGGTCTTGGTGCCGCGACCGGCACCAATCTCAAGGCAGCTTCCAGGGCGCGTGGCAGCCGTGGCGATGAGCTGGGCGTTAAGATCCGAGGCCACGGCAGCAGCGCGTTCAAATACGCCAGACGCAACCGTAACCTGAGCATCGACAGGCGCATGACAACCCGGGAACACTGGTGCCACAAGCTGGGAGATAAACGGATCGGGCTTGTTCGCAAAGGCGTTCTCATGCAGGGCCAGAGGCGCGGGGGCCAGATTGCCAGCAAAGTTGAGCGCACCCTCTGGGGTATCGAACGAGGCCATAATACGAGCGCAAAGCCAACGCGGCAGACCCATCAGGCGCGACAGACGAACCAAGCGTCGCTCAGACTCATCTACATCGGACGCAGTGGCAAAGTTCTCAACGTTGTCCGCGACCTTATGGAGCACGGCATTGGCCAAACCGGCGGCAGACTTAGCTCCGCTGCGCACCAGCTCAACGCCCTGACTCACCGCAACGCGGCCAGGCGTATGCAGATAGAGCATCTCGAAGGCCGAGATACGAAGTGCCATGCGAACACGCGGCGCAACCTTTTTAGGCTTATCGAGAAACTGATCAAGCAGCTCGTCCAAAATACCCTGGGTAGCCGCAACGCCCAGTGCCAAACGAGCGGCAAAAGCGGAATCGCGCTGGTCAATAGCCTTGGCAGATGCGCGAGAGGACAGCACGTCGCGCGCATACATACCGCGGCGATCGGCCTCCATTAGCACATCGAGCGCAAGTTTGCGCGCGGGAGACAGCTTGCTCATGACAAAACACCCCAGATAAGATCGGCACCCTGCAGGCCGGCAGCCCAAGCGGAAGCGGCCATAGCACGCTTGCCATCGGGCTTAACCTCGAGCAACTCAACCGGGCCATCGGAAAGACCAAGATAAACACGCTTGTTCTTAACGTCAACGGCGCCCTCGCCAAGCGACACATCAGCCGGCGCAGCATCGAGCACACGAACCGTCTTACCGGCAATCATGCAACGAGCAGGCGCGGTATCGGATGAGGCCAGCACATGACGCACGCAATCAAGCGCCGTCATTTGCGGATCTAGACGCATCTCCTGCTTGGAAATCTTGGCAGCATGGGTAACGAGCGCCTCATCCTGCTCGGTCCAAACCGCCGAACCATCGGCAAGTGAAGGAAGTGTATCGGCAAGCAGTTTGCCGCCAAGCTCACCAAGCTCCATGGTCAGCGCCTCAGCATGTTTACCGGCAACCGACGTAGACGCCTGGGCACAATAAGCGCCGGTATCAACGCCATGTCCGATACGCATAATAGAAACGCCAGCAACCTCATCACCAGCGAGAATCGAACGCTGAATAGGAGCAGCCCCACGCCAACGAGGCAGCAAGGACGCATGAACATTCACGATACCGAGCGGCGCCATATGCAGCACCTCATCGGGCAAAATGCAGCCATAGGCAGCCACGCAGAAAATATCCGCCTGGACAGCTTGAAGCGCCTCAACAACCTCAGGCGTCATACGATTAGCCTCAATAACCGGCAACCCCAGCTCAAGCGCCTTGGCCTTAACAGGCGAAGGCTCAAGCTTCTTACCACGCCCACGAACAGCATCAGGACGAGTAATAACCAGCACAATCTCATTCCCAGCCTCAACAAGCGAAGTCAGCGAAGGCACAGCAAAATCAGGCGTACCCATAAACACAATACGCATAGAGAACGTCTCCCCTCAACCAAAGCCGAGACGGCTACAAATAACAGCGGAAAGCCAAGTACCCAGCCCATCCGCAATAACAATTCAACAAGAACAAATATACCCAAAACCAAAGAAAGAGCCGCATAAAAGCAGCTCTTTCAGCAAAGCACCCATCAGCAAAGACGCCCCTCCCTGGCCCGACGGCACCCGGGCGAGACAAGCAGCGTCAACGTAGTCCCCGGGGCGCCCGCCTATATCGTCCCGCGCGCAGTTTCGCAGCGCAGCGAGAATGTGTGAGCACGGGATGATATAGGCGGGCGCCCCGGGGACGGACAAACCTACTCCGTCTCGCCCGGTCGAGCGCCGCGGGCCAGGGCGTCCTGGTACTCCTTGACGGCCTTGAGCCTCTGCATGGGCTTCAGTCGCTCAAACATGGTGTTACCGTGCAGGTGATCGATTTCGTGCTGCAGGCACACGCAGAACAGGTCGCCCGAGGCCTCGTAGCGAATCAGGTTGGCGTCCAGGTCATACGCCTCGACGACGACATGATCGGGACGCTCGATCTCGCAGCTAATGCCGGGGATGGACAGGCAGCCCTCGCTAAACGGCACCAGATGGTCGCTCTGCTCAACAATGACGGGATTGATGAGCACGTACGGATCGTAGTCGTTCTTGTCGGTGTAGTCGCAGTCGATGGTGACAAGTTGGATGAGCTCGCCGATCTGCGGAGCAGCCAGGCCGCAACCGCCGTTGTCGAACATCATCTTCTTCATCTTCTCGGCAAGTGCCTCGATCGCCGGGGTGATCTCCTCGATGACGGCGCACTCCTGACGCAAACGAGGGTCGGGCGACAGTACGATTCCGTTGGCTTCCATGGCCATCCTTTCGGGTTGTTACATCAAATCATAGGCGTCGACGTCAACGCTCACGCTCACGCCGCGCACGGAGCCTACCTCTTTAAGGCAGGCGTCAATATCATCAGAGACATGGTACCCCACGGGCGACTTCACAAGCAGGTGGAAGCGATAACGGTCCTTGGCTCTCTCGATTACACACGAAGCCGGGCCCAGGACCTGCGGCACGGCGCTCCCCGCCCGCAAAAAGTCGGGAGCGGCGGCATGCCAGCGGCGCTTGAGCAGCTTTGCGATGCGACCGATGTAGTCCTGCGCATCATCCGCCTTCGTCGACCACACCAAAATGTTGACCAGGCGCACGAAGGGCGGATATAGCGCGTCTCGGCGCTGGTCTAGGTCGTAGTCGGTAAAGATCGAGCGATCATGCTCGGCAACGGCGCGAATGACCGGGTCCTCGGGCAGATAGGTCTGGATGATGACCTCACCGGGACGATCGCCGCGTCCGGCACGGCCCGCGACCTGCTCCAGCAGATCGTAGGCGCGCTCCCCCGCCCTAAAATCGGGCAGCTTTAACGCAAAGTCGGCATTGACCACGCCCACAAGCGTGACCTCGGGAAAGTCGAGGCCCTTGGCGATCATCTGCGTGCCCAGCAACACCGCGCAATCGGCGGCATCGAACTGTTCGAGCAGCTTTTTGTGCGCGTCCTTTCCGCGCGTGGAATCGGCATCCATGCGAATAATGGCGACGTCCTCGGGCAACATCTGGTGCAGTGCGTCCTCGATCTGCTGAGTGCCCAGACCCATTTTTGCCAGGTAGCGGCTGCCGCATTTGGGGCAACGACTCGTGGGTGCCGGATAGGGCCGCACGCGCCAGGACGAACCGCAGGTGTGGCACTGCAGTGTATGCGTGCGCTCGTGATACGTGAGCGCGGTGGAACAATGATTGCAGGTAGGGACGCAGCCGCACTCGCGGCACATCAAAAACGGCGCAAAACCGCGACGGTTGTGCAGCAGCACGGCCTTCTCGCGGCGCTCGACCACGCGTTCCAAGCCTTCCATCAGTGGTTTTGAGAACATGGAGCGGCTGCCGTGCGAAAACTCGCGGCGCAGGTCGGCAATGCGGACCGTGGGCAACACGGCGTGTCCCGGGCGCTCGGGCATCTCGACACGCGTCCAGGTGGCACCGTTGTAGGTGCCGCGACGACAGCGGTCGAGGGCCTCGGCAGAAGGCGTGGCCGAGCCCAGCACGAGCGGGCAGCGATACCGACGCGCCATCTCAGCCGCCACCTCGCGCGCATGGTAGCGCGGACAGGAGCCCTGCTTGTAGCTGGTCTCGTGCTCCTCGTCGATGATGATGAGGCCCAGGTCGCTGAGCGGGCAAAAGAGCGCCGATCGCGCGCCGACGACCACACGCGCGGCACCGCTGGCAACCATGTCCCATTGGTCCAGGCGCTCGCCGGCCGAAAGGCGCGAATGGAACACGGCGACCGTCTCGCCAAAGCGCGAGCGAAAGCGGCCGACGGTCTGGGCCGTCAGCGAAATCTCGGGCACGAGCACGCAGGCCGAGCGACCGGCCGCGAGCACACGCTCGATAGCGGAGAGGTAGACCTCGGTTTTGCCGGAACCGGTAACGCCATCGACCAGCACCACATCACCGTGAGCGTCCAAGCGGGCGCGCTCGATCTGCGCGAGCGCCTGCTGCTGGCCGTTGGTAAGGAAGACCGGCGCCTTGCCGCTCGCCGAGGACAGCGTGGTCAGCTCGCTACAGCCACGCCAGGCGCGGCGCTCCTCCACCACGACGACGCCGCGTTTTTCGAGCGCCTTAATGGTCGCCGACATGCTGTTGTAGAGCAGGTTGAGGTCGCGCGTCGTGACCGGGCCGCATTGGAGCGCCTCGATGAGCTGACGCTGGCGAACGGCGGTCTTGGGCGGCGTATAGTCAAAGCCATCGGGCGTAAGCATCACCCAGCGGTTTTGGATAGGCTTGACGGCGGGGCGCTCAACGGTCCACACGCCGTCATCGCCCTTGACCACGCGCGGACTTCCACCCGGGGGCAAGAATAGGCGCAGACACTCGGAAAGAGTTGCGACGTACTCGCGACTCATCCAGCGCGCAATGCGTGCAGCCTCAACGGTAAAGAGCGGCTTGCTGAGGATAGCCTCGATAGGCTTGATGCGCGCGGGGTCGAGGGCGTCGTTACCTTGTAGGTTGGCAAGCTCGGGCGCGATGTCGACGATATAGCCCGCGGCCGCACGGTTGCCAAAATGGACTAGGACGGTGGAGCCGATCTGGGCATCGTTGGCGAGTGACTGCGGAATGCCGTAGGCAAACGGCTCGGACAGCGCACGGGTCGGGATGTCGAGAACCACGCTCGCGTAGGCGGCGACGGGCTCAGATGCGGGCTCGGGCTGCGCCGGGGCGGCAGCAGGGGCCGCGGACTTCGGAGCTTCCTTAGGTTCCGGCGAACCAAACAGCGAAAGTTGCTCGGCCATGGCCCCAGCACCTCCTATCCCATTCGTCTTTAGAAACAAGAGCCCCGCTCGGGTGAACGGGGCTCGGATACAAGCGTTTACGCAGCTGCTACAGCGCCATCGTGCGGGCGCGGTCGATGCGCGCCAGGCAGTCGTCGCGGCCGACGAGCGCCATGGTCTCGCCCAGCGGGGGGCTCACCATGTTGCCACAGACGGCGACTCGCACAGCTTGGAACACCACGCGCTTCTTGAGGTCCATCTGCTCGGGCAGCGGCTCAAGCGCAGCGTCAATGTTCACGGCCGTCCACTCGTCCACGCCCTCGAGCGCGGCCTTGGCGGTATCCAGAATGGCGCCCATGCCTTCCTTGGCCAGGCCCTTGTTGACGGATTTCTCGTCATACTCGAGCGTCTCGGCCGTAGCAAAGATGGGGGCGGCGACGGTCACGGCGTCGGCCGGCATCTTGGTACGCGGCTTGACGATAGCGGCAAGCGCATCGATCCAATCCTCGCCGTACTCGACATTACCCTCGATGAGACCCGCCTCGTGCAGCTCGGGGACCATGATCTCGTCGGCAAACTGAGCATCGGACATGCCGTTGATGTATTCGGCATTGACCCAGTCGAGCTTCTTGGGGTCGAAGGTCGCCGGGTTCTTGGAGATGCGGTCGAGCGAAAACTTACTGGCCAGGACATCGCGCGGGATGATCGTGGTCTCGCCGTCGAGCGACCAGCCGAGCAGCGCCAGATAGTTGACGAAGGCATCGGACAGGTAACCCGCGTCACGGTACTCCTCCACCGAGGTGGCGCCATGGCGCTTGGAGAGCTTCTTGCCGTCGGCGCCCAGGATCATGGAAATGTGGGCGAACGTAGGCACGGGCGCGCCGAGGGCCTCGTAGACCATGACCTGGCGCGGAGTGTTGGACAGATGGTCGTCGCCGCGGATGACATGGGTGATCTTCATCATGGCGTCATCGACGACGGTCGCAAAGTTGTACGTGGGCGTGCCGTCGGAGCGGAAGATGACAAAGTCGTCGAGCTCCTTGGCGTCGAAGGTCACCTCACCGTGGACGTCGTCGTGGATGACGACGTCGCCGCGGTCCTCGGGCACCTTGATGCGCAGGACGTAGGGCTCGCCGGCCTCGATGCGACGGCGTGCCTCCTCGGGATCAAGATCGCGGCAGCGGCGCTGATAGCCCTGGAAGGGATCCTTGCGCTCCTGGGCGGCCTTTCGATCGGCGTCGAGCTGTTCCTTGGTGCAGAAGCAGGGATAGGCCTTGCCCTCGTCCCAGAGCTTCTGGGCGGCCTGCTTGTACAGGTCCAGGCGCTCGGTCTGTGCGTAGGGGCCATAGTCGCCGCCCACCTCGGGACCCTCGTCCCAGTCCAGGCCCAGCCAACGCATGGCGCGCAGGATGATCTGCGTGTTCTCGTCGGTGGAACGGGTGGGGTCGGTGTCGTCGATGCGCAGGATGAACGTGCCGCCGTTTGCGCGGGCGAAAGCCCAGTTATAGATAGCGGTGCGGGCGCCGCCGATGTGCAGCTTGCCCGTGGGTGAGGGTGCAAAGCGGACGCGAACGTCTGATGCCATGGAAATCTCCTCGATTGCAGGATGGATGTCTAACCGCACCAGTATAAAGCATCAATGCAACCTCCGCACAAAGGGCACCGACCCAATCATTGGGGACAGACTTAAATGACCAGTCGTTGGAGACGTTCTTAGTTTAAGGCTGGTCATTTATGTCTGTCCCCAATGAGTAAGGCTAGTCATTTAAGTCTGTCCCCAATGAATAGGTGCGGAAAGGGTGTGAATGTTTGAATTACGCGCTATGATGTGCCCTTGCATAGAGAGCCCGGCGGAATGGTAACGGTCGCCGGAACACGTTTTTGAAAGGACAATCATGTCAGAAGAGCTTCGTTCCATCCCACCCCAACACGGGTCCTTCGTTTTTACGTCGGAGTCGGTGACCGAAGGTCATCCCGATAAGATCGCCGACCAGATCAGCGACGCCGTCCTCGACGCAATCCTCGCCAAAGAAATAGAGCTCCAGGAGCAGGGCTACATCGCCCCCAACGGCGTGCCTGCCAACGTGGAGAACGTTCGCTGCGCCTGCGAGACCCTCGTGACCACCGGCACCGTCATCGTCGCCGGCGAGATTCGCACCCAGGCCTACGTAGACGTTCAGGAAATCGCCCGTGGCGTTATCCGCCGCATTGGCTACAACCGTGCCAAGTTCGGTTTTGACTGCGACACCTGCGGCGTTATGAGCCTCATCCACGAGCAGTCACCCGATATCGCCCAGGGCGTCGACGAGTCCTTCGAGACCCAGACCGGCGCTACCACCGACCCGATCGACCTGATCGGTGCCGGCGACCAGGGCATGATGTTCGGTTATGCCTCCAACGAGACCAAGACCCTCATGCCCATGCCGCACTACCTGGCGAGTCGCCTAGCCGAGCGCCTGGCCGCCGTGCGTCACGACGGAACCCTGCCCTATCTGCGTCCCGACGGCAAGACCCAGGTCACCGTGCGCTACGAGGAAGGCAAGCCCGTCGAGGTCACGACCATCGTCATCTCCACGCAGCACGCCGCCGAGATCGAGGACATGGGCAAGATCAAGGCCGACCTTATCGAGCACGTCATCACCCCGGTCATGGCCGCTGAGAACATGCCGTGGGACAACGCCGACATCTACGTGAACCCCACCGGTCGCTTTGTCGTGGGCGGCCCCATGGGCGACACGGGCCTCACCGGCCGCAAGATCATCGTCGACACCTACGGTGGCTACGGCCGTCACGGCGGCGGTGCCTTTAGCGGCAAGGACTGCACCAAGGTCGACCGCTCCGCCGCGTATGCCGCGCGCTGGGTCGCCAAGAACGTGGTCGCCGCCGGCCTGGCCGACCGCTGCGAAGTCGAGCTTGCCTACGCCATCGGCGTTTCCAAGCCCCTCTCAATCATGGTCGACACTTTCGGTACCGCACATGTTGCCGAGGACAAGATCGTCGAGGCCGTAGAGAAGACCTTCGACCTGCGCCCGGGTGCAATCATCCGCGACCTGGACCTGCGTCGCCCCATCTACGAAAAGACGGCAGCCTACGGTCACTTCGGCCGAGAAGACGCCGACTTCACCTGGGAGAAAACCGACCGAGTCGAAGAACTCAAAGTAGCCTGCGGCCTGTAAGCTAACTCGAAAAGCTACAGCCAAATAACAACGCACCAAAAGAAGTACCGGCCCCAACCGGTACTTCTTTTTTATTTAAAGGTGGTGAAGATGAGCCTACCTGGGACATGGAATAAATCACAGGCCGATAAATTTTGCAGCAGAGCGACTCCAACCATGTATCCTAAGTTCCGAGGGCTTTAGTATTTGGTCGATCGCGAGTTCCGCACGAGCCGGAGGCCACTTAATGTGGCCTCCGTGCGAGCAGGACTGTCCGAGCAGGCGACCAAATACTAAAGCCCTCGGAACGGCGGGACAGAGTATGCCCCGCCCCTCGGGACGACGGGATAGATAAGGAGCATCCATGGCAGGCAAGCCGCAAACACTAGCTACGACCTCGGCATTCGAGATCTTGGGCCCCGTCATGGTCGGCCCCAGCTCATCGCACACCGCCGGCGCCCTGCGCTGCGCCCAAGTTGCCGCCAGCCTGCTGGAAGGCCGCATCACCAAAGTCACCTTTGGCCTGTGGAACTCCTTCGCCCACACCTACCGCGGCCACGGCACAGACCGTGCGCTCGTCGCGGGCATACTGGGCCTCGACACCGATGACGAGAACATCAAGCAGGCCTTCGACCTCGCGCGCGAGCAGGGCCTCGAATATCACTTTGACATCAAGGGCGACGACGCCTCCATCCACCCCAACACCGTCGACATCGAAATGGTCGACGACACGGGCGCCACGGCACAGGTCCGCGGCGAGAGCCTGGGCGGCGGCAAGATGCGCATCAGCCGCATTAACGGCGTCGGCGTCGACATCTCGGGCATGTATTCCACGCTCTTCGTGGCGCACAAGGACGTCCCCGGCGTGCTCGCCGCGCTCACCAACCTGCTCGCCTACGCCCACGTAAACATCGCCTTCTGCCGCACCTACCGCACCGAAGTGGGCGGCCAGGCCTACTCCGTCTTTGAGACCGACGGCGCGCCCGACGACACCGTCGTCCCCATGCTGCGCAAGCTCGACAATGTCGATTACGCGACCTTTATCGAGCTCCCCGGTTCTGCCTCGTCGCTCTCTCCCGGCGTCTCGGCCAAGGAAATCTTCGACGACGGCGAGCAGCTGCTCGATGCGTGCGAGGAAATGGGGCTCAGCATCGGCGCCGTCATGGCCGTTCGTGAGGCGCGTCTGACCGGCGAGGCCCACGCCGTCGCCGCCATGCGCCGCGTGCTCGACGTCATGCGCGAGGAGACCACGGCCCCCCTCGCCAATCCGCAGCGCTCGCTCGGTGGGCTAATCGGCGGCGAGGCCAAGCTCGTCGAAGCCACCGGCCGCAACGATTTGAGTGCAAGCCTGATGGGCCCCGTTCAGACCGATGCCGTGGCCCGCGCCATGGCCGTGCTCGAGCGCTCCGCCACGATGGGCGTGATCGTCGCCGCCCCCACGGCCGGCTCCGCGGGTGTTGTGCCCGGCTGCGTGCTGGCGCTCGCCGATCGCCTGCAGCTCGACGACGAGCAGGTCATGGACGCGCTATACTGCGCAGCCGCCATCGGCCTCAACCTCACCACAAGCGCCTGCGTTGCCGGCGCCGAGGGCGGCTGCCAAGCCGAGGTCGGAAGCGCCGCCGCCATGGCAGCCGCCGCGCTGGTACAGATGCTCGGCGGCACGCCCGAGCAGGCGCTTGACGCCAGTTCCATCGCGCTAAGTAACCTGCTGGGCCTCGTTTGTGACCCCGTCGGTGGCCTCGTGGAGGTGCCCTGCCAAAACCGCAACGCCATCGGCGTGGCAGCGGCCTTTAGCTCGGCACAACTCGCCCTCGCAGGCATTAAGAGCCTGGTGCCGTTTGACCAGATGGCACATGTCATGCTCTCGGTGGGTCACGCGTTGCCGGCCACGCTGCGCGAGACGGCAAAGGGCGGCATCGCGCAGGCTCCGGCCGCACTTTCGGCCTGTGCAAAATGCGGTGTGTGCGGATAGCGGCAAAGAACGACTCAAAGGTGGGACAAATGTCCCACCTCTTTTGAATGCCACCGTTTCCGTACCACAAACAGCAGGGCAATCGCTATAATGCAAGCCCAGTAAAAACACGATGAACCGCAAGGCGAAAATCGAAGGATATGCATACGATGTCGCAAAACGATCGAACTCAACTGATTCCCGATCCGCAGCAGCCGAGCAGGCACACCGGCGGCGTTCAGTCGCCGCGTCCTATCGCGCCGAGCCACGGTCAGCAGCGTAGTGCAGCAAACGCTTCCCAACACCCGAACCAACAGCGACAGCAGCGTCAACAACGTCAGCAGCGCCAGGCAAACGGCAATGCGCCCAAGCAGCCCCCCACGCACGCTCGAGGCGATCGCGGCCCCGCGCGCAAACCCGCCGAGAACAATAAGTCGGGCAAAAAGACGACGTTATTTGTCGTCCTGGGCCTAATCGTCATTGTCTATATAGTAGGCGTCGTAGCGTTTTCGCAGGTAGCCTACCCCAACACCACCATCGCCGGCGTCGACGTCTCGTTCTCCAACGCTTCGTCTGCCGCCACCAAGGTCAATTCGGCATGGAAGCACTATAAGCTCGCCGTGACAGGCGATGACTTTAGCTGGACCTATCAGCCCGAGTCCGATGAGCCCATCGTCGACGGCGAAGCTGCCGCAAAAGAAATCATCAGCCACAACGAAGCCTTTATATGGCCGGTCCGTCTTGTGGAATCCTTAAGCGGCAAGACCAAAACAACCGCTACCTCCAACGAAGTCGATCTTGATCAAGACGTCGACCTGTCCATGCTCTCCGACACCTTTGACCAAAAGCAGTTTGAGGAGGATCTGGGCGCCGCCATCGACGAGTTTAACGAGGGCCGTTCGGGCACGTTCGAGGCCAATAGCTCCTATGACGAGCAGGCCGGCAAGTTTACCGTCGAGAAGGCGCGCTCCAACGAAAAGCTCAACCGCGAGCATGTCATTAAGTACGCCGAGCTCGAGCTTGCCTCGCTGACCGAGACCGTAGATCTTTCCAAGCTCGGCAACGATGCCTATGAGCCGCTTAATGGAACGCTGACCGATGATCAGATTCAGGCCGCATGCGATGCCGCCAACAACTTCCTGGGCGTCAACGTGACCCTCAAGCTCAACGGCGAGGATGCCGGCAAGGTTGATGGCAGCTCCGTGTTGCAGTGGATCAGCTTTGCCGATCCGGCCAACCCCACGCTCGATACGTCGCAGATCAGCAGCTGGGCAGCCGAACTCGCCAACGGCTTTAATACCGTGGGCTCCACTCGTTGGTGGACGCGCGCCGATGGCAAGCAGTGCGCCGTCGAAGGCGGCGACTTTGGTTGGTCCATCGACAGCAGCTCGCTCGCCAAGCAGGTCGAGGACGCCATTAACAACAAGCAGACCGGCGAGATCGAGATCAAGTACTCCCAGAAGGCCGACACCTTTACCGCAAAGGGAGAGCCCGACTGGAAGGCGTATATCGACGTCGACCTGTCCGAGCAGCACGCGCGCTACTATGACGAGAGCGGCAATATCGTGTGGGAGGCCAACTTTATTTCCGGCAAACCGGGCGAAGACGCCACCCCCGAGGGTGTGTGGCAAATCAACAGCAACGACGGCGGCAGCACCCTGATCGGAGCCAAGGACCCCGAGACCGGTAAACCCAAATATGAGAGCCCGGTGAGCTACTGGATGCCGTTTGAGGGCAACATGATCGGCTTCCACGACGCCACCTGGCAAAACGACAAGAGCTTCGATAACGCCGAGTCGTACAAGTGGTGCGGCAGCCACGGTTGCATCAACCTGCGCCTGGCCGACGCCAAGGCACTGCACGATTGCATCAAAGTCGGCCTGTGCGTGGTTGTCCACTCGTAGTGCAACGCGCGCATTCCTACAACGTGGAACCGCTGCGACCAATCTAACAGTTCCGAAAGAAACCGTCCTATGCGCCCGCCCCAACCGGTGGGCGCATATAATTATCGAGGTTCTTTCTATAAAGGAGACGCTATGCCGAATGTCCCCACGATCACCCCGGGCCCAGATGATACCGAGCGCACGCCCGAAGGTGCCACCGAAACGTTTCCTCTGATTACAAACGTACATGCCGACAAGCAGAGCGGACGCGCGAACGATACGGCCGAGATTTCCGATGAAGAGGCATATGCCAAGCTCAAGGCAAAGCGTGCCGAACGCCGACGCAAAAAGCTGATTCGTCGCGGTATTGCCGCCGGCGTCGTGGGTGCCGTCGCGCTCATTGCCATTGTTGCAACCCTTGTTATCAATGTGCAGCCACAGGGCGCTAGCGGTCCTGTGACCGACATGGTGACCGAGGGCACGTTTACCACAACGGTCGAGGCGAAAGGCCAGCTCAAACCCATTTCGTCCTCAGTGGTCTCCCCTTCTGTCGACGGCACGGTCGATTCTATCAACGTGCAGGCAGGCCAATCCGTCAACGAGGGCGACGTGCTTATGACCATTAAAAACGACGAGCTCGATCGCAACGTTGCCGAGGCGCAGCGTGCAGTTGCTGCCGCTCAAGAAGACCTCGCCAACGCGCAGAAAACCGCAGCTGCTGCGCAGGCCACCCCAACGACGGACGTCGAGGGAGCTTCCGCAGCGGCTGGCGTCTCCGCCGCATCAGTGGACACGAACGCCGTATCGGCCGCGCAACGCAGCCTCGCATCAGCCCAGGCAAACCTCGACCAGGCGAACGCCAAGGCCTCTAGTCGCACGGTCACGGCCCCGAGCTCGGGTAGCATCGTGGAGCTCAATGCCAAAGTGGGCGCCACGGTTACAGGCGGCATGATCATGGGTGAAAGCGATACGAGCGGCGGCAAGCAGTGCATGCAGATCGCCGACCTATCTAAGATGAAGGTGACCGTGCAGGTGGGCGAAAAGGACATCGCCAAGATCGCCGTTGGGCAGAGCGCCAACGTCACGTATCCCGCGTTTCCCGACATCGTGAGCCAGGGCACCGTCACGGCTATCGCGTCGGTGGCAAACTCCGACGCCGCCAACGGTGGCGGCGGCAGCGTGACCTTTAACGTCGACATTCTCATCGAGGCGCCCGACGCGCGCCTGAAGCCGGGCATGACGGCCGAGGTCTCGGTGGTGACCGAGCAGCTCGACGACGTGGTGATGGTGCCGACGATGGCGCTCATGACCGAAGACGGCGAACACTATTACGTCAACGTCGCAACCGATGACGAGGGCAAGCAAACTCATCGCGTGAAGGTGACCGTCGTGACGCAAAACGACAACGAAACCGTAGTCGGCAAGACACAGGTTAAGCGCGACGACCAGGGCAACGAGATCAACCCCAACGTTCCGGTTACCAAGCTGCGCGATGGCGACACCCTCGTCATGGACACCGGAGCGGACGCAACGGCTGACGGCGGCTACGGTGCGGATTCGGGCAGTATGTCTGCCGACGAGGGCATGTAATGCGTCCCGTTATCGACATCCGCAACGTGCACCGCATCTTTGAGAGCGAGGCGGGGTGCGCCCACATCCTGCACAACGTGAGCCTGGCGGTAAATCCCGGCGAATTCGTCGCTATCACCGGCCCCTCGGGCTCGGGCAAGTCGACGCTCATGAACATCCTAGGCTGTCTGGATAAGCCGACGGCGGGCGACTACTACCTGCAAGGGCTCAACGTGGCCGAGCTCGATGATGAGGAGCTCACCGAAGTTCGCGCCCTAAGCATTGGCTTTGTCTTTCAGAGCTTCAACCTGCTGCCGCGCCTGTCGGTTATCGAAAATGTGATGCTGCCGCTGGCCTACACCAATGTGCCCCGTAGCCAGCGCGAAATGCGCGCCGTGCACGCGCTGCAGGCTGTCACGCTGCCCGTCGACCACTGGGACCACCGCATATCCGAGCTCTCGGGCGGCCAGATGCAGCGCGTCGCAATCGCGCGCGCCCTCGTCAATGACCCGCCCATCATTCTGGCCGACGAGCCGACGGGAAACCTGGACTCCGCTACCGGAGCGCTTGTGATGGAAACCTTCCATAAGCTCCAGAAGCGCGGCAAAACCATCGTGCTTATCACACACGACCCCGGCATCGCCGCCGAGGCCGACCGTGCCGTGACCATCCGCGACGGTCGCATTCACGATGGCGCGTATATTCCACATGCACCGCGGACCCTGCGCAGCGCCGTGGATAGCCTGCCCAGGATTTCCGCCTCCGCCAACCCGCCGAAAGGAGAGATGGCATGAGCGCCCGCGATCTCATCCAGGAAGCCCTTCACTCGCTCGAAGCCAACAAGGGGCGCAGCCTGCTCACCATCCTGGGCATTGTCATCGGCATCGCCTCGGTTATCGCCATGACTTCGCTCATCGGCGGCATCCAAAACAGCCTGGTCAACAGTCTGGGCCTCAATGCGGCACGCATGGTGCAAATCTATTCGTCGCAAGAACTCACCGAGTGCGACATCGAGAAGCTTCAAAAACTGGTGCCGCAGATAGAGCAGATCGGCATTGTCGACAGCGCGTATACCGAGTATAAGACCGGCGATAAAAGCTATACCGTCATGGCACAGGGTGTCGATAGCGTCATGCTCGATGCCGTGGGGGCCAGCAAGCTCGTTGCGGGGCGCACCTATTCCCAGGCCGAGTCCCAATCAGGCTCGCGCGTGGCGCTCATCAGCCGCGGCGGCGCCGATCAGCTTTACGGCAACGAACAGGATGCGCTGGGGAAAACCATCAAGGTGTCCAACGGCGAGGTGCAGATTGTAGGTGTGATTGATGGCGGCAACGACTCCATGGGCTCGCTCACGCTGTATATGCCGCGCGAAACCATCTCAGGCCTGTTTGGCGACGAAAATCCTTCATTCCCCAGCGTGACGGCTCTTGCCGCCGAGGGCACAGACATGGACGAGCTTTGTAAGACCATCGAGTCCAAGGTGCGCGCAATGAAGGGCATCGCGGAGGATGATGAGTACGACAGTGTATCGGCGACCTCCATGAAAAGCGCCATCGATGCACTCAACTCCTTTATGGGCGCGTTCTCGCTCATCATGGGCGCTGTCGCCAGCATCTCGCTGCTTGTCGGCGGTATCGGCATTATGAATATGATGCTAACCAACGTGACTGAGCGCATCCGTGAGATCGGCATTCGCCGTGCCCTGGGCGCAAGTCGTCGCGATATCACCGCGCAGTTTTTGGCCGAGTCCTCGGCGCTGTGCGTCACCGGCGGACTGTTGGGTGTCCTGATTGGCTATCTGCTGGCATGGGGACTCACGTTCTTTGCCGCAAGCTCGGGCATCATGAGCGAGTTTGGAGCTACCGGGACGATCACGCCAAGCTTCTCCATTACAACAGTGTTGATCGCGTTTGCCGTATCGGTCGGCATCGGCGTAATCTTTGGCTTCTACCCCGCTCGCCGTGCAGCAAAGCTCGACCCGGTGGAATGCCTACGCTACCAGTAAGCCACCACCAACAAGTTGCGGTGAATTAGGGACTGAATATGCTATTTAGCAGCAAAAACAGACGCTATTTCACCGCAACTTATTGAAGGGCTGCTTGCGCCAGTTCCGTGCGTCGTCCTCGAGCGATTGGCGGATGACAGGCTTGTACGGGTCGAGCTTGCTCGGGGCGCTCCTCCTCGCAGGCGGGAGGGTACGCATGCGCGGCGAGCGCCTAGCGCGCGAACTCCCGTAAGAGCGCGTCTTCCACTTCCCTAAGCGAAAGGGCCCCGCCTCCCTCGGCGGGACGGGCGACCACGATACAGCGCGCTCCCACGTCGCGCGCGGAGGCGATCTTCTCGGCCGTGCCGCCTACGGTTCCCGAGTCCTTGGTCACAAGCCACTGGGCGCCCACCTGCCGAAGCATCGCCTCGTTGAGCTCGCGGGTGAAGGGCCCCTGCATGCCGATGACGTGCGACGGCGAAAACCCCGCGTCGATGCACTTCGTTATAGCACCGGGCAGAGGGAGCACACGCACGAAGAAGCGCTCCGCGAAATCGGCGACGCGCGTGTAGGGAGCAAGCTCCTTGCTCCCCGTCGTGAGAAGCGCGCGACCCGGGTTCTCGGAGAGAAAGCGCGCCGCGCAGGCGATCGACGCGACCGACACGACGCCTTTGGGCAGCGCCTCGACCGGGCGCGTAAGGCGCAGGCATCGTGCACCCACGGCGAGCGAAGCGGCCCGGATGTTGCCGCTTGCGAGCGTAGCGAAGGGGTGCGTGGCGTCGACGACGATGCGCGCGCCGGAAAGCTCACGCTCCATGTCGGCCTCGTCGAGCCTGCCCGCATGCACCTCGATGCCCGGAAGCTCGCCCAAAAGCTCGCCTCCGTACTCGGTTGCCGCGTAAGCACGGGCGGGGATTCCCGCCCCGCTCGCCCATTCGCACAGGAGGCGGCCCTCGGTGGTGCCGGCGAAGATGCGCAGGGCCGGCGCGGATGCGGGGGCCGTCACTTCGGGCCGCCTGGGCGCGTGATCTCGTAGAGCAGCGCGTTCATAATGGCGGCCGCCACGGTCGAGCCGCCCTTGCGACCCCTCGCGACGATGGCCGGCACGCGTCGCGCGAGTAGCTCCTCTTTCGCCTCGACCACGTTCACAAACCCAACCGGCACCCCAACGACGAGCGCGGGCGAGATCTTCCCCGCGTCCATGAGCTCGGCGAGGCGCAGAAGTGCTGTGGGAGCGTTGCCGACGGCCACGATGAGCGGACCCTCGATGCCGCAAGCTTTGTCCATGCTCGCAACGGCGCGAGTCGTGCCCGCGGCGCGCGCCGTTGCGGCGACATCCGGGTCGGCCATGTAGCACACGGCCTGGCAGCCGATCTTCGCGAGCGCGGGCTTGCTTATGCCTGCGAGCGCCATGTTCGTGTCGGTGAGCACCGTGGCCCCTGCGCGCAGTGCGTCGAGCGCACAGTGCGCGGCGTCATGGGTGAACACGAGGGAATCGGCGTACGAGAAGTCAGCAGTGGTGTGGATGACGCGCTTCACGACGGGTTCTTCGAGCGGCGGGAACGTGCGGCCGCCGAGCTCTTCGGTGATGATCTCAAAGCTGCGCCGCTCGATGTCGCCGGGCGCCATCTCCTTGGAATCCATCTAGTACTCCACTCCTTCCCTTGCACATATCCCCTGCTCGTAGGGGTGTTTCTCGCACCGCATCTCGGTTATGTAGTCGGCCTTCTCCACGATCTTGCGGGAAGGCGCGCGCCCGGTGAGCGCTACTTCGACGCCGCGCGCGGACATATCGAGCGCGCGGTCCACGAGCGCCTCGTCGACAAGCCCCTTCGAAAGCGCGTCGAGCGCCTCGTCGAGCACGAGCAGCCCCTCCTGCGCGCCCTCGAGCTCGGCGAGCGCGGAAGCGAGGTTCCCATCGTGCAACTCGCGCGTCGCGGCAAGTTCTTCCGACGTCATGGACCAGGTAAACTTGTCCGACGCCTTCCCCGCGAACACGGGCACGCCGAAATGCTCGGCGAGCAGGCGCACCTCCCCGCTTTCGCCGTCTTTCAGGAACTGCACGACGACGACGCGGCGGCCTGCGGCGAGCATGCGAAGGGCGAGGCCCATCGCCGCCGTGGTCTTGCCCTTGCCGTCGCCATGATACACGTGGATCATACGCCCTCCTCGATAATGCGGTAGACATACTCCATGTCGAGCGCCCCGCGCACGGAGTCGGCCAGGCGGTCGAACTCGCGCGCACGGTGATCGGCCGCGGACACCGCGCCCTCAGCACCCACGACGCTCTCGGGCAGGCCGCGCATGCGCGCGAGCGAGCGCGCGAGGGCGAGTGCCACCCCCGGTTCGTCGAACAGGCCGTGGAGATAGGTTCCGAACACGTTTCCGCAGGCCGCACCTTCTGGTTTGCCGCCAATCGTGCCCGCAGGGGCGCAGGAGACGGTCGTTTCGCCGTCGTGAATCTCGTACCCACGCGCCGTCATGCCGTTCCACACCGAGAACGCGCCTTGGGCGCCCGTGATGCGCAGCTCCGACTGGGCGAGGCGCTTTTCCTCCTTGAACACCGTACTTGCAGGGATGAGCCCGAGCCCGCGCGCGGTGCCAGCGCCTTCCCTGCCGTGCGGGTCCGAAAGATCGTCTCCCAAAAGCTGGTAGCCTCCGCATATGCCGAGCACCGGCGTGCCCGCGCCCGAAAGCGCGCGTACACAGGCTCCGATGCCGCTAGCCGCAAGCCAGCGCGCGTCGTCGACCGTGGACTTCGAGCCGGGAAGCACCACCAGGTCGGGTCGGCCCAGATCGGTCGTCGAGGAAACGTAGCGCACGCCCATGCCGGGCACGCGCGAAAGCGGGTCGAAGTCGGTGAAGTTCGACAGATGCGGAAGGCGCACGACGGCGACGTCGATGACGCCGCGCGCCTCGCGGGCAGTTAGGCGCGGCGCGAGCGAGTCCTCGTCGTCCAGGTCGAGCGTAAGATACGGCACGACCCCCACGACGGGAACCCCGCACATTTTCTCGAGCGGAGCCAAACCCGGGCGCAGGATTTCCACATCGCCGCGGAACTTGTTCACCACAAGCCCCCGCAAAAGCGCGCGGTCCTCGGGCGCAAGGAGCGCGACCGTGCCATAGAGCTGGGCAAACACCCCGCCTGGGTCGATGTCGCCCGCGAGCAGCACGGGGGAGGACACGGCGCGCGCGAGCCCCATGTTGACGATGTCGTTTTCGGCAAGGTTGATTTCGACGGGACTGCCGGCGCCCTCGATGACGATGACGTCGTTTTCCTCCGCGAGCGAATCGAACGCCTCCAAAATCTGCGGCATGAGCGCCTTCTTTCGCGCGAAGTAGTCCCTCGCAGCGAAGGCTCCCTGCGCCTTGCCGGCCACGATGAGCTGGCTTCGGTGATCGCTTTCGGGCTTGAGCAGGATGGGGTTCATGCGCACGTCGGGCGCGATGCCACACGCCTCGGCCTGCATGATCTGAGCGCGCCCCATCTCGAGCCCGTCGGCCGTGACACCGCTGTTGAGCGCCATGTTCTGGCTCTTGAAGGGAGCCACGCGCAGGCCGTCCTGCGAAAGCACACGGCACAGCCCCGCCGCAAGCAGGCTCTTCCCCGCGTTCGACATGGTGCCCTGGATCATGATGGGCTTCGCCCTACCCACGGGTATCGACCTCCTTCGCCGAGCCTCGGCCATCCGCGCCCGCCATAGCGCCGCTGCAAGAAGCGCCGCCCCGTTCGTCGGGTTCGCCTTCGCCCGATGCACCTTCCGCCCGAAGCGCGCGCCTGAACGCCATCGCAAGCCGGGCATTCTCCTTGCGCGTGCGCACGGCGACGCGGCACCAGAAACGGGACAGTATCGAAAACGAGTCGCACGTGCGGACCAAAACCCCCTGTTTATACAGGCGCTCGGGGATGTCTTTCGCCGGCGTGCGGACTAAAAGGAAGTTCGCATCCGACGGCACGACGGAAAGCCCGAGCGAGGAGAGCTCGTGGGAAAGCCACGCTCGCTCGCCCGCCAATACATCGCGCGTGCGCGAGACGTATTCGACGTCTTCCAGGGCGGCGATGCCCGCGGCCTCGGCGACCGAGGAGACGGGCCACGCCTGCCCCGCCCGACGAATCCCCTCGATGAGTTGGGCGTTTCCGCTGATCAGATACCCCAACCGCAACCCTGCCATTCCGTAGAGTTTGGTGAACGCGGAGAGCACGGCCACATGGTGCGAACACGCGGCGCGTGCGGCCACGCTCCTTTCGCGGGCGTCGGGCGCAAATCCGAGGAAGCACTCGTCCACGACGAGCAGCGCGCCCACCTGCTCGCAGCGGCAAGCCGCGGCATCGATCACGCGGGAGTCGACGAGGCGCCCCGTCGGGTTGTTCGGATTGCAGAGGTACGCCACGTCTCCCGGCCCCTCGATCGCGCGGGCGAAGGAGGCGGGCACGTCGAAGTCATCCGCCTCGGAGAGCGGGAACTCCTGCACGCATGCACCGTAGTACGATGCCGCCTCCGCATATTCAGAGAACGTCGGCGCGCACACGACGATGCGTTTCGGGCGTACCGCCGCGGCGAGCCGCCAGATGATGTCAGACGCGCCCGCGCCGCAGACGATAGTATCTTCGGGAATGCCCTGGGCGCGCGATAGGGCGCGAACAAGGGCAAGGCTTTCCCTATCGGGGTAGGCGTCGATTCGAGAAAGCGCCTTGCAAGCTGCGGCGACGGCGCGCGGCGAGGGGCCTGCCGGATTCACGTTCACCGAGAAGTCAATGAGGTCGGAGGCGCCCCCTTCGCAAGCGATGCCGAGCGATTGCGAGCTGCCCCCATGCGTACGGGCGCGCAGGATTCCCCCGGCAGCCCGGAGCGCGGCATGGTCTTTCCTCATGCCATCGCCCCCACGGCGAGCACGACCGCCGCGCGCGCGGCGCCGAAGACGACGAGCGCGCATACGGACGCGGCGAGCATGAGCCTTGTCGCCCGGGCGATGTCGCCCCACTCGATTTCGCGGGACGCGTCGCCTATCGTCGGTTTCTCAACGAGCTTGCCGAAATACACCGCGGGTCCTGCCAAGCGCAGCCCGAGCGCGCCCGCGCACGCCGACTCGGTCTGCGCCGCGTTCGGGCTCGCATGGCGACGCCTGTCGCGGCGCCAGATGCGCGCCGCCCCGCGCGCGTCGAGCCCGACGATCGGGCACACGGCGATCATGAACAAGGCCGATAAGCGCGAGGGAATCCAGTTCACCGCATCGTCGAGGCGCGCCGAGGCGCAGCCGAAGTCGATGTAGCGCTCGTTTTTGTAGCCCACCATGCTGTCGAGCGTGTTCACCGCCTTGTACGCCATGCCCAAGGGCGCACCCCCGATCATAAGGTAGAAAAGCGGCGCGATAACGCCGTCGCTCGCGTTCTCCGCCACCGTTTCCACGGCGGCGCGCGCGACGCCCTGCTCGTCGAGAACAGACGTGTCGCGTCCCACGATGAGCCCGACGGCTTCGCGCGCCGCGACAAGGCCGCCCTTCGAGAACGCGCGGGCCACGGCCAGGCTCTGGCGGCGCAGCTCGCATGTCGCGAGAATCTGATAGCTCGCCCATGCCTCGGCCACGAAGCGCAAGCCGGAGTGAACCATGCCGCAAAGATGTAGGATACCCCAGGTCAAAAGCCCACACGCAAGCGGAAGCGCCACGGCGAGCACAAGCCCTGCAGCACGCGTGCCCGCGGACGTTTGCGGGAATGCGTGCCGCAGGCGGCCTTCGGCCCACGTGATCGCGCGCCCCATGGCGACGACGGGATGGGGAAGCCAGCGCGGATCGCCGAAGGCAAGGTCGGCCGCGAACCCGGCGGCGACGGCAAGAATCGTCATCACCGGGCATCGCCCCCCGAAGCGGGGCGAACGTCGCGAAGGCAGCGCCCATCCCAGGTGGCGGCCCATGCGCCGCCCGGCTCGGTATGCACGTCGAAGTATCCCATTTTCGGGACAGCTAGCTCGGAGAGCAGCGCTTTCACGGTACCCGCGTGAACGACGAAGACGGCGCGCCCACTCCCCTGGGCGCGCTCCGATTCGCACGCCTCCCGAAACGCCGCGATGACGCGGCGGGTGAAATCGCTCTTGCCCTCGCCATGCGGGCAGCGCGTCTCGCACCAGGAGTCTACCCAGGCGCGGTAGCGCGCATCCTCTTTAAGCTCGGCGGCGCTTCGCCCCTCGAAGTCGCCGAAATCCATCTCGCGCAGACCGGGGCACGCCACAAGCTCCGCGTTCGGGAAGAGGATGCGCGCCGTCTGGTCGGTGCGGGCCATGCCGCTCGTGATAACACGGAACACGTCACGATCGCACGCGAGGTCGCGCAAAGCGCGCTCGCCCGCGCTCGACAGGGGCTCGTCGGTGCCCGCCCCGCTGTAGCGATGATCTTCCGTGCCCGCCGTGGCACCATGGCGCACGAAGACGACTTCCAAAGGCGCGCCCGCGCCCTGCGACCCTCGAGGCGCATCGGCAAGGTTTCCTTTGATGACCTGGGGTATCCCGCACGTCATGCGCACGACGACGTCGGCGCGCGCAGCGAGCGCGCATCCCAGGCGCCCCGCGCGCTCGCGCCATTGGGCGTCTTCCGCACGCATAGGGACAACCCCCGAGCCGACCAAAGGCAGAATCACTGCGTCGAAGCCGATCAGCCGCTCGAGCGCCCGGTCAGCGTCGAGCGCGCGTACGAGCTCCTCAGCACGGTACGCGACGCGGCCGGCAAAAGCCGCGGGCACGCCGCCCTCCGCAAGCTGCGCCGCGTCGACGAAATCGTCCGCCGCGAACCCGAGCTTTTCGCGCACGAAGGTCCTCTTCCCCGAATGCGCGCCACCTACCACGAGCATCATAGGAGCATGCCCCCCGCCACCAGCATGGCAAGCATCGCGAGCTCGGCCCATTGCAGAAACCATCCGGCCAAATCCCCCGTCACCCCGCCGAAGCGGGACAGGGCAACATGGCGGTACCACGCGAGCGCCAAAAGCCCCGCCACCACCATAAGGGCGCCGACGGCCTGAGTGCACGCGACCATCCCTGCAGCCGAAGCCGCAGCGAAAGCGCAAAGCGGCACGACGATCGCCGCGCGCTTCTTCGAAGGCGAGAGCCCCGCGGCCATGCCATCCGCCCGCGCGGCAGGCCAGCATTCAACGGCGAGCCCCGAAAGCGAGCGGGAGAACACGAGCGAGCACAGAAGCGCGAGGAACGCCCCCGCCGTAAGCGGCAGCGCGGTGAACAGGGAAAACTGCAGAATAAGGTACACAACAACACCGATGACCCCAAAGGCGCCCGCCCGCGGGTCGTGCATGATCTCGAGCTTTCGCTCGCGCGGGGCCCAGCTTGCTAGCGCATCGGAGGTGTCGCAGAGCCCGTCTAGGTGGATGCCTCCCGTCACCGCCACAGGCAGCGCCACGAGCACGGCCGCGACGATGGTCGCGGGCACGCCGAGCAGGTTCGCAACGTGTCCCCACGCCGTCATGAGGAAGCCTTCCGCAAGGCCCACCAGGGGAAACGCGGCAAGCGCATGGGTTGATCCGAAATCGGTCCAGGCCGATTTCGGGACGGGGATGCGCGAGAACGTTCCGAACGCCGCGCCGATTGCCTCTGCTATCTTCACCTTGTAGGTCCTTCGCCTTTCATCCACACGGGAATCCCGCATACCACTTCGACTGCGCGGTCGGCCAGCGCCGCCACGCCCGCGTTCACGCGCGCGAGCGCGCGCCTCCATGCCTCGGTCCCCTCATCGTAGCGCATCCCATCGGCGAACACGTCGACGGTGACCACCACCGTATACGCAGCGGCCTGAGCGAGCCGTTCGATGCCTCCGAGCACCTCGCGCGCCGCAGCGTCGGGGTCTCGTGGGGACAAGCCGCCTTCCGCGAAGAGCTCGTTCGCAACCAGGTTGCCCACGTCCTCCAAAAGAAGCGTGCAGCCGCGCGGAAGCCCGGGCACTGCGGCGCCCACGTCACGCGTGCGCTCGAGGGTAGAAAACCCCTTGCCCTCGCGCAGCGCCCGATGGCGCGCGATGCGGCGGGCGCCCTCTTCCCCGAAGGGCTCCATCGTTGCCAGGTACACGCGGGGGCCGTCGTGCCCGAGGCACAGGGACTCGGCGTAGGCGCTCTTGCCGCTCGCGGCGGCGCCGATGACGAGTGTCACCGTCATTTCCCGGCCTCGAAATGCTCGTAAGCAGCCATGCCAGTCGCCGTGAACGTCTTTCCATCCCGGTACACGCGCAACGCCGAATCCAGAAGGGGCAGATACGCCATGGCGCCCGCGCCCTCGCCCAAGTGCATGCCTGCGTCGAGGGGTGCCTTTATGCCGAGCTCGCGAAGGAGCTCCTGGCTTGCGGGTTCGCTTGATGCGTGGGTGCCCACGAGGTAGCCCAAGGCGTTGGGGCACAGGCGCGCCGCGCACAGGGCCGCCGTGCAGGATATGACCCCGTCGAGGAGCGCCGGCGCCTTCGAGGCCGCGGCCCCCAGGTAGAAGCCGCACATTGCCGCGATGTCGAAGCCGCCCACCTTCGAGAGCACGTCAATCGGGTCGGCGGGATCGGGCGCGTTCGCGTCGATAGCACGCTCGACCACGTCGCGCTTGCGCGCGAGTGAGGCGTCCGAGAGCCCCGCGCCGCGCCCGACGAGGCTCCGCGCGTCCGCCCGGATGAGCACTGCGGCCACCGCCGCCGAGGTGGTCGTGTTGCCGATGCCCATCTCGCCCGCGGCGAGAAGGCGCACGCCGGCGCGGGCAAGCCCGCACGCGACGGCGATTCCGACCTCGATCGCGCGCACGGCCCCATCGCGAGACATAGCGGGGCCGTGCGCGATGTTGCCGCTCCCCCGCCGCACGTTCGCGCGCACCATGCGCGCGTCTTCTATGCCCCGGGCCATACCCACGTCGATGGGCACGACCTCGGCACCCGCGAACGCTGCCATGCGGCAGGCGCTCGTGGCCCCCTCGCACATGCTGCGCGCAACGGCTCGCGTCACGTCTTGCCCGCTTTGCGACACGCCTTCGGCAACGACCCCGTTGTCAGAGAAGAATACCGCGAGCGCACGGGGGAACTCGGCCACCTCGGCGCTCCCCTGAGCTGCGGCGATACACGCGACGGCGTCTTCAAAGTCGCCCAATCCCCGCAAGGGGTGCGCGATGGAGTCCCACGCGACGTACGCGGCGGCGCGGGCGCACTCGTCTGCGGGCGCGATCCGGGAGAGCGCGGCTTCGAGCACGGCGCCCGGCGCCGACGAGAACGCGCGCCCGACTTCCTCGCGGATGCAGGCAAGCGCGGTTTCAGTTGCCTCAGCCATGCCGTCTCCTCTCTGCGAACGACGCTGCGGCAGACGCGAACGCGCGCGCAGCGTCGGGGTTAGCAGGATAGTACACATGCGGGAAGCCCGCCACCAGGGACGGGGTGGTCGTCATGCACGGCCAGCCCTTGTCGCGCCGGGGCTTCTGCGCCCAGAAGTCGCCGCCCGGGCAGGTGGACTGCCAGTAGTGGAACTCGTGCGCGCGGATGCGTGTGCCGCGCGGCCCGTAGAGCCCGTCGCGTTGGGAAGTGAGCTCCACGTACCCGAAATGGGACAGCCTTCCCCCGTTCTCACTTGCGCCCTCAAGGGCGCCCGCAACAGGCCAGCGCCGCCCCTCGCTATCGGCGATTTCGCGCTGCAGGTACAGAAACCCACCGCATTCGGCGACCGTCGGCATGCCGGATTCCACCGCGCGCCGCACCGCCTCGCGCATCGGCGCGTTCTCGGAGAGCTGCCGCGCATGGAGCTCCGGGTAGCCGCCCCCCAGATAGAGGGCGCTTGTCCCCCGGGGCAACTCGCTATCACACAGGGGGCTGAAAAAGGCCAGCTCGCAACCCAGGTCCTCGAGCGCGCGCAGGTTCTCCTCGTAGTAGAACGAGAACGCCTCGTCACGCGCAACGGCAACGATGGGCCGCACTCCCGCGATCGGCTCCAACCGGTAAGGTTCCTCGCGGATATCGGGTGCCGTCGCCGCTATTTCGAGCAAGCGATCGACGTCGACGCTCTTTTCCACCAGCTCGGCCATCTTGTCGATGCGCGCGGAGAGCTGCTCGACCTCGTCGGCGGTCACAAGCCCCAGATGCCGGCTTTCGAGCGAGAACGCCTCGTCGGCGGGGATATTCCCCAAAACTGTGACGCCCGTGTGCTTCTCGATCGCAGGCGCCGCGTAGGCGCAGGCAGCGGCACTCGTCTTGTTCAGCACGACGCCGCGCACGTTCGCACAAGGCAGGAACTCGGCGATGCCGAGGATTACGGCGGCGAGCGATAAAGACGCCCCGCGCCCGTTCACCACTAAAACGACCGGCGTTTCCGTGTCGCGCGCAACCTGGTAGCTGCTCGCGTCGGCCACGCCGGGCGCCATGCCGTCGTAGAAGCCCATGACCCCCTCGAGCACCGCGACATCCGCGCCCGCGGCGCCGCGTGCGAGCAGGGCGCGCAGCGTCGGGGCGTCGGTGAAGAA
>DBEZXW010000015.1:0-7259 GCA_048291725.1 Collinsella sp. | reverse complement strand
GGAAGCTAAGCCCCATCGCGCCGAGAGTACTGCGGGGTCAGCCCGTGGGAGGCCAGGGCGCCGCTGACCGGTGGACGGCACCGAGCCGTACGCTTGAACTGAGAAGGGGGAGGCCTCGCGGCCTCCCCCTTTTTTGCGTTTACGGGCTTTTGTCTCACATAGTAGCTGTGTTTTATAACCCTCGTTTGTCGCATCTTCTGTGAACGGGCTACAATAACTTAGTCTGTGCGATATGGAGGTGAACATGGCTGAAGCTGGTATCGGCGTTGATATCGTCGAGATTTCCCGCATGAAATCAATTCTTGAAAAGACGCCGTCGTTTGCTCGGCGTGTGTTTACCGAAGAAGAGCGTGCGTATTGCGATGCGTCATCGCGCCCCGCCGCTCACTATGCGAGCCGCTTTGCTTCGCGCGAGGCGGTGCTTAAAGCTCTCGGCACGGGTTTTAGTCAAGGCGTGGGTCGCAAGGATGTTTCGGTAACGCGTGATAAACTCGGCAAACCGAAGGCGCTGCTTTCGGGCCGTGCTCTCGAGATCGCTCAAGAACTGGGTGTTGTTGAGGTCGCTCTTTCCATTACGCTTACGGGAGACTTGGCCGTTGCGAATGCCATCGCGATTACCGAAGATGCTCGGCCTAAGCCAAAAGATGAAAAGGTGAGCACCAAGAAACGCGTTGCGCAGACATTTAAAGAGGCTCGCTCTGTTTTAGATGAGCTTGAGCAGCTGCAGAATTCAGCATTGACGGAGCACCTGGGCGATGCTTCGCAAGATACGCTAGGAGCATAGATGAAACCGGTTTTGAGTACCGAAGAAGTCGTTCGTCTCGAGGATATCATCGAACGCGAAGGGACTTCGAAGGCCGAGCTTATGGAGCTAGCGGGTGAGTTTGCCGCCAACGAGGTCTTGAAGCTCAATCCCGATCGGGTTCTCGTTCTGGTCGGTTTTGGTAATAATGGCGGCGACGGTTGGGTTGCCGCCGATATCCTGAGCCATAAGGGTGTGGACGTGGATATCGTTTCTCCGGTTGAACCGGATGAGATTCCTGCTGCTCTGGCACGTCATGTTGCTCGTCGTACTGCCGGCCGCGATGTGCACGTTTGCGTCGGCCCTTCGCGTGACGAACTCGAGGTTTTGATCGATAAGGCCGATGTTGTTGTCGATGCCATTTTTGGTACCGGTTTTCACGGGAATCTGCGTGCGCCGTTCTCCATCTGGATTCCTACGGTCAATGAATGCGCCGATTGTGTCGTATCCATTGATGTCCCCTCGGGCCTGAATGCCGAGACGGGCGTTGTTGATGACGACTGCATTCGTGCCGAGCATACGGTGACGATGATTGCGCCCAAGATTGGTCTGTATAGCGCTGATGGCCCTGAGTATGCTGGCGATTTGATCTGCGGCAATCTTTACGACCGTCTTGACGAGGTCATCGATGATGTCGACCACGCCGCCGAGATTGTCGAGCCCGGTGACTTAGTTGATTACTTTGCTCCACTACCTACGAATATCGATAAGTATTCCCGTGGCTCTGTGCTTATTGTCGCCGGATCTGCACAATATCCTGGTGCTGCCATTATGGCGGCCAAGTCTGCAGCTCGCGCGGGTGCTGGTTACGTGGCAGTCGCGGCTCCTGACGCCTGCGCTAATCTTATTCGCATGGCACTTCCTTCGATTCCCGTCTTTGCTATTCCGTCTGATTCCCGCGGCTCCTTTGGCGCCGCTGCGCGCATGACGGTGTGCGAGATTGCAAAGAAGTACAGCTGCGTACTGTGCGGTCCCGGTATGACGACGTCTGCCGGCGCTATGCAGGTGGTTTCGGGCTTGCTCGAGCTTGATGTACCGCTTATTTTGGATGCCGATGCACTCAACTGCCTTGCTAAGATTGCCATTGACGGTATTGATAGTAACCCCGAGATGTATCGTCGCGAGCAGCCGTTGGTTATGACGCCGCACTATCGTGAGCTTTCGCGTCTGGTTGCCGGTGACGAGGTGAACGACCTTGGTACCGCGATTGCGGCCGCGCAGAAGGTCGTCTGGGCTGCAGGCTCCGACAACCTGGTTGTCATTGCCAAGGGGCCGACGACGGCTATCTGTGGCGTTGAGCGTGTGCTGCTGCCGCTCTCGGGTCCGGCTTCTCTGGCAACTGCCGGTTCGGGTGATGTTCTCGCGGGTATTTTGGCCGGCACGCTTGCCACCATGCGCGACGAGATGGATCGTTGGGAGTTGCTGTATTCGTACGCCGTCGCACTTCACAGCTACGCCGGTTTTGCCGCGGCGACGGAGTATGGTGAGAAGAGCGTCATCGCGACCGATCTTATCGACTTGATCGGTCCTGCCATGGAACTGGCGGCAAAGGATGTGCTCGAAGATCTGGGAATCATGGACGAAGGGTCGGATGACTAATCATGAATAAAGCCGATTTGACGCGCTGGTCCTGGGTCGAGATCGACCGCGGGGCGCTCCGTCGCAACACGAGGGCCTATAAGAATTTACTGAATCCACGTCAGCGCCTGTGCTGCGTGGTTAAGGCCGATGCTTATGGTCATGGAGCTGTTGAGTGCGCCAAGATCATGTATTCGGCCGGTGCCGACATGTTTGCCGTGGCGACGGTTAACGAGGGCGTTGAGCTCCGACAGGGCGGGATTACGAAACCCATCCTCATCCTAAGCGAGCCGCCTATCGAGGCCATTCCGACGTTGCTCGAGTTTGATATCATGCCCTCGGTCTATACGTCTGACTTTGCTCTTGCGTATGGCGAATGTGCCGTCGCGGCGGGCAAAGTGGGCAAGTATCATCTCGCCATCGAGACGGGCATGAATCGTATCGGCGTTCACTACACGCAGGTGCTTGACTTTGTCCGCGGTATTAATTTCCATCGCGGTATTCAGTGCGACGGCGTATTTACGCACTTCGCCACGGCCGATGAACCTTCGGGCTGGGACTACAAACTGCAGTGTCAGCGCTTTACCGAGGCCGTTCAGGCCATTAAGGATGCGGGCTTTGAGTGCGGTATCGTGCACTGCGCCAACACGCCGTCCTCGATGCTCGACCCTTCGATGCATTTTGATATGATTCGCGCCGGCGTTGGCTTGTATGGAATGCAGCCGTGCGAGCTGAGTGGCCGCGTGATGCAGCTTGATCCCGTTATGAGCGTCCATGCGCGTGTGACGCGCGTGGCACACCCTGCGATGGGTGAGGGCGTGGGCTACGGTTTTACCTACCGCGTACCGCGTACGCGCGTTCAGATCTGCACGCTGCCGATCGGTTATGCCGATGGCCTATCGCGTACGCTTTCCAATCGTATGGATGTGCTGTATCGCGGCGAGCGCGTGCATCAGGTTGGCAATATCTGCATGGACCAGTTTATGGTCGCCATTCAGTCCAACCCGGCACACGAGATTCCCGAGGCCGAGTATGGTGACGAGATGATTATTGTCGGCCGCGATGGCGATGCCGAGATCACTATGGACGAGATGGCCCGACTGCGCGGAACGATTAACTACGAGGTCGCCTGCGGCTTTGGCATGCGTCTCGACAAGGTCTACGTGTAGGAGCCGCTATGGGCGTCATGCACATCCCCGGCCATACCCATCAGGCACCACGTGAGGTCGCACTCGAGGAAATTGAGGCCGTTCTGGGCGATTGTCACCTCTGCCAGCTCTACCAGTCGCGTCACAATATCGTGTTTGGCGTGGGAAACCCCCGCGCTCGTGTGATGTTTATTGGCGAGGCGCCGGGCCGCAATGAGGATTTGCAGGGCGAGCCCTTTGTGGGGGCGGCAGGCGAGGACCTCAACGGCATTTTGTCGCTGGCGGGGCTCAAACGCGAAGACGTCTACATTGCCAACGTGCTTAAGTGCCGCCCGCCGGGAAACCGCAATCCACGTCCCGAGGAAGTGCTGGCTTGCTCGCCGTTTTTGCGTGAGCAGATTCGAAGCATCTGGCCCGATATTATCGTGACGCTCGGCAACCCCGCGACGCACTTTGTGCTTAAGACCGAGATTGGCATTACTGAGCTGCGCGGCAGGTTCCACCAGATGGGGCATTTTGTAGTAATGCCCACGTTCCATCCGGCAGTAGCGCTACGCAATCCGGCGTGGCAGGAACTGCTGGAGGAAGACTTTAAGATGCTGGGCGACTATCTGGAGCGACATCCCGCACCAGAGGACGCCTCGGAATAATAAGGAGCATATATGTCCCTGGAGCGCCTGGGGGTAGGTACTTACAAAACGACTTGCGCTGCCGATACGGAGTACTTTGGCGAGCTAATTGCACCGTGCCTTGAGGACGGCGATGTGCTCATCCTGACCGGTGGCCTGGGGGTGGGCAAAACTCACTTTACCAAGGGCGTCTCGCGCGGGCTGGGCGATGGGCATATGGTTACGAGCCCTACGTTTGCGCTCATGGCCGTTCACGATCAAGGCCGTATTCCGCTGTTTCACTTTGATCTATACCGCCTGGAGCATGCCTACGAGCTCGAGGATACGGGCATTTTCGATGTGCTGGGCTATGAGGGTGCTTGCTTGCTGGAATGGGGCGAACAATTCCAAGACGAGCTGACGGATGAGTATCTTTCGGTGACGCTCAAGCGTGATGAGGGCGACAGTGATGTGCGAACGATAACGCTCGAGGCGCACGGTGACCGCGCAATGGAGCTTTCCCATTTGATTGATAAGGCTGTACAAGATGAGCTTGCATAACGACAACGCGCTGGTGGTGGCGCTCGATACTTCGACCGACATGCTTGCCTGCGCGGCAAGCTGGATTGATGGGCAGACGGGCGAGACGAAGCTCGTGAGTGGCGACCACATGTGTCGCCGTCACGCCAACGTTGAGCTCGTGAATACCGTTGATGGCGTGCTGGCTCAAGCCGGTCTGGATCGCAGCGATGTTGGTTGCTATGTGGTCGGCCGCGGCCCGGGGTCCTTTACGGGTGTGCGCATCGGCATCTCCACTGCCAAGGGCCTCGCGCGTGGTGCCAATGTTCCGCTGCTGGGCGTGTCGACGCTCGACGCTTGCGCTTGGACGGCGTGGAAGGCTGGCGTGCGCGGCAAGCTTGGTATCTTGGCCGATGCTATGCGCGGTGAGGTATATCCGGCGCTGTATATGCTGGTTGATGAGGGTCCCGAGCGTCAATTTGAGCGCGAACACGTGGTCAAGGCCGCCGTGGCGCTCGATGAGTGGCGCCAAGCAGCGGACTGGGACCAGGTTCAGCTGACCGGTGACGGTCTCGTGCGCTATGGCAAGCTGCTGGGTGAGGACGAGACCGCCCGCTGCGTGGAGCGCGACCTGTGGTGGCCTTCGGGCGAGGGCTTGCTGCTCGCGCACGCTGCGGGTGACGGCGATCCGGCCCGCGTCTTGCCGATTTACACGCGCCTTTCGGATGCCGAGGAAAACGAGCGCAAGCGTCTTGGTCTTGCCGAGAGTGCGCAGAGCGAAATTACGGGTGTTGCCGATGAGCTCGCCGGTCGTCATCTGCAGTTCCGTCCCATGGGCGCGGCGGATGCCGAGGGCACGAGCGCGCTGGAGGCTGCCTGCTTTGAAGGTGTCGGACACGAGGCGTGGACGCCGGGCATGTTCCTGTCCGAACTGGGCGAGGACGTTGCTGCGCCGCGTAGTTGGTGGGTGGCACACGACGACGGCAAGCTGCTGGGCCTTGCCGGCGGTATGGTCGTGGACGGTGATGTGCAGATTCTGGATGTCGCCGTCGACCCGGCACATCGCCGCGAGGGCATTGCCCGCAAGCTGCTGTCGCACGTGAGCTATGATGCCCAGATGCTCGGCTGCACCACGGCTTCGCTCGAGGTCGAGGACGGTAACGAGGGGGCGATCGCGCTTTATAACGCTCTGGGCTTTACCGAGGCTGGCCGTCGCCGCGGCTACTACGGTGTCGGCAAGGATGCCATCGTCATGACGGCGCCGCTGCCCCTGGTGCTTCCGGTCGACAATGCTTCGCCCGAGCCGACGGCGGCAGAGCAGCGCGTATGGCCGCTGCCTGCGCCTGGGCGCTCCGAGGGGGAGCGTGCCGAAATTGAGCGCCGCCGCCTAGTGCTCGCTATCGAGAGTTCCTGCGACGAGACGGCCGTGGCGATTATCGATGCGGATGGCAATATGCTGGCCAACCAGGTGTCGACACAGATTGATTTTCATGCCCGCTTTGGCGGCGTGGTGCCCGAGATCGCCTCGCGCAAACACGTTGAGGTGATTGTGAGTGTCGTGGATGCGGCGCTCGAGGATGCCGCAGCATCGCTTGGTCTTGAGGGTGGAGCCATTGCCCCCAGCGAGCTTGCCGCCGTGGGCGTGACACAGGGTCCGGGCCTGGTGGGCGCCCTCGTGGTGGGCGTTGCCTTTGCCAAAGGCTTTGCCTACGCTGCCGGTAAGCCGCTCGTATGCGTCAACCATCTGGAGGGGCACCTGTTTGCCAACTTGCTGGCGCAGCCCGACCTCAAGCCTCCGTTTATCTTTACGCTTGTCTCGGGCGGGCACACCATGCTCGTGCACGTAAAGGCATGGGGCGACTACGAGGTGCTCGGTGAGACGCTCGACGACGCCGTGGGCGAGGCCTTCGACAAGGTGGCCAAGGCGTTGGGCCTGGGCTATCCCGGTGGCCCCATCATTTCCAAGCTGGCCGAGACGGGCAATCCCCGCGCGATCGATTTCCCCCGTGCGCTTAACAGCAGGGGAGACTATCGTTTCTCGCTTTCGGGTCTTAAAACGGCCGTGACGCTCTACATCGAGCAGGAGACCAAGGCCGGGCGCACGATTCACCTGCCCGATCTGGCGGCTTCGTTTGAGGCGGCTGTCTTTGACGTGCAGTACAAGAAGGCCAAAAACGCATTGCACGCTACCGGATGTAAGGAATACTGCATCGGCGGCGGCGTCTCGGCCAACCCGCATCTGCGCGAGATGATGATCAAGAAGCTTGGACGTCAGGGGATTCGCGTAACGGTGCCGCCCTTGTCTGCCTGTACCGATAACGCAGCCATGATCGCGGAGGTCGCCCGCCGTAAATTCGACCGAGGCGAAATCTCGCCGTTCGACGTCGACGCCGATCCAAACATGACGCTGTAGCTGGTACGGCGCGGTCCCCGGACGGAGGGGCCGGATATAAGGTTTCCTGCTCTACAGTCCTGCGCAAGACGAAGGCCACATTAAGTGGCCTTCTTTGCGTGCGGAACTCGCGATAAACCTTATATCCGGCCCCTCCGTCCGGGGACCGCGCCGTACCAGCTACAGCGTCATGTTTGGATCGGCGTCGACGT
>DBEZXW010000014.1:0-50546 GCA_048291725.1 Collinsella sp. | reverse complement strand
GTCGACGGCCGCCCGAGCTTCCACATCTCGCTTGCCATGGACATCAGTCCCAACTGCGACTGCCATCCCGAAAACGATACGCCTATCGTCAACGACATCGGCATGTTCGCGAGCTTCGACCCGGTCGCCATCGACCAGGCCTGCGCCGACGCCGTCATGGCGTCTGAGCCGCTGCCCAACACCGAGCTCACCGATAGCGCGGCCAAGATGGAGCATAACCACGAGCATCTGGAGGGCGAGCAGGCCAAGGATCCCTTCTGCATCACGCATCCCGACACCGACTGGCGCGTGTGCATCGCGCATGCCGAGAAGATCGGCCTGGGCACGAGCGAGTATGAGCTCATCGAGGTCAAGTAGCACCTAGCTATTAGACAAAACAAGCGCCTTTGTAGCACAACTGTTAGCAAAAGCCGCCCGTGAGCACAGTGCCCACGGGCGGCTTTTCGGAAGTGCTAGGGGGTCAGATAGGCCAGTAAACCGTACTATTTGCCTAAAAATACTCGTCGAGGAAGTCGTCGACCGTGTTCCAGTAGAGTTCGGGGTCGACCTGCGCGCTCTTGGCGTGGGTGGCGCCATGGACGGTGAGCTTTTGCTTGACCTTGCTGGCGCACGCATCGTAGTTTTGGTCGAGCATGCTGTACGGCACAAAGGTGTCTTGGTCACCGTGGATAAACAGCATGGGAACCGTCGCGCGCTTGAGCTGTTCCACGCTGCTCGCCTTATGAAAGTCGTAGCCCGCGCGCACGTTGCACACCAAGTTTGCTACATCGAGCAAGGGAAAGCTGGGCAGGCCGAACACGTCCTTGAGCTGCAGAGAAAACTCGTCCCAAACACTCGTATAACCGCAGTCCTCGATAATGCATTTCACGTTTGCGGGCAGAGATTCCCCCGCGACGTTCATGGCAGTTGCCGCACCCATCGACTCGCCAAAGACCAGGATGCGCGCCTCGGGGTCAGCCTGAACGATTTGCTCGATCCATGCGACGATGTCGAGGCGCTCGGGCCAGCCCATGCCGATATAGTCGCCGCCGGAGCGCTCGTGGGCGCGTGCGGCGGGTGCGAGTACGTTCATGCCGCGGTCGTGGAATCGTTTGGCGTATCGGGCCATACCGATGGGCTCGTTGGTATATCCATGCAGGCAGACGGCGTAATCGTGGGCGTTCTCCGAGGCGGCAAAATACCAAGCGGCGAGCTCGGTTCCGTCATCTGCGGTAAGGCTGCTGCTCTCGCGGTTCTCCTTAAACCACGCCCGCGCCTCGGTGTTCTCGGCATCCATCTGTTCGCCCTTTTCGGCGTCCTTGCCGTCCTGCATCATCTTCATGGTGTAGGGCGCTTGGGGATTCAGGGCAAAGTCGAACAAGAAGTTGCCGGCAAACCCCAGTAGCGCGACAACGACTACCAACGTAACAATGCCGGCTATCTTGAGCTTTCGATGGGAACGTGCGTTTTGAGACATAAGAAGCTTTCCTATAAGATGTTAATACATCAACATTTAATGCAAGCGCATTATGGACGTTCGCCGTTGATGCGTCAACAGGCAAAGAATGGGTAAACAAAGGGTCACGTATGGTGCAAATTTCGCATGTACCTAGACGCTTTGATATAGTGTTGAGAACTCTTTACGTTGGAGGATGTAACCGGCATGTCCGATTCGAGCGACAGTTCTAAGCCGCGACCCAAGACCGCGGCCGTTCCACACTACACGGTGGGTGAGGAGATCATGAACTCCGTCACCCATGGTGTCGGCTGCCTGCTGGGTATCGCGGGCCTGGTGCTCCTGATCGTATTCGCCGCCCTGCGCGGCGGAGGCCCGGCCCACATGGCCGCGGCGATTGTCTATGGCGTCAGCATTATCCTCGAATACCTAGCCTCCACGCTCTACCACGCGATTCAGCCCGCGCGCGCCAAGCGCGTGTTTCGCATCATCGATCACAGCTGCATCTACCTGCTCATAGCCGGCAGCTATACGCCGTTTTGCCTCATCACGCTCGCAAACGACGGCGGCGCTGTGCTGTTCTTTGCCGTATGGGCCATCGCCATCATCGGCATCGCCCTCGAGTGCTTTATGCGTGAGCGTCAACCGCACTGGGTAAGCGGCCTGGTCTACCTGCTGATGGGCTGGCTCGTTGTCTTTAAGCTGCCTGAACTTGTGGCGCTGCTCAACCCCGTGGCACTTGCCCTGCTCGCCGTCGGCGGCGTGTGCTACACCGCGGGCGTGCCGTTCTATATCGCCAAAAACGTGCGCTATCTGCACAGCGTGTTTCACCTGTGGGTGCTCGCCGGCAGCATCTTCCAGTTCATGGCGGTGATCCTCTTCGTAATCTAGCGACCATGTCCGCGCGCCCGCGTCCTCGTTTGGGCGCCGGTGCAATTGCCGTATCCGCCGTCAACGTTTTAATCCGACATCCCGAATCTTGGAGGTTCGAGAAACTCCCGATGGACATAACCATCTCCCTTATCACCACCCTCGTTTTGACCCTCATCAACGGCTACTTCTCTATGTCAGAGATGGCGCTCACCACGGCCAAGCGCGCCGTGCTGGAGCACGAGGCCGAGGAAGGCGACAAACGCGCCGAGCGTGCCATTAAGCTGGCTGCCGACTCCGACCAGCTGCTCGCCACCATTCAGGTCGCCATCACGCTCGTGGGCTTCGCCTCGTCCGCCGTCGCCTCGACGAGTCTGTCCGACCCGCTCGCTACGTGGCTCATGAGCTTTGGCATCGCGCCGCTCTCCGCCATCGCGCGCGGCCTGGCGCCGGTCATCATCACCGTCGCGGTCGCCTTCGTGTCCATCGTGATCGGCGAGCTCGTCCCCAAGCGCATCGGCCTGGCCAATGCCGAGGGCGTGTCCAAGCAGGTCGTGGGACCGTTGTCGTTTTTCCAAAAGATCGCCCGTCCGCTCGTGTGGCTGACCGGCGCTTGCTCCGATGGCCTGGCCCGCATCCTGCGCATCAAGAGTGCAGACGACCGCCAAAACGTCTCGGAAGAAGAGATCAAGTACATGGTCTCGGAGCAGGACGACCTGCTCGACGAGGAAAAGCGCATGATCCACGAGATCTTCGACCTGGGCGACACCGTTGCCCGCGAGGTCATGGTGCCGCGCGTGGACACCACCATGTGCGAGGACGACGAGACGGTCGCCGACGTGCTGTCCACCATGCGCCAGACCGGCTTTAGCCGCATCCCCGTCTATCACGAGGATCCCGACAACGTCGCCGGCATCGCGCACATCAAGGACCTGATTCGGCCCGCGCTCGACGGCAAGGGCGACCAGCCCATCGCCGGCTTTTTGCGCGACGCCACCTTTGTGCCCGACACCAAGGACATCCTGCCGCTGCTGTCCGAGATGCAGACCTCACACGACCAGATCGTGGTGGTCGTGGACGAGTACGGCGGCACGGCCGGCATCATCACCATCGAGGACATCGTCGAGGAGATCGTCGGCGAGATCGAGGACGAGTTCGACCCCGACAACAAGTATCTCACGCGCCTTTCGCGCCGCGAGTGGCTCGTTGATGGGCGTTTTTCGTGCGATGACGCGATTGAGCTTGGTTGGCCGCTCGAGGAAAGCGATGATTATGAGACCATCGCCGGCTGGATTTTGGAGCTTTGTGACTCGGTGCCCGACATCGGAGAGGTGTTTGAGGTCGCGGGGTACAAGTTCAAGGTGCAGTCGATGCGTGGCCAGCGCATCTCGCTCATTCGCGTGATTGCTCCGGCCGAAACCGATAAGAAGGATTCCGAGTCTTCGGTAGACGAGCCGACGACGTCGGGTGCGGGTTCCGCGAATCCGCACGACGGCGACGAGTAGGACAAGGAAGAGTAGGGGAGAGTTATGGCAGGCCTGTTCAACATCCTTAAGGTCACCGTCAGCGAGGACAAGATCTGCGCGCATGTGCTGGTGAACCCCGGCATGCCGCTCATGACCTCGGAGGACATCGAGGCCACGGCGCGCGTGTACTACCTGGTGCCGGCGATTGCCAAGCACCTGTGCCTGGGCGATTCCGGCCGCGAGTTCCAGGACTGCATGGGCCAGACCGAGCTCTGCCACCTGCTGGAGCACGTGACGGTTGAGCTCATGAACGAGACCGGTCTTGCCGGTAGCATCTCGTGCGGCCGCACGCGCGTAAGCGAGCACGACGAGCGCGTCTTTGAGGTTGAGCTTTCGTGCCCCGACGACGCGCTGGCCATCGGTGCGCTGTCTTCGGCCACCTTTATGATGGACTGGGCCTATCTGCACGCCGACCAGCCTGCCCCCGACGTGGAGGGCACGGTCGCGGGCCTGCGCAACCTGGTGCTGGGCATGCGCGCCGAGGCCGAGGGCAAGGATCCTCACGAGGCCGTCGCCGCTGCGAACGGCGAAGATGCTGCCGAGGACGAGGGCGCTGACGAGGGCGATGTGCCGGTCGACGCCGAGCCCGTTGCCGATGCGACCGCTGAGCCCGTTCCCACCGAGCCCCAGGGCGTCCCCAACTTTGACGACGAGCCCCAGGTGGCGATTGATACCGAGGGCGCGGTTGCCGAGAACCACGAGGCCTCCGCTGCTGTCTTTGGCGGTGCTGCGACGGCTCCGGCAGGACCTGCGCATGAGGGCGGCCTGCCGCTCGTGGACGGCGCCGGCGAGGACCCGGGTGCCACGGTGGCCATGCCGGCTATGCCCCAGGAGTAGGCCTACGCGTTTATCACCATCACGTACCTGCGCCTTTGCCGTACGCAGATGAGCGGAGCGGCAAGTGATGCGCTGCGGGTATAATGGACAGCATTCAAACGGTGGGCACCGACGTGCCCGCAGGAGAGGAATGATCATGGGTAAGACTTTCAGCTTTGTCTCCGGCGCACTTTTTGGTGCCGCTGCCGGCGCTATTGTCGGCGTTGCTCTGGCCCCGCGCTCGGGCGCCGAGACCCGCGCCATGGCTGCCGATATCGCCAACGACGCCTGGGACAATATGCGTGACACCTACGAGCACAGCGCCGAGGAGGCCCGTGCTGCGGTGAATGACTTTGGCCCGATGGTCGACGCCAAGACCGATGACCTGCGCGCCAAGGTCGACCTGGCCCGCGAGCGCATGGACCAGCTGCGCGAGCAGCTCAACGACGCCATTTCGGGCGGCAACGTGACGCCTGCCGCCGACGTCGTGGTCGAGAACGCCGTCGAGGCTGATACCGAGGCTGCGGAGCCCTCGACCGAGGCATAATGCGTGCCGGGGATTTTGTCGGCGCCAAGATCTATCGCAAGCCTACCGAGGACAAGCGCACCAAAAAGGACGGCACGCCGCGCAGCCCTAAAAAGCTCGGAAAGATTCACTTTCCGGTCTTTACCCCGGGCGGTACGCGCGTGGTCGGCTTTATGGTCCGCCAGTCCGATATCGCGGGCATGATCGAGCGTCCCGACCGATTCGTAGCGCTCGACGCCATTGGTGTCTACGAGGGCGCCATTGCGGTCGATGACGTCAAGGACACGTACGATGCCGCCGCCGCTAAGCGCCTCGACATCAACTTGGACGATTGCATCATCTGGGTCGGTATGGACGTGCGCACGGAGTCGGGCGACGTCGTGGGCTATTGCTCGGATGTGGAGTTCAAGCCGCGTTCGGGCATCGTGCAGGCATTCTATGTGACCGCCGGTGCTGCTTCGAGTGTTTTGGTCGGTGACACGCAGGTGCCGCCGACGATGCTGCGCGGCTACGAGAACGGCGCGATGGTCGTCTCGGACGAGGTCAAGTCGCTCGGGTATTCGGGCGGTGCGGCTGCCAAGGCCGCCGAGGCCAGCGTCGTGGTGGGCGATAAGGTCAAGAAGGGCGCCAAGGTGCTCGACGACAAGGGATCGGTTGCCGTGGACAAGGGCAGTCGCGCACTGGGCAAGCAGCTCGGCAAGACGCGCGGCATGTTCAAGGCCTTTAAGGACGAATACCAAAAGGCGAGCGGAGGCTCGTCAAAAGCTACAAAATAGCGACGTACCAAATGATGGGAGGCAAGCCGGAGACCTGTTGCTCCGGCTTGCTGTGTTTATGGGGGAGGGCACATGCGCCAAAACGGATCCAACTTAAACGGGCGTTCGGGTGCGCGTCCGACGGCGCGCCGCGATCTGGGGCGGCTGCCCAGCGGTCAGCGCAAGCGTCACCGTAAGCCCGGCGCGATGTACCTCAACCATAGCCGCGGGTTTAGCGATCGCAGCGCGCGCATCGGCAACAGCCGCACGCCCCGTCGTTCGTCTCGCCTGCCCTATGCGCTCATCGCCGTGGGTTGCGCGCTCGTGTTGTTTATCGCTGCCGTCGTGGGCTACGTCAACCGCAGTGTGGATGTCGTCCTCAATGGCCAGGAGACTGCGGTGCGTGTGGGCTCTACGCTGCAGAATCTCATCGACGACCAGGAGTTGACTGACACCTACGACGCAGGCGACCTGCTGGCCGTCGATGACAGCGTGCTCAAGCGCCATGGGGGTGAAAAGCTGTCGGTGAAGGTCGACGGCAAGCGCGTGAAGCAGGGCAAATGGGATAGCCGCGAACTTGAGGGCGGCGAGAAGGTGACGGTCAAGGATGGCCGTAACACCTACGAGAAGCACGAGGTTCAGGCTACGGTTATCGAGCCCAAGCTCAAGGTCGAGGGCACGGGCGCTATCGAGTATGTGCAGACGTGGGGTGTCCGGGGCCGCTCCGAGGTGTGGGTTGGCGAGCAGTCGGGCAAGACGCAGGACCGCGGCGAGGTTGTGCCCGCCACCGATTGCGTTGTTGCGTGCGCCAGCGTGGCGCCCAAGGGCAACGAAAAGTACGTGGCGCTGACGTTTGACGAGGGTCCGAGCGGCGCCACCAAACAGATCTTGCAGGTGCTCAAGGAAAAGGGCGTCACCGCGACGTTCTTCCTTTCGGGCGATGCGGCCGAGGCCTCGCCTGCCACGGCCAAGGCGATTGTCGATGCCGGGTGCGAGATCGGATCCAACAGCTACAGCGACGATTCGCTCAAGGGTCAGGACCGTGAGGCGGTACGCGAACAGATCACGAAAGGCACCGATGCGATTAAGTCGGCGACCGGCGTGAAGACGATGCTGCTGCGTGCTCCCTACGCTGCCTTTGACGAGCAAAACTGGATTGATTCGATGGACCTGGTCTCCGCCGTGGTCTCGTGGAATATTGACTCGGGCGACTGGCTGCTCAACGGTGCCGACGAGCAGGTCTCGACGGTGCTCGATTCGGTGACGCCGGGCAATATCGTGCTGCTCACCGATAGAGACGAATGCGCCGAGCAGACGCTCGAGGCGCTGCCGCAGATTATCGACGGCCTCATCGCCGACGGCTACAAGATCGTGACGCTCAGCGACCTGGTCAAGACGGACACGTCGCTGAGCAAAAAGCTCACCTCGCTGACGAAGGCCACCATGCCCAAGGACGCTGTGCTCCCCCAACTTGCCGAGGACAATGACACCACAGAGTAGTTATTGGGTAGTCATTTAAGAACGTCCCCAATGGCTATGTCACGGATACGTCAGCGTTTGGTATGCCTGCAATGTGCAGCGCATAAATTCGATGCCGCAGGGCGATGCTGATGCTATAGTTACTGCGGTTAATGAGGGTCAAGAGAAAGGTTACAGGTGAAATCCAAACCTCGACCATACAGTCGATGACCCCATGCAGGTGCTTTTTGCGCATGCACGGGGTGTAAGCGTCGAGCGGCGTGCCGCCCGCGCATGCGTATACATATCCAGAAGCCCCCGGACGTCGCACATGCGGCCGCGTTCGGAGGAATAATGATGGGGAGCACCATTGAATTATCTGAGTGAGATGCTCAAATTGCCGGTCTTGGACGTCGATGGCGAAAAGCTCGGCGTGGTCAACGATTTTGGCATTGCTACCGGCGAAGTTTTTCCGCACGTGACGTCGCTCGCGTTCCGCGGACCCGGCAAGACGCCGTTTATGATCAGCTGGCGCAAATGGGTCGACCGTATCGACGAGACGGGTGTACACCTTAAGACGTCGGCCACCGAAATCCGTTTTTCGTACCTGCAGCCGACCGAACTCTTGCTTGCCCGCGACGTGCTCAACAAGCAGATCGTCGACACGCAGGGCATGAAGGTCGTGCGCGTAAACGACATCAAGTTTTCCATGTCGGGCGAAAATCAGCTGCGCCTGCTGGGCGCCGAGGTCGGTGCCCGCGGTCTGCTACGCGCTATCAGCCCCGCGCTCGAGCATATCGTCGAAGGCTTTATGAAGCACCTGGGCAAGCCACTCAGTGAGGACATCATCGCTTGGTCCTACATGGACCTGCTCGACCGCTCGACCAAGAACATTCAACTCTCGGTGTCGCACAAGACGCTCGGCGAGCTGCACCCTGCCGACATCGCCGACATTATCGAGCAGCTCGACCCGCGCCTACGTGCGCAGGTGTTTGCGCAGCTCGATACTGCCCAGGCCGCCGAGGCCATCTCGGAGTTCGATGACGACGAGCTTATGACCGAGATGCTCGAGGGCCTGTCCGACACGGACGCATCGTCGATGCTGGCCATGATGGACCCGGACGATGCAGCCGACCTGATTGACGAGCTCGATTACGAGAAGGCCGAGAAGCTCCTGCGCCTGATGGGCGTCAAGGAGGAGAAGGCGATTCGTAACCTACTGGGGTATGAGGACAACACCGCCGGCCGCATCATGACCTCAGAGTTTGTCTCCTTGCCCGCCACGGCAACGGTCGGTGACGCCATTGAGGCGATTCGCGAGCTCGACGAGGACTTCGAGAGCGTCTACTACGTCTATACCGAGGATCCGAGCGGCATGCTGACCGGCGTGCTTTCGCTGCGCACGCTGATCGTAGCCGACCGCGACGCCACGCTGGGTCAGCTGGCCTATCGCGACCTGGTCTATGTGTCGCCCGACGAGGACCAGGAAGACGTGACGGACGAGATGACCAAGTACGACCTGGTTGCCATCCCTGTCTGCGACGAGAACCGTCATATCCTGGGCATCGTGACCTTCGACGACGCCATGGACGTTATCGCCGAGGAGCATCAGGAGGACCTGCAGATCGCCGGTGTCGGCTCGGGCGATAGCGCGTCGGACGACTCGACGAACGTGCTCAGCTGGTTCGTGCATCGTCAGTACTGGGTCGTCGTGTGGGGCATCGCCTCGTGCATTATGGCGACGGTGCTGGGGACGGCGCTGGGCTCCGCGCATCTGGTGGTGTTCCCCATGTGCGCCATGCCGCTCGTGCTGCTGGCGGCCTCGCGCATGGTGTCGTTCGTCAAGAACTACTTCCTCGAGTACGACGGTCACGACGACGAGCCCAAACCGTACCTGGGATTCTTCTTCCAGAGCACGGGTATGGGCCTGATCCTTTCGCTTGTTACTTACCTGTGCGCGCAGCTGGTGCGCACTGCCGCGTTCCTCGATGCCCCTATGTTTGAGGAGCAGCTCTTTACCGGCTGCTTTAACATCGCGGCCATCATCTGCCTGGTGGGCAACATGAGCGCCGTGATTTACCTGATGGTGCTGTTCTGGCGCGATGAGCACGACCTCAATACGTCGGGTACCGCCATGAACGTCATCGCCGTCATGATCTCGTGTGTGGCGTACTGCATCGCCGCGGTGCTGCTCACCATGTCGGTCATGGGGTAGGTGGTTGCGTGCAAAATACGAAGCAAAAGCCGAGCACCAAGCAAAAGCTGACCATCGCGGCCATCTTTGGCGCCATGGGCCCCGGTCTTCTGGCGGCGCTTTCGGGCAATGACGCTGGCGGCATCGCCACGTATTCCAGCGCGGGCGCCAGCTATGGCTATAAGATGCTCTGGATGCTTCCCGTCATGACCGTGCTGCTTATCGTGACGCAGGAGACCGCGGCGCGCTGCGGATGCGTCACGGGTAAGGGCCTGGCGTCGCTCATTCGCGAGCGCTTTGGCGTGCGCAAGAGTGTACTTGCTATGGCGGCGCTGTTGATCGCCAACACAGCCGTGACCATTTCGGAGTTTGCGGGTATCGCCAGCGGCCTTGCTCTCTTTGGCGTGCCGGCGAGCATCTCGGTACCGTTGGTGGCGCTGCTGGTGTGGATGCTTACCATGTCGGGTAGTTTCCAGCGCATCGAGAAGATTTTGCTGCTGGTGAGCTGCGTGTTCGTGACCTATATCGTCGCCGCGTTTATGGCTGGCCCCAACTGGGGTGAGGTCGCGGTCGACCTGGTCGTGCCTAACATTCAAAATGACCCCAGCTACGTGTCGCTCGTGGTCGCAACGATCGGTACCACCATCGCGCCGTGGATGATCTTCTTGGCGCAGAACAACGTGGTCGATAAGAACGCGGGCGAGGACGATATCGTGCTGCAGCGCATCGATACCGTGAGCGGCTCGCTTGCCGCCGATGTCATTGCCGGCTTTATTATCATCACGACCGGTACGGTGCTGTTCCCGGCGGGTATTCAGATTAGCGATGCTGCCGATGCTGCCCGCGCGCTGGAGCCTATTGCGGGTCAGTGGTCCACGGTACTGTTTGCCTCGGGCCTGGTCGCGGCGAGCTTCTTGGCTGCCTGCGTGCTGCCGGGCGTTACGTCGAGCGCTATCTGCGAGGCATTTGGCTGGGAGCGCGGTGCCGACCGCAGCTGGGACGAGGCCCCGGTTTACCGCGGCATCATTACGGCCATCATCGGTATCTCTGCCGTGCTGGTGCTTATGCCCGGCGTCGATCTGTTCCAGATTATGATGACCTCGCAGGTCATCAATGGCGTGCTACTGCCCGTGGTTCTGGTGTTTCAGGTGGTTATCGCCGCCGACCGTCACATCATGGGTGCCAACCGCAATGGCCGCGTGTGGAACGTGCTCACTTGGGCGACTATCGCCGTGATTACGGTGCTGACAGTCGTCATGTTTGTGCTGCAAGCGATGGGCTACAGCGCTTAACGCCCACTTTTGCTTCCGAACAGGCCGCAGCGATGGGCTGCGGCCTGTTTTTTGTCTGCTATAGGGTGTTAGTTATATAACAATGGACAAAAAATGCCAAATATGAGTACTGTTGCTAAGTGAATAGCATTTACATCCTAAAAGATAATGAACATAGCCTTTAGTATGTTCATTAAAATTGGCTCCAATACGCCTTAAACCAGTCAGGTTGGCTGCTTTAGGGGGTTGTAGGGGTCGCTCGGACGTCATTTTGGGTGGTTTTGCCTGTTACTAAAATGGTAACAGTACTCATATTTGCCCTTTTTTGCCCACAGACCTTTGAGGGTGCGGCGAAAAGGGCTTGTTTTGATTGTTTGGGGCAGGCACGAGGCGCGGAAACGATGTCTGGAGCGACGGAGCGGCCTGGAATTCATCCGTAGAGGTCTTCATTGGCTGCGCCAGGAGTGTCCCTAACTGCCGGAGGGGGTGTCTGCCGTGGCAGACACCCCCTCCGGATGTGGGAAGTTTGCGCTGCAGGTTACTTGTCGGTGCCCAACTTGTGCGGCTTGAGAGCGAGCGCATTGACGAGCGCGTCGGTGGCAGACTTGACGGCTGCCGGTTGCGGATCGTTGACGTGATCCTCGGGATGCACGGGCAGGTCCTTCTTGACGGCATCGTGGATCAAGTTGAGGTACTCAGTCACGCCAGTGGTCGATAGATGCGTGCCATCGCCATCGAACAGGTCGTTGCGGTTGGCACTGTATCCGTACCAGTCGATAACGCGTACATTCTTGTAGCGCGTAGCGGCGTTGGCGATGGCCTGGTTGGTAGAGCCAACCCACGGCTGCGGGCTGCGCGTGTTCACAAACACCACAATACGCTTATCTCCTGCATCGGCCATGATGGCGTCGATTTGGTCATCCGTTACCAAACCGTTGGTGCCCAGGGCAAAGACCACGATCTTGCCGGCAAGGTTCTGCTGGATATAGCCCTCAAATGTCGCGCGGCCCGCATCAAACTGGCGGCCCTTTTCGGCATCGATATGGCTGTGCGGGAACACACCGTCAAAGGTGTCTACGGCACGCAGCGACACGGAGTCGCCGATCAAAAGCAGATCGTAGGAGCCATCGGGGAAGCCGTCGTTGTCCTTGTCGGTGTCGTCGGCCGCCTGCTGGTCGGTGGGTGCGGCGTTCTTGGCTTCCTTATTGAGGACTTCGGCGCCCTCACCGCTCAGTGCGGAGGTCTCCGGCACAAAGATCAGACCGCCCAGCGCGATAACAAGCACGATGCCGCAAGTGGCGCACACGGGAATATGCGCGCGCACCCAGTTGGCGGGCGTGGTGGTGCCATCGCGGAATTCGGCGACGGTGCGCCCAAAGGCGCCCTTTCTAAACGGCGTCTCGATAAAGCGATATGAGCATTCGGCCACGGCGACCACCACAAGTACCTGCAAGATATACTGCCACCAGGGCGTGTCGTTGATGTTGGCGACCGGGTTCATGAGCAACAGCAGCGGATAGTGCCACAGGTAGATGCTGTAGGAGCGTTTGCCAATCCATACGAGCGGCTCGGCGGCCAAAGCTCGTGCGACCATGCCCTGGGGCTGCACGCAGGCGGCAATGACCATGAGCGTGAGGATCGAGCACAGCAGCGTGCCTCCGCGATACTGGAAGGCTGTGTAGCCGTTGGTGAGCGCGACCATGGCGGCAAGGCCAACCAGACCCACGAGGCCCAACACATCGATGGATGCGGGCGAGGACCAAAAGCGCACGAGGGCGCTCGGCTGTGCCGGGCCGGTCTCGGCTGATTCGTCGGCCTTCTCGCCAGGCTTGCCCTCGGCGTTCTTGCCGTGCTTGGCGGCGCCGGCCAGGCGATTGAGCCCCAAACGACGAGCGAGACGCACCGGCGCCAGGTCGCGATCGGGGATAAAGGCCATCCAGGCACCCAGCAGCAGCGAGAACACGCGGGTGTCGGTGCCGTAGTACACGCGGCTGGGGTCGGCGGCAGGGTTGTAAAGCACCATCATGGCGAGGGCAGATACCGCGGCAAGGCCCAGAACCACGCGGCGCGTGTTGGGTTTGCTCACATGCATGGATACCATGGCAAACAGCAGTGGCGGCCAAATCAGGTAGAACTGTTCCTCGATGGCAAGCGACCAAAAGTGCGTGAGCGGCGAGGGGTCGCCCAGAGCATTGAAGTACGAGACGTTTTGGGCAATCTGCCACCAGTTGTTGAAGAACAACAGCGACGGCAGGATGTCGGGGCGCATCTTGGTGAGCATCACGTGGTTGAAGACGGTGCACAGAGCACAGGTCACCACCACGACGGTCACCACGGCGGGGACCAGGCGACGGATGCGGCGGATCCAGAAGCTCTTGAGGTCGATGCGGCCGGTCTTAGCGACTTCGTTGAGCAGCAAGCGCGTGATCAGATAGCCCGAAAGCACAAAGAAGATCGTGACGCCGAGCAGGCCGCCCCGAGCCCACGTGAGGTTAAGGTGATAGAGCACCACCGCGACGACGGCGAGCGTACGCAGGCCGTCGAGTGCAGGGATGTAGCGGGACTTGGGGCGAGCAGGCGTCTGCTCCGCGGCGGGAGTGTTGGCGCGGCCCGCGTTGTTGGCAGAAGCGCGATGGGGGCTCGCGGTGCGTCGCGGTTCGTTAGCACGGCGTTCGCCCTTCACGCGTTCGTGCGGCGCTGGCTCGTTGCCCGTGCGGCGTCGACCGCGCGGGCCCGATTGCGAGAGTTGTTCCATAAAACATCATCCAATGACGAGAATAATCAGCACGCCTTCATTGTAGCTGCCTGCTCCTGTGAATGCTTGCTGCTGGCGCAAGCTCAAGCGCGCGTTCACATCAAAGTGAACTAAAGTTATAGAGGTGCGAGAGCACACGATTGACGGCCGACAGCGGGTGCAAAGCCCGCGGACGAGGAGGTTTCCATGGCAGATCGCGGCATCGTTGCGGTGTTCGGCAGCATGAACATGGACCTTTCGGTGGCGTGCGAGCGCATACCGCGTGCGGGCGAGACCGTCGGCGGCAGCGGGTTTATCACCAACGCCGGAGGCAAGGGCGCCAATCAGGCCGTAGCTGCCGCGCGTATGGGCGCGTGCACGCACATGATCGGCGCGGTCGGTCGCGATGCGTTCGGCGCGTCGCTCGTGGCGGGGCTCCAAGACGCCGGCGTGGACTGTGACTTTGTAGTGCATCGCGATGACGTGGAGACGGGAACGGCGACCATCATTCGCTGCGAGGGCGACAACCGCATCATACTGTCACCGGGCGCCAACCATGCGCTTGCGGGCGCGGACGTTGCCTGCGCGCTGAGGCGTCTGGTGGCCCATGAGCTCGACGGCGGCGCCAGCGAGATTGCCCCGGCTGCCGGAAGCGTCTTTATCGCCCAGGGCGAATGCGACCTTGCGGCGACGGCCGAGGCGCTTGTTTGCGCTCACGAGCTGGGGTTCTATACGGTCTTTAATCCAGCTCCTGCCTGCGAGTTGCCTGCGGAGGCCTGGCCTGCGGTCGACCTGGTCTGTCCCAACGAGACTGAGTGCCAGGTGCTGACGGGCATCTTGCCCGCGGATGATGCGAGCTGCGTCGCGGCGCTCAATGCCCTGCTCGCCAAGGGTGCCGGAGCTGCGGTCATCACGTTGGGCGGCGCCGGGTCGGTTACGCTCGGCGATGACGGCGAGCCGCTGCGCATGCCGGCGCTCTCGAGCACGTTGGTCGATACGACGGCCGCGGGCGATACATTTATCGGTGCGCTTGCCGCGGCTCGTCTGGAGGGCCTGCCGCTCTTTGAGTGCATGGCGGCGGGTGCACGCGCCTCGGCGGTGACGGTGTCGCGCCTGGGCGCACAGCAGTCGATTCCCACGCGCGCCGAAGTTGATCGCGTGTTTGATTTAGACGATTTGGTGCAAGACGGAGAAGCGGAGTAGAGCAATGGCAATCAAGAAGCTGATCCTTGATCTGGATATGGGTGTGGACGATGCGATGGCGCTTGCCTATGCCATCGCGAGCCCCGAGGTGGAACTCGTGGGCATTACCACATGTTTTGGTAACGTGCGCGTCGACCAGTCGGCACATAACTGCCTGGCGGTGCTCGATCTGTTGGGTCGTCCCGAGGTGCCGGTGTACCTGGGCGCCGATCGTCCCATCAAGGCGACCGAACCCTATACGCCGCCGGCGTCCACGACGCTCATCCACGGCAAGAACGGCATTGGCGGCGCAAGCGTGCCCGCCTCGCCGTACGAGCCGGTGGGCGCGACGTCGGCCGATGGTAACGCCGCGGTCGATTACCTGATCGATGCCGCGCGCACCTATGGCCCCGACTTGGTCTATGTGGCGACCGGTCCGCTCTCCAACCTGGCGCTCGCCCTTGAGCGCGACGCGGCGGCGATGATGTCCATCGGCCGCGTGGTCGTGATGGGCGGTGCCCTGACCGTGCCCGGCAACGTGAGCGCCGGTGCCGAGGCCAACATGGCGAGCGACCCCGAGGCCGCTGACGCCGTGCTGCGCTCGGGCCGCAAACTCACCATGGTTGGTCTTGACGTGACGCATCGCGTGGTGCTGACGCGCCGCGACATTGCCGGTTGGACGGGCTCGGGCACCATGGCCGGTTGCGCGTTTGCGAGTATGGTCGAGCACTACATTGGCTCGTACGAGATGAACGCCCCTTACCTGGGCGGCTGCGCGCTGCACGATCCGCTTGCCGTTGCCGTGGCGATCGACCCCACGCTCGTAGGTGCGCTCGGCTGCAACCTGCGTGTTGATCTGCTGGGCGAGTACCGCGGTCGCACCATCTGCGATGAGCGCCGCCTGTCCGATCCGGACAAGAGCACGCTTGTGGCACTGACCGTGGATGCTCCGCGCTTCCTGTCCGAGTTCAAGACACGTATGGCCCGTGTCCTTGGCTAAGTTGTCTTTTTGGGACGGGGCTTTTTTGACTGGTATGATTGGTGTGACCATTCGAACCAGCTAAAAGAGCCCGTCCCAAATTGACTACCGAGAGGATCTGCCATGGAGCGCATCGCGAGTTTTTCCGTTGACCATCTGCTGCTTGAGCCCGGCGTGTATGTGAGCCGCATCGACCGCGATCCGGCGACCGGTGCTGCCGTCACCACGTTTGACCTGCGCCTGACCACGCCCAACAAGGAGCCGGTCATGAACACCGCCGAGTGCCATACCATTGAGCACCTGGGCGCGACGTTCCTTCGCAATCATGCCGAGTGGTCGAGCCGCATTGTCTACTTTGGCCCCATGGGCTGCCGCACGGGCTTTTACCTCGTCGTATTTGGCGAGGTGACGAGCGAGGAGATCCTGCCGCTCGTGCGTGAGCTGTTCGAGTTTGTCGCCGACTTTGAGGGCGATGTCCCCGGTGCCGCTCCTGAGGAGTGCGGCAACTACCTGGACCAGAACCTTCCCATGGCTAACTGGCTCGCGCGCCGTTACCTCAACCGCGACCTGGCCGATATCGACGAGGGACACCTGCACTATCAGCAGGCGTAAGGGCTTTATCGCCCAAAACGAGCGCATTAGGCGCCTTCGCTTATGCGGGGGTGCCTTTTTGCTGAGTGGTCGGGACGAGTGTTTAAAATCGCTTATGTTTGTTCTAGAATGTTCGTATAGTCACATTTACAAACAGGAGTGAACATGCATATCTACTCTGTCAACGATCCCGAGTTCAAATCCTATGGCAACGTTTGGGATAACGTTCCGTCCGAGCTTACGTCGCCCGTGCTCGAGGCGCTCTCTGCCACGCCCATTCCCGAAGGCAGCAAGTACGTTGCAAGTGCGCCGGAGCTCGAGGACGTCAAGGATGCCGACAAGCTTGGCTTTCTCATGTTTGGTGGCCGTCCGTTCCAGCTGGGCTGGTGCAACGGCCACAATACACGACTCAACTGCCTGGAGTATCACCGCGCGAGCGAATTCAACCTGGGCGCTCGCGACTTTATCCTGCTCGTGGCGCATCGCTGGGAGATCGAGGACGGCAAGCTCGACACCGCGTGCGTCAAGGCGTTCCGCGTGCCGGCGGGCAAGGTTGTCGAGGTTTTCAACACCACGCTCCACTACACGCCGTGCATGGTCGACGAAGGCGGCTTCCAGGTGATGGTGGCGCTGCCCGCTGGCACCAATGGTCCGCGCCCCGAGGCTGCGGCCGACATGCCTACCGCCGGTGACAGCTACTGCTACTGGAAGGCCGACAAGTGGGTCCTCTGCCATGCTGACAGCCCCAAGGCAGCCGAAGGCGGCTACGTAGGCCTCATCGGCAAAAATCTCGACATCGCCTGCGACTAGAATCTTCTGTCTCAATCTGTAACATCTAGCGGGCTAAATCGTCTCTACCTGTTACAGATTTAGACAAACCGCAGGGACCCGCCCGAAAAATCTCGATCTGTAACACCAAGCGCGGTTTTGGCTGTCTAACTGTTACAGATCGAGACAAACCGCCCCAAACCACCACAAAGGTGTCTGGCCCCTTTGTGGTGTTTTGGGGCGGCGGTATCAGAAAGTGTCAGACGGGGGCGGCTGCTGGGCGCGTTTGCATTGGGATGCCCATCAAGGAAGTGGCGTTGCGCGTGTCCCTTCTGGGCCATGCGGCTCAAAATCGCGGCGTGATGTGGACGACTGGGGCCGAATTAGCAGCATTTCGAGCTTGGTTTCGATATTGAGACTGGTTCTTTATTAAAATAGAATTCCAGACAATTGAGCGGCCGGGGGTTAACTATGAGGGGCATGGGAGACACAACCGCATATTTGCGTCGGGGCATTCGGGAGATTATATGCCTGGCGCTGTTCTTCTTCACGTTTTTGGCGTGCGAGTATCTCTTTGATGTGCGCATAGCCGAGTTCGTGTCTCCAAACGAGGTCGTTATTTATGAGAGCCTTGTCATCGGCGCGAGCGTGATTGGCTTCTTTGTGCGTCCCGTTCTGTACTATCGCCGTCCCCATGCTATCGACGCGACGAGCGACATCACGGGCGTTTTGCTAGTGGCGGCATTGCTGCTTTTGATTATGGCTGCTCAGTTCGAGGTGGTAATCGCCGGCGGTTTGGTGGCGTGCTGCGCACTGGGCTACTGCGGATCGACTGCCCACGCAAACTTTGCACGACGCTTTGCGCGGACGCCCTGCTTGGCGCGCGCCGCCGCACTTTCCTATGCCATGGGCGTTCTGGTACAGGTAATCAACCACATGGTGATGCCTGTCGGTATTCCTCAGCAGGCTGTTCTGGTCGTCTGCGCGATCGTGCAGGTGGCGTTGCTCCACGGTGCCCGACGCGCCAAACTGCGCGACGAGTCCGATCCCAACTTTGAACCCAGTGTTGCCGGACTTTCGGTAGATGCTTTGGAATATGGCGCCAAGTGGCAAGACGATCCCAAGGCAAAGACGGCATTCCGCCGCGCCGTAGTTCGCTTGATCGTGGCGACGGTGTATCTTTCCGGCGTATTCGCCGCTCTCAACGCTGGCCTCACGACCTTGCATGCCGTCGGAGCTGTCGATTTGGGCGATTGGCCGCGCCTGCTGCTTGTCGTGAGCTCGTTGGCCGCTGGCGTCCTATTTGACCTGCACGGCCGTTCGTATATGAATATCGGCATGACATGCGCCGCCATGTTGTCCACGCTTTCGTTCTTTGTGCTCATCGTCGACGGCAATGGCGGCAACGAGCTTGCTGCCACGATCATCTTTTATCTGGGCTCAGGCTTCTTTGTGGTGTTCTTTACCACGAAATATGCCGCCGTCTCGCTCTATGCGCGCTGGTCATATTTTTGGCCGTGCATGGGTCGCGTCGTCGACAACGTGTGCTCGATGTTCGTGACGGCGCCGGCGGTGGCGATTATCTCGAGTCAAAACGTGCTGGCTGCGGTCGGTGCGGCGCTCGTGATGTTTGTGGGTATTGCGATTACGCTGCTGGGACAGTTGGGGCAACGAGCCGATGATGCCGTGATACGGGACGAGCCGGCGCTTGCCACCGATGACCTTGGTGGGGATTTTGCGCCCGCATGTCCCGATCCCGCACTCGTGGAGGCAGCGGAGCTCATGCCCGATGAACGCCTCGATGCCTTCGTCGCCACCTTTGAGCTTACAGAGCGCGAGCGCGATATTCTTGAGGCCTTGGTCGTTTCGGACCAGAGCGTTCAGGACATCGCCACAATGCTTTTCCTTTCGCGCTCCACGCTCTACCGTCACATTTCCTCGATCAACAAAAAGACCGGTACCGCCTCGCGCGTGGCCCTGATCAACTTCTTCTGGTCCTGGACGCCTCAAGACTAGCTAATCCCCCAATAAGTTGCGGGGGATAGTCCCTAAATTAAAGTCACGGGGCTTTAAACAGGAACTATTTCACCGCAACTGCTGGGGGGATAGACTGCGGCGGCGGCAGAGGCAGCGGCAGCGGCGTTGGCAGCTGTGGTAGTGGCAACGGCAGCTGGCAGGGTGTTTTCCGTCTACTTGCTACAGCAGCTCGCCGTGGCGGGCAATGTAGCGGCACTTTGCCAGCTGGGTGAGCGCGATATAGGCGGTAACGATGCCAATGAGCAGCCCAAAAAAGCTCGTGGGCAGCGGCATGAGGCCGAGCACATCGGCGATGGGGCTTGCCGGCAGCCAGGTGACGAGCGCCAGGCCCAGCACGGTAAGAACGCACAATGCGGGCGCGGCGTGGTCGCGCGGGCTCGGCAGATGCGGGGAGCGCAACATGTGGACCACGAGTGTCTGCGACCACATGGACTCGACAAACCAGCCGCTCTGGAAGAGCGCAGCAAAGGTCGCCATACCCGCGACGTCGCCCGCGGCGGCAAGCTCGGACCAGCTTGCGTCCACGGCGGTGGGGCACACGACAAAGAAGAGCGCGGCGAAGGTCACGATGTCAAACAGCGAGCTCACGGGGCCCAGCTCGAGCATAAAGCCCTTGATGGACGCGGCGTCCCAGGCACGCGGACGGGCAGTCCAGGCGTCATCGACGGTGTCCCACGGCAGTGCGATGCACACGATCTCGTAGACCAGCGACAGCAGTACCAGCTGCAGGGCGCTCATGGGCAAAAACGGCAAGAACAGGCTCGCGACGGTCACGGACAGCACATTGCCAAAGTTGGAGCTCACCGTGGTCTTGAGGTACTTGAGCAGGTTGCCGTAAGTGCGACGGCCTTCGATGATGCCGCGCTCGAGCACGCCCAGGTCCTTCTGAAGCAAGATGATATCGGCGGATTCCTTGGCAATATCGACGGCCGAATCGACCGAGATGCCGCAATCGCTCGCACGCATGGCGGCGGCGTCGTTGATGCCGTCGCCCATAAAGCCCACGGTGTGGCCGAGCATCTCGCGCATGACACGTACCAGGCGCGCCTTCTGCAGCGGCGAGAGCTTGGCGAAGAGGTGGGTTTTCTCGGCGCGCTTGGCAAGTTCGGCGTCATCGAGCGCATCGATCTCGGAGCCGAGCAAGACGTTGCTCGCATCGATGCCAATCTGCTCGCAGACGGTGGCGGCGACGCGGTCGTTGTCGCCGGTTAGGACCTTGACCGCCACGCCCTTGGCCTCGAGGGTGGCGACGGCGCCCGCGGCACTTGCTTTGGGCGGATCGAGGAAGGCCAAAAAGCCCATCAGCACCATGTCGCACTCGTCGGCGATGCCAAACTCGCCCACGCGGCGCGGATTGGTCTTCTGCGCCACGGCAATTACGCGTAGGCCCTCGGCGTTAAGTCCGGCGATCTGCTTGCGAATCTGGGCGAGCTTCTCGTCGGTGAGCGGCTGAGCGATGCCATCGATCTCGACAAAGGAGCAGATCTCGAGCATTTCCTCGGCAGCGCCCTTGGTAACCATCTGGGTTTTGCCTTGGGCGTCGGCGACAACTACGCTCAGGCGACGGCGCGAGAAATCGAAGGGAACCTCGTCGACCTTGGTGTAGCGGTCGCGCAGGCTCTGGCTCAGCATGGAATCGGGTGCGACGGTCGAGGGCGTCACATCGGCACGGTCGATTACGGCCAGGTCGATAAGATTTTTGAGGCCGGTCTGGAAGAAGCTGTTCAAAAACGCATGGCGCAGCACGCGCGCGTCCTCGTTGCCATCGGTGTTGAGGTAGCGCTCGAGCACGATGCGGTCTTCGGTGAGGGTGCCGGTCTTGTCGCAGCACAGGACGTCCATCGCGCCGAGGTTTTGAATCGCCGGCAGCTCCTTGACGATAACCTGGCGACGGGCGAGGTCCTTGGCGCCCTGCGATAGGCTCGTGGTCACGATGACGGGAAGCATTTGCGGCGTGATGCCCACGGCCACGCTCGTGGCGAACAGCAGCGCGTCGATGACGTTGCCCTTGGTGGCGGCGTTGATGGCAAAGACGGCCGGCGCCATAACGAGCATGAGGCGTACGAGCAACATGGAGACGCTCGAGACGCCGCGGTCAAACGCGCTCTTTTCGCCGCGCCCGTTGAGCATCTTGGCGATGCCGCCCAGGTAGGTGTCCGAGCCGGTGGCAACGACAAGCGCCATGGCGGCGCCGTTTTGCACGGAGGTGCCGGTAAAGACGATGTTCTTGCAGGCAGAGAGTGGCAGCGCGGAGCCGTCGGCACCCTCGACGACGGTGATGGCAGTGGTCTTCTCGACGGCCTCGCTCTCGCCGGTGAGCGCGGACTCAATCACAAACAGATCGCGCGCGGTGATGACGCGGGCATCGGCCGGCACCATATCTCCGGCAGAGAGGCGGATCACATCACCGGGGACGAGCTCGTCGAAGGGGATCTCGACGCGCTCACCGTCGCGCAGGGCGGTGCAAGTGTTGGAGACCAGGTCCTTGAGGGCCTCGGCCGCATTGCCGCTGTGGGCTTCTTGGATAAACTTCATACCGCCCGATACCAGCAACATGACGCCGATGACGATGACCGTGGAGGGGTCGCGCTGTGGTTCGGGCACGGCGAGCACGTCGATGTAGAGCGAGACCAGCGCGAGCGCGGCGAGGATGCCGGCGAAGGGGTCGATGAACGCATCGGCGATACGGCGGGCGAGCGTCTTGGTCGGTGCCTCGATGGTGTTGGGGCCGGAGGCGTCCAGGCGCTCGGTTGACTGCTCGGCGGTGAGGCCGTTTGTCGTGGCGTCAAGCAGTACGAGGGCGTCCTCGGCACTATGGGTGGCGGCGAATATGGTGTTCTTGGACAGGCCGGTATGAGCGGCAGGGCGCGCCGTGCGGCGGCGCTTGGAGATGGCTTCGAGTACCGTGACGGTTTTGAGCATCAGCATAGGGTCCTCCTTGTTGAGGGGAGTTAGCGTACGTGTCGTATTTGCTTCAAAAAACCTAGATGTCGCTCACGTCATGCTCTCGAACCACCACAAAGGGGACAGGCACCTTTGTGGTGGTTTTGACGATCGGTTCGTGGCGCTTATGCGTGTGCGGAATCCTCGCGGCGTGCCGAGGGCGACATGCAGGTTTTTCGACTATGACTGCCTTCCATGGCACACCTCCTTAAGGCTGGGCGCAGCGCGCTTTGGGTATCTCGTACCCGTTTTAATCCGCCCGTATTCTTGATGAGGGGGTTTGCAATGTCAACCCCATTGTTCGGAAAACCATTGTCGCTGATAAAGCCTTTACAGAATACCGTGGCCTCAAAGCGCGCCCGCATCGACGCCCTGCCTGCGTTAAACTGGAGGGCACGTACGCGATTACGAGAGGAGCCCGCATGGAGGCTTACAAGCAAGAGTTCATCAAGTTTATGGTTGAGTCCGACGTACTTAAGTTCGGCAGCTTTACGCTCAAGAGCGGCCGTCAGTCCCCGTTCTTTATGAATGCCGGCGCTTACGTGACGGGCTACCAGCTCAAGAAGCTGGGCGAGTATTACGCCCAGGCCATTCACGATAACTTTGGTGACGACTTTGACGTGCTGTTTGGACCGGCCTACAAGGGCATTCCCCTGGCCGTCGTGACCGCCATTGCCTACCACGAGCTGTACGGCAAGGAGGTCAAGTACTGCTGCGACCGCAAGGAGGCCAAGGACCACGGCGCTGACAAGGGCAACTTGCTGGGCTACGAGCCCCAGGACGGCGACCGCGTGGTCATGGTCGAGGACGTCACCACCAGCGGCAAGTCCATCGACGAGACCTATCCCAAGGTCAAGGCTGCTGCCGATGTCGAGATCAAGGGCCTCATCGTGTCTCTCAACCGCATGGAGGTCGGTAAGGGTGGCGTGACCACCGCTCAGAAGGAGATCGAGGCCAAGTACGGTTTCCCCGTCGCGAGCATCGTCTCCATGGCCGAGGTCGTCGAGACCCTCTACAACCACGAGATCGACGGCAAGGTTGTCATCGATGACGAGCTCAAGACCGCCATCGATGCCTACTACGAGCAGTACGGAGTCAAGTAGGTTCCGCCGTTCTGCCGAACGGCGGACCGGTCGACGCTGCGCGGGCCGCATTTGGACAATCTGACGTTCAACTTCAAGGGCGCGACCGGAAGGTCAGCGCCCTTTCGTTTCACGTCACCTTGTCTCAAATGCGACCCGCTCGCTGGCGTTGCCAAAACATCGGTGTTGCCGTAGTAGTCATTGGGTAGTCATTGGGGACGTTCATAAATGACTACTCGGGAATGAGCGTGGATAATCTCCCGGTTTTGGCCTGTGTGCGGGCTCAAAGGGAGATTATCCGCGCTCGTTTTAATTTGCCTGGGCTGCGATGCCTATCTAATCGGCTCGGCGTCTTCCCTGAGAATCGAAAGATACTCTTCATACCCGTACTGCCGGTATCTCTGTCTTGACTCGTCGAGCGGACGGAGGATACCCAATTCTTCAAATGATTTGACGAGCGAGCTCGCGGTACTCCTGCCGATATCGAGTTGGGCAGCGATGAATGCGGTGTCGACGATGGGGTGCTCTTCAAGAATGCCCAACAGCCTTTGCCCGTTTGCAGCAGTCCTTCCGAGATTTTCGGTAATGGTTGCTGTGGAACGGTTATGGAGGTCAACAAGGTTTTTTAAAGACCCTACCGAGTCCTTCGCACTCTCGAGAAGACTGTTACAGAAAAACTCTATCCATTCCTCGTAAGTGCCTCTCTCCCTTACGGATGTGAGCTGTCGGTAGTACTCGCTTCGATTTTTCTTGAACTGGAACGATGGATAGAACAAGCAAGAATGAAGAACGCCATCATTGATGAGCATAAGTGTAATGAGAAGCCTGCCCAGGCGACCGTTTCCGTCTAGGAATGGATGGGCAGTTTCAAATTGGTAATGGACGAGCGCCGCCCGCACAATCGGATCCATTTCGACTTGAGGCTCATTGATAAAGCGTTCGAGGTCCTGAAGCGTGTTGCTCAAATCTTCAATGTTTGGAGGGACAAACGATGCGGTTGCAATGGTGCAACCTGAGGGGCCAATCCAGTTTTGTGAGGAGCGCAGCTCGCCTGGATTCTTCTCCGTTCCGCGCACTCCGTCCAGCAGGACCGCATGAACTTGCCTAAGAAGTCTCGTGCACAAGGGCATCTTTTTGAGCAGTTCTACGCCGCGGTCGACAGCACGGACGTAATTCACGACGTCTGCGACATCTTTATGATGGAGTTGTGTTTGCGATGGACTAAGTAGGTCGTCAAACGTGCACTGGGTTCCCTCAATTTGCGAAGAAAGGAGTGCTTCTTTGCGCACGTACATTGTCAGATACATGTCGGCGTTGGGAACAAAGTAGAGCATGCCTTCAAGCTCTCCAAGCTTTCGTGAGCATGCGGAAAGCGTGCGATAGGTTTCCTCAGTGAGGTTTAGCTGCCTCAATGATTGCAAGGGCGTTGGAAAAAACGAATAGTAAGCCAATTTCCCCGATAGATTATTGCGGAGCGTTCCCTGGCCGTTCTCCTCGATTTGCATCGCGCCCTCCATATCTTTAGTGCCGGAAACTCGTTATTAGGCTAATCATATCAATTCTAATAACGAGTTTAAGGATTAAATAGTTATTAGAATTGATGTAAACAATCTAATGATAAGAAGTCGTTATTACTTGACCATGGAGCTCAGCTTGGTACAGGGGGTCATCCAAAATGAACGTGGATAATCTCCTGTTTTTGGCTCGGTGACGGCCTCAAAGTCAAAGTGGAAGATTATCCACGCTCGTTAGTTAAGCGTCCGAAAATCCACACTCGCCAAACCTACCAAAAAGGGATGGGTTTATTTTGGCACGTTTCGGTCGGTATCAGGAAGTGTCAGGGACGGGGCGGCGGCAGGACTCGAGAGCGAAAAGAAGTATCGGGCTTGGTGCGCTCGCTTCTGCCCGTCCCGTGCGCAGGCGATGCTCGGCTTATCGACCCGCGATGCAAAGGAGATGCTCGTCCCACGAGCACTACTGGGAAGGGCTTGCGATTCGAGCCCTCGCCTTAGTATTTTGGTCATTTAGCACTATAATCACCATAGGCATGCGCATAACGTTGCGCTTAATCAAGAGGAGAAAACGTATGGGTCTGTTTGACATGTTCAAGAAGAAGGCTGAGCCCGCGGCTGCCGCTGCCCCGGCCTCCATCTCTGCTTCTGCCGGCGCCGACGTGCTGTGCTCGCCCGTCAAGGGCAAGGTCATCAAGATGGCCGACGTGCCCGATCCCGTCTTTGGTGGCGAGGTTCTGGGCAAGGGCTGTGCCGTGTGGCCCGAGGACGATCTGGTCTACGCTCCCTGCGACGGTAAGGTGACCGTCACCATGGGTCACGCCGTGGGTCTGCAGTCCGATAGCGGCATCGAGGTTCTGGTGCACGTTGGCGTCGATACCGTCAACATGAACGGTGACGGCTTCGAGGGCTTCGTCAAGGCTGACGACGTCGTGAAGGCCGGCCAGCCCATACTCAAGATCGACCGCGCCAAGATCGCCGCTGCCGGTTACAAGGACTGCGTCGTCGTGGCCGTGTCCAACACCGCCGAGTTTGCCGATGTCGAACTCGCCGTCGAGGCCGACTCCGCCGTCGCCGCCGGTGACGCCATCGTCAAGGTCGTCCGCAAGTAAACTGTGGCATCCAAAGGATGTGCAAGGGTGGTCGGGTTTTCCGGCCACCTTTTTTATTACATCGCGGGGAAGCGTTTTATTGCACGTTGGGCGGGCTTGCAAACCGTTCGGACGCTAAAACGAACCGACCGCGCCTTCGCGTTGCCGAGGGTGTTCATAAGTGGATAGTATGGGCTTACTTATTACAACGTGCGCCGCGTCTGGGAAGCGCAGTGCCGCTCATTGGGAGGAACAACATGAAAAAGAAGCTGCTGCTTGCGCCCCTCATGGCCGTCTTGGTTGCATGTGTGGTTGTGCTTTCCGGCTGTGGAGGTCCTTCGGTTGAGGAGCTCATCACCGAGGATCTTACGACGCAGTTTGACGAGGTCAAGAACGGTGGCGACGACTTCCTCTCTGGTCTGGAGGAGGCTTCGGGCGACGAGTTCGAGCAGCTGGGTATCGATCCCAAGGAGTATGCCAAGACCTATCTCGAGGGCTTTGACTACAAGATCGGCGACGTGACGGTCGACGAGGACAAGGGTGTCGCGACCGCCGAGGTCTCTATTACATGCAAATCTATGAACAAGATCGTCGAGGACTTCTCCACCCAGTATCAGGAGAAGGTCGCTGCGCTTGACACGGTTCCTTCCGATGACGAGCTGTACAAGATGGCCGGTCAGGTTATGGTCGATGTGACCAAGGCCACCGAGCCCAGGAAGACCACGGTTATCTTCAAGTACACCTGCAACGACGACGGCGAGTGGTCTGCCGACGACTCCGTCAACTCCGAGATGATGGATGCAATGCTGAGCTAGGGGGTTACGCGGTTCTACGAACCGCGTAACCAGTTGACGCTACGCGCCGCCCATCCTCTACCTGCGTCGTTGCCATGGTGCGGCACTTGTAGTCATTGGGGACGTTCTTAAATGACCAGGCGGCAGTTGGGGACATTCCTTGTGCCAGCGTTGCATCGAGTGCTTGGGAAACTGCGACCCGGTTTTTGGCCGAATAGTGGGTCGCATTTTCCGGATGGGGTGGGTTGCGGAAAGTGCGACCCGGAATATTGCTCTGAAACGGGATGCGGTTTCCCTGATGCGCCTCAAACGGAAAGCGCATCCCATTCCGGAGCTCCAAAACGGGATGCGCTTTCCGCGCGGAAGAATTGCCGCAGCTGCGTTAAGCAGTGTCGCTCGTTACTCGCCCAGCACCAGCGCCGCGAGCTCTGCCTGGGTGTCCACCACGTAGTCGGCGCCGGTGGCTTCCAGCTCTGCGCGGCCGCGGAAACCCCAGCTGACGCCCGCACTCTTAAGGCCGGCGTTGTGGCCGGTCAGGATATCGACATTGGAATCGCCTACGTAGAGCGTGGTCGCCGGGTCGGCGCCTAGCTCTTCCATCACATGCAGCGTGACGGGTGCTTCGGGCTTGGGCGGAAACGCATCGACACGGCCCTGCACCAGCGCAAAGCGCTCGGAACCAAAATACTTCTCGATAAGCGGAGCCGCCGAGACGTGGTCCTTGTTAGTGAGCACGGCAAGCTGCACGCCCGCCGCGTGCAGGCGGTCGAGCATCTCGATCGTGCCGGCATAGGGGGCGGTGTGGTCCTCCTTGTGCTCGCCGTAGTAAGCCCTAAACTCGGCAAGCGTTTGCTCAAACATACGGCTGTCGCCCGCATACTCGGCAGGCATAAAGCGTTCGACCAGCTTGAGCATGCCGTTTCCCACCTTGTAGCGGTACTCGTCTACGGCAAACGTGGGCCAGCCGTGCATCTCGCAGGTATGGTTGCCGGCGGCCGCCAGGTCCTCGAGCGTGTTGAGGATGGTGCCGTCCAGGTCAAAGATCACATGGGAAAAAGCTGCTGCCATGAAAGCTCCCGTCATTGGGTTCCAAAACGCACCCCATGATACTGGGCATGCGTGCCGGGCATGTTTGGAATCTGAATATCTTTAATAGCCCTGAGTCTTTGTTGTTAGCAAATTCTCGGCAGCTGCTCTCCTACGAGCATGTCGAGGATGCGGGTCGAACCCCAGCCGGTGCGCACGCGCACGGCGGGACGGGCGCCCTCGGCAAGCGGCAGCACGCGACCGATGACGGCGGCGTTCTCGCCGTAGTGGGCGGCGCGCATGGCGCTCAGTGCGGCATCGGCTTGCTCGGCCGGTACGACGGCGACCATCTTGCCCTCGTTTGCCACCTGCAGCACATCGTAGCCGAGCATCTCGCAGGCGGCCTGCACGTCGGGACGCACGGGCACGGCATCCTCGTCGACCTCCATGGCAACGCCGCTGGCCTGCGCAAACTCGTTGAGCGTCGAGGCCAGGCCACCGCGCGTGGGGTCGCGGAAGCAGCGTGTGTCGGGTGCTGCGGCAAGCACATCGGCAATCAGGTGGTTGAGCGGCGCGGCATCGCTTTCGATGGTGCTCGAAAACGCCAGACCCTCGCGTTGGCTCATGATGGCGATGCCGTGGTCGCCCAGCGTACCCGATACCAGGATGACATCGCCGGGCTGGCAGTTTGCGCCGCTGAGCGCCACGCCCGCAGGCACCTCGCCCACGCCGGCGGTATTGATGTAGACGCCGTCGGCCCCGCCGCGCTCGACCACCTTGGTGTCGCCCGTGATTATGGACACGCCCGCCTCGCGTGCCGTTTCGGCCATCGTCTGCACAATCTGGTGGAGCTTATCCATGGGATAGCCCTCTTCGAGGATAAAGCCGCACGATAGGTAGCGCACGTTGGCACCCGAGGTCGCGACGTCGTTGACGGTTCCGCACACGGCGAGGCGGCCGATGTTGCCACCGGGGAAGAACTGCGGCGAGACTACAAAGCTGTCGGTCGACATGGCGATGCGCCCGCTCGCGGGCAGCGCGGCGACGCCGGCGTCGTTGCCTTCGAGCAGCTCGGGCGAACCAAAGGCATCTAAAAAGACTTCATCGATGATGCGTTTCATCATCTGGCCGCCGGAGCCGTGACCCAGCAGGACGGTGCTATCGGTAACGCTATGGGACATATCGAAAACTCCAATCGTGGGTGGAATTATATGGGTGAGGCTCAGCGTCGACCGGTCCGCCGTCCGTTAGAACGGCGGAACCAATTATCCTCGGTAGCGGAAATATGCTGCGCAGCTGCCCTCGGAGCTCACCATGCACGGGCCGACGGGATGCTCGGGCGTGCAGGTGCGGCCAAAGAGCGGGCAGCTGCTCGGCGTAATGGCCCCGCGCAGCACGTCGCCGCAGCGGCATCCACGCGGCTCGACCGTCGCCTCAACGGGCACGTCAAAGCGAGCGCGGGCATCAAAGCGCGAGAACTCGGGGCGGATGGAAAGGCCCGAGTTGGCAATCGGCCCCAGCCCGCGCCACGTGGTGTCGCATGGCTCAAACACCTGCTCGACCAGCTGGCGCGCCACGGGGTTGCCGTCTGCGTTGACGCCACGGCGGTAGGCGTTGTCGATCGCGGGCCTGTCCTCGACAACCATCTGGACCAGCATACAGATGCCCTGCAGGATATCGACCGGTTCAAATCCCGTGACCACGCCCGGGGTATTGAATTCGTTGACCAAAAAGCTAAAGGGCGCCAAGCCCGTGATGGTGGCGACGTGTCCCGGCAGGATAAAGCCGTCGATGGCGGTCTCGGGATCGTTGGCGATGGCGCGCAGCGCCGGCGGCGTGGTCTTGTGGGCGCAATAGACCGAGAAGTTCAAAAGCCCGCGCGCTTCGGCCTCCAAGATGGCGGCGGCGATGGTGGGCGTTGTGGTCTCAAAGCCCACGCCCATAAAAATGACCGGGCGATCGGGGTTTTGCTCGGCAATGTCGAGCGCGTCGAGCGGGGAGTAGACGATGCGAATGTCACGCCCTGCCGCTTTTTGCGCAGCGAGCGAGGTGGATGATCCGGGCACGCGCATCATGTCGCCAAAGGTGGTGATGATGGCGCCGTCTATGTTGGCGAGCGCGATTGCGTGGTCGATGTCGCGGTTGGCGGTAACGCAGACGGGGCAGCCCGGGCCGCTCAGCAGCTTGAGCCCTGCCGGCATAATGGAGCGAAAGCCATAGCGCCCGATGCTCACGGTATGCGTGCCGCAGACTTCCATAAGGTTGATGGTGCGGTCGCCGACAAGCTCATGAATGCGCTCGATGAGCTCGCGAGCCAGCTTGGGATCGCGGAATGCCGAGAAATCGATACCGGAGCGAGCCGGCTGCTCGGGCGCCACTAGTAAGCCTCCGCCGGGTTGGTGGCCAGCTGGTCTTCTTCGACCAGCTCGGACATGGCATTAACAAGCTCGAGCGTTTCCTGTGCTTCCTGCTCGTCGACGATCTGGATGCCAAAGCCGGCGTGTACGAGAATATAGTCGCCAACCTGCGCCGTCGGCACGAGCCGCAGCGACACGGGGCGCTCGATGCCCATCATGTCGACGGTGGCCTTGAGGCCGTCGTCGCGTTTGACTACTTTACCGGGAACGGCAAGGCACATATTGTTCCCCTTGTATACGCTTTGCGCTGGATGAGCGCTCAATAATCCATCAGTTGATGGTAGCGCTCGCGGGGTTCGCGGGCAAACGCGTTACGCCTGTGAGACGGCGGCTTGCGGGCTGGCCGAACAGCCTATTGTGGCGCGACCTGTGCGAGGCGAGTGCGTGCGACTGCTGCCTGACCGTAGGCGATGCAGCCGTCATTGACGGGTACGGTGTGGGGGACAAGGACAGTAAAGCCTGCGCTTTTGAGCTCGCGGGTGAGAAGCTGAAGCAGAAGTCGGTTCATGAACACGCCGCCCGAGAGCGCGACGGTGTCGATGCCCTCGTGCACGCAGATATCGCTGGCGATGCGCGCCGAGGAGCGCGCGACGGCGACATGGAAATCGAGTGCGAGCCTGTCGGCGGGCGCTCCGGCTTCAATTCCTCCCAAAAGTGCCTCAAAGAGCGCTTTCTGGTCCAGAACATAGGGGCCGTCCAGCCACGATGGGCCAGATGCGAAATAGCCGGCGTTGTCGTCGGGAAAATGGGCGATTTCGTTGTCGAGCGCGCGCCAGGCGGCGGCTTCGAGTTCTATGGCGGGTTCGCCCTCGTAGGTTGCCTTGTCGCAGATGTCCAGAATTGCTGCCGCGGCATCAAAGAGACGCCCCATGCTGCTGGTACGCGGGCTGTTGATGCCGCGCTCGATCATCGTTGCCGTTATGCTGCGCGTTTGCTCGTCAAGGCTGTTCAAAAGCCGAGCGGTACCTGGGTGCTCGAGCAGACCGAGCTCACTGATCAGGGCAAAGGCGTTGCGGCGGGCGTCGCGCACGGAGGCCGCCCCGCCGGGGAGCGCCCAGGTGCGCAAATGCGCGGCGCGCTCAAAGCCGCCAAGGCCGGCGACAAGAAACTCGCCGCCCCAAATGGTCCCATCGGTGCCGGCGCCGGTGCCGTCAAAGGCGATGCCAAGGACGCGCGCGTCGGTTGTAAGCTGGCCCGCGGCGATGGCCTCGGCCATTACGCTCGCGATATGCGCATGATGGTGCTGCACCTCGACGAGCGGCAGATTGCATTTTCGCGCCTGCTCGCGCGCCCACTGGCCCGATAGATAGCTGGGGTGTAAATCGCAGGCCAAGGCGGCGGGCGCCAAGTCAAAGAGATCTTCCAGGCGCGTGCGCGCGGCGTTCCAGGCATCGAAGGTCCCGCCGTTTTCAACATCGCCGATATGCTGCGACACAAAACAGGTTGCCTCGCCGTTCGTCCCTTCACGCGTGAGCGCAATCGTGGCCTTTTGTTGTGGCCCGCAAGCGAGCACACAGGACGGAGCGCCCTCGAGCGCCGGCAACGGCAGCGGCTGGGGTGCATATCCGCGAGCGCGGCGAACGGGCATAACGATGCCGTCGACCACGCGTACCACGGAGTCGTCGTAGCGCGAGAGGATCGCGCGGTCGTTACCGAGCAACGCGTCGGCGATGCCGGCGGCAACGAGGTGTTCCCAGGCAAGGTCGTCGTCGGTCTCGATGGGTTCTTCGCTCAGGTTTCCGCTGGTCATGACGAGCGCGTACATACCGCGGGCTTCTGCCGCGGCAAGCAACAGATGCTGAAGCGGGGTGTAGGGGAGCATAACGCCAAGCTCGGGCAGGTCGTGCGCGACGGACGGCGCGAGCGCGAGGGCGTCGGGGGAGCCGTCGCTCCCGCAAACAGCACGCCGGCGCAGCAGCACAATGGGGCGGATACTGCCAGCGAGCAGATCGCGTTCAGCATCGTCGATATGACACAGGCGCTCGGTATCAGCAAGACTGCGCACCATGACGGCAAGTGGTTTGTTGCTGCGGCGTTTGCGACGGCGTAACTCGGTCACCGCCTGCTCGTTGGCAGCGTCACAGGATAGATGGAATCCGCCCAGGCCCTTGATGGCGACGATGCCACCGCTGGCCAGCAGCTCAACGCAGCGCTCGATAATGGCGTCGCTGGCCTCGCATGTGGTGCCGACGGCCGGTGTCGCGGACGAATTCCCGCACGCATCGCCGTTCACAGCCTCGCGCCACGTAATATGCGGCCCGCAATCAAAGCAGGCATCGGGCTGTGCGTGAAAGCGACGGTCGAGTGGATCGGCATACTCTGCGGCGCAGGCGGGGCACATGGGAAAGCGATCCATCGAGGTGGCCGCTCGGTCATAGGGCAGCGACCGGATGATGGTAAAGCGCGGCCCGCAGTTGGTGCAGTTGATAAAGGGGTAGTGATAGCGTCGGTCGGCGGGGTCGAACAGCTCGCGCAGGCAATCGTCACAGGTAGCGATATCGGGCGAGACAAGTGTGGTGTGCGCGGTCTGGTCCTGCGATGCCACAATGTGAAAGCCCTGCTCATTGGCAGTGCTCCAGCCGCTAGGCTCCAAATCCGCAATATCGACTCGCTCAACGCGAGCCGCCGCGGGCGCATGCTCAGAAAGCGCGGCAACAAAAGCATCGAGCGCATCGGCCGGAGCGTGCGCCTCGATATGCACGCCGTCGCCCGCGTTGAGCACCCAGCCGCAAATGCCGTGCGCCATGGCCTCGCGATACACAAACGGCCGCATGCCAACGCCCTGCACAATGCCCGTCACATGAATATGCACATGCCGCATGCGACACCCCTCATCAAAACCGACCAAAAAAGGACAGGTTTATTTTGGTAGGTAAAACTTCTAAACCTGCCAAAATAAACCTGTCCCTTTTTGGCAGGTGCGCTGCGGGAAATCCCGCTACAGCCCCAGGCTCTGCTTGGTGGCGGCGCACGTGAGCTCGCCGTGCTTAACGCCGCGCAGGCCCAGCAGGCGGTCGGCTAGTTCGTAGACGCGCTCGCCGCGACCCTTGAGCGCCAGAATCTCCAAGCAGTTGTGGTGATCCAGATGCACGTGCATGGTCGATACGATCTCGTTGGTGTAGCCGTGCTGTACCTCGTCCAGGCGGCGCGTCAGATCGCCGGTGTGATGGTCGTAGATCATGGTGAGCGACCCGATAACGTGCTCATCGGGCGTGCGCATCTGCTCCTTGGCGATCGAGGCGCGAATCAAATCGCGCACGGCCTCGGAGCGGTTGGCCACGTCGCCGCGGCGCGCGATCTGCTCGTCAAAGCGGCGCAGCAGGTCGTCGGGTGCGGTAACCGAAAAACGGACCAGTTCGGAGCCGGAGCCACTACAGTGGCAGCCCGCGGCACCGTCCGCCCCGTGCGGATGCTCATGCTCGTACCCGCAGCCGTGCTCGTGTTCGGCCACCTTACACCAGCTTCACGGAGCCGACGGAGTTGTGGTCGGCCTCGATGGCTTCTTCGTAGCCCTCGAGCGCGTCATGCGCCTCGTGGAGCGCGGCCATGGCGGCCTCGAGCTTGGCGCCGATGCGCTCCATGTCAAAATTCTCGGTCGCATGCAGCAGCTGATGGCTCCACTCGTGAGCGAGCTCGATGGTGTCGTCGACCTGCTTGACGCTCATGGCAAGCTGGCTCATGTTCATTCCGACGTCATGCATGGAAAATCTCCTTTTGTATGGGGCAGTTCAGTGGTTCAGATTTTACTACGCCCGCTCTGTGCGCAGCTGCATAAGAAAACGGGTGCGAGTCTGTGCGACCCGCACCCGTTCACTGGGGGCTGTTTGTGACTACCATACTATCCGTGGTCGCCCGCGCCGCACCCGGCGGTCCGGCGAGCGGTGCAAAACCGCTCATGGACGGCGGGTAAGTAACAAGCGTATTACAGATGCTTCTCCAGCAGCGCCTGCAGCCTCGCCTTGGGCAGAGCGCCAACCGAGCGGTCAATCTCCTCGCCGTTCTTAAACACAACCAGCGTGGGGATGCTCATGACGCCATACTTCATGGCCAGGTCCTGGTTGTCGTCGACGTTGCATTTGGCAACGGCAAGCTTGCCCGCCAGCTCATCGGCAACCTCGTCAACGATGGGCGAGAGGGATCGACAGGGCCCGCACCACGGTGCCCAAAAATCGACCAGCACGGGCAGACTGTCGTTAACGATGGAATCGAAGTTCTCGGGGGTAATCTGATTAATGTCAGCCATGGTGACCTCCATAATGCGACGCGGCTCGGCCGCGTAAAACTCAGTACGACCGTGCTTATACCCAGCCGCCCGCAAAGCAACCACTCGCGGGCAGCTCTTTTATATAATGGTGGGCACGCAAACGATTGGAGAGCGCATGCCCACGTCACAAAGCCAGAAAAAAGAAGCCATCGCCCAGGCGGCCGAGCAAGAGCTCGCATCGCTTGCGGTCCGTGGCGTGCGTATCGCGGGCAACGCGTGCTCGCCGATCGTGCTGGTCAAAGGCGATTTGGACGAGGCCGAGCGCGCGGGCGGCGAGCTGGCTGCCGGTCCAGACGGTGCCGCGCTGCGCAAGGCTCTCGGCGCCATCGGCTACGCACCCGAGGATTTTTGCGTGCTGGCAAGCGTCGCCGGCGTGGGTGACGGAGCGGTCGCGGTGGGCGAGACTCTGCCGTGCGAGCTGTTCCGTGAGGCGCTTGAGGCTTTGGACCCCGAGGCGGTGCTACTGCTCGACAACAACGCGGCTGACGCCATGCGCGAGACCTACGCCGATATGCTCGTGGCGATCGATGACTTCGACACCGCCATGCTCAAGCCCGGCCTGGTCGCCCATGTGCAGGGCCGCCGCGTGCTCGCGCTCGACGGCTTTGAGGCGGCACTCACCGACAAGGCCGCTAAGCAGCGCATGTGGGCCTATATCAAGCAGCTGACTCCGGCGGCCGCTCCGCTGTAGCGGACCGGAGCCGGTAAGGCGGCCCTGACGGGTCGAGCGCGGCGCCGGCTTATCGCGTCCCTACATCACGGCGCGCAGCTCAAACCGATCGCCGTTAATGCGGAACTGGCAGTTGCCGTTCATGCGCTCCACGGCAAGTTTGATGCTCCTGGTGCCAAAGCCGTGGCCCGCATGCCGGGTCACGGGCATGCCGTCGACCATGCGCGGCGCGCGGTCAAACGTGTTGGAAACTAACAGCAGCAGCTGGGCGTCCTCTAATCGCAGGTCAAAGTCGACGAATCGCTTTCCTTGGGGTGCGGCGCTTGCGGCGGTGATAGCGTTTTCCAAGGCATTTGAGAGCACGCTAAACAGGTCGGCGTCACCTACGTGGATGGTTTCGGGTACGGCGGCGCGCAGGTTGGCGGTAATGCCGTTTCTATTGATATCCGAGTTAAATGACGAAAGCGCGATGTTTACGGTCTCGTTGGCGCAGAAGCGGCGTACGGCGGTGCGATCGCCGGCTTCGCAGAGTTCATCGATGCGTTTGAGCGCCTCGTCGGTGTGGCCCTCCTCAATTAAAGCGGCCAGGCCGCGCAGGAAGTGGCGCATGTCGTGGCGAAGAATCGACAGCTCGCGCCCAGATTGACGCCAAGCCTCGAGCTCTTTGATGGCGACGCTGTCGCGGGTTTCGAGCATCCAGCGCTCTCGCTCGGCGGTTTCCTTTTCTTCGTATTCGCGCAGGTAGACGGCAAGAAACATAAGATAGAAGGCACAGAGCGCAAATGCCAAAAACTCAACCGTCACCACCGAGCCCGAGTGGAACAGCGTGGTGTAGACGTTGGTGGCATAGTCAAAGACGTAATAGACGAGCGGCAGGATTAAAAGGATGCCCAGCTCGGTGGTGCTTTTAATCGCCAAGCGCGGACCGATGTCGCCGGCCCAATGCAACAGGACGGCAAAGACGGCGAGTGTGGTCGCGATGCGCGCCAGATAGTACGCGATCTGAGAATCGGTTGCGGCAAATGCGGCGATGCCCATCCAATTGCTGAACTGGCAGCTCAGATAGGCACTCGTAATGCCGAGCACGGCAAGCAGCGGGCTCAGGCGGTAGCGCGCGCACAAATAGATGACGAGCGGCAGATGCACGACGAGCGGATATACCTGGCGGGCAAAAAGCTCGCCGCCGACGGCATTGGCGAGGCCAAATGCGCATCCGGTTACGGCACCGACCAACACCAGTTCAAGCGCATGACGCCGGTTGATCTCGACACCGCACAGTGCCGCCGAGGCAAAGACGCCAAAGAGCAGCGTCGTGGCGTGGTGGATTGCCCAAAGGACCATTTCGGCCGAGGAGACCATCAGTGTCTCCCACCCTCAAAGCGCGCCGCAAAGTAGGCGTCTTGGAATCCCTGCTTGCAGCTGCGCGAAAGCGGGATGCACGCGCCCGAGCGCATGACGATGTCCGTGCGGTCAAAGTGATCGATATTGCGCAGGTTGACCTGGTAGCTGCGGTGGCATTTAAAGAAGACCGCGTTTTGCTCCAAGCGGTCCTCGACGCTGCGGAACGACTCGAGTGCCTCGATATCGCGTCCGTCGCGCAGGTGGAAGACCACGTGCTTGTTGCGCGCCTCGGCATATTCGATGTCGGACAGGCGCAGGGCGTGGTAGCCAAAGGAAGTTTTGATCACGAGCTCGTCGGTTGCCGCCGGGCGCATGCTCGAAAGCTCGTCGAGTAATCGCGCCAGGCGTTCGTAAGTCACGGGTTTGAGCAGATAGTCGAAGGCGCGGACCTCGTAGGATTCCAGCGCGAACTCGGGCGACGAGGTGAGGAACACCAGGTGCACGGCGGTGTCGGCCTGGCGCAGTTCGCGTGCGGTGTCCATGCCGTTGACGAGCGGCATGATCATATCGAGCAAGATGATGTCGGCGCGCGATGCGGCATGGCGGGCCAGCAGGTCCTCGCCACGCGTGACGAGCGCAACATCGACCGCCGTGCCCGTCTCGGTCGACCAACGGTCGATCATCCGGTGCAGTCTATCTAGAAAAGCGACATCATCGTCGCAGGCAATAATCTTGAGCATTCGGCCCCCTTAAGTAGTTCGATTTTGCCACATTGGGTGCGGACCGCTTGCGGGGGGTGCGGACCGTTTGTGCCCCACGGCGTGCAACTCGCGCCAAGCGGTATTGCGGTGGCGAAAGATGCCTCCTGCGCCATCGAGAGCTCAGCTATCCTCAGCTTGCCAGTTCGAATATGGACATGCCACATGACTGAATCTTTATTTCAACTTTACACCTAGGTTTACAGCTGTCTTGTCAGCTGTAAACCTAGGTGTCATACTAAAGCTCCAAGATTCGCCAAAAGAGAGGGGCCTTGATGGCACAGAGCGCGAACATGGATGCATCGGAGCTTGCACGCGACATTGCGGCCGGCCTGGCATCGGCAACGACGGCAACGGAGCGCGCGGCATTGGTGCCCGCAGAGCTCGTCGAGGCCATTCAGCAACTAAAAACCCAACGTGACGCGGTGATCCTGGCGCACTATTACGTGGCGCCTGAGGTCCAAGCCGTTGCCGATTACGTCGGCGATAGCTTCTACCTGGCAAAGCTCGCCAAAAGCCTGCCGCAGCAGACCATCGTGTTGTGCGGCGTGGAGTTTATGGGCGAGAGCGCCAAGCTGCTCAATCCCACTAAGACCGTGCTGCTGCCCGAGCCGGGCGCGGACTGTCCCATGGCGCACATGGTCAAGCGCGAGACGGTCGACGCGGCGCGCGCCGAGTACGGCGACGACCTGGCCGTGGTGTGCTACGTCAACTCCACGGTTGAGATCAAGAGCTGGAGCGACGTGTGCGTCACCAGCTCCAACGCCGTTAAGATCGTGTCCGAGCTGCCGCAGCAGCATATTCTGTTCATTCCCGACCAAAACCTGGGCCGCTTCGTAGCCGAGCAGGTGCCGCAAAAGCACGTCATCCTCAACAACGGCTACTGCCCGCGCCATCACATCATCACCGTCGAGCAGATCGTCGACGCGACGGAGGCCCACCCCGACGCGCTCGTGCTGGCGCACCCCGAGTGCAAGGCCGACGTTCTGGCCGAGGCCGACTACATCGGCTCCACCGCCGGCATCATCAAGTATGCCGAGGAGTCGGACGCGAGCGAGTTCATCATCGTGACGGTCCGCGGCGTGCTCTACGAGCTCGAGCGCCGCTGCCAGGGCACCGGCAAGAAGTTCTACTTCCCCGCGGTGCAGCCCACCTGCGTCAACATGGATCTCATCACGCTCGAGAAGCTCGTGCGCTGCCTGGAGACGGGCGAGGGCGAGGTGCAGATCGGCGTGTCGGACGAGGCTGCCGACCAGGCCAAACTCACGCTCGACCGCATGCTCGAGTACGCAGCACGCTAGAACGATGTGACATGAGGGGGCAGTCCCTTATGCCACATTACAAGGGAGAGGATTCCTGTGGAAACCAAACAATACCCCGACATGGAGTGCGACGTCGTTATTGCCGGCTGCGGCGTAGCGGGCTTGTACGCGGCTCTCAACCTGCCGACGAGCACGCGCGTGATCATGCTCTCCAAGGGCGCTGTCGACGAGTGCGATTCGATGCTCGCGCAGGGCGGCATTTGCGTGCTGCCCGAAGGCTCGGACTACGATGCCTTCTTTGAGGACACCATGCACGCCGGCCACTACGAGAACCGCCGCGAGAGCGTCGACATCATGATTCGCTCGAGCCGCTCGGTCATCAACGACCTGCTAGCGATGGGCGTGGACTTTGAACGCAAGGCCGACGGCAGCCTCGACTTTACCCGCGAGGGCGCGCACAGCCGCCCGCGCATTGCCTTCCATGCCGACATTACGGGCAAGGAGATCACGACCAAACTGCTCCAGGCCGTTCGCAAGCTGGACAACGTGCAGATTTTGGAGCGCGTTGCCATGACCGACATCCTGACCGCCGAGCGCGATGGCGCCACGGTGTGCACCGGCGTCGTCGCCGTTCCCGTGGACGAGAACAACTCGGTTCGTCCCGCCGACGAGCTGGTAAATGCCGCCGAGGGCGTGCATGCCGGCGAGCCGTTTAAGATCCATGCCTGCCACACGCTGTGGGCGACGGGCGGTATCGGCGGCGTGTACGACCACTCGACCAACTACCCGCAGCTCACGGGCGACGCCTGCTACATCGCTCAGGGGCATGGCATTAAGATGGAGCACCTGGACTACGTGCAGATCCATCCCACGGGTCTGTTCTCGCCGCAGCCGGGTCGCACGTTCCTGATCAGCGAGAGCTGCCGCGGCGAGGGCGCGATTTTGCTCAACGCCGCCGGCGAGCGTTTTACCGATGAGCTCCAGCCGCGCGATGTGGTCGCCGCCGCCATCCGCGAGCAGATGAAGCAGGATGACACCGAGCACGAGTGGCTGAGCTTTGCCCCCGTCGAGCGCGACGTGGTGACCGGGCACTTTGCCAATATCCGCGCGCGCTGCCTGGAGGACGGCCGCGACATCCTGGACGAGCCCATCCCCGTCACGCCCACGCAGCACTACTTTATGGGTGGCGTATGGGTCGATAAGGACGGCCGCACCTCGATGCCCGAGCTCTACGCCGCGGGCGAGACGGCTTGCAACGGCGTTCACGGCAAGAACCGCCTTGCATCAAACAGTCTGCTCGAAGCACTGGTCTGGGGTCGTCGCGCTGCGTGGTACATGCGTACCGGCGAGTCGCTGGCCGTGGAGCAGGCGGGCGATCCCGCGCTCGATGGCCGTCATCGCGCCCTGAGCGCCGACGCCCTGGCAATCGATGATTTGGCCCGTGCCGCCGGCACGCAGGCCGTGGAGGAGTAGACCATGAATCCCATTACCATGAAGCTCGTCGTCGATGATCTGATTCTGCAGGCTCTGCGCGAGGACATTACGTTTGAGGACGTGAGCACGGCGAGCGTGTGCCCCACGGCGCGTCCCGCCACGGTGGAGCTTATCGCCAAAGCCGATGGCATCATCGCCGGCCTGGATGTGTTCGCTCGCACCTTTGAGCTGCTGGATTCGCAGAGCTCGGTGCTGCTCGACGTTGCCGATGGCGACGAGGTGCACGCCGGCGACCATGTGGGTCAGGTGCGCGGCGATGCGCGCGTGCTGCTTTCGGGTGAGCGCGTGGCGCTCAACTACCTGCAGCGCATGAGCGGCATCGCTACCTATACACACAGCATGGCCGCGGCGCTCGAGGGAACCAAGACCGTGCTCGTCGACACGCGCAAGACCACGCCGGGCATGCGCGTGTTTGAGAAGGCGGCGGTTGAGATTGGCGGCGGCAGCAACCACCGCTACAACCTGTCGACGGCCGTCATGCTCAAGGACAACCACATCGATGCCGCCGGCGGCGTGACGCGTGCGATCGAGATGGCGCGCGCCCATGCGTCGTTTACCACGACGGTCGAGATTGAGTGCGAGAACCTGGACATGGTGCGCGAGGCCGTGGAGGCCGGCGCCGACATCATCATGTTTGACAACATGACCCATGACGACATGACCGCCGCGATTGAGCTTATCGCCGGTCGCGCCAAGACCGAGTGCTCGGGCAACGTGGACGCCAGCAATATCCGCGCGCTCGCCGACCTGGGCGTTGACTTTATTAGCTCGGGCGCGCTGACACACTCCGCCCCGATCCTCGACCTCTCACTTAAGCACCTGCGTCTGCTGGACGGTAAATAATGGACGCCCGCGAGCGTCGCCGTGCCATCATGGGCGTGCTCGAGCGAGCCAAAGACCCCGTCTCCGGTAGTGCACTTGCTCGCGAGGTGGGTGTGAGCCGCCAGATTGTCGTGCAAGACATCGCCCTGCTGCGTGCCGATGGACACGATATCGTGGCGACCAATCGCGGCTACGTGCTGCAGGAGGCCCCCAGCAGCCCCGCCGTGCCCACGCGTCTTGTTAAGGTGCGCCACAGCGTGGAGCAGGCGGGCGACGAGCTTACGAGTATCGTCGACGCGGGTGGCGCCGTGCTCAACGTGATCGTCAACCATCGTGTGTACGGCAAGATCACGGCCGACCTGGACATCCGCAACCGCCGTGATGTCGAGCGCTATCTGCGCGATATCGAGAGCGGCAAGAGCTTTCCGCTGCTAACGGTGACGAGCGGCTATCACTTCCATCGCATTGCGGCGGAGGACGAACAGACCCTCGACGAGATCGAGGCCATGCTCAAGGAGAAGGGCTACCTAGCAGACCTGATGCCCTACGAAGACGATTTGTCCTAGTCGACGCCGCATCTATAAGTTGCGGTGAAATAGTTCCTAAAATCGGCATCCAAGACATAAAACAGGAACTATTCCACCGCAACTGCCAAGGGTCCCGCTCCAAATTAGCTGCCCACATATGCAAAAGGAGGCCTCCGCGGCGATGCGGAAGCCTCCTTTTTTGTGCACGGTGTACTTTTGAGTGTGCAAGTGGGGGAGTTGTTACTCCTCGACGATCTCGGTGATCGCGCCAGCGGGGCAAGCGTCCTGGCAAGCGCCACAGGCGACGCAGGAGTCCTCGTCAGCGACGGTAGCGACGTCCTGGAGCTCCAGAACGCCAGCGGGGCAGGAGTCGACGCAAACGCCACAAGCGATGCACTCGTCGGCATCAATTACGGGATGAGCCATGGTAGTTTCCTCTCTGTTGACCGACGCTACAGGCGATGCGCGCCGGTTTGATTCGGGCAAAAACATACCACGGGAGCGACCGTTTGCAATACCCTCTGACCGGCATCTTCATACCGTTCGCCGAGTATGCCAAGGTTTACTAAAAAATGCGCAGGTGGGGCCGTTGAGCTGCGCAAATGTTAGCTAAAGGTGACTTGAAATATTGAGCTATTGAGCGCGCCTGCGGAAAGGGCATCCCGTTATTTGGCCGAAAACCGGGTCGCAGTTTCCGGTTAGGCCCGCTAGCGGAAAATGCGAGCCGGTATCAGCTCTCAAAACGGGATACGGTTTCCGGTTGAGTCTTCAGACGGAAACTGCGACCCGGAATCCACGCTCAAACCGGGACGAGCTTTCCACAAGGCAGCCCCAGGCGCCCCCGGACCCAAACCTCAGCCATCTCTACATAGATCTCGATAGATTTGCCGAGAACTCAATCAGCGCATCTACCTGCGCATTTAAGAACCTAAACTCTCAGCAATAAGAAATCTTATATGAATTGACTTAGATTTTGTATATTCCGGCCCATAAGGGGATACACTACATCCTGAAAGACAAGCCGAAGCGCCGCGCGGCAGACCGCCGAGTCGGTGCAAACGCACAAGAGAGAGGGAATTTCTAATGGGCAAGATTCTTGGTATCGACCTTGGTACTACTAACTCCGCAATGGCCGTCCTCGAGGGCGGTTCTCCGACCATTATCGTGAACGCCGAGGGCGACCGCACCACCCCGTCCGTCGTGGGCTTCCGTGCCGACGGCGACCGCGTCGTGGGTAAGGCCGCTAAGAACCAGGCTGTCACCAACCCCAAGAACACCGTGTTCTCCATCAAGCGCTTCATGGGCCGCAAGTACTCCGAGTGCACCTCCGAGATCAAGACCGTGCCGTACGAGGTCAAGGAGGGCCAGGGTGGCCGTGCCGTCGTCGACATCGAGGGCAAGGATTACACCGCCGAGCAGGTGAGCGCCATGACGCTCGCCAAGATGAAGGCCGACGCCGAGAAGTATCTGGGCGAGACCGTCACCGACGCCGTCATCACCGTCCCGGCCTACTTCAACGACGCCCAGCGTCAGGCCACCAAGGACGCCGGTAAGATCGCCGGCCTCAACGTCAAGCGTATCGTCAACGAGCCGACCGCTGCTGCTCTTGCCTATGGCCTGGACAAGCAGGGCACCGACCAGCGCATCCTGGTCTTCGACCTGGGCGGCGGCACCTTCGACGTCTCCATCCTCGACCTCGCCGACGGCGTGTTTGAGGTTCTGTCCACCTCGGGCGACAACCACCTGGGCGGCGACGACTGGGATCAGCGCGTCATCGACTGGATGGCCGATAAGTTCCAGCAGGAGAACGGTGTCGACCTGCGTCAGGACCCCATGGCCCTGCAGCGTCTGAAGGAGGCCGCCGAGAACGCCAAGAAGGAGCTCTCCGCTGCCCAGCAGACCACCATCAACCTGCCGTTCATTACCATGAACCAGTCCGGCCCGCTGCACCTCAACTACACGCTGACCCGCGCCGAGTTCGAGAAGATCACCCGCGACCTGCTCGAGCGCTGCAAGCAGCCTGTCACCAACGCCCTGCGCGACGCCAAGCTTAAGCTCTCCGATCTGACCGAGGTCATCCTCGTCGGCGGCTCCACCCGTATGCCCGCCGTCCAGGAGCTCGTCAAGACCATGACCGGCAAGCAGCCCAACATGTCCGTGAACCCCGACGAGGTCGTTGCCGACGGTGCTGCCGTCCAGGGCGGCGTGCTCACCGGCGACGTCGAGGGCATCCTGCTGCTCGACGTTACCCCGCTGTCGCTGGGCGTCGAGACCATGGGCGGCATCATGACCAAGATGATCGACCGCAACACCACGATCCCGACCTCCAAGACCGAGGTCTACTCTACCGCTGCCGACAACCAGACCAGCGTCGAGATCAACGTGCTCCAGGGCGAGCGCGAGCTTGCCCGCGACAACAAGTCGCTCGGTAAGTTCCAGCTGACCGGCATCCCGGCTGCCCGCCGCGGCGTGCCGCAGATCGAGGTTACCTTCGACATCGACGCCAACGGCATCGTCAAGGTCTCCGCTAAGGACAAGGGCACCGGCAAGGAGCAGCAGATCACCATCTCCGGCTCCACCGCTCTGTCCGACGACGAAGTCGATCGTATGGTCAAGGACGCCGAGGCTCATGCCGAGGAGGACAAGAAGCAGAAGGAAGAGGTCGAGGTCCGCAACCAGACCGACAGCCTGTGCTACTCCACCGAGCAGACCCTCAACGAGCTGGGCGACAAGGTTTCCGCCGACGTGAAGTCCAAGGCCGAGGCCGCTATCGCCGACGCCAAGAAGGCGCTCGAGGGCTCTGACGTCGAGGCCATCAAGGCCGCCGGCGAGTCCCTGCAGTCTGTGGCCTACGAGCTGGCTCAGGTTGTCTACGCCGATGCTCAGCAGCAGACCGACGGTGCCGCCGGCGCCCAGCCTGCCGACGATGACGTCGTCGACGCCGACTACGAGGTTGTGGACGACGAGGACAAGTAATCATGTCCGCCCGTAAAGCTCGCACGGAGGCGGCTGCCGCTGGCGCCGCCCCCGTTGACTCTGAGGAGAAGGACGTGAAGATTCCCGTAGAGGCCGTCGACGATACCGAGGCCAACGAGGCCCCGGCCGCCGAGGCTGCCGAGAACCAGGTAGAGGATTCCAACAAGGAGGCGACGATGACCGAGGACGAGATGGTGGAAGCTGCTATCCGCGCCGGTGAGGAAGCCGCCGACAACGACTTTAAGCTCAAGTTCGAGCAGGCCCAAAAGGAGCTTGCCGACGTGCGCAATGAGCTCGATGCTGCGGCAGAGGCTCAGAAGGCCGCCGAGGACAAGGCAAAGGACGCCACCGAGCGCACCGCCCGCCTACAGGCCGACTGGGAGAACTTCCGTCGCCGTACCGCCAACGAGCGTATCGCCGAGCGCGAGCGCGCGACCGAGAAGCTCGTCACTGCGCTGCTGCCGGTGGTTGACGATATCGAGCGTGCAATCGACCATGCCCGCAGCCAGGAGCTTTCCGACGACTTTAAGCAGTTCGTCGATGGCGTTGACGCGGTGCATGCCAAGCTGCTCGATGTGTTTGCGCACGAGGGCGTTGAGCCCATCGACCCCAAGGGCGAGGCGTTCGATCCGCTCGAGCACCAAGCCGTGGGGCGTGTCGAGGACGCATCGCAGTACGACGAGACCATCAACGATGTGTACCAGAAGGGCTACCGCATGGCGGATCGCATCCTGCGTTCCGCGATGGTGACGGTGACCTACGGTGGCGAGAAACGCCCCGCACCGGAGCCCGAAGCGGCGCCCGAGGATGCTACGGCCGATACGGCCGAGAGCACCGAGGAGTAATTGAGAAGGGCCCCGGGGCAACACCCGGGGCCCTTTCTGGCCTAGTGCCATATGAAAGCATGAGCCGCCGCCCGCTGGGCGGCGGATGAAACAGGAGAGGAGCTACGATGGCTGCAGGCAAAACCTTCTATGACATCCTGGGCGTATCCAAGAGCGCCTCCGACAAAGAGATCAAGAGCGCGTTTCGCAAGCTCGCGCAAAAATATCACCCCGATGCCGGCGGCGACGAGGCCAAGTTCAAGGAGATCAGCGAGGCCTACGAGACGCTTTCGGACGAGAAGAAGCGCAAAGAGTACGACCAGATGCTCATGTTTGGCGGCATGCCGGGCGCAGGCGGCGCGTATGGCGGCGGCTACGGTGCCGGCGCAGGTGCCAGCGGCTGGGGCGACATCTTTGACAGCATCTTTAGCGGCAACGGCGCCTGGGGCAGCGATTGGGGCTCGGGCTTTGCCGGGGCTGCGGGCGCTGCCGGTGCCGGCGCTGGCCGCAGCCGCGCTCGCAAGGGCGGCGACCTGTCGCTGACCGTCGATGTGACGGCCGAGGACGCGTTTCGCGGTGTGACGCACAAGGTCACCTACCGCATTCCCTCGACGGGCGAGCAGCAGACCATTACGGTCTCGGTCCCTGCGGGCGCGGTCGACGGCGGCAAGCTGCGCTACAAGCGTCGCGGCGAGTATGGCGTTGCCGGCGGCGAGCGCGGCGACCTGGTCGTGACCACGCATGTGGAGGAGCACCCGCTGTTTAAGCGCAAAGGTGCCGACGTGACCATGGAGGTACCGGTCTCGGTCTACGAGGCGGCGCTCGGCTGCACGGTGGACGTGCCGACGCCCGGTGGTGCGACGGTTCGTCTGAAGGTGCCCGCGGGTACCCAGACGGGCAAGAAGTTCCGCTTTAAGGAGATGGGCGCGCCCGACGTTAAACACCGTGGCCGTACGGGCGCGCTGCTCGTCGAGATCAAGGTGCAGGTTCCCACGAACCTGTCTGATGACGAGCGCGATGCCATGACCAAGCTGCGCGAGGCCGACACGCGCGACTACCGCGAGAAGGTCAACCGTTACAAGGCGACGTACTAGTTTGGTTGTGGCGCCCGCGCCTGTCCACGGGCTTATGATGGACGATAACGAGACGGAAAGGGGTCAGGTAGCATGGCCGAGGACAATAGGAACAAACCGCTGTACATGATCAGCGTGGCGGCCGAGCTGACCGGCATGCACCCGCAGACTCTGCGCGTCTACGAGTCCAAGGGCCTGGTGAATCCCCAGCGCTCGGGCGGCAACACGCGCCTGTATTCGCGTGCCGATATCGAGCGCTTGGAGCTCATCAACCAGCTGACTGACGAGGGCATCAACCTCGCCGGCGTCGTGCGCATTCTCGATATGAAGGAGCGTGCCGAGGAGCGTGAGCGCGAAAACGAAAAGCTCCGTGCTCGCGTGCGCCAGCTCGAGGACGAGCTGCACGAGTACAAGATGCAGAAGAAGATCACCGCCCTGGCCCCGCGCGACGGCTCGGTTAACCCCGAACAGGTCATGCGCAAGCTGCTGGGTGCCGGCGGGGATTTGTAGTTACGCGGTTTTACCAACCCGCGTAACGGCTCGACGCTGCGCGACGTCCAGAGCGACAATTTGTCATTCAAAAGGCAGGGCATGACCAGAAGGTCTATGCCTTGCCTTTTTCATGCCAACTTGTTCGCTCTGGACGTCGCTCGCTGTCCGTCCTCTATCTGCGGCGTTGCCTTGCTCCGGATACGGTAGGGTAGTCATTGGGGACGTTCTTAAATGACTAGTCGAAAGGGACACTCTTGCACCAAATCTGCCGGCCCTCGCCGGGTTCGTACCTTACTTTACCGAGATAAAGTGAACGTGCAGATTCGTAACCCACTCGCAACCGTTCTATGGCACGATATTGAACGAATGTATGCTATGCGCCCGAGTCTTTCGGGCAGAGTGGGAGACAGTATGGTCAAGCTGTACGAGGACGGCATCTACCTGCGCGGCGGCAGCGAGGTTGTGCCTGCGGCCGAGGCTGCCGAGCGCGGTATTAAGCAGACGCCCGAGGATGCCAAGCGCGGCACCATCGCGTATTCGATCCTTCAAGCACACAACACGTCCGGCGACCCCGAGGCGCTCAAGATTCGCTTCGACGCCATGGCGAGCCACGACATCACCTTTGTCGGCATCATCCAGACGGCGCGCGCCTCGGGCATGGAGCAGTTCCCGCTGCCTTACGTGCTTACCAACTGCCATAACTCGCTGTGTGCCGTGGGCGGCACCATCAACGAGGACGACCACGTCTTTGGCCTCTCGGCTGCCAAAAAGTACGGCGGCATCTTCGTTCCGCCCCATATCGCGGTCATCCATTCCTTTATGCGTGAGAACTTCGCCGGCTGCGGCAAGATGATCTTGGGTTCCGACTCGCACACCCGCTACGGCGCCCTGGGCACCATGGCCGTGGGCGAGGGTGGTGGCGAGCTGGCAAAGCAGCTGCTGCGCGACACCTACGATGTCGCCTATCCCGGCGTCGTTGCCATCTACCTCACGGGCGCCCCGCGCCCCGGCGTTGGCCCGCACGACGTGGCGCTCGCCATCATCCGTGCCGTCTTTGCCAAGGGTTACGTTAAGAACAAGGTCATGGAGTTCGTGGGCCCGGGCATCGCGAGCATGACGACCGATTACCGCAACGGCGTCGACGTCATGACCACCGAGACCACCTGTCTGTCGAGCATCTGGGCTACCGACGAGGACACACACGCGTTTTTGGCCATGCACGGCCGCGGCGACGACTACCGCGAGCTCAAGCCCGCCGATGTTGCCTACTACGACGGCTGCGTCGAGGTCGATCTGTCGAGCATCAAGCCCATGATCGCGCTGCCGTTCCATCCTTCCAACGGCTTTGAGATTGACGAGCTCAACGACAACCTCAAGGACATCCTGCATGAGGTGGAGCTTGAGGCCGCCAAGATCGGCGAGGGCAAGACGCACTTTAGTCTGCTCGACAAGATCGTCGACGGCAAGCTGCACGTGCAGCAGGGCGTTATCGCCGGCTGCTCGGGCGGCAACTACGACTCCGTGGTCCAGGCTGCCCGCGTGCTCAAAGGTGCCAACACCGGCTGCGGCGAGTTCTCGCTGTCGGTCTATCCCACGAGCCAGCCCGTGGCACTCGAGCTTACACGCCGCGGCTATATCTACGACCTCATGGAGGCTGGCGCGATCGTGCGCACGGCGTTCTGCGGTCCGTGCTTCGGTGCCGGCGACACGCCTGCCAACAACGGTCTGTCCATCCGCCACACCACGCGTAACTTCCCTAACCGCGAGGGTTCCAAGCCGGGTAATGGCCAGCTGAGCGCCGTGGCCCTGATGGACGCTCGCTCCATTGCGGCGACGGCTGCCAACGGCGGCGTCCTGACGCCGGCGACCGACCTGCCCGAGGAGACTTGGGACGAGGCCTGCGAGTACACCTTTGACGACGCGCCGTACAAGAAGCGCGTGTACTGGGGCTTTGGCAAGGCGGAGCCTGCCGACGAGCTGGTCGAGGGTCCCAACATCAAGCCGTGGCCCGCGATGGAGCCTCTCGGCGACGACATCCTGCTCAAGGTGTGCTCCAAGATCATGGACCCGGTCACCACGACCGACGAGCTCATTCCCTCGGGCGAGACGAGCTCCTTCCGCTCCAACCCGCTGGGTCTGGCCGAGTTTACGCTCAGCCGCCGCGATCCGGCTTACGTGGGTCGCTCCAAGGAGGTCGGCGCCGTGGAGAAGCGCCGCGTTGCCGGTGAGGCCGCGGGCGATCTGACCACGCTCGATGCCGAGCTTGCCGGCGTGTTTGAGGCACTGGCCGGCGCCGGCGTCGCGGCCGATGCCAAGGCGACCGAGTACGGCTCCATGCTCTATGCCAAGAAGCCCGGTGACGGTTCCGCCCGCGAGCAGGCCGCGAGCTGCCAGCGCGTAATTGGCGGCCTGGCCAACATCGTCCACGAGTACGCCACCAAGCGCTATCGCTCCAACGTGATGAACTGGGGCATGGTGCCCTTCCAGATGGAGGCCGAGCCCAACTTTGAGGTGGGCGACTACGTCTTTGTGCCGGGTATCCGCGCCGCGCTCGATGGCGACCTAAAGGACATCGCCGCCTACGTGGTGCGCGCCGACGGCACGGTCGAGCAGATTGAGCTCTATATTGCCGATATGACGGCAGAGGAGCGTGCCATCGTCAAGGCCGGCTGCCTGATCAACTACAACAAGTTCAAGGCCGCTGCCGAGTAACGCACTTAATTGTCCGCCCGGGGCTTACCCTTTCCCGCCCGCTCACGCGCTTCGCGAGGGTCGCGTTCGGGAAAGGGTAAGCCCTGGGCTACATTTCTGCGTTCTCGTTGGGTCTTGAGGGACGCTAAAAATAGACTTGCTTGAAGCCGCTCCTGTTATCGGGGCGGCTTCTTTTTTGTCGAAAACCGCCACAAAGGGGACAGGCACCTTTGTGGCGGTGGGGAACGAGCTCGATGTTGTTGTGATCGTTGAGCGGTATGTTAATGAGCGGCTCTACAGAATTTCATCCAGGTTGGCGGGTTTGGTTGTTTTGGGGATGCCGAGTTTGGATGACGCGAAATCGTCAACATCGTCCTTGATTCCATCTTTGGTGTAGACGGTGACCGTATAGGTGCTGTGCCCGAATTCGCTCTTGTCGCGTGTCGCCCAGGCCTGCCAGTAGGCAGCCCCGTTTCGCCCTTTGATTTTTCCGACACGGCGGAGTTCTGTTCGCTTTAATTGCTGGTTGCTATAGATGGTTCGACCGGCCTCCTCGGTGAGCCCGCACTGTCCAAGCATCTTGTCGAGGACTTGGTTCATGTGGCGCTCATCGGTGTTTGGTGCGTAGTCGTAGGCGAGGGTGATGGAGTCGAGGGGCTGGTCGTCGATCAAATAATTCATCGTCTGAGGTTCAAGGCAGAAATAGGGGGAGCATCCGTCGACCTTGCCGAGCAACGGTAACTTGGACTGCCAACTTCCGGTGGGAATTGCATATTCGTAGAACACGCCACGGCAGACAAAGGAGAGCGAGGTGGCACGCGAGCCGGCGTCGATCATCCCGCAAAGATCGAAGGGCGAGGCGATACCAAAAGAAAAGGGCGTGATGACGATAAGGAAGAGCATCACGATGGGTATGGCGAGAATGGCGATGACGTTGCGACCGGTGGAATGAGGCGGCTTCATATGCGCTCCTCGAGACAAAGATCTGTTGAGGATAGGCAGAAATGGATATGTTCAGAGAACAATTCAAGTTTAATCTCATGGCGCGAGATGGTCGACCGTTAGCGTCGAAAACCACCACAAAGGTGCCTGTCCCCTTTGTGGTGGTGAGGAGCGCGCGGCTTCTTTTGGTAATAGTGTTAGCTGGAGGTATCATTAGGGCACATGGCGAAGGTTTGCATTGTGGGGTGTTTTGCCGTGAGCCATTCTGCCCGTATTGGATTGATTGTCTTGGCGCTTGCGATCGCTGTGGTTGGCGCGGGCGCTGTCGGTATGGCATTTCTACCTGCTGCGGTGACGGAGCCGGTGGTCAAGCCTGTGACTCAATCTGTCGAACTTCTGACCGG
>DBEZXW010000013.1:0-35991 GCA_048291725.1 Collinsella sp. | reverse complement strand
CGAACAAGCCTACCTATCGTTACAGCTATGTACGCGACCACCCCTCCAACTGGATGGGTCGCACCGACGCCTATTCCGAGGCCGGAATCAACGAGAAGGGCGTCTCCTGCTCTGCCACGCTAAGCACTTCCTATAACGAGGAGGCCGATGCAGCAGACCACATCGATGAGAAAGTGGGTCTGGGCGAGTTCAGTTACGGCAGCATCATCCTGGGCGAGAGCGCCACGGCCCGCGAGGGCGTCGAGCTTCTCGGCAGACTGATCGATGATCAAGGCGTCTGCACCAACGACCAGATCATCATCGCCGACAACAACGAGACCTGGCTGTTCGCCACACTTTCCGCCCATCAGTGGATCGCCATGAAGCTCGCTGACGACGTCGCGTCGCTCAACCCTAATATCGGGAGCCTCAACTACGATGTCGACCTTGATGACCCCGAGAACTGCCTACACTCCGAGGGCATCGAGTCCATGCCCGTGGAGAAGGGCTTCGCCAAATACTCCGCTGACGGCAAATTCGATGTCGCCCAAACGTATGGCGAAAGCCTCGCCGATTCCGGCGTAAACCAGTGGTCCCGCTATGTGCAAGGCCGCGATTATTTTGGTAGTCAGCTGACCGAAGGCACAGATTACGACATTATCACAGTAAAGAAGGATGGAAAACCTGACCAAAAGGGAGCCATGGTCAGCGAAATCCAGCCCCTGTTCTTCAGGCCTGGCAAGTCTGGCTGGAGCACCTTTGAGCTGATTCGTGCCTTTGGCAACCGCGGCGAGAACGTCCCTGGCCTCAACGCGAACACTGATGGTGTTTATTGCATCGGCAGCGAGCGCAACACCGAGATCAACCTCTTCCAGATTCGTCGCGGGTATGACCCCGAAGTCGCTACCATCCAGTGGGAAATGCTCTCCCGCGCCGCGTACTCCGTCGCCATCCCGTTGTACTCCGCTCTGATAACTGAGGTCAGCCCGTACTTCAGCGATCAGACCGTCTCCTTCGATCACTGCAACCAGACTGACGTCGTGTACAACGAGGAGCCCGAGAACTCAATCAACTACGTCCTCATGGACATCAGCTCGCTCTGCTTCGAGAACCCTGACACCCTTGGTGTCAGCGTCCGTGCCTACCTCGATGCGCTCCAGAACGAGCTTATCGAGCAGAACAAGGAAGTTGACGCCGCCATGCTGGCCGAGACGACCACCGAGGGCCGCACTGCCCTGGCCAACAAGGCCGGCAAGGCTGCTACCGAGAACACCTACAAGAAGTGCAAGGCACTGCTCCAGGAGATGCGCGCCTATCAGAAGGCCGAAAACTTCGACCAGCCCTTTACCCCAAGCGACCTGAACACCGAGACCAACGGCCTCAAGGTGTCCATCACCTACGCCAAGGATGCTCTTGCCACCGATCCGGTCACCCCGGATCAGCCCGGCACTCCTGAGCAGCCTGGCACTCCCGAGCAGCCCGCTAAGCCCGAGTAGCCGGCCGCCAAGCCTGAGAAGCCTGGCAAGTCCGACACCACGACCACGGTAACCACTAACAAGACGAACACCAAGGGCGGCCTGCCCACCACTGGCGATCGTTTTGATGGCCGCATGGTGGCCGCATTCGCCATCGCTGGCGTTGCCGTCATCTCCGCGGGCGGTTACTTCCTCTACCGTCGCAATAAGGAGTAACGTCTTAGCTGAGCGGGCAAGGCAGCAATGGCAGCCTCTCGCCCGCTCAGCCCACTCTTTTGACCGGCGGGAAACCCGCCTGAAATCTTTTCAAAAAAGATTTCCCCGCACACACTTTGCTGTGCTATAGTGCAGCGCAACAGCAACTAGGTGCGACCGCGCCATGGCATCACGAAAGGAGCCACCGACATGAAGAACACGATGAAGTCTCTTAACAACTGGTGGTGGCGTGATGCGAATACGATCGGTCGACAGTGAGTCCCTCACGCCTGTTTTTGCGCTCTAGGTGATTGGAAGGCCTCCGGTTTCGACCGGGGGCCTTTTTCTATCTCGAGCCCGATCGCATTCGCATCACGCGCCTCCGCTTTTCTCTTGCACTCCCCTTCCGAAAGGATTTTCACCATGTCTCAGAACACCGCCGCCACCCAGCCCCGCACCGTCCAGACCGCCGACCGCGGCAAACTCGATGTCCGCGCCCTCGTCCTGCTTGCCATCCTGCTCGCCGCCGGCTTCATCCTCAACTTCACCGTCGGCAAGGCCATCTCGGGCATCTCGGGCGGCATGATCAGCCCCGAGTTCATCATCTCGGCCTTCTGCCTCACCATCCTGGTCGTTCGCCCCAACATCGGCCAGGCGCTCGTTATTGGCCTCATCTCGGCTGCCGTGATCCAGATCACCACCACTTCGCCGTTCGTCGATTTTGCCGCCGAGGGCATCGCCGCCATGCTCATGGCCGGCATCGTCAACGCCGCTGGCAAGAACGGTCAGGTCAAGCCCGCCATCGCCATTGTCGCAACCTTCCTGACCACCTTTGTCTCCGGCGTCATCTTCATGATCATCAAGATGGCCATGCTCGGCGTGGTCGGCGAGCTCGCCGCCGCCATGCTGCCCGTCGTCGCCATGACCGCCGTCTTTAACGCCATTCTGGTCGGCGCCCTCTATCTGCCCATCCAGAAGGCCCTGAAGCTCAACTAACCCACAGTGCCCCATCGGTAAAGACTGTCCCAAACGGCTAGCTTTTGGGGACGTTCTTAAACGACTAGTCATTAAAGAACGTCCCCAATGACTATGAAAGGTATCCATGGAAACGATCATCAACGTCGACGATGTCTCGTTCTCCTATGGCACGCAGACCGAGCAGGCGCTCAGCCACATCTCGCTCAGCGTGAACAAGGGAGATTTCATCGGCATCATCGGGCCCTCGGGCGCCGGCAAGTCCACGCTTGCCGCCTGCCTGTCAGGTGCCGTGCCCCACCACTACACCGGCGCGTTCTTTGGGTCCGTCATGGTTGACGGCCATGACACCTGCGAGGTCTCGCTGACCGACGTGTCACAGATCGTCGGCAGCGTGCTGCAGGATATCGACACGCAGATGGTCGCCTCGGTCGTCGAGGACGAGATGCTCTTTGGCCTCGAGAACTTTGGCGTTCCCCACGACCTGATCGAGCAGCGCGTGAGCGAAACGCTCGAGGCCGTCGGCATCAGCGACCTGCGCGACCGCGAGATCGCAACCCTCTCGGGCGGACAGAAGCAAAAGGTAGCCATCGCCGCCATCCTCGCCATGTGTCCGCGCGTCTTGGTTCTCGACGAGCCCACCGCGGCACTCGACCCCGCCAGCTCCATATTGGTCTTCGAGACGCTGCGTGAGGCAAACCGCGTACTTGGAATCACCATCGTCGTCGTTGAGCAAAAGGTCGCTCTGCTCTCGGAGTACTGCAACCGCGTGTTCGTGCTCAACCATGGCGAAATTGCGCTGCAGGGCGAGCCACACGAGGTCTTCGCGCATACCGACGAGCTCCGTGCCATCGGCGTCGACTGCCCTCGCGTCACGCGTATCTTCAATAGCCTCGAGGCCGATGGCCTGGTAAGCGGTACCCCCTGCTTGGATGTCGATGAGGCTGAGCGCCTGATTTCGGGCATCGTCGACCCCGCACACGCGGCCATCGAAGCCCAGGCGCCCACCGGCTCCCCGCATGCACCGTCGTTGCGTCCTCATGCCAAGGACGCCGAACCCGTACTCACCTTCGACCATGTTGAGTTTGCCTATCCCAATGGCGGCGCCGCCGTACACGACCTTAGCCTGACGCTCTATCCTGGCGAGCTCGTGGGCATCGTCGGCCAGAACGGTGCCGGCAAGACCACGCTCACCAAGCTGCTCACGGGCCTGCTTAAGCCCGCCTCGGGCAGCGTGCGCGTTACGGGCCTGGATACTGCCGCGGTCCCCACGAGCCGTATCGCCCGCGAGGTCGCAACGCTCTTCCAAAACCCCGACCGCCAGATCTGCAAGGATACCGTGCTCGACGAGGTCGCCTTTGGCTTGGAGCTGGGCGGCATGGACCGTGCCGAGGCTCTGCGTCGCGCCCAGCTGGTCATCGACCGCTTTGGTCTGCCCGCCGACGAGGCACCGTTCTCGCTTTCGCGTGGCCAGCGACAAATGGTGGCACTTGCCTCCGTCGTAGTGGTTGAGCCCAAGATCGTCGTGCTCGACGAGCCCACGAGCGGCTTGGACTACCGCGAGTGCATGACCGTGATGGAAACGGTACGCACCATGGCCGAGCGCGGTTGCGCCGTCATCATGGTCTGCCACGATATGGAAGTCGTCTCGGATTTTGCCGAGCGCATTGTGGTAATGGCCGACGGTCGCATCCTCGACCGCGGCCGCACGCACGAGCTGTTCTCGAACATCGAACTCATGCAGCATGCCTACGTTGAGCCGCCCCAGGTCATCGAACTCTCGCGCCGTCTGGCATCTTCCGTCTCGCCCGCTTTTGCGCAGGTGAGCGAGGTCACCGATGTCGTTCGAATTACCAAGGAGATGGTCCACCGTGGTTAACGTCATCGACTACATGCCGGGCGATACGCTGCTGCATCGCCTGAATCCCGTCGTCAAACTGGGCCTCGCCGCCGCCATCATCGTCGGCATCTTCTTGTCCGACACCTACGTGGCGCTGCTGGGCTTTTTGGCACTCACCCTTGCGCTGGGTGCCTATGCCGGCGTCGTCGACCGTCTGTTCTCGCTGCTCAAGTTGCTGATTCCGCTCGCGCTTATCATGCTGGTGCTCCAGCTGGCCTTTATGCGCGATGGCAACGTGGTGTGGGGCTTTATCACCGACACGGGTCTCATCACAGGATCGAAGGCCTGTCTGCGCCTGCTGGGTGTGGCGTTACCACTCATCCTCATGCTCATGGTGACCAAGCTCAACGACCTTGCCAACGCCTGCGTCGAGGTGCTGCACGTGCCGTATCGCTATGCTTTCACTTTTACCACGGCGCTGCGCTTCGTGCCGGTGTTTGGTCAAGAGATGAACGCCATCATGGAGGCGCAGACCGCACGCGGCGTCGAGTACGACACCAAGAACCCCATCAAGAAGCTTAAGCTCATGCTGCCACTGTGCGTGCCGCTGCTCATCTCGAGCGTGGGCAAGACCGATGCCACAGCCTTGGCGGCAGAACAGCGCGGCTTCTATCTGCGTACGCGCGCCAGCTCGTACAAGCGCTACCCCATCAAGGGCCTAAACATCGCCGTGCTCATCGTCAGCATCGCCCTCATCGCCATCGGCTTCCTGTTCTAGTTCACCACTGACAGCAACCGCCCAACGCAAAAGGCCTCGGCTCGCACCAAACGAGCCGAGGCCTTACTGTTTCACCAGATAAAACCTACCAAAATTAACCTGTCCCTTTTTGACAGGTCGGAAGCTAGAGGCGGTAGGGGGCGCCGCTACGGATGATGGATTCGCGCACCAGGACATCCATGGCGTCGAGGGTGATCTCGGGCATCTCTCGGTACTTCTGCAGCACCGAGAGCTCGGTGCAAGCCAGAATGACGCGGTCGCAGCCGCTACGGGCGAACTCCCACATCACGCGGTCGAACTTATCCATATCGGGCTCACGTCCGGCCTTCACATCATCGTAGATAAGCGACATCACATCGTTCTGACGTTTCTCGCTGGGATAGACGACCTCAACACCCGCAGCCTTACATTCGCGGCCGTAGACGCCCGCGCCCACGGTGCCATCGGTGCCCATGATGCCGATCTTATGCACCGGCTCGGCCGGCACACTCAGGTTGGGGTCGAACTCGCACTCTCCCATCACCGCACCCGCAAGGGCATAACGAACCGACTCACGCGGCATGTGGATAATCGGCACCTTCGTAAACGACTGGATCTGGTCGTAGAAGTAGTGCGACGTGTTGCAGGGAATGGCAATGTGCGCACAGCCCAGCGACTCGAGTGCCCGGGCACACTCTTTCATGGTCGCCAGCAGCTTGGCATGCTCGCCGGTCTTAATGGCCAGCGTGCGGTCGGGCATGGTCGACTTGGAGAGCACCACCATGTCGATATGTTCCTGATCGCAGGCAGCAGCCGTATGACGCACCACCTGGTCGTAGTAATACGACGTGGCCTCGGCGCCCATGCCGCCGATAACTCCCAGCTTTTCCATCGCCGCCTCCTTGGTGACGCTTGCGCAATTGCGCGTATCATACCCGCGCCCGCCCGATGCAAACCGGACGGGCGCCGCACTCATCTACTTGTAATACGTCTTGAACAGCTTAAAGTGGCGCAGCTTGGTGTGCCACATGCGCAGCCAGCGGTTAAAGACAAAGTCGCCCTTCATAAACGAAGGGTCGGCGCCCTTACCTTCCTTGTCCAGGCGATGCACCTTAGCGCGCAGCTCGGGATCCTTGACGTACTTGTCGACGACGCCCATGGGGACGACCATCCACAGGGCCTCGTCCTGCGCCGTCACAAACTCCGGCTCAAACGGGCGGTTGAACACATACTCGTCCACCACATACTTGGCAACGTTAAAGCCGCTGTTGGTAACGTAGTAGTTGCTGCGACCCTGGCGCGTGTTGAAATCGAAGAACTTAAACGAGCCGTCGCGCTCGTCGTACTTAACGTCAAAGTTGGAATAGCCCACAAAGTGAAGGTCCTCGAGCAGCTTGCGCACGCCGCCCATGAGCTCGTCGTTGGGCTCGGTAATGATACAGGCATGGTTGCCGACACCGTGGGGCTGATGCTCCTCGAGCAGCACATGGCCCAGGCACATCATGCGGACCTTACCGTTGCGGTCGGAATAGCTGGTGAGCACGCGCATGTACTCGTCGTTGCCGGGCACGCGATCCTGCAAGATCAGGTCGTCGGTGTAGCCGCTGGCATACGAGTCGCGAATGACCTGTTCCAGCTCGGCGCGGTCGGCAATCTCATAGGCCTTCTTCTGGCCCTCGAACTCATGCTGCCACCACATGATGCCGTCAGAAGGCTTCAGAATCATCGGGTAAGGAAAATCGATCTGGTCGAGCACTTCGGCAGGCGCCTCACCCTGGGCATTGAGCATCGCCTTGGTAAAGGTAAACGTGTGCGGATAGGGCACGCCATGCTTCTCGCACAGCTCGTAGAAGATCTCCTTCTTCTGGCACTGCTCGAGCATGCTGTAGGGCGCGTAGGGAGCGACGATGTTATCCGCCAGCTCATGAGCATCCTTGGCTTGAGCCACGAGAGCGACATAGTTGTCGCCGCAGCCCACAAGGACAATAGTCTTGTCGGCATGCGCTTGGGCAATGCCGTTGACGGTTTTGAGCATCACGGGCATGGTGTCGATATCCACGTTGGGCGTGTAGTCGATAATCTGGCTGCGGTACGCGGGACCCGTCTGATACTTGCCAAAGACCAGACTCTTGACCTGGTACTCCTCGTAGAAGGCGCGCGCCACCGAATAGGCGTTGATGTCGCCACCGAGCAGCACGGGAATGAACTCGCGCTCTGTAAATTGCAATGCCATGGAAACTTCCTATCATGAACTGCCCACACAACGGGCGGTCTTTGCGCAACTGATTTATTCTAGCGTGCCAAGCCGCCGGCGCCCAAAGCTCCACCGTATCTATGGCAATCGACGCAATCGTCCAGCACGAAGGCCAGCACGAAGACGGCGCTCACTGTTGTATGACAATGGGCAATGAACCTACCGTTGTTGTAGGATTCAGCGTATTGACATCTTCGAGCGAAAGGCGCGCACGTGCCCCAAGACCATCCGACCGATAATCCCATCCTCAATGCCGCGAGGCGCGAGCTGGCGGAACGTGCGAAAGCGACCGCTCCCCTGTGCACGGCAAACGACGCCTACAACGGACCCGCCCGCATCGTCTCGATCAACACGTCGGCACACAAGGGCACGCGCAAGTCGCCCGTCGCCGATGGACGCGACACCGTTATAGAGCAATTTGGTCTCGCCACCGATGCGCACGCCGGACATTGGCACCGCCAGGTCTCTTTTTTAGCCGCGGAGTCCATCCAGACGGCGCAGGCACGCGGGCTCGACGTTCACGAGGGTGACTTTGGAGAAAACTTCACAACCCGGGGCATCAACCTGTTCTCGCTCCCCTTGGGCACACAGCTCAAGCTTGGAAGCGACGTGCTCGTCGAATTCAGCCAAATCGGCAAGGTCTGCCACACCCGTTGCGCCATCTACTATCTCGCTGGCGACTGCATCTTTCCCCACGAGGGCGTTTTTGGCGTGGTACTAAAGGGCGGAGAGGTCCATACCGGCGACGATATCCGGGTAGTCAAACTCGGCGACGGCACCTGTTCGTTCACCCCCGCCGAGGCCCTCGAAGAGATTGAGCAGGCTCGCCAGAAGGGCGCGCTGTAGCTGTAAAACCCCATGTTGAGATGGCTTTTACAGCCCAAAACTCCTCTCAAACAGAGCTCCGTAACGTTAAAGTTGAACTCTATGGTTTCTCAACAATTCATCATAACTGCAGGTCAAAGCCAAAGCCTCAAGTTCAACTTGACCCTTTGGGACCTTTAAGGTTCAAGTTGAGGTCGAAAGCAGTAGTAGAATACCGTTCGAACCATAACCTACGATTGATTGCAGAGGGACTGGATGCAGCATTCGAATCATCGCACCGCAGCGCTCATTGCGTCGAAGCCGGCTCGTATCATCACGAGCGCCGCGCTCGCCGTTGCGCTGACGGCCACGCCGATGCTCTCCCCCGTTGCGGCGTATGCCGCCTCGCAGGCAACGCAGGACCAGCTTTCCGCAGCCCAGCAGAAGATCGAAGCCGCCACGAGCGCCTACAACGACGCCCGCACCAAACTCGATGACCTGCAAAAGCAGATTGACTCCAATGAGGCAAGCATCGAGGAAATCGAGGCTAAGCTTCCCGAGCAGCAGGCCAAGGCAAGCTCCGCCATGCGCGATCTGTATAAGTATCAGAAGGGCACCAACCCCATCGTGAGCTTCCTGGTCAACGCGCAGAGCCTGGGTGAGTTCATCACGACCTGCAAATACACCAACCAGATCACGAGCTCGAGCGTCGACGAGATCGAACAGCTCAATAACATGCAAACCGAACTCGAACAGAACAAGGCTGAGCTCCAGCAGGCCAAGTCTCAGCTTGAGGCAGAGCAGAAAAACGCCGAGGATGCGCTGGCGCAGGCCCAGCAGCTCCGCAGCGAGGCACAGGCAAAAGCCGAGCAGGAAAATGCCGCCGAGCTTGCCAAGCTTGAGGCCGATAAGGCCGCTGCCGCTGAGAAGCTCTCGGGCGAGGGCGTGAGCGGCAGCAATTCCAGCAGCCAGGCCACTAACACCAACACCACCATCGACACCACGGTGAACAACGCCAATACCGGTAGTTCCGATTACGATTCGTTCATTAATGAGTGGACGAGTCGCATCGACAACTACCTTGCCGGCTCCCCCATGGCAGGCCAGGGCTATAACTTTGCCGTCGCCGCTTGGAATACCGGTGTCGATCCCCGTTGGTCCCCCGCCATCGCCTGCATCGAGAGCACCAAGGGTGCTTATTGCGCCAATTCTTACAACGCCTGGGGCTGGAGTGCCCGTGGCGGCGGTTGGCGCAGCTTTGGCAGCTGGAGCGAGGGCATCTCCGCCCACGTTGCCTATCTGGGCGCCAACTACGGCTCCACCCTTACCCCGGCAGCGGCCAAAAAGTACTGCCCGCCCACGTGGCAGGACTGGTACAACAAAGTCGCCGCTCAGATGAACCGCATCTAAGTGCAACTGCAAAGGGCCCCAATGGGGTCCTTTTCTTTTAGGTAGCGGAGGTATCGACGACGCCGGTCGCATTGGCAACCGCGACTATGACAATCATGCATAGGAGCAGCACACCCAATGCCTTGAGCCAGAGTTTCGCGAGTTTCTTGCCGCGATAGCTGTCGAGCAGTGCGAATCGCCGACGAAGACGGCGCTTATCGAGCAGTGCGAAATGCATAAGCACCATAAGGCCATCGACAAAGAAAAAATACTCGATTATGAGAAGCCACGTCGGGTAGCTTTGGTTTGCTCCGGTGGGGTGAAAGACGGCAAAGTGACTTCCGGCAAAGAACACAAGCAGCGAGAAGCAGACGAGCGTATTCCAAATGCGGCCCAGAGACTCCGAAACGCGAGAGAGCAGGCCGCATGCAGCGGAGGCGGCAGGGCCAGGAGGCCCTGCGGGGTTCTGGAGCCCTTGGGGCGTCAACACCGTCTCCGAGGCCGGAGTTCGGACAGGCGGCGCAGGAGGCCGCACGGGGCGACTCAGATCGTATGCCGCGCGCGTCGCCCGTCCCAACGCTTCCGCACTCGCAAAACGCTTGGCCGGGTCGAGCGCCATCGACATGCAGACGGCATCGGCAAGTGGAGTGGGAATGCCGCGCGCCTCGCATTGCTCGCGCATGTCGAGCCCTGGCTTAGGGTCGACTCCCGTCAAGCAGAAGAACAACAGGGCGCCAAGTGCGTAGACGTCGCTTCGCACGCTCGTCTGCCCAAACCCATACTGCTCGGGCGGCGCATAGGGTCGCGTGCCAAACTTGACGGTGTCGGCATCGGCGCCATCGTGCCATACGCGCGCGATCCCCAGGTCGATAATCACCAGCGATGAAAACGTCAGGCCGTCATCAGGCGTATAGTTGGCACCCGTCACGATGATATTCGACGGCTTGAGGTCACGATGGATCACCGGCGCCGACGTCTCCCCCGCCATTGCAAAACCGGCATGGAGCTCGCCCACGGCGTCGCAAAGGACAGGATACAATTCACGCGCATAATCGGGGGTGGCTCCCAGACGGTCCACCAGCGCCCCGAGCGTCTCCCCTTCGATGTATTCCATAACCACGTTGAGCTCGTCGCCCACACGACGACAATCGACGATTCTGGGCAGGTGCTCAAAACGCCTGCCTGCCCGCTGAACGGCAAACAGACGCTCGTATGCCCCGCCGATTTGAGCCGAAGCATCGATGCGTTTACGGACAAAGGGGCCGAGCGAGCCACCGCCGGTTCCTTCAAAGTACACGAGCTCGGTTGTTTCAACGGTCGAGCGCTTAAGTACACGCTCCACGCGATAGCTGTCGTCGCAATCGAGCGACGCCAGGTGCTCGGCAAGCGCTGCGGTCAGCTCGTCATCGGAATATGTTGGGGTCTGAGTATCCATAGCCTCCATCATAGCGCAGGGCGCAGACACCCCATGGCATCCGCGCCCCGTTCGTTTGCATCGTTGTTCGGCAGCTCCGCCGGCTCAGATATCAGCCGCTAACTCACCGTCTCCTCGCCAAAGCGATACAGCTCCTCGTTGACCTTTTGGAGGCTGCACCCGCAATCGATGCAAAAGATGATAATCGCATCGCGGCGGTCCTCGCAGTTAAGGACGCTTACCCCGGCAGCCGTCAGCGCACGGTTAGTCTCTTTGAGCGTCAGCGCCATCGCAAAGGCAATCTGCAGCACCTTATTGCGGCTCGGATGCCGCGCACCGGTAAAAATCTGATAGCCAAAGGTCTCATTGAGATCGGCCATACGAACCACGCGCGAGCGCTCCAAGCCCTTTTCCTGCAGTAGCTGCTTCAGGTAGTTCGAAAGCGACGGGACGGCAAAGTCGTGTTCTTTGATATAGCCATCGATGTTTGGCGCGTCGAGAAGCTCATTGAGTAACTCGTCAGTCAGCTTTTTATCGGGCATACGACTTCACCTCCCATACGGCGCAACGGTAGCGACATGCTAGGCCAACACCCAGCTTGCAGTGGCAGACTTATCAAACATGTTGGCAAAATACAGTGCCTTCTTGATATCGCCATCAAAGTAGATATTGCCCGCCACAGAGCCACCAGCGGCAAGGGTACCAGACTGTAGCTCATCGGAGCCCTCGCTGTAGTAACCCTGATTCTGCTGAGCGCCGTTGGCGTCCTCGCCCTTCCAGTCGTAGATGTTGTAATCTGCGCCCTCATCGCCATTGTTGACGTACGTGACGTGAATGCCCGTCATGGTCGAACCGTCATAATTTGTGAGGCCGGGCTGGACGGAATCGACAACGACGGAAAGACCGGCAGTCGTGGTCACCGTCGCACCAACCGCCAGGTCAGTCGTAGACTGCTCTTCCTTCTTCGCCTCTTCCTTCTTGTCGCCATCGCCAGCGTCCTCGGTGACGGTCGCCTTATCGCTACCACAACCGGCAAGAAGACCGGCAGTCCCCAAGGCGACGGTGGCGAATGCGCCCAGTGCAGCGCGACGGCTCAGCAGCACTTCGTTTTCGAGCTTTTTCATCATGCATCCTTCCTACGATCCGGCTACCGTGCCGGCACACAGCACATCGTAGGAAGGATTGAACTTGAATTCATTAGCTGAGAGCTAAGGTTGCCATATAGAAGAGCATGAAGCGCGCGTCCATCGCCGATGACACCTCGAGGCTTGCCAACATCGATTTGAACTACTGGTTCTACGGCTGCAGCGCCTTGCCTCAATTTCCGACATGGCGAACCTGCGCGGCGTGGTCCATGCGGACGGCGACGCTCTCGAGCATGCCCTGCACGCTCGATGCTCGCACGAGCTCGACAGAATCCTGGTAGATGCGGGCTGAGAATCGCCCAAGGACCACATGGGCCCGACCACATTCAACAACCACAAGGCCATCGTTGGCGGCAATGACACGGCCTGCGACTCAAAGCAGACGAGTACGCGATACGCCGCGACGACGGCGAGGGGCAGGCGGGCTAGCTGACGGCTGGATGAGGCTTGGAACTGCACCAAATAGCACCCCTGACGGCTGCGCAGGCGTCTTTCATGCGCTGCTGCCAAGAATGAGTGCGCCGCCCCAGCGGTGCAGGCTAGGCGTTAGAGCGTAATGGCGCGTAGTAAGAACCGACCTACCCCTCATTGAGATATTGCCTTCGGTCGGCCATGTGCTTTCCGGCGAGGGAACTTCCATGACGCAGTCCGTCCGAAATCGTCTCTCGGAAATAGTCGTCTTTCTCATCGCAGAGATTCTCGAGCTCCACCACTCGCGATGCCAAACGGTCTGAAACCTCGCGCTCTATTACGAGATCGCCTGACAGCTGAGCGTTTTCTTCCGTCAGCCGAGCATTCTTTTCCAGCAGCTGATCTTTCTCATGCGAGTTGTTGGCAACGTAGGCGACAGCCCCAATGACAGCGACCGTCCAAGCGGCAATCTCCTTCTTATGTTCTTTGACGAATTGGACGGCTTTCGCTGCGCCCTCCTTAACGACATCGGGAATGGCTTCCACCTTTTCTCGGGTGGCCTGCATGAGAGGCTTCTTTTCCGTATTGTCAAGCTCAAGGTCGGTTTCCGTCAGCGCTGTCTTCACGCTCTCTTCCTGCTGCTCGTCCTTAAGCTCGAACTCTTCCATTTCGGCCTCCATTCCTTCCTCTTTAGCGTATTTTACCCCGTGCTTTAGGCCGATTACTCAGTTGCCAGCTGATTTGTGACCGCAGCGGATAATGCACTCGCAAGTTGACCTATGTCCTGCCAGGAGGTCCAGTGGAGTCTATTGCGGTGACGCTCATCGGCGTCACTGTGACACCAATCGGAGTGATCGAGTCCAACTCGCGCAGCCGCGCAGTTATGGAGCTCAAAATCGACGAGCTCACATCGAGCGAGCCTACAAACTCGAACAGGAAATGGCCGTGGTCAGGCGCGACGTTGACGCGCTTTTGCGATGAGCTGGAACGGGAGCTGGCGATCGCGACCTGTATCCCTGCGTTGCTGGCGGCGGTGCTCTCACGCCAAACAATTGTACATTCGGATTGCTACACAACGAATGAAACTTGTTGATGTGGGGCGCGGTTCATTCAGAGTCGGCCCCCTCGCTTCATCCTCAAGAAGCTCGTCGAAGCCTACCCCACCGTGACGGATTCCCCGGTAAAGGTGCTCACAAGTAACAAGATAAAGAACGCCAGATAACTGATACTCAATAGGTAGGTGACAACCAAAAAGATGGCCCATCCGACATTGGTTTTACCGTCGGCACGGCGTTTCTCGCGATTGCGGCAAAGCCAAATCGTCACGCCAATGGCCACAATCAGCAACACGAGTGCCGCTGCTGCCAACCCGGCAAGCGCAAACATCACGCCAATGCTCACAGCGATGACCGGAAGCAGCAGCAAACCGCACCCGCATCCACCCGGACTATATACGGCAGACTGTCGGCGTCGCCTCATCGCCGCGCCACCCCCATCATCTTTGAGCACTACAGTGCGATAGCCTGCTGAACAGGAACGATCTTGTCGAGTTCCGGTTCGATCCGCCTTTTCTCGGCCTCAAGGTCAAACGCCACCTGAGCGCGCAGCCAATAACCATCCGTCAGGCCAAAATAACGGCAAAGACGGAGGTCGGTGTCGGCCGTCACGCGACGTTTTCCCAAGACAATCTGCCCGATACGCTGAGCCGGAATCCCAGTCTCTTTCGCAAGGCGATATTGAGAGATGCCCATGGGAACAAGAAACTCCTCTTTGAGAAGCTCACCAGGAGTCACCGGCGACAGCAAATCGGCCGAAGTCTCATCACTTGTGATAATCGACGATTTCGACATTCCAAGCCATCTCCTGTCTCCACTCAAAACAGACCCGATAGCGCTCGTTAACACGGATGCTATATTGACCGGCACGATCGCCCTTCAAAGCTTCCAGGCGGTTGCCCGGTGGAACGCGAAGATCATCAAGCGAAGCACAAACCTGCAGTTGGCGAATCTTCCTCAACGCAACACGCTCAAAGGGCACGAACCTCCTGACCCGCACACCCATGGCAAAGCGTTCGGTATCCTCATCTTTATACGATGCAATCATAGTATCGCCTTACGTTAGTAACGTCAAACGTTTCTATAGACTTACATCTCTATTATATCGTACGTTTGTTCGTGTTTTCTAGAACAAATAGTCCTTTGCGCCTTAGTCAAGCAAAAGCAATCGTTTGTAGACATCGAGGCCTTTGAGAAGGATTTCCTCGTCGAAGAGCATGCTATCGGTATGCAGAGCGCTTGTGGCATAGGCGGGACAGCCATCCGAATCACTCGGGTTGTCTTGGTCCTCTGGCATACCCGTGCCCAGCAGGAAAAACACGCCCGGCAGATGGCGCTGATAGAAGGCAAAGTCCTCGGCAATTAGCAGCGGTTCATCAACGAGCTGCAACCCGGGCAAGGCAGGTGTGATGTTGGCAAACAGCTCGGGGTCGTTATCGACTGGCGGATAGCCCTCGGCAAAGTCGAGATCGTACGTACAGCCTGTTGCGGCACAGGCATCGTCCAGCACGCGGCGCACGCCTTCGCGCGCCCGGTCGAACATGTCGTCCGTAAACAAACGCAGGCTGCCGGCCACATGGGCCTCCCCCGCCACCGCGTTGCAAACCGTACCGGCCTGCAGCAGACCAAACTTACCGATACAGGGCTCGTCGGTGCCCAGTTCGTCCATCAGCTCGCGCTCGGCAACCAAGAACTTGGCAGCCGCCAGCGCCGCATCGTGCGACTCCTCGACCGGAACGCCATAGGTCTTAGCGATATGGATGCTCGTCCCGTGAATATGAATGTGTGTCTCACTCGAACGCGCCAGCAGCGGGCCGGAACAGCTCGCCAACGTGCCGGCGGGCAGATCGGGCCACACATGGAAGCCAAAAATGCGGTCGACCCCGTAGCATTCGAATACACCGCTCTCACATACCGTCTTGGCACCACCGGTCGTTTCCTCGGCCGGCTGGAACACAAAGAGAACGTTGCGCCTAATGACGCCCGGCTGCTCGCGAATCGTACGGTTGACATACGTCGCGGCGGCAAGTGCCATGGCCATGTGTCCATCATGTCCGCAAGCGTGCATCGTGCCGGGATGGGTCGAGGCAAAGGCCGCTCCCGTCGCCTCCGCGATGGGCAGCGCATCCATATCGGCGCGAATCGCTGTGGCATGCGCGGCACCAACGCCGGCGTCGAAGAAAGCGCAGACGCAGCTGGGGCACGGATGGGTCACCTCGCAAGCGAGCGGTGCCAACACGCCCTCGATATAGGCAATAGTCTGCGGAAGATCGAAATCGAGCTCCGGAATGCGATGGAGATCGCGGCGATAGCGACGGAGTTCTTGGAGCTCGGTCATAGAGAATCCCTTCGTGAGGCACATCTGTTGCAACTTATTGTGATACAGGATTGTGGCACACATGTTTCCAGCATATTGCTGCATTTTTTAAACGTTATATACGAATACTCTTGTTTGGTAAAGTGCAACGTGATAGGGTCTTTACCACTTGATAGAGGCGCGGGCACGAAGAGCCGCGGGCGAGCCGGCAGGCTTTGACCCCGTGGGGAGGCGAAACCCGCCGAACTGGGTTTTTCGGGCACGAACAACCTGGTGGGCCTGTGGGAAACACCCACAGGACTGTCTGCAGCAATGCGGGAGCGCTATCCGGACATTGGGTCCACGCTATGCGGATTCGATGCGCAGATGGCGCCGTCTGGATAGCGAGGTTTACGGGACATGGCATTGACCCCCAACGAGGCATATGCGGCCAAGCAGCCGTTTGTGGACAAGGAGACACTCGAGCATATCGTCGAGCAGTTCCCCACGCCGTTTCATCTATACGACGAGGCGGGCATCCGCCGCAACATGCAAGAAGTGCGCGACGCCTTTGCATGGAACCCGGGCTTTAAGGAGTACTTTGCCGTCAAGGCCAATCCCAACCCGGCGCTCATCTCCATTCTCAACGAATACGGCTGCGGCTGTGATTGCTCGAGCTATACCGAGCTCATGATTGCCCGCTCGCTGGGCATCACCGGACACGACATCATGTTCTCGTCCAACGACACGCCGGCGGCGGATTTTGAGCTCGCCGACAAGCTGGGTGCCATCGTCAACTTTGACGACATCAGCCACATCGAGTTCTTTGAGCGTGTCGCAGGCCCCATCCCCAAGACGGTCAGTTGCCGTTTTAATCCGGGCGGCCTGTTCCAGCTTTCCAACGGCATCATGGACAACCCGGGCGACTCCAAATACGGCATGACCACCGAACAACTCTTCGAGGCGTTCCGCATGCTCAAGACCAAGGGCGCCGAGGACTTTGGCATCCACGCATTCCTTGCCAGCAACACCGTCACCAACGACTACTACCCCAAGCTCGCGCGCATCCTCTTTGAGCTCGCCGTGCGCTTGGAGCGCGAGACCGGCGCACACGTCGCCTTCATCAATCTGTCCGGCGGAGTCGGCATCCCCTACCTGCCCGAGCAGCAGGCCAACGACATTCACGCCATCGGCGAGGGCGTACACGCAGCCTACGACGAGATTCTGGTTCCCGCCGGCATGGGCGATGTGGCCATCTGCACCGAGATGGGCCGCTTTATGATGGGCCCCTACGGCTGCCTGGTCACCAAGGCCATCCACGAGAAGCAGATCTACAAGGACTATATCGGCGTGGACGCCAGTGCCGTCGACCTCATTCGTCCCGCCATGTATGGCGCTTACCACCACATCACGGTGATGGGTCAGCCGGACGGTCCCGATAAAACCGCAGCCCCCGTCACGAACACGTACGACATCACGGGCAATCTGTGCGAGAACAATGACAAGTTCGCCATCGACCGCGAGCTTCCGCATATCGACATGGGCGACCTGCTCGTGATTCACGACACCGGCGCGCATGGCCACTCTATGGGCTACAACTACAACGGCCGCCTGCGCTCCGCCGAGGTCCTGCTGCGCCCCGATGGCTCGGCAGACCTCATTCGCCGCGCCGAGCGCCCGGGCGATTACTTTGCCACGCTCGACGTGCTGCCGTGCGGCCGCGAGCTGCTGGCCAAATCGCGCGCCGAAAGCGCCCGCCGTCGCGCTCAGGACGAGCGCCTAGCAGTCGCCGCCCAATGGAACAAACGCGTCCAGATCGCGGAAGCGAAGGAGAAGAACATGGATATCCGCAATCTCGAGGGCTCAATCGTCGCCCTTGTCACGCCGTTTAAAAAGGACGGCAGTGTCGACTTTGACGCGCTTGAGCGCCTTATCGATTTCCACCTGCAAAATGGCACTGACGCCATCCTCACCCTGGGCACCACCGGTGAGAGTGCCACGATGACCGATGACGAGGACAACTCCGTCGTCGCCGCTGTGGTCAAGCATGTTGCAGGACGCGTCCCCGTTATTGCCGGCTCGGGCTCCAACTCCACGCAGACCATGCTCACCAAGTCGCTCACCTATCAGGGCCTGGGCGCCGACGGTCTGCTGCTCATCACCCCCTACTACAACAAGTCCAATGAAGAGGGTATCTATCAGCACTTTAAGACCGTCGCCGATGCCGTGGACATCCCCTGCATCCTGTACAACATCCCCGGCCGCTGTGGCTGCGGCATCAGCGAGCGCAACGTAGAACGCCTGGCCGCGCACCCCAACATCATGGGTATTAAGGAGGCCTCGGGCAACGTCGCCTACGCGGCCAAGATCGCCCACCTGCTGTCAGACGACTTCCGCATGTACTCGGGCGAGGACGCGCTTACCGTACCGCTCATGAGCCTGGGCGCCTCGGGCACCATCAGCGTGTGGGCCGATGTTCAGCCGCAGCTCGTGCACGACATGTGCCGCGCCTATCTGGACGGTGACGTGGCACGCGCCCGCGATATCCAGATTGCCGGCCAGCCGCTCATCAATGCCCTCTTTAGCGAGGTCAACCCCATCCCCGTCAAGGAAGCGCTCGCCCAGATGGGCATGATCGAGGCAAACTACCGTATGCCGCTGTGCCCCATGGCAGACGACACGCGAGCCGCACTTACCGATGCTCTGAAGGGAGCTGGTCTGCTTGATTAAGACCGTCATTATGGGAACGGGCCGCATGGGCTCGCTCATCCGCACCACCGCCGAGGGCACCGTTGATGCCGCCGGTCAGCCCGCTTTTGATATCGTCGCCCAGATCGGTTTTGATCTGTCCGAGCTCGAGAGCGCCCCGGCGGCCGACGTTATCATCGACTTCTCGAACGTCGTGACCTTCGATGCCGTCGTCGCCTATGTCGAGCGCACGGGCGCCGCGTTGGTCTCGGGCACCACGGGCTATACGCCCGAGCAGATGGACCGCCTGCGTGAGCTGGGCCAGAACACCCGCGTTATGCACTCGGGCAATTACTCCATCGGCATCGCAGCCCTGCGCCATCTAGTGGCCCAGGCCACACGCGAGCTGCCCGGCTTTGACTGTGAAATCGTCGAGACGCACCACAACCAAAAGGTCGATGCCCCCAGCGGCACTGCCAAGCTACTGCTCGATGCCGTCGTCGAAGCTGAGCCCGAGGCAGGCTACCACCCCGTCTATGGCCGCGAGGGCATGTGCGGCGCGCGTGACCCCAAGGAGATCGGTATGCACTCGCTGCGCGGCGGCACCGTCGCCGGCGTGCACGAGGTAAGCTTTTTCGGCCAGGACGAGGAGGTCACGCTCACCCACCGCGCCACGAGTCGTCAGATCTTTGTCAACGGCGCCTTGGCAGCCGCGCAGAAGCTCGTCACCCGCGAACCCGGCTTCTATACGTTCGACCAGGTCATGTTTGTCTAACCAGGTGTCAACCGAATCCGCCCAAAGGAGAGATAGCAAATGAGTAACGCAGCCGAGATGGATGCACGGGAGATTATCAACTACATCGCCACCGCGCCCAAAAAGACGCCCGTCAAGTTGTACGTGCGCGAGAAGCCGGGCATGAAGGTTGCTTGGGGCGACGCACATGTCTACGGCGGCCGTCGCGGCAAGACCGTCTTTGGCGACTGGGATGAGCTTAAGGCCATCCTGGACGCCAACGCCGATTCCATCGATTACTACGACGTGGAGAACGATTGCCGCAACTCCGCCGTGCCCATGCTCGACCTTAAGGGCATCAACGCCCGCATCGAGCCGGGCGCGATCATCCGCGACCGCGTCGAGATTGGCGACCGTGCCGTCATCATGATGGGCGCCATCATCAACATCGGCTCCGTTATCGGCGAGGGTTCCATGATCGATATGGGCGCCGTGCTAGGCGGCCGCGCCACCGTGGGCAAGAACTGCCACATCGGCGCCGGCACCGTGTTGGCGGGCGTCGTGGAGCCCGCGAGCGCCACGCCCGTCATCATCGAGGATGATGTCATGATTGGCGCCAACGCCGTGGTCCTGGAGGGCGTGCGCGTGGGCAAGGGCGCCGTCGTGGCTGCCGGTGCCGTGTGCGTCGAGGACGTCCCCGCCGGCTCCGTCGTGGCCGGTGTCCCCGCCCGCGTCATCAAAATGCGCGACGAGAAGACCGACAGCAAGACCGGCCTGGAAGAGGGCCTGCGCCAGCTTTAATAGTTACGGCGTTTTACCAAACGCCGTAACGACCCGACGCTGCAAACGCCCCTAGGCGGCAATCTGACGTTCAATCGTCGGGCATGACCAGAAGGTCAATGCCCTCCTCTTTCGCGTCACCTTGCTCGCCTAGGGGCGTTTTCGCTGACGTATGCCCAACCTGCGGCGCAATGTCAGCAACCAAGCCGAAAACAAAAAAGGCCGAAGTCCCGAAGGGCTTCGGCCTTTGCTTTCTCGCTGTAGGCGCAACGCAACTTATCGATTCTCGATGCTACCGATATTTTTGAGCTCGATGGAGATGAGGCCGTTAGGCTCATTGACGAACTCGATGTACTCGGAGTTGGAACCCATCTCGGCCGGGAAGCTGATCTCGATACCCGTGTCGGTACGGATCTTATGATTGCGCACCGCCGCGCGTTCGACCTGCTTGCGCTCCACGGGCACACGCTCAGGCACCTTCTCCTCGGTCAGTGCCGCGCGCACGCTCTCCTTGATGACCGGCTCGTCCTCAAAGACCTCGTCGACGATATCCCAAGGCGGCAGCTCCTCGTCATCCTCGACCTTCTCGGCAACAGCAGCCTTAACCTTGGCGAGCGCTACGGCCGTATTGGCACCGTGCTCCTCGGCGACTTCCTCGACCACACGCGTCACGGTGTCGATGACCTCCTTGCCCGATACGCCCGTGTCGCACTGCAGCAGGCCATCGGGGATAAGCATACGGTCCTCGCCGGCGATCTTGCGTTTCTTGTCCACATAGCCGATCTCCATGGTGCTTGCACGCACGATTGCATAGCTCGGCACCTTTTGCGAGGGATTCGGCAGAATGGCGTAGTGGCGCGCAATGTCGTTGCGCACCTCGCCCTCTTCGCGACCTACCTCGTGCATAAAAGCCTGCTTGGAGCCCAGCAGCATCACGGCAAACCAGCGGGCATCCTCATCGTCATCAAAGTCCGCCACAAGCACGTCAGTGGACTCGGCTTTCTCGGCCTTGGTAAGTTCGGAAGAGATGAACTCCGCAATCTGCTGAGACAGGTCCACGAACTCACGCTCACCAAAGAAATAGCCCTTGAGCTCGCCGCCGAATGCGGAGTTCTCGGCAAACGTGGCGCGTTTATTGTCGGCCGAGGTGCGTGCGCGGCGCAGATGCGTGGTCACGAAGTTGCGCACGGTACGGCTCTCGATATCGAGCTCTCGCTGGCTCATGACGTTGACGGCAGAGTCAAAGTCCAGGATATGCAGAATCGCGTGATTGATTTTCATATACGGCATTCCGTTCTAGATCGATTTCGGCACGAACCAGTATAGCGGTCGAGCCCGCCCCAGGCGCATCGAAGATTGGCGCATCGGGGACAGGTTGCTTTGTATCAATGGCTAGCGCAGGAGCTCGGACTGCCAAGCCTCGAGCTGTTCTGCCAAACTCTTGCCGGCAGCGGGCACGTCGATCTGGGGTCGTTTGGGCAACAGTGCGCATTTAAGGATTGCCACGATGGTCTGCGAGATAAAGCGTCGCGTATCTTTGTCAAAGCCTTGCGCAGCCTGGAGCATCACGGGCAGACTCTCACGCAGATTTCCTGCGATATCCGCAAACCGTTCGGCGTCCGTAGCCTCAAACACGGAGAACAACGCATCTACAAAACGCTCGCGCTCGCTAGGTGACACTGCAAGCAGCATCTCGCGAATGGAGCCATCAACGTATCGAGCACCGGCGGACAGGCGCTCACAGTATACGAAGTCGCAACCATCAACCACCCAGCTAAAGGGATTGTGCTGCAGCAGGCTGAACTCGGTGCTCTCAACGATGGCATAGTCCTCTTGTGTCTCGAACATCATGCCGAAGATCGACGACCGAGGTAGCGTCTTGTCGATTCGACCGGAAAGATCGGCAAAGGCGTTGCCGTTCAGAAACTCCTCGACGAACCCTGGACCATCATGGGAATACGCCCGTTCGATTCGCTCACGGGCGACATCGGAGCACATCGCCGCACCGTACACCGCAAGGTTTCCACCCTTGGAATGACCTCCGCACAAAAGCGGCCCGTCGATCGCATCCGCCGCCTCGTCCACATAACGCGCCGCGGATTCCTGGGCCGGCACAGGACACCGGAACGCCATGTTAAAGTCCTCTTTCCAGCCCACAATCGTGCTGTCGGTCCCCCGGAAGGAAAGATAGCTAAACCCTGCCGGAAACCGGAACGCCATGGCTGCAAACTGCTCCGTCGCCACCATATCGCTCACAGCACGATAGCCGCAAACGTGCACGCCACGGTAGCGAGGACTTGCTGCCACGGCCTCCAACAAGGCCCTGCTCCCCTCTGGGTCCCACAAGTCGTCAATCATGTCCCGGTAGCACTCGGCACGCAGCAGTTCGCGTACGTCTAGGCCCTGCCAGTTCGTCAGCCCCGCCATATCACCCGGCAAGCGCAAATAGGACAACCACGCAAAGACCAGGCTATCCACCGCGCAGAACGGCCGCTCCTCAAAGGAATCAAACGCCGTCTGGACATAGGTCAAAAAATTAGGCGAATCCGACATGGCCCTCCCATCAACTATGGTGCATTGGAGTCAGGTTACTTTGCACCAAAAAGGCGCCCGGGCCGTGTGGACCCGGACGCCTTCATTGTAGCTTTTCGCTCTAGCGAGCTTGATTTAGCAGGAGAAGTCGACGCTGTCGATGATGTCCTTGAGGGCCTTGGCAGAGACGGTGAGCTCATGCTGCTCGTCATCGTTCAGCGGCACGGGGACGCGGCAGACAACGCCGTCGCGGCCAACGACGGTCGGCATGGAGATGGCAAGATCGGACAGGCCATACTCGCCCACCATGAGCGAAGAGACGGGCAGAACGGTCTGCTCATCGCGCATAACGGCGGTGCAGATGCGCTTGACGGCCATGGCGACGCCATAGTAGGTGGCGTGCTTCTTCTCGATGATGGTGTAGGCGGAGTTCTTGACGTCCTCGGCGATGCGCTTCTCGGCAGCCTCATGCTCCAGGTGGCCGTGAAGCTCACAGAAGGTGTTCAGCGGAACACCGGCAACCTGAGCGCTGGACCAAGCGACAAACTCGGAGTCGCCGTGCTCGCCCATGACATAGGCCTGGACATCGCGCGGGTCAACCTCGACGTGGGCACCAAGCATCTGCTGCAGGCGACCGGTGTCGAGCACGGTGCCGGAACCGATGACGTGGCCCTCGGGCAGGCCGGACATCTTGATGGCGGCGTAGGTCAGAACATCGACCGGGTTGGAGACGATGAGCAGAATGCCGTCGAAGCCGGACTTCTTAATCTCGGGGATAATGGACTTAAAGATGCTGACGTTCTTGTTGACCAGGTCCAGGCGGGTCTCACCGGGCTTCTGGGCAGCGCCAGCAGTGACGACGATCATGGCGGCGTCGGCGACATCGGAATAATCGCCGGCGTAGATCTTCATCGGCTCGGCAAACGTCATGCCGTGCGCGATATCCAGGGCCTCACCCTCGGCGCGGTTCTTGTCCACGTCGATGAGGACCATCTCGGAGAACAGACCGCTCTGCATCAGTGCGAACGCCGAAGACGAACCGACGAAACCGCACCCGACAATAGCGACCTTCTTCTCGTTAACCATTAGAAACTCCCATCTCTCTCCACAAACAAGCCGCCCGGGAACGACCCGAGCGGCTTGCCGTGATCCCAATACATCCAATCGGGACTTTGATTATGCTCCTATTCGCAGCCAAAAATCGACCGTTTACCGAAATTGTTTGCAGAATTCGTAAAATAACTGCACGAAATCGGTTTCGAGCTATTGACGAGCCGAAATAGCTTTCTAATACAGGCCCGCCTCGCGAATGGCCTCGACAGCCAAAGCGATCTGGTCGGGCGGCAAGACCAGCGCCATGCGCACGTGCCCCTCACCCGAAGGACCAAAGCTCGCGCCCGGCGTCACCACAACGCCGGCCTTCTCCATGAGCTCCTCGCAAAACGCCATGGAATCGGTGCGGCCACCGGGAAGCTTGGCCCACACAAACATAGAGCCATGCGCGTTGGGGCGCTCCCAGCCCAGGCCCTCAAGACCGTCGCACAGGGCATCGCGGCGCTCCTGGTACTTCAGACGCTGCGCCTCGACCTCATCGCGCGGACCGTTCAGGCAGGCGATGGCGGCCTTCTGGATCGGGAAGAACATGCCAAAGTCGATCTGGCCGCGCAGCTTGGCAAAGGCCGAGACCACATCCTCGCGACCGACCAAAAAGCCGATGCGGGCACCGGTGACGTTAAACGACTTGGAGAGCGAGAAGAACTCCACGCCCACCTCAAGCGCACCGGGATACTGCAAGAAGCTGCCGCCCGGCTCGCCGTCGAACACGATGTCGGAGTATGCGTTGTCGTGAACGATCAACAGATCATGTTCGCGGGCAAAGGCGATAATCTCCTCGTAGACCTCGGGCGTGCCCACCGAGCCGACCGGGTTCGCAGGCAGCGACACGATCATATACTTGGCACGATCGGCGACCTCGGGGTCGATGCCCGCCACATAGGGCAGGTAATTGTGCTCGGCGACCAGTGGATAGTACTCGAGCTTGGCGTCGGCGATCTTGGCGCCCGCCTCAAAGACCGGATAGCACGGATCGGGAACCAGAATGGTATCACCCGGATCGAGCAGGGCCAGGCCCAAATGGCCCACGCCCTCCTGCGTGCCGTTGCACGACTGCACCATAGACGGCGTAATGCCCGAAACGCCAAAGCGGCGCTCGTAGTAATCGCACACGGCCTGCTTAAGCTCGGGCAGATCGCGCAGGGCATACTTCCACATCTCGGGATCTTGGGCCGCCTGCGTGAGCGCCTCGACCACGTGGTCGTACGGCTTAAAGTCGGGCGTGCCCACGCTCATGTTGTAAATGGTCTTGCCCTGAGCCTTCAGCGCGAGAAGCTTGTTGTTGAGCGAGGCGAAGACCTCCGCGCCAAAGCGGTCGAGACGCTGCGATGCCTGCATGGTGCCACCTTTCGATATAAAAAACGCGGCGCTCCGACAAGAGCGCCGCGCGATACGGGCCATCAGATTGCAAAAGTGTAACGCTTACAACCCCCGTATTGGTTCAATTTAGCCAACCTTAGTCAACTGGATTGAGCGCGTCGATCTGCGCAAGCCACAGACGCGAGCTAGCGTCACTCGGCATACGCCAATCGCCGCGCGGGCTGAGCGTCACCGAGCCCACCTTGGGACCATCGGGCAGACAGCTGCGCTTAAACTGCTGGGCAAAGAAGCGACGGTAGAACGTACGTAGCCACGTGTGGACGGTCTTGGCGTCGTAGACGCCCTCGAAGCTCTTGAGAGCCATGCGGTAGATCTTGCCCGGCTCAAAGCCAAAACGCAGCAGGTAGTAGAGGAAGTAGTCGTGCAACTCGTACGGGCCCACCAAATCCTCGGTCTTCTGCGCAATCTCGCCGTCGCCCGTGGGCGGCAGAAGCTCGGGGGACACCGGCGTATCGAGGATATCGAGCAAGACCTCGGCAATGCGCCCGCCAAAGACATCGGCGGCATAGCGTACCAGATGGCGCACAAGCGTCTTGGGCACGCTCGCGTTGACGGCGTACATGCTCATGTGGTCGCCGTTATAGGTAGCCCAGCCGAGCGCCAGCTCCGACAGGTCGCCCGTGCCAATGACAAAACCGCCAGCCTGGTTGGCCAAATCCATCAGAATCTGCGTACGCTCGCGCGCCTGGCTGTTCTCGTAGGTCACGTCCTGCACGGTCGGATCATGCTCGATATCCTTAAAGTGCTGCTCCACGGCAGCATGGATCGAGACCTCGCGAAAGCTCACGCCTAGGTCGCGAGCGAGCGACTCGGCATTGGACTTGGTGCGGTGCGTCGTGCCAAAGCCGGGCATGGACACGGCTGTGATACCAGTGCGCGGCAGCCCCAGCGCATCGAAGGCACGCACGGTCACAAGCAGCGCCAGCGTGGAATCGAGACCGCCCGAAAGGCCGATAACGGCCGCCTTGGTGCCCGTATGGGCAAGGCGGGTCTTGAGGCCCGCGGTCTGCAGGTCGAGGATGGTCTCGCAGCGCTCAGCCAGGTCACCATGGTCGGCAGGCACGAAGGGCGCGCGGGGGAAGACACGGTCTATGCCGAGCGCATCGCGCAGGACAGGTTCTTCGGCCAGTACGCCCTCAAACGAAAACTCAACGGTCGCGGATTCCGGCGCATCGTCGGTGCGCGTCCACGTCGTCGAGCGACGGCGCTCGGCAACCAGGCGGTCAAGGTCAACGTCGGCGATGGCCATATCGCAGGTAAGCAGTTTGGTCGCGGCGAGCTTGGAGCCGTTTTCGTAGACGAGGTTCTCACCCGCAAAGACCATGTCGGTCGTGGACTCGCCCTCGCTCGCGTCCGCGTAGGCATAGGCGCAGTACAGGCGCGCGCTCTGATTGGAGATAAGGCTGCGGCGGTAATCTGCCTTACCGATAATCTCGTCCGAGGCCGACGGGTTGAGAATCACCGTCGCACCGGCAAGCGCCATCTCGGTCGAAGGGGGCGCCGGCACCCACAGGTCCTCGCAGACTTCAACGCCCAGCACCATATCCTCGGCACCCTCATCACAGCAGCGGTAGACAAGCCCCGAACCCAGCGGAACCGGACCCTGACCGGCAAATTCAACCCACACGGGATCCGCAGGCGACGGAGCAAACCAGCGACGCTCATAGAACTCGCCATAGTTGGGCAGATACTTCTTGGCCGTGAGGCCCAAAAGCTCGCCCGCGCAGCACACGGCGGCACAGTTGTAGATATTCTCGGCAACCGCAACGGGAAGACCGATGGTAAAGACGATCGGCAGCTCACGGGTTTCATCGAGGATATGCACCAGAGCAGCCTCGCAGGCATGCAGCAGTGTGCGGTTATGGAACAGATCGGCCGCGGTATAGCCAGTCAGATTAAGCTCGGGCAACACCAACGCGCGAACGCCACGCCCGGCAGCATCGCGAACAGCCGCCAGCGCAACCTCGGCATTGCCCTCGACATCGGCCACGCGAATCTGCGGCGACGCCGCCGCCACACGCAAAAAGCCATCAGACTGAGAAAGGTGAAGATTCATAAGAATGCTCCCGTGCGTAGACGCCATTCACAACAATTAGCAAGTCCTATTGTAGTTCAACCGCCGGGTGGAACCGCATCCCACCAACTTGGTGAGCAATTGATGAGTTGATGGTATCTGTTAAATGTCACGTACGATTCACATCTGGTGGGTACCCTGATGGCTACACGAAACGAAGCAGATTTACACCGGGAGGACCCCGTATGACAACCAAGTACACCGACGCGCCGCGCACGCGCGTCATGACGCCGGCATCGCTCAACAACGGCGTACACGAGAACCATTCCATTGGACAGACCATGGCCATCGCGCCCAAAAAGGGCCTGTTCGACGACATTTCCATTCCCCAGATCATCGCCGGCGCCGCAGCTGCCGCCACGAGCGTGGCGCTTGCTTCAAAGATCGGCATTGCCGGCTCGGTGATTGGCGCCGCCGTGAGCTCGGTCATCACCGTTGTGTCCTCGCAGGTCTACCGCCACTTTATCTCTGCCAGCGCCGAAGCAATCAAGGGCACGCATGCCGCTGTCGACTACCCTGCCGGCGCCTACGAGCCCGTTGAGCCCGATGTCGAGGAGCACCTAGGTGGCGCCGCGACCACGCAGGAAATGCGCCAGGTTGCGGGACGCGCGACCACGGCGCGCGTCGCCCCTAACAGCCTACGCGCCAAGGCCGCGGCAGAGCGCAGCCAGACGCAAAAGAAGGTCATCGTCTTCTCGATTGCCATCGCCATCGTCGCAGTCATCGCCTGCGCTGGCGCCATCCTTATCACCACTGCCGGTGAGGGTCTGGGCGAGCGTCCCGAGTCAATCCTTTCGTCGCGCACGATCGAGAGCGATGCAAATGGCAACACCCAGTCGCAAGATCAGCAGGCACAGGCGGACGGCACGCAAGACAGTTCTACCTCTGCCGATTCGTCCTCGAACACCCAAAACCAATCGCAGGGCACCGATTCCTCTACGGCCAACAGTGGCACGCCGTCCGACACGACCGACTCAAGCCAAACGACTGACGGTTCACAGCCGAACACGGGAGGCCAGACGAGCGACACCACGTCGGGAACGGGTGCAGCAGACAGTAGCAACACCAACAGCTCGAGCGGAACCGCGTCCGGCACGGCATCTGACAACTCGAGCCAAGGCACGGCATCGGGCAACTAAGCACATTTGCCTCTCATAGATAACCGACCTATACAACGGGCGCGAATCGAAAGCGGTTCGCGCCCGTTTGCCTTGGGCGCCGCCATGGCGAACGCCATGCGATGGTAAGATGCTTTACATGTGTAAAGAGGAGATTTGCCATGAGCAAGACAATAGTTAGGCCCACGCTTTCGCTGGGCAACCACATCTATCTGTATCGCCTGCTGCGCGATGCGATTGGATGTGGCAAGCAAACGTTTATGACGCAGGTCGAGGAGGCGCTCGCCGCTGGCGACATGACCGCTTATGACCTGGGCTTCGAGTCCACGCGCGAGCTGCTCGAGGAGCTCGACGACTGCATTAAGCTGACCGTCTTTAAAGGCGGCCGCCTGTATGCCACGGTCATCGCCAACGAGGCCTGGGATGCTGCGCTTGCCAAGGGCGAGGACAAGCCCAAGACCGCCAAGGGCGCCAAGCAGTCCTACAAAAAGAAAAAGCGCGGTGAGAAGGACCTCAAGGCCGTGCGCCCCAAGCACGTTAAGCGTCCCGAGCCCGAAGCCATGGTTGAAGCCGCGCCGGAACCCGAGCCCGAGACAGAGATCGAAGTCGCTATTGAGGTAACGGCAGAAGCCGAAACCGAAATCGCCGCCACGACCGATTCCGAAGTCATATCCAAGCAGGAAGCCACTACGGAGCTCAACGAGGCTCCCAAGCCGACACCCGAAGAAGCCGCTAGCCAACCTGAGGCGCCTGCGCTCCAAAACAGCGATGTCTTTGGCGACGAGGCTGAGGACGATCAGCCCGAAGAGCCCACAGAACAGGACGCTGCCGAGGCGGCATCGGAGCCCGAGGCACCGCAGCCTGCCATCTCACTCACGGTCGTCTATGACCCCGAGAACGCCAACGCCGGCATCACCACCATGGCGTCCACTCCGGTCGAGGCAAAGTCGAGCGTCGAGGACGAGAACGCGACGCAGGTTGAGGTTGAAACTGCAGCTGCAGACGCGCCCGCCACCGTGGAGCCCGCAGATTCCACGATCGAGCCGGAAGCGACGCCGGAGCCCGCACCCGTCATCAAATCCGTGCCCACCTCTGCTTGCGAACAAATTCCCGCACCGGCACCGGCTTCGGCACCCGCAGCGGCCCCAGCCCCCGCACCCGCAGCACCGACCATCCCCGAGGACTTCCCCGTCGATTTCGCAACCGAGGTCTTCTGCCCCGGCCCGCTTCTGCACCAGTTGTCGACCTATCTCCCCTACGGCGCCGACACGCTCGGCATTGTCGGCGAGTACTACTGGATCGCCCGCGAGCGCGGTACCATCGAGGCCGCGCGAAACCGCGCAAGCTTCCCCCTGTGCTACACGCAGGCCGGCGAGCGCCGCGAGGTTACCGTGCGCATCCGCCGCAACACCACCGGCGGTCTCGGAGCCGCCTGGGGCATCGACAAGGTCGAAGCCCCGGTCGAGTAAAAAAGGCCTCGGATAGCCAATTGACCATCCGAGGCCTTTTGAATTCAGGCCTTTTAGTTGTCATCGGTGCATATAGACACCAGAGAAGCAAGCTCATCCTCAAGTTGCGGAGCAAAGTATCTAAAAGAAACCTGCGCTCCAGTCGGTATCGACTCAATCATATTCGCAGCATTATCTGAGACTCGGTACGGTGCAGTTTCACCTGTCTTTAAATCCTCTATTGAGCAGACAGCGTCTTCAGCATCAACCGACCTAAGCACGCCTTTTCCTTGTAACATCACATCGGCATGCCCGCCAGCTATTTCTAATGAACCTGAGTCTGTCGCAGTCACTTCTCCGGAACCTCCGCGCGATATCTCTTCCTTTGTTGAACAGCCCACCAATGAAGCCATCAGCACCAAAGACAGGGCTAGACGAATCGCCCTACTTCGAAAAAGTCGTTCCATAAGTCCACGCATAATAGCTCTGATCATACTTCAGGAAGGATAAAGATGAATTCCAGCCGTCCGCTATGCCAATCATCTGCCTTGTCTCTCCAGTTTTCTTACCAGTAAGTGTGGCGTAAGCCTCCGCTGTTACAGAATGGGCTGATCCGTTGTACAAACTCGCATGTAAAACATTCGGTCTATTAGAGTTAATCTCATTTTGAATGCTCGCGATAGCCGGAGAGGAGACAGTGCGGGCGATAAGAGTACTTCCTCTGCTTGCGCAGTAATTTGTAAACCCCGTTGCACAGGTTGATATCGGCGTTCCACCCAAAACAACGCCGGGAACAGTCTGTTCTTCATCGGAAAGAGCATGGGTATTGGTGTAACTCCATATCTGCATATATTGCGAAGGGTCGCTATATAAATTGGCAATGCCATACAGTTCCGCAACGTTCGAAAAAGCTGTCACCATACAAGCATAGTGGGCGGTAAGCCTCTTAATCTCGCTTTCATCATATGACATAAACTGAGAAATGGAACGAAATCCAGATACTGTGTAATCCTGCATTTGAGTTGCGTAAATTACAACATCGTTCCAGCTTGAAGGTTTATTCGATAAAACGACAGGCCGTCCTTCTATGGAAACAGCCGGGATTGTTCTTCCGCAATTTGTTGTTATTGAACCGTCCAAAGATTGCACGCCGAATTCGAATGGATTGATCATTACGACTGGGTTATTGAAAGAATAAGACTCGACACCAAGATCTCCTCCCCGATCCATAGGGCTGACTAAGCCGTCTCCAAAACGATATCCCGTAAGTATTTCATCATCTGAAGCATCTAAAACCAAATAGCCCGCGGCTCTATTGGATGTCACAACCGGAACAATGTAACCAAGCGGGGACCCATCAACATCTACAAAAGGAATAGGGTCAGAAGGCGTATACGAATAGCCGAGGAGTCCCTTTATATATTTATCGGCAAGCTCTTGCGCAATTTCAGAAGTAAATTGTATCTGCTCACCATCAATATTGCCCGTCGAAGCAAAAACCTCTTTCGGACGTGCGGCTAAGGCGACAATTGAAGACGCGACAAGTTGCAGAAAACGACGACGCGAAAGCATATGTTCTTCTTTCTAGAGAAGCGACTTATAAGGTACTCCTATTCTATAATCTTTTTTGTAACGTTACAGCACTGGTTATATTTCAATTCGATTTGCTTATGTCCTTGCAACCCAATGCGTCTTTACGTTTTAAACGGAATTAGAAAATCACTCATAGCAAAAACGGGCTTTAATCCCAAAGAGATAACTTTGATTATGAATCAAACCAGCAGCCAGGGCATAGCTGCAGTGCAATTGCTACAAGAAAGGCCGCCCTTGGTGGCGGCCTTTCTACTTGCTACTAGTCACGCGTCAGCTTGCGGTGAATACGATGCGGCTGGGCTGCGTCCTCGCCCAGGCGCTCGATACGGTTGGCCTGATAGGCCTCAAAGTTGCCCTCAAACCAATACCAGTTGCCCGGGTTCTCGTCGGTGCCCTCCCACGCCAGGATGTGCGTGGCAACACGGTCCAGGAACATACGGTCGTGGCTAATGACCACCGAGCAGCCCGGGAACTCGAGCAGTGCCGCCTCGAGCGAGGACAGCGTCTCGACGTCGAGGTCGTTCGTGGGCTCGTCGAGAAGCAGCAGGTTGCCGCCCTGCTTGAGCGTCAGCGCCAGGTTCAGGCGGTTGCGCTCACCGCCGGAGAGCACGCCCGCGGGCTTTTGCTGGTCGGAGCCCTTGAAGCCGAAGCTGGCCACGTACGCGCGGCTGGGCACCTCGGTTTCGCAGACCATCATGTAGTCCAGGCCGCCGGAGACGACTTCCCACACGTTCTTGTCGCCATCGATGCCCGCACGGCCCTGGTCGACGTAGGAAACCTTCACCGTCTCGCCGAGCTTCAGGCTGCCGGAGGTGGGCTGTTCGATGCCCATGATCATCTTGAACAGGGTGGACTTGCCCACGCCGTTGGGGCCGATCACGCCGACGATGCCGTTGCGCGGCAGCTCGAAGGACAGGTCGTCCATGAGCACGCGGTCGCCGAACTGCTTGTGCAGGTGCTCGACCTTGAGGACCTCGGCGCCCAGGCGCGGGCCGGCTGGGATCTGAATCTCGGTGAAGTCGAGCTTCTTAGACTGCGCGGCCTCGGCGGCCATCTGGTCGTAGCGCTCCAGACGGGCACGGCTCTTCGCCTGACGCGCCTTCGGGGAGCTGCGGACCCACTCGAGCTCGCTGGCCAGGCGCTTCTGCAGCTTCTCATCGCGCTGCTTCTGGCCCGCCATACGCGCGGCCTTGGTCTCCAGGTACGTGGAGTAGTTGCCCTTGTACGGGTACAGGCTGCCGCGGTCGACCTCGCAAATCCACTCGGCAACGTTGTCGAGGAAGTAGCGGTCGTGCGTCACGGCGAGCACGGCGCCCTGGTAGCGATGCAGGAATTGCTCAAGCCACAGAACCGACTCGGCGTCCAGGTGGTTGGTGGGCTCGTCGAGAAGCAGCAGGTCGGGGGCCTCGAGCAGCAGACGGCACAGCGCCACGCGACGACGCTCGCCGCCGGAGAGCACGTTCACCGGCATGTCGGGGTCGGGGCACTGCAGCGCGTCCATGGCCTGGGACAGCTGGCTGTCCAGGTCCCAGCCGTTGGCCGCGTCGATGGCGTCCTGCAGCTTGCCCATCTCCTCCATGAGCGCGTCGAAGTCGGCGTCGGGCTCGCCCATGAGCGTGCCGATCTCGTTGAAGCGGGCGATGTTGGCCTTCACGTCGGCGAACGCCATCTCGATGTTCTCCAGGACGGTCTTGTCCTCGTCCAGCGGCGGCTCCTGCTGCAGGATGCCCACCGAGTAGCCGGGGGTCAGGCGCGCGTCGCCGTTGCTGACCTCCTCGATGCCGGCCATGATCTTGAGCAGCGTGGACTTGCCCATGCCGTTCGGGCCCACCACGCCGATCTTCGCGCCGGGGTAGAACGACAGGGTGACATCATCGAGGATGACCTTGTCGCCGTGCGCCTTGCGCGCCTTGTACATTTGGTAGATGAACTCTGCCATGATGCTCCTTTATGTTTGACACGGCGGCATTGCCCGCCGAAAAAGCCGTTCCTTTGATTTAACCATATACCGGCGGAAAGGCATATCACCCTTCGCCAAATGCACGCGAACGCGGGCCCTCATCCTGTGCGAGGCGGACGCAGAAAACCCGAGTTCAGGGGTTCCTTTTGCTAAGCGCGCGAACGCGAACCTTCCGCCCCAAACGACCTTGACGCCGAATAGCTTGGAGCCGAGCCCCCGCAAAACGCGCGCGAACACGGGCTTCCCGCTACTTTCCGGGTTTTTGCAGGGCGGACGCCACAGCGGCTGCCCAGGTGCGTGGAACGAGGCGGCTGCCGAGCACGATGACCTTCGCCAGCACGCCCGGGCAGCACAGCAGGCGGTTGCAGCCCAAGGCCTGGATTGCCGCGCGGGCCACGCGCGGAGCGCTGATGGTCATGCGCGCCAGCGCCGTGCCGCCGGCGTCGGCGTTGTCCCAAAACGGCGTGCGAACAGGCCCGGGACACAACGCGGTCACATGCACGCCATGCGGGCGCAGCTCCATATGCAGCGCGCTTGAGAACGACTGGACGAACGCCTTCGAGGCATAGTACGTGGACATGTACGGCCCGGGGACGAACCCGGCCACGCTGGCCACGTTGAGGATGCCGCCGTGCCCGCGCGCCGCCATGCCGGGCGCGAACGCATGGCAAAGCTCCATGAGCGCCATGTCGTTGGTTTGCACGAGCGCGCGCTGGCGTTCCAGACCGCTTTCCGTGAACGGTGCATCGTAGCCGAAACCGGCGTTGTTCACGAGCGTCTCCACCTGCAGGTTCGCCGCTTGCACCTGCGATGCCAGCGCATCGACGGCGCCCGGCTGCGCGAAGTCGGCGACGAAAACGTGCGTGTCAACGTCGAAGCGTTCCGCCAGGTCCTTCGCCAGCTCCTCGAGCTTGCCCCGATCGCGACCCACCAGGGCTAGCGTGCCGCACTCGCGGGCGAGCTGCGCGCACAGCTCGCGGCCGATGCCGCCCGTCGCGCCCGTGACCAGCGCGCACAGCGCGGGCGGCTGTTGCGAGGAAAACGCGGAGGGCGCATCCGCGCGGCCGTCAAGCGGATCAGGGTTCGCACGGGAGCTGTGCGGCCCAGCGGCCAAATCGGCCGATGCCACCTGCGACACAGCAGCCCGCGACACAGCATCGTCGCGACCGGATTGCGGCACGTCCGCCACCGGCACCGCACCTCCCGTCCGTGCCGCACCGCCAACGCCTGCCCCGTTTTGGAAACCCTCTACGTTCTCGGGCAACACCATGTTCGCCAACTCCTTCACCTTATCCTTCGCCTCTCGACACCGACCGACGGGAAACCAACCCCCGAAAGGGCGCCCATCCGCGGCATTGCGATTAATCGACCATCGCCACGCACAGCACCACGAATAGAGCGGTCGCAACGACAAAGCCCGCCATCACGGCCCATACGGCCGGACGCGCCCAGTTCACCGTCCAGCCGAAACCGGAACGCTGCGGCAAAAACAGGCTGGCATCGCCGGGGTTGTAATAGAACAGGCCCAGCTTCCAGTATGCATCATCGTCGACTAAAAGCGCGGCGGACCGCTGCATGCGAAACACTCGCGAGCCGGACTGGCCGTACACCGCATTGAGGATGACGTCGCCCGCCGCTATCAGCATCGCCACGACGACGATAGCGGCGACCGCCCCCGTTATCGGCAGCACGCCGATCATGGAAAGCTCGATGAGAAGGCCGCAAACCGCCGTGATAACCAGACCGCCTACCAGCAGAAACGCGGTTTGCGCGTGAGCGAACATCCCGTACGCCCAGGCAGAGCTCGCCGGATTGCCCGGCTCGGTTCCCTTTTTCGAACGCAGCACCGTCCAATGGGAGAACGCGAAACAGCCGGCCAAAAATAGCTCGAGCGCAATGGGAAACGCGGCAACCGCCGGGCTTTTCGCCGCGACGTCGGTGACGGCACCGGAAAAATCAACGTGCACGGGAATCTGGGCGGGCATGACCGGATAGCCCGCGATGGCGACGCCAACGGTCAGCAAGATCACCGGCGCGTACAGCCAATTCCACGCTAGCGAAATCGCCCTCGGCGCATCCTCAGCACCCTCCCCGATCTCCGCAACACGTTGCTGCGCCTCAGCCTGCCAGCCGCGCTCGCGCTTAATCGCCTGAACGCGGCGGCGATAGCGCACGATAAGCCCGTAGCCTGCCACAAGAGGGGCAAGCGAACCGGCCACGACAAGCGCCATCACCGCCTTCATGCTCCCCATCAGGCAAAAGACAACGGCCACCAAGGTGAGAATCGCCGTTAACGCCGCAATGATCGCGACGAAACGATGCTTCAGGACGCGAATACCCGGATCGCTTTGCGCAACCTCGGGTACGGAAACGGAGAAAGCTTGCCCGTTAGGCTGCAAAAGCGGGGTGATCGCCATCATCGCCCCGACAAGCGGGATCGTGGCGATCAACGCGAACATGACAAGCTGCATATCGGCGGATTCCATATCGTGACCTCCCTATTCCTTTTCGCAGAACACTTCATCCAACTGGGCTTTTACCTGCTGTTCGAAAACTTCGCGCGTGCCTCCGGAAGCCTTGAAG
>DBEZXW010000012.1:0-21352 GCA_048291725.1 Collinsella sp. | reverse complement strand
CCGAGGCGTGCCTCTAATAAGGGCCCCTCTCAATAAAATGCAGAACATCAGCCCGGCGACTTTCCAGAGCGTAGGTCCCTGTAGCCGCCGCCGGCGAAGTTAACATAGGGGAGGCCAGGGGCTTTGCCCCCAAATCGTCCTCGGACATGGCAGGACCCCCGCTGTGCACTTCGTGCGGCGGGGGTCCTGCCGTCCTGCGGAAAGATTTGGGGGCAAAGCCCCTGGCCTCCCCTATGTTAACTTCGCCGGCGGCGGCTACAGGGACCTACGCTCTGGAAAGTCGCCGGGCTGATGTTCTGCATTTTATTGATAGGGGCCCTTATTAGAGGCACGCCTCGGCGATGCGCTTTTTGAGCTCGTCGATGCCGGCGCCGGTCTGAGAGCTTGTGATGATCACGTTCTCGGCCGGAGCGTTGAGCTGCTTTTTGATGGCTGCTGCCTGGCGGGCCTGTTGGGTGCGGCTGAGCTTGTCGGCCTTGGTGAGGCAGACGATAAAGTTGAACTCGTTGCCCTGCAGGTAGTCAATCATGTCATGGTCGAGCTTGCTCGGGTCGTGACGAATGTCCACCAGCGAGACGACCAAGTTAAAGCTGCGCTCGGAGTCGAAAAAGTCGCCGATAAGCTCGGCCCAACGGTCGCGCTCGGCCTTAGAACGACGGGCGAAACCGTAACCCGGCAGGTCGACAAAGTGCACGTCATCGGCCTCAAAGAAGTTGATGTTACTCGTCTTGCCCGGCGTACTCGAAACCTTGACCAAGTTCTTGCGGCCAAAGAGCTTGTTCATGATGGAGGACTTGCCCACGTTGGAGCGGCCGACGAAGCTCACCTCGGGACAGGTTGACTCGGGAATCTGCGAAACCTTGCCGTAGCTGGCGACGAACTTGGCAAGCTGGTAGTTAATTGAATCGGCCATGGACACTCCTTGGTCGTAGGTTCTTACAAAACGGGCGTGCTATTGCGCGGCGGCGATACGACGAACGATGTCAAGCGTGATGCCGCTCGCGGTGCGAGCGTACTCGTCCAGATCGAACTCGCGCTCGCAAAACGCGTCATATGCCTCGTCACAATTATCGCTGATAGCGCGCAGTACCAGGCAATCGACACCATTCTTGGCCGCGATGTGCGCAATTGCCGCGCCCTCCATCTCGACGCAATCGGCATGCGTGGCCTCAATCGCAGCGTTACGCATGGCGTCACCCGTAACAAAGCGATCACCCGTGGCGATAGTGCCACACAGGAACTGCTTGGGGTCCTTCTCCGCAGAAGTCTCATCCGCCGAGGCATCCACAAATCCATGCTCGGCAAGCACGGCGGCGGCAACATCAGCCAACGCCGGTGTCGAGACAAACTCCTCGAGCCCCGGCGCGGACTCGGCGATGAGTGCCGTATCGGTATCCAGATAGCGCAGGCACTTGCCTATAACCACGTCGTTAATATGGAGTTTAGGGTTTAGGCCGCCCGCAATGCCCGAAAACACAACGGCCTGCGGGGCGTATTTGCTGATGAGATGCTGCGTTGCGGCAGCGGCGTTCACGGTCCCCATGCCTGCCGTCGTGGCGACTACTGTCAGACCCGAAAGCCCACCGTTCACAACGGTCAAGCCCGCCTCCTGCGACTCATGCGTGCCACTCAGCTCTTCCTTAATCTGCGCAACCTCTTTTTCGAGTGCGCCTATGATCGCGATGGTTGCCATGCCATCCCCCAAATCCGTGCAAATTGCTTATCCACGGTATGGTACCAGCATTTTGGCTCAACCGTGTCAGCACCAAGCCGTTAGGCCAGTACAGCTCGGGTATCATAAAGGGGCAAAAATGGCTTGTTAGCCGATGGCCGACCTGAGCTCCGCACGGCGCTTTTTCATACCGGCCATAACGGCATTGCGCAGCTCGGGCATGCGCGCGGTATCCATCTGAGGTACGCCCTCAAGCTTATAGGGAATGCCCAGTTGCTCGTACTTGACGACACCCATCGTGTGATACGGCAGCATTTCCAGGCCCACCACGTTGTGCCATGGAGCGATGAGGCGACCGAGCTTCTCGCACTCCTCCACCGTGTCGGTAATGCCCGGCACCACCACGTGGCGGATAACGACCTTGATCTTGCGACGTGCAAGTTCATCGCCGAACGCCAAGATGCGTGCGGGATCGCAACCGGTCAGCTTTTTATGCTCGACCGGGTCGGCATGCTTAATATCGAGCAGTACCATGTCGGTCTCGTTGAGCACGGCATCGAACTTCTCGGGGTGGTTGGGGTCAAATGCATAGCCACAGCTATCTAGGCAGGTATGTACACGGCCATCGGGGTTGTTATGCATAGCACGAAACAGATCGGCCAAAAACTCGGGCTGCAGGAGCGGCTCGCCGCCGGACACCGTAATGCCACCGCTGCGATAGAACTCGTGGTTACTCTGGAACTCATCCATCAGGTGTTCGACGGTCACCATGGTGCCGCCGTTGACCGACCAGGTATCGGGATTGTGGCAATACGCGCAGCGCATGGGACAGCCCTGAACAAACACCACAAAGCGGATGCCGGGTCCGTCGACCGTTCCCATCGTCTCGATCGAATGCACGCGGCCAAGGGCAAACGCAGAGTCCTCGGGACGAGCGTCCACACCCTCAAGCGTCATTTCTGCCATTCGCGCTACCTTGCCTCTCCTTGGATGCAACCAATTAAAATGCCAGAGTCATTCTAGCCCATGCGTTTGCGTTTAAACGTCTCGGACTAGAACGGCACGTTTTAATCTATCCCCCATCACCATGGCTGGGGGCTACGTCGAGATGTCAGGCTGAAGAACGCTCGCCTGCGGCCTTTACGCCTTAAGCGTGAGCACCGCACCGAAGGCGGTCGGGCCGCAATGGCTCGAGATGACGCCGCCGACCTGAGTCCAGGTAACGTCCTTAAAGCCCAGATCATGCGCATAGACCTCCATGTCATCGCGCAGCTCCTGGGAAAGGCCCACCGAATACGCCAGGCCAATGTGCGAGTAGTCAATCTCGCTCTTCGCAACCATGTGGTCAATAAAGGCGCGGGCGCACTTGAGCATAGAGCCGCGGAGCTTCTTGGTCGCCACGAACTTGCCGCCCGTCACCTCAATGCAGGGCTTAATCTTGAGCAGATGGGCGCCAAGGAATGCCACGTTGGACAGACGACCGCCTGCCTTAAGGAAGGCTAGGTCGGTAGGAACAAAGCCCAGCAGCACACGGTCCATGACGGAGTTCGCGAAGGCGAAGATCTCGTCGACGGTGGCATCGGGGTGAGCCTCGATGTATTTGGCAGTCTCGACGACAACGAGCGACTGCCCCACCGAGACAAAGCGCGTGTCCATGGAGTAGACGTAGTCGCGCCCCTTGGCGGCGATCTTCGATGATTGATGCGAGCAGGTCGTGGCCTCGGAGTACGCAAGATGCAGAATGGTCGCATCGGGCTGCTCGGCATGGATACGGTCGTACACGTGAGCAAAATCCGCAGGCGCGCAGCCGCTGGTCTTGGGCATTACGCCAAACTCGTTGCAGCGCGAATAAATCTCGAGCGGATCGATCGAGCCGTCCTCGACGGTCTCGTCACCAATCGTGACATGCATGGGCACGCGCACGATGCCGTAGCGCTCGCAGAGCTCCGGCGTCACATCCGACCCAGACTCAACCACGATTACGTACTTGCCCATTATTATCACGACCCATCTCGACATTGGCTTTTCAATACATGGCACGCGCCGCCGCACTGTTGCACAACGGCGTCCAAGCGCCAAAGAGACGCCGCCCCTTGCACACAACAAAGGACAGCGTCTCCCTGGAAAACTCCGTGCTTATCTAGGATTCCACACGGTTTATTAAGGAGGGTTACTTATTCCGCAAACGGTCGCTATATGCGGTAAGCGGTAGTTGGCCGCGACAACTGCGACACATTCCGTCCAGCAAATCCAATCGTGCTCCACGCACGGTTAATGCACGAGGCGGTAGAAATTCATCGATGCCGCACCCTCGGCGTGCAGCTCCATCGCCGGAACCGCCGGCGAATAGGTACGGCTCGTAAGTGCCGCCTCGCCGCCATTTGCAAAAATCTCGACCATCGTAGTGTCCGAAAGCACGCGCAGGTCGCGAAGCTCGCTGAGCTCGATCGACCTCTGGTCGCGCCCATAGCCTTCGTCACCCATATCGAGGGTAAGCATCCCGTCTGCATAGCGCACAAAGACACCCTTGCGGATTTCGAGCTCGATCACCTGGGCGCCCTCACAGGAAACCACAAGATCAAACAGGCGGCCCGGCTCCTCAACGGTTTCACCGCCTGTCGCGCAAACGCAGTCGCCGCGCATCCTCTCAATCTCGTGCACCGGCTGCTGACAGAGCTTACCATCGCGCATGCTCAGTTTTCTCGGCACCGTCAACGCGCACTGCCACCCGCGTGCCACCGTCGGGCTTTTTGCCGTCGCATCGGGGCAACCCGACCACCCGATCATCAAACGCCGACCCGCAGCATCCTCAAAAGACTGCGGTGCGTAGAAATCAAAGCCGGCATCGACCATCGGGGGCATGCCCTGCCCGGCGATCTTAAAACTCGGCGCCTCCCAATCGGCCTCGATGGGAAACCACACGCACTGGTGCGGATTGCGGTAACGCCATCCATCGGCGGACACACCCTGCGGACAGCAAACGAGAATAAGCCCACCATCGAGCTCAAACAGATCGGGGCACTCCCACATAAAGCCAAACTTCTCGCCCAACTCAATGCGCGTCGCATAGCTCCAGTCCTCTAGATTGCTCGAGGTATAGACAAGCACGCAGCCGCGGTCGTCTTTCGTACGAGCGCCCAGAACCATGTAGTAGATACCATCGTGTTCAAAGATTTTGGGATCACGCACGTGCGTACCGATATCGTCGGGGTAATCGACCGGCCCAACAGCTATGCGCTTCTCGCCCAATTCGTCGGGGTTCTCGGCAACCACATGAATCTGGTTTTGCTCACGGCCCGTCAACACGTAGTCGTAATCATCGCGGTCAAAATGCTTGACGTTGCCGGTATAGAAGTAGTGAATCTTGCCGTCGTGTACAAAGGCAGAACCAGAATACGCTCCGCTCGAATCCAAATCGGAATCGGGGAACAGCACAGGGCCGCGATTCTCGTACGTCACAAAATCCTTTGTTGTCAGATGATTCCAAAGCACTGGACCGCCATGCGCAGCATCGAATGGATCGTATTGGTGATAGATGTGATACGTATCACCGATCTGCACCAAACCGTTGGGGTCGTTGAGCCAGCCAAGCTCAGGCTCCACATGGAACAGGAGCCTATCGGGGTCGGACGCGATGCGACCCGCCGTCTCATCCTGTCCGGCACGCCACTGCTCATAGTCCGCGCGTGTCACCTTATTTTTTTGATTAAACATCGCCGTTGACTTTCTCGTCTATGGGGAAGGACGCTCGACTCACACGAGTCGAACGCCCTTCCCCAAATGGACTTATCCTCAGATTACGCTGAACGGCTCAACTAGAAGCTGACATCAAAGCCAGCACCAGCGCCCTCTTCATCAGTGGTCGGCACGCCCTTTGCCTTGTTGTAGGCAAAGATCAAGACGATCGGCACGATAAAGGCGATGAGATTGCCAGCCACATACCACACGAGCGTCTCGGGCGTGACGATGAGCAGGCCAAGCACGCCGGTCAGACCCTGACCGATGGCGCGCACCTCAAAGAGCTTCACGAAGGCACCGCCGCAGCCTGCACCGATGCAAGCGCAGATGAACGGGATGATCGAGTAGCGCATGTTTGCAGCAAAGATTGCGGGCTCGGAGATACCGACCAGCGTCGGGATAAAGGACGACATGCAGATGTTGCGCTCTTTGGAATGCTTCTTGTGAATGAGGTACATGCCGATGGCGCCGCCGCCCTGGGCGATGATGGAGACCGACCAGATGGCCTGGATGTAGTTGAAGCCAGTCGTGGCAACGAGGTTTGCCTCGATACCCTGGATGAACTGATGCGTACCGGTAACGACGAGCGGCTGCAGGAACGCGGCGAAGACAAAGGCACCAAAGACGCCCATCCTGTTGTACAGGACATCGATTACGCCAGCGAGGACGTCGCCGATCAGGTTGCCGAGCGGGCCGAACACGGTGAACAGGGCAACGTTAGCAAGAATCAGGGTAACGGTCGGGACAAAGACAAACGAGACGACCTCGGGGATGTACTTCTGGGCAATCTTTTCGACCTTGGCCATAAACCAGGCAGTCAGGATTGCAGGGAACACGCCGCCCTGGAAAGCAACCATGGGGATGGAGAGCGGACCGAAGTTCCAGTACTCAGCACCCGTCGGGTCCATAACGAACGTGTTACGGTTCATAAGACTCGGGTGAACCATGACGATACCGACGAGGATGCCCAGGATCGGGTTGCCGCCAAAACGCTTGACCGCGCTATACATAACCAGGACAGGCAGGTAGTCAAAGGTGGTGGCGATAATGGCAAAGAAGCTTGCGAGGTTCTTGAGGAACTCGCTGTGATCGGCGAGGCTGCCCTCCATGCCGAAGAGGCCGTTGGCAACGATCAGCGACTTAAGGCCGATGATGATTGCAGCGCCGACGAAGGCGGGAATGATGGGGATAAAGATGTCCGAGAATACCTTGAGGACCGAGAAGAACTTGCCCTTCTTGTCCGCCTCGGCGCCCTTGACCTCGGAAGCGCTGATCTCCTTAACGCCCGTCAGAGCCATAAACTCATCGTAAACCTTGTTGACGGTACCGGTACCGAAGATGATCATGAGCTGGCCGCTGTTGTACAGCACGCCCTTGACGCCATCGATGTTCTCGAGCTCGGCCTTGTTGTATTTGCTCGTATCCTTGAGCACCAGACGCAGACGGGTCACGCAATGCGTGGCGCCCTCGATGTTCTCCAGTCCGCCGACGTTGTCGACGACTTGCTGGGACACTGCCTTGTAGTCCATGTTCCTCTCCATTCCTTTTCTAAATCATAAAACGGTTCGTTGCCGCTACAGAGACGCGATCGTTGCGTTTGCGCACTTGAGCGCACCGTCGGTGACGGTAAGCGCCACACCCTGGCCCTGCTTGTTGCAGAAGCGAGCGTTGAGCGCAACATCATCGACAAAGATGGTCGCGATATCGTCGTCAACGACCAGGCGCACATGATGAGTGCCCTCGCCCTTAAAGAACAACGGACGCTCGAGGCCCATGTTGTTGACCTGGAACCACGGGTACTGGGGAGCCGGCGTGAACTCGAGCTTGCCCTCGCGCAGGTTGGCGCGGAACTCATAGGCAAGACCGGTCTCGGCGTCCTCGGCGAACTTGACCGAGAAGCCGGCAGCGTTACCGCCGAGCTCAATGTCGGTATCGAGCAAGTAGGTGGAGCCGGCGTCTGCAGACAAAACCTGCTCGACCTTGCCCGACTCGCAGGAGAGCTCGAAGGCTTCGACAGCCTTGCCCTCGCCAAAGGCGCCGAGCATGCTGTCGGGAAGCTTGGTGCCGAGCGAACCGTCCTCGCGCTGAACGATCTCGAGGGGCATGAAGGTACCACCCCACAGGTAAGAGCTGGGGTCGCCGCCCTCGTCACGCGTAGGAACCCAACCAAAGAGAACGCGACGCTCGCCATCGAATGCGGTGCGAGCGGCGTAGTACGCGCGGCCGTCGAAGGAGTCGTCAGCGGGGGTAATCCAAGGACCGTTGATGGAGCGAGACATGCGGTAACGGGTCTTGTTGCCATCACTGTACTCGGAGAACACCAGATACCACCAGTCGCCCATCTTAAAGAGATCAGGCATCTCGAACATGGTGTAAAGGCCCGGATTCCACCAGTCGCCCTGGAACTCCCAGGTATCCAGGTCCTTGGAGGTGAACTTGACCAGACGCCCGGTCATCAGACGCTTGTCCTCGCCCACGCGCGTGCCGAGGATGAGCATGTACTCTTCGTTCTCCTCATCCCAAAGCACAAAGGGATCGCGCCAGTTGCGGTCATCGTAACCTTCCTGGGGCGGAAGCAGCGTCTCGGCGATGTTCTTCTCCCACTTGACGGCGTCGTCACTCGTTGCGTGAAGAAGAACCTGCTTCATCAAGCGTGCGCGGACCTTATCGCGATTGCAACCAGTGTAGAGCGCATGGTACTTGTCGCCCACCTTAAACACCGTGCCGGCATAAACATACTGGTCGACTTCCTCGTCGCCGCCACGCTCAAGGCTCTCGCCAAAGTCCTTGTAGTTGACGAAATCCTTGGTCGTCGCGAGTGCCCAACCAAACGGCTCTCCGAAAGGACCGGGGTTTCGCGTGTCACGCTGGTGATAGAGATAGAACGTGCCGTCCTCGCCGTACGGCATGATGTCGCCTACCCAAATTCCCTCAGGCTGGTAATACACCTTGTGCATCCGAGACTTCCTTTCCCACAAGATACTAACTCGGTACAACTGCAAGATATGTCAATCGTTTTCATATGTCAAACGTTTTCACACTAATACGTCTTTTCGCAGTTCCAGTCGTCGGCAAACGGTTGACATATGGCGGCGAACGGTCATCAGAGGCGTTTGAGGAATTCTTTTGGCACGGGATGAACTACGCGGTTTTGCCCTCAATGAGTTCAACGGGGAGCTTGGTATTCGATTCGGGCTTTTCACCGTTAACAAGAGCGATGATGGATTGCGCCGCGAGCTCTCCGATGCGATCGATATCTTGACGAACGGTTGTTAAGTCAGGCATAAACGTCATAGTGCGGCGGGCGCCATCCGCGCCCACGACCTTAATATCGTCCGGAGCGCTCAAGCCGCGCCGCTTCATCACGTTGAGGCAGATGGCCGCCATCGTGTCGTCTCCCGCAAAGATGCCGTCAATATCGGGGTTCTCATCGAGGATCTTCGCAACGACCGCACTCTTTTCGTCGTCGGACTTAACGAACTCGACCTCACGGACAAGCGCGGGCAAACCGGCCTGCTCCACAACATCGTGGTAGGCATCGGTACGCTTATTGGCAGGCATACGCATGCGGCTATTGTTGCGCAGGCACAAGATGCGCGAACACCCGTCATCGATCAGGCGACGCGTGGCAAGTTCGCCGATGCCATAGCTGTCGCTCGCAATCTGAACAGAGGTCTCGCCAAGGTCGCAGTCGATACCAACCAGACTCAAGCCCATCTCGGCATACGCCTCGGCACCGATATTAAGCGAGTTGACGATGACGCCATCAACCATATTGCGCCGAAGCATATCGATATAAGAACGCTCAAGATCAGGTCGATTGGCGCTATTGCACAGCAACATCTTAAAACCGTTTTCGGCCAGGGTACGCTCAACGGCTTGGACCGCTTGGGCATGAAACGGGCTGCTGACATAGGGGACTATCATACCTATTAGATTCAGGCGACCGTTGAGCATGGCACGGGCGATATCGTTGGGTGCATAGTTGATGCGCTTCATCGCGGCATGGACCTTATCGCGGGTCTCTTGACTAATATAGCCGCGATTATTAAGCACGCGAGATACCGTAGTGGGCGAAACCCCCGCCACCGCTGCAACTTCCTTGATGCCAGGCTTAGCCGTATCCTTAGAACGAGCACTCTCGCGAGCCATAGCACCCTCCCCCATCAACATGTCATACGTTTACATACGAACAAAGCATACCCCAACAATAGCCAAAGCAGAACGAAACAACACACCCGCAGAAAAGGGCACGACCCAACCACGAACCCCACGCGCACAAATAAAAAGGAGAGTTCCGCCTAAAGGGTGACTACACAGGACCCCCGCCGGGGCTGTTTGGGCTACCTCCCAAAACATTCCGCACTGATATTTTCTGTATTGAAGACGTCGATGATGCACCCGTATACCATTGACGTCGACACCATCAGATGCGGACCGCGCGGTGACCCCACATTCCGCTGGCGCCCACAGGGCTGCCCTCGTTTCCTGACATGTCCCGCGCGGGCCGCGGCGAGCCGAGACCGCCGCATGACCTAATAGGAGCATGGAGCGATACCGCGGACCCGAACAACCGCATTCTATCGCGCCCCGTCAGTGTGCCGTCTGCCCGGTCCAGGCGAGCACGGAAAGAACGGAGCGAGACATGCAAAACGAATCGACACCCGACGCCCGCGGGCCGGTCTTCTGCGGGGTCGACACCCACGCCGACTCGCACTGGCTGTACGTCCTGGACTGGAGGGGCCGCAGGGTCCTGTCCCGCCGGTTCCCCGCCGACGCGGCGGGCTACGAGGCGCTCGCCGGGGCGATCGCCGCGGCCGGGGAGCCGGCCTGCGTCGCGATGGAGGGGGCGTCGTCCTACGGGGCGGGCCTCACCAGGCACCTCGCGTCGCTGGGGATGCCCGTGCGCGAGGCGCTCTCCCCGGCGAGGATGCAGAGGAGGCGCCCGGGGCAGGGGAAGTGCGACGAGGCGGACGCGGAGAGGGCCGCCCGCGCGGCGATGTCCGGCTCAAGGCTCGGGACCCCCAAGAGCCAGGACGGGTGGGTCGACGGGGTGCGCTGCATGCTCGCGGCGCGCTCCGGGGCGGTGAAGGCGCGGACCTCGGCGATCAACACCGCGAGGTCGCTGCTCACCACCGCGCCGGAGGGGCTCAGGTCGAGGTTCCGCGGCATGGGAGGGCCGAGGCTGATGGAGGAGCTCCCCTCCGTGCGCGCCGAGGGCGCGCTGGGCGCCGCGCTCGGCGCGCTGGCGGACCTGTGGGCGGCGGCGCGCGACGCGGCGCTCGACATGGAGCTCGCGATCGAGGCGTCCCTGGAGGAGAGCTGCCCCGCGCTGCTGGCGATGTACGGGTGCGGGCCCGTGAGCGCGGCCAAGCTCGCGGTCGCGGCCGGGGACAACCCGGGCAGGCTGCGCTCCGAGGCGTCGTTCGCGGCGATATGCGGGGCCTGCCCCATCCCCGCCTCGAGCGGCAAGACCGTGAGGCACAGGCTCAACAGGGGCGGCGACCGGCAGGCGAACAGCGCGCTGCACGAGATCGCGAGGCAGAGGGTCATGCGCGACCCCGAGACCGCCGAGTACGCCGAGAGGGCGAGGGCGCGGGGAAAGAGCGACAGGGAGGTCATGAGGTGCCTCAAGCGCTACGTGGCCAGGGAGGCGTACCGGGCGCTGATGCGCCCGCACGAGATCAGGAGGCCCGAGGACGCCTCGGAGCTCGTGGCGGCCAGGCGCGCGGCGAAGGTCAGCCAGGTGAGGGCGGCGTCCATACTGGGCACCAGCGAGAAGTACATCTCGATGCTGGAGAGGGGCCAAAGGGAGCTCAAGCCCATAAGGAGGGCCTACGAGGCATGGGTCGAGGCCGGACTTCCGCTCGATTGGGACAGGCAGGCCTTCGAGGCCGAGCGCAAAATGGATTCTAAAAAACACCTTGCCAAATAGGAGCGTCAGGACGCAAAGAGGCTCGCCGCACGAAGTGCGCAGCGAGCCTCTTTGCATGTCCGAGGACGTTTTGGGAGGTAGCCCAAACAGCCCCGGCGATCCTGCGGGAGTTGAGCCCCTTTAGAACTTGTTGTGGAAGGTACGCGCAATGACCTCGTCCTGCTGCTCCTTGGTGAGCGTGTGGAAGTTCACGGCGTAGCCGGAAACGCGGATGGTCAGCTGCGGATACTTCTCGGGGTGAGCCTGAGCGTCGAGCAGCGTCTCACGGTTGAAGACGTTGATGTTCAGGTGGTGGCCACCCTTCTCGGCGTAAGCGTCGAGCATGTGGACCAGGTTATCGGCCTGAGTCTCGGAAACTTCAGAAACCTTCATAATGTGTCTCCTTCGATCGATAGGCGCCGGCCGAAACCGGCGCACTAATCAGTAATCGTTATTGTTAGTATAGCACTAACAATAGTTACTCGCCCAGCTGATCAAGGTCGATATCGCCAAAGAACACCTGATCCTCCTTGCCGAGCGCACTCGGGATGATGGAGAAGGTGTTGGAGATGCCGTCCTGAGCATCGCGGAACGGGAGCTTGGAAACCGAAGACAGCGAAGCGATGGCGCCGTGGCTATCGCGCTTGTGCATGGGGTTAGCACCCGGGGCGAACGGCTGGCCAGCCTTGCGGCCGTCGGGCGTGGAGCCGGTCTTCTTACCGTACACGACGTTGGAGGTAATGGTCAGAACCGAGGTCGTGGGCACGGAGTTGCGATAGGTGTCGTTCATGCGGATGTACTCCATGAACTGGTGCACAACGTCGTGAGCGATCTGGTCGACGCGGTCGTCGTCGTTACCGTACTTGGGGAACTCGCCCTCGGTCTCGAAGTCGACGATGATGCCGTTCTCATCACGGACGGGGTGGACCTTGGCGTACTTGATGGCGGACAGGGAGTCAGCCACGACGGAAAGGCCAGCGATGCCCGTAGCGAACCAGCGGTGCACGTGCTTGTCGTGCAGAGCCATCTGGATGCGCTCGTAGCAGTACTTGTCGTGCATGTAGTGAATGATGTTCAGCGAGTTGACGTACACGCCAGCAAGCCACTTCATCATGTCGTTGTACTTGGCCACAACGTCGTCGTAATCGAGCGTATCGCCCTCGACGGCGCGGTACTTGGGGCCGACCTGCTTCTTGGAGACCTCGTCAACACCGCCGTTGAGTGCGTACAGCAGGCACTTGGCCAGGTTGGCGCGGGCGCCGAAGAACTGCATCTCCTTGCCAATGCGCATGGAGGACACGCAGCAGGCAATGCCGTAGTCGTCGCCGTGATAGACGCGCATGAGGTCGTCGTTCTCGTACTGGATCGAGGAGCTGGCGACAGAAGTCTTGGCGCAGAACTTCTTGAAGTTCTCGGGCAGACGGGTCGACCACAGAACGGTCATGTTGGGCTCGGGGCTGGTGCCCATGTTCTCGAGCGTGTGCAGGTAGCGGTAGCTCATCTTGGTAACGAGCGTACGGCCGTCAACACCCATGCCGCCGATGGACTCGGTGACCCACTGCGGATCGCCGGTGAACAGGGCCTGGTACTCGGGGGTACGGGCAAACTTGACCATGCGGAGCTTCATGATGAAGTGATCCACGAACTCCTGGATCTGCTCCTCGGTGAAGGTACCGTTGGCAAGGTCGCGCTCAGCGTAGATGTCGATGAACGTAGAGGTACGGCCGATGGACATGGCAGCGCCATTCTGCTCCTTGACGGCAGCGAGGTAGGCGAAGTACATCCACTGGATGGCCTCCTGCGTGTTGGTAGCAGGGTTGGAAATATCGAAACCATAGGTCTCGGCCATCATCTTGAGCTCGCCGAGGGCGCGGATCTGCTCCTGCAGCTCCTCACGATCGCGGATGTTGTCGGCGGTCATGACCGTCGGGGTGGAAGCCTTCTGGGCCTCCTTGTCCTTGATCAGGTAGTCGACGCCGTACAGGGCAACACGACGGTAGTCGCCGATGATGCGGCCGCGGCCATAGCCATCGGGCAGACCGGTGATGATGTGAGCCGAGCGGCAAGCACGCATCTCGGGGGTGTAAACATCGAAGACGCCAGCGTTGTGGGTCTTACGCTCGAAGGTGTAGCGCTCGACAACGTTCTCGTCGACCTTATAGCCGTGCTGGCTGGCAGCCTGGCAAGCGATGCGAATACCACCGTTGACGTGCAGCGCGCGCTTGAGCGGCTTGTCAGTCTGAAGACCGACGATGGTCTCCTTCTCGCGGTGGGCGTTATCGATGTAGCCAGCGGGGTGGCTCACGATACCCGTGACGATCTTGGTGTCCATATCGAGGACACCGCCCTGCTCGCGCTCCTTAAGCAGCAGGTCGAGAACCTCGCCCCACAGCTCCTTGGTACGCTCGGTCGGGCCGGCGAGGAACGACTCGTCGCCCTCGTAGGGGGTGTAGTTCTTCTGGATGAAGTCTCGGACGTCAACCTCTCCCGTCCAAATGCCTTCCTTGAAGCCTTCCCATGCCTCCTGCATTGTGTAACCACGCTCCTAGTTACGTGTAATGCGGCGCTCTCTCACACCGCTGCTTATTGAATTCTTGAATATCGGCTTGCACTACCGGCTTCTTCCGTTCTTCACCACACGTTGGTACAGGGAAAAACGTTTGTCCACCTTGGAACTGCAACCCAAAACCCAAGATTTCACCCGTTTGAGAAGGATAACATAGCCACCCCCTTCATCAGTGCTGTTATATGTTCCTTTTTTTCTACCATTAGGACGTTTTTAACAAATCCGCAGGAAATGCGAGCGCGAACAACTACCGTTCACCGATTTGTTTGATATTTTTCCTTGCCTTTGTACGACGTTCACTCTAGCTGTTATGCCAGCTTTAGCATGGTAAAGTGCCCCAGAGACCCTACAGAAACTGCAGGGCGGCCACGGGATCCCCCGTGGCCGCCCTGTGGCGTAGCTAGTTTTTAGCTTTGATTGCCGCTTGGCATTAGGCGGCTGCGGCGGCCTTATCGGTCGTTGCCTTGCTATCGCCGTTGCCCTGGCCCTCAAAATGCTTGTAGCACCAGCTGGTGACCAGCGGGGTCAAAATAGCCGTCACGATTGCGCACGCTGCAACCTGTGCCGTGGCCGTCGCGAGCACCGCACCGCCGTACAAGGCCTCGTTGACGCTTGCCATGGCAGCAGGCGTGGCCACATTGGCTCCGGCGCAGCTCGAAATGGCCGCACCTGCGACACCCGTACCGCCCGTGAGCTTATCGACCGCGATAACGGGAATTGCAAAGACCACCGAGCAGATTACGCCGAGCAGAATACCGGGGAGACCGCCATTAATGAGCTGGCCAAAGGTCATGGTCGAGCCCATGGCAAAGAAGACGAGCACGATGATGGCGGAAAGTGCCGGTGCCATCATCTTCTTAAAGCTGGGGAACAGGTTGCCCAGGATAATGCCAACGACAATCGGAAGGATGGCGCCCACGAGCGACCAGCCAATCGGAGCCTGACCGGCGGCGCCAAGGACAATCATCGTGACCGGAGGGCCGACAACGAGCGTGGTGATGGCGACGGCGCCACGCTCGGCCTCGTTGCCCATGGTGCCCATCAGCCCAGCGTACATAGCGTTGTTGGCGCCGGTGCAAGCCGCCAGCATCACCATGGCAGAGATACCAAACAGGTTGTCGTTGAACACATAAAGGATGAGCAGCGACACGGCAACGACCACGATCTGCTTGACGGCGATGATGATGGCGCCGCGGGCAGCGGCGGCAGGAGCACTCTTAAACGAAATCGTCGTACCGACGATGAGCAAAAAGGCGCCCACGAGCGGGCCTGCACCCTGCTGGGTCATGCCAAGCGTAAAGCTGCCGAGCGTTTTGAACAGGTCGGGGAATAGCGTGTTGAGCAGACAGCCCAACAGAAGCGGCACCAAAATATTGGCGCCCGGGATGGAGGACATCTTAAAGAACGGCTCCTTTGCCGCCGGCGCCTCCACCGCAGTCGATTCACTCATATATATCTCCTTTGGATGCATGCGAATCGTAGCCGCACGCGCCTATGTCAGAAAGAAGGCGACGGTCCCGAGTCGCAGGAGCCGTCGCCGAATAATCGTCGCGGGGTATTACCCGTCCAGGACGATGCCGCCGTCGCAGTCACCGATCTCGCCGTTCACGAAGCTGGCGAGGTCGGAAGCGAAGAACAGCACCATCTGCGCAGGCTCGCTGGCCTGGGCGGCGCGGCCCAGAGGAATACCGTTGATGATGCGCTGAGAGTTCTCGTCAGAGAGAATCGAGGTCATATCGGTAAGGGTAAGCGACGGGCACACGGCGTTGCAGCGGACGCCAAACTTGCCGCCTTCCTTGGCGACTGCCTTGGTTAGACCGTTAACACCGGCCTTGGAGCTGGCGTAGGCAGCGGTGCCGAGCAGGCCGCCACCGATCTTGCCCGCAACGGAACTCACGTTGACGATAGTGCCGGCATGGGCCGCCTTAAAGTGCGGGTACACGGCGTTCATCATAGTGAAGGTACCGTTGAGGTTGATGTCGATGGTGCGACGCCACTCGGTGTCGTCGATCTCGTCGAACTTCTTGGTGCTGATGACGCCAGCGCAGTTGATCAGGATGTTGGTTTGCGGCAGGTCCGTAAAAATCTGCTCGACGGTCTCGCGCGCCTTGGGCGCATCGGCGACATCGAGCTGATAGAACTTGTTGCCCTCGCCAAGCTCGGCCACAGCGGCCTCGCCCTTAGCAGCGTTCCTTGCGATGAGCGCGACATGTCCGCCGCCCGCGACGATGCCCTTGGCGATCTCGAGGCCAATGCCCTGAGTGCCGCCCGTGACAATCGCAGTCTTGCCCGTGAAGTCAAATGCCATGACTCCATCCCCCTTTATGTAAGGTGTCTCCTTGCGGGAAGTTGGAGCATCGCACGTGGCGATTATATGAGTCCCAGTCGTCATGGTGGTGACAACCCCTCGCCTAACCGCGTGCATAATAGTTCTTTGAAACGCTTCAGCAATTGAATGATTTTAAGTCTTTATGCACTCTTTATATTTCCTAGCGGCCAAGTAGATTTTTGGGACATGCCTAGAAATCTACCGAATGGGATGGTTGAGCTGGGGTATCATCTTTCACCGGAAATAGTTTCTAGTGTTAGGGGTTTTCGGTGGAAGATACCGATTTCCGTGAGCTTGGGCGTCAGCTCCTTACCGAGTTCGGCAGCATGCATCAGCGCATTTCGCGCTTTGCGGATAAAGCCCTCGGCGGCGAGATGGCCGTCATGCGCGCCCTCATACTCGCCGGCGGTTCGCTCACGCCGAGCGAACTCGCTGATCGCGCCTGGGTCTCGAGCGCCCGCATCGCCAATATCCTACGCGCCCTCGAGGCCAAGGGCTGGGTCGAGCGCGAGCACTCAAAGACTGACCGTCGTCGCGTACACGTCATAGTGACCGACAAAGGATTCCAGGATCTCGAAATCAAACGTCGGGAATTCGAGAAGCGCACCGCGGCTTTCCTCGAGCAGCTCGGCGAAACAGATACCCAAGAGATGGTGCGTCTTCTAAGGCGTGCCAACGAAATTATCGACCGCAATCAAGAAAGGAGAGATGCCGAGTGAGGATTCTCAAGCTCTTTAAAAAGCATATCCTGGCACTGTTCGCAGCTATCGTACTTATCGTAATCAGTTGCAACGCCGATCTGGCACTGCCTACCTACATGAGCGATATCGTCGACGTGGGCGTGCAGCAAGGCGGCATCGCCTCGCCCGTGCCCGACACCATTCGCGCCGAATCGCTCGACGACCTCGAACTCTTTATGAGCGCCAAGGACGCCAAGGCTGTGGAGGCCGTGTTTAGCAAGGCTGACAAAAACGGCATTCGAACGTACATGGGCACCGAGGAAGAGCGTGCCGATGGAGGCAAGATTGCCGGCATTATGAGCCTGCCCGAGACCGTCGTTCTTTCGCTCGACCAGGGCATCGACGCCGACTCCATGGGCGACATGATGGGCTCGTCCAGCGAGAAAGACGACAACGCTGCCCAGGCCACGCCCGCCCCCGAGCAAATGGCAGCGATGGCGCCCGAGCAGCTCGCCGAGATGCAGCAGAAGGCCGTAGCGGCGCAGAACATGCAAAAGCAGATTGATGCCGACGGCGGTAAGATCACCATGAAGAGCCTGCGCTTGGGTGTCGAGGGCGGTCTGGTAGACCAAAGCAAGCTCGTCGAGGGCGCCAACCAAATGGCGGACAAAATGGGCTCCATGTCGGGCTCCATCGTCACCCAGCGCGCCGTGAGCTATGTACAGGACGAGTACAAGGCGCAAGGCATCGACCCCGCCGACGTACAGAACGCCTACCTGAGCCGCATGGCAACCACGATGTTTGGTCTGTGCCTTGTGTCGCTCGTCGCCACCATCCTGACCGGTGCCGTAGCTTCGCGCACCGCCTGTTCCATCGCACGCGACCTGCGCCGCGAGACCTTCAACAAGGTTATGCACTTCTCGCCGGCCGAGGTGGGCAAGTTTAGCCAGGCCTCGCTCATCACCCGCTGCACCAACGACATTCAGCAGATCCAGATGGCCGCAACCCTGTTTATCCGCATGTGTCTGATGGCCCCCGTCATGGGCATCGTCGCCGTCATGCGCGTCCTGGCCAACCATACCGGCCTGGAGTGGACCATCGCCGTGGCCATCATCGCGGTTTCGGCCGTTGTCGGCGTGCTCATGGGCCTCACCATGCCCAAGTTCAAAAAGATGCAAAGCTTTGTTGACCGCGTGAACCTTACCGCCCGCGAGCTGCTCGACGGCCTTATGCCCATCCGCTCGTTCAACCGCGAGGAACATGAGCTCGAGCGCTTTGACAAGGCTTCGCTCGACCTGATGACCACGCAGCTCTACACCAACCGCGCCATGAGCTTCATGATGCCGCTCATGATGCTCGTCATGAACTGCATCACCGTGCTTATCGTCTGGTTTGGCGCGCAGGGCGTGTCCGACGGCGTGATGCAGGTCGGCAACATGATGGCGTTCATCTCCTACACTATGCAGATCGTCATGGCGTTTATGATCCTCACCATGGTTTCGGTCATCCTGCCCCGTGCCGAGGTCGCAGCCGAGCGCGTAGATGAGGTCATCACCTGCCCCACGAGCATCAACGACCCTGCCTCGCCCAAACTGCCCGCGGCCAGCTCGCCGCGCGGTGAGCTCACCTTCCGCGACGTGAGCTTCCAGTACCCCGATGCCCGCGCCGATGTCATCAGCGGCGTGAACTTCACCACGCATGCCGGTCAGATGCTCGGCATCATTGGCTCCACGGGCTCGGGCAAGTCCACGCTCGTGCAGCTGATTCCACGCTTGTACGACGTCACGGGCGGCAGCATTTCGCTCGACGGCATCGACGTGCGCGACATGACCCTTTCCGAGCTGCGCCGCCGCATCGGTTATATTCCGCAGCAGGGTCGTCTGTTCTCGGGCACCGTTGAGAGCAACCTCAAGTTTGCGGGCGACATGGTAAGCGATGATGACATGCGCCAAGCCGCGCGCATCTCACAGGCCGAGGACTTTATCGCCGAGCGCGAGGGCGGCTACGACTCCCCCATCAGCCAGGGCGGCTCCAATGTTTCGGGTGGTCAGCGCCAGCGCCTGGCCATCGCCCGCGCGTTGGCCAAAAAGCCCGAGGTCGTGGTTTTCGATGATTCGTTTAGCGCCCTCGACTACAAGACCGACGCTCGCCTGCGCGAAGAGCTTGCAAAAAACGTTACCGACGCCGCGCTCGTGGTCGTGGCCCAGCGCATCGCAACCATCATGCACGCCGACCAGATCATTGTGCTCGACGACGGCCACGTGGTGGGCACCGGTACGCACGAGGAGCTGCTGCGCAGCTGCCCGGCGTACCTGGAGATCGCACAGTCGCAGCTTTCCGCCGAGGAGCTGGGGCTTACCCAAGAAGAAATTGCAGCCGTCACGGAAGGAGGCGAGCGCTAATGGCAGACGAGACCAAGACTCAGATTCCCAAGCCCACCCGCCAGCGTGGTCCCATGGGCCGCATGGGCGGCATGCGTCGCGGCGAAAAGGCCAAGGACTTTAAGGGCACCATGAGGCAGCTGCTCGGCTATATCGGCCAGCACAAGATTGCCGTGTTTACCGCCGTCGCCTTTGCCGTGTGCTCGGTCATCTTTAACATTGTGGGGCCCAAGGTGCTCGGCCAGGTTACCACCAAACTGTTCGAGGGCTTGGTTGCCAAGGTCAACGGCACCGGCGATGTCGACTTTGCCTGGATTGCCAAGACGCTCGGCTTTTTGCTCTGCCTGTATCTGGCGAGCTCTATCTGCAGTCTAATCCAGGGCTGGCTCATGACCGGCGTCACGCAAAAGATCTGCTACCGAATGCGCAAGGAGATCGCCGCCAAGATTGCCGTCGTGCCGATGAGCTACTTTAACGGACACAGCAAGGGCGACGTGCTCAGTCGCATCACCAACGACGTCGATACGCTCGGCCAGTCGCTCAACCAGAGCGTGACCCAGCTCATCACGTCGGTGACGCAGATTATCGGCGTGCTCGTCATGATGCTGTCGATCAGCCTGCCGCTCACCGGCGTCACCGTGCTCACGCTGCCGGCCGCTGCGATTATCCTGACCGTGATGATTCACTTCTCGCAGCCGTACTTCCGCGAGCAGCAGCAGGTTCTGGGCGCCGTCAACGGCATCATCGAGGAGGACTTTGCCGGCCAGAACGTCATCCAGGTGTTCGACCGCGCCGAGGCTTCGATCGAGGAATTCGACCGCCAAAACGACCGCCTCTTTATTAGTGGCTGGCGCTCGCAGTTCCTGTCGGGCCTGATGATGCCGCTCATGAGTTTGGTGGGCAACATGGGCTACGTGGGCGTCGTCGTGGTGGGCGCGCAACTCGCGCTGACCGGCAATGCCACGCCCGGCGACATCCAGAGCTTTATCCAGTACGTTCGCAACTTTACGCAACCCGTGCAGCAGCTGGGCAATGTGAGCAACACGATGCAGTCGATGGCTGCCGCCACCGAGCGCGTCTTTGAGTTCCTAGCCGCGCCCGAGGAGGAGCAGAAGGCCGACGCGCAGATTCCCGAGAAGCGCCCCGGCCACGTGGAGTTTGACCATGTCAAGTTTGGCTACACGCCCGACAAGACCATCATCCACGACTTTAGCTGCGAGGCGCAGCCCGGCCAGACCATCGCCATCGTCGGCCCCACCGGCGCCGGCAAGACCACGCTCATCAAGCTGCTGCAGCGCTTCTACGATGTGGACGGCGGTTCGCTGCGTGTCGAGGGCGTCGACGTGCGCGACTGGGACCGCGCGGCGCTGCGCGGCGAGTTTGCCATGGTGCTGCAGGATACCTGGCTGTTTAACGGCACCATCCGCGAGAACATCCGCTACGGACGCCCCGATGCGAGCGATGCCGAGGTCGAAGCCGCCGCGCGCGCCGCACGTTGCGACCACTTTATCCATACGCTTGCCGGCGGTTATGACTTTATGATTAACGAGGAGGGCACTAACCTGTCGCAGGGTCAGCGCCAGCTCGTGACCATCGCCCGTGCCATTTTGGCCGACCGCCCGGCGCTGATTCTGGACGAGGCGACTTCCAACGTCGACACCCGCACCGAGGAGCTTATTCAGCGCGCCATGGATGCGCTGATGCAGGGCCGTACCAGCTTTGTCATCGCGCACCGCCTGTCCACGATCCGCAACGCCGACGTAATCTTGGTAATTCGCGACGGCGACATCGTCGAGAAGGGCACACACGACGAGCTACTCGCCCAGGGTGGCTTCTACGCCGACCTGTATAACTCGCAGTTCGACGAGGCGGCGTAACAACCGGCGGCAAACAACCGCAATGCCCAGAAAACGGGGGCGCAGGACAACCTGCGGGTGGCGCGCGCAGACGTGGTGTAAGAGTGTCCTGAGGTCCGTCGCTGCAAGCCCCGATGTTACTCCTTCTTGAGGCCGCGCTTCTCGACTATCTCGTCCACTATCTCCCTGGCGCGCCGCCCGAGCGCGCGGCGCCTC
>DBEZXW010000011.1:0-9743 GCA_048291725.1 Collinsella sp. | reverse complement strand
CGGTTGCCGAGCTTCATGATGCGGGTGTAACCGCCGTTGCGGTCCTGCCACATACCCTGAGCAGCCTTGTCGAAGATCTCGGCAACGAGCTGCTTATCACCGAGCTTGGCGATAGCCAGACGACGAGAGTGCAGGTCGCCCTTCTTGGCCCAGGTGATGATCGGATCGACGACCGAACGCAGCGCCTTAGCGCGGGTCTCGGTGGTCTTGATGCGGTCGTTCTCGAAGAGGGCCTTAGCAAGGCTCTTCTTCATGGCCTTGGTGTGGCTCGCATCGGTGCCGAGCTTCAGGCCCTTCTTAACGTTGTGACGCATGGTCTAGTTTCTCCTCAAATATGCGAAGCATTAAGCCTTCAGGCTCAGGCCCATGGACTCAAGCTTGTCCTTCACTTCCTCGATCGACTTAACACCGAAGTTACGGATGTTGAGCAGATCGTTCTCCGAGAACTCAACGAGCTGACGGACCGAGTGAATGCTGGCGCGCTTAAGGCAGTTGTAGGAACGGACGGAAAGGTCCAAATCCTCGATCTGCTTGTCCAGCTCAGCGTTGTCGTTGGTGACCTCGGGAGCGAAGATCGAAGCCTCCTCCTCGACCTCGGGGGTCTCGGCAAGGTTCATAAAGGCGGCCATATGCTGGTTGATGATATTGGCAGCCTGGACCACGGCGTCGCGCGGGGCGATGGAGCCGTTGGTCTCGATCTCGAGGACAAGGCGGTCGTAGTCGGTGTGCTGACCGACACGGCAAGCCTCAACGAGCTTGGCGCAACGGGAAACCGGCGAGTACAGCGAGTCGACGTGGATCACACCGATGGGATCGTTGTCGCGTTTGTTGGCCTCGCCAGAAACATAGCCGCGGCCATAGCCGATGCGCATGCTCATGGTGAGATGGCCACCCTCGGTGAGCGTAGCGATGTGCTGCTCGGGGTTGACCAGCTCAAACTCGGACGGAATAAAGAAGTCCGCACCGGTGACCTCGCAGGGGCCGTCAACCGAAATGGTGGCGGTCGCCTCGTCGGTCGTGCCGAGAGCCCTGAAGACAAGACCCTTGACATTCAGGACGATGTCGGTGACATCCTCGACCATGTTAGGGATGGTCATGAACTCGTGCTGCGCGCCATCGATCTGAATAGCCTCGACGGCGGCACCCTCGAGCGAGGACAGAAGAACGCGACGAAGGGAGTTACCCAGCGTATCGCCGTAACCACGCTCGAGCGGCTCGACGGAGACACGAGCAGACGTCTCGTTGATCTCTTCGACCTGAACCTGAGGCCTAATGAATTCTGACATGTATTACCTCCAGCCTCAGCAGCCCGGATGGACTACTTAGAGTAGAGCTCGACGATGAGCTGCTCGTTGATATCACCGCTGATCTGCTCACGCGTCGGCAGAGCGAGCACGTTACCAGACAGCTTCTCGATATCGACCTCGAGCCAGCCAGGGACCTCAAAGCGCTCGGAGGAAATCAGAGCCTCCTTGATGGGGAGGAGGTCACGGAACTTCTCGCCGACAGCGACGACGTCGCCGGCCTTGACGCGGTAGGACGGGATGTCCACGCGCTTGCCGTTCACGGTGAAGTGACCGTGACGGACGGACTGACGAGCCTCTTTGCGGGTGCGGGCGAAGCCAAGACGGAAGACGACGTTGTCGAGGCGAGACTCAAGAATGATCATGAGGTTCTCACCGGTGACGCCGTTCATCTTACGGGCCTTGTTGAAGTAGCCGTGGAACTGCTTCTCCAGAACGCCATAGATGAACTTAACCTTCTGCTTCTCGCGCAGCTGCATGCCGTACTCAGATTCCTTGCGACGGCGCTTGGGCTGACGGATAGATTCCTTCTTGCTGCTGTAACCGAGCTCAGCGGGATCGATCCCGAGCTGACGGCAGCGCTTAAGAACAGGAGTCCTGTCGATTGCCATATTGATACGATCCTTTCAGTTACACGCGGCGACGCTTCTTGGGGCGGCAGCCGTTGTGCGGAATGGGGGTCTTGTCCTGGATGCTCGAGACCTCGAGGCCAGCAGCCTGGAGGGAGCGGATGGCGGTCTCACGACCGGAGCCGGGGCCCTTGACGAAGACGGAAACCTTCTTCATACCGTGCTCCATGGCCTGCTTGGCAGCAGCCTCGGCAGCCATCTGGGCAGCGAACGGCGTGGACTTACGGGAGCCCTTGAAGCCCACCTGGCCAGCCGACTTCCAGGAAATGACGTTGCCCTGGGGATCGGTGATCGAAACGATCGTGTTGTTGAACGTAGAACGAATGTGAGCCTGGCCCACGGAAATGTTCTTACGGTCCGCGCGCTTCAGACGGGCAGCGCGAACGTTCTTCTTAGCAGTAGCCATCTATCTAGCGCTCCTTATTTCTTCTTCTTAGCACCGATCTGACGCTTCGGGCCCTTGCGGGTACGAGCGTTAGTGTGGGTGCGCTGGCCGCGGACCGGGAGGCCCTTGCGGTGACGAAGGCCGCGGTTGCAGCCGATGTCCATAAGGCGCTTGACGTTCTGGTTGCGCTCACGGCGGAGGTCGCCCTCAACCATGATCTGGTTCTTATCGATATAATCGCGGATGGCGTTAACCTCATCCTCGGTGAGGTCCTTAACGCGCGTATCCACGTTAACGTTGCACTCGACGCAAATCTTCGTCGCAGTGGTGCGGCCGATGCCGTAAATGTAGGTCAGACCGATCTCAACGCGCTTCTCACGCGGGAGGTCGACACCATTAATACGGGCCAACGTAGTCTCCTCTCTTAACCCTGACGCTGCTTATGACGGGGGTTCTCGCAAATGACGAGGACCTTGCCATGGCGCCTAATGATTTTGCACTTATCGCACATCTTCTTGACCGAAGGACGTACCTTCATCGTTCTTCCTTTCGGTAGCGCTCAAACTACTTCCCTACTATCTATTCGCCCAGCCGCAGGCGTTTAAAACTATGGCTGGTCTTCACACACAATCCGACCGTAGGTTGAGCTAAGCCTGCAGCCGGAAATGGAGTGCGTGTATGCGTGCCGCTATTTGTAGCGATAGGTGATGCGGCCGCGGGTCAGGTCGTACGGGGAAAGCTCCACGACAACCCTGTCACCGGGGAGAATACGGATGTAATTCATTCGGATCTTGCCAGAAATGTTGCACAGAACCGAATGACCGTTCTCGAGCTCGACCTTAAACATGGCGTTGGGCAGCGGCTCCTTTACCGTACCCTCAAGCTCAATTGCGTCTTCCTTCTTCACAAGCAATCATCTTTCTCTAGAAAACGACAGCGATTGAGTATTCTACAACACGTATGCACGCATCGTAATAACTTCGTAATGGCTCCACAACTAAGTGGAACTTGTTACATTTGAAATGTAAAACAAAGCCGTTCCCTGATGCCCAAGATCGCCTTGAAATGAGAAGGCATAGACCTTGGGGTCATGCCTTCGAAATTGAAAGGCGAGGTTGGGCATCAGGGGGCGGCGACTTTTACATTTCTCCGCCTTGGAGCGAACACCAAGCACCTTGGGCATCCGTGGTGAGAATCACCGGACCGTCATTGGTAATGGCGACGGTGTTCTCGTAGTGCGCGGCGGGCAGGTGGTCGTTGGTCGTAACAATCCAACCGTCGGAGCCCGTGCTCACATGGTTGGAACCCATCGTTACCATCGGTTCGATGGCAATGACCATGCCGGCCTGGAGGCGAACGCCCCTCCCCTTCTTTCCATAGTTAGGAACGTTGGGGTCCTCGTGCATCACGCGGCCAATGCCATGGCCAACATAATCACGAAGCACGCCGTAACCGTGAGACTCGGCGAGGGACTGAACGGCATAACCGACGTCCCCGATATGGTTACCGGGAACAGCCTGCTCGATGGCAGCCTTAAGGCAATCGCGCGTGACCTCGCACAAAGCCTTGGCTTCGGGCGTGGGGGTGCCGACGAAAAACGTCCATGCGTTATCGCCGACCCAACCGTCGACAACGGCTCCCGTATCGATGGAGATGATATCGCCATCGCGCAGGATCATGTCAGGGTTGGGAATACCGTGGACCACGGCATCGTTGATCGATGCGCAAATGGTCCCCGGGAACCCGCCGTAACCCTTAAAGGCAGGGGTGCCGCCATGCATGCGGATAATCTGCTCCGCGAGCTGATCGAGCTCAAAAGTCGAAACGCCGGGGCGCACCATGGCTCCAACGTGGCGGAGCGCCATCTTAGATAGCGCTCCTGCCTTCTTCATCTGCTCGATTTGCGTTGCAGACTTAATCTTGATCATAGACCGAGAGCCTCTTTGACATCCCCGTACACGGTCTCGCGAGCCTGGTCACCGTTGAGCGACTTGAGCAGACCCTGGCCACGATAGTAGTCGACGAGCGGGCTCGTGGACTTCTCGTAGACGTCGAGACGGTTCTTGATGGTCTCGGGCTTGTCGTCGTCGCGCTGATACATCTCGCCGCCACACTTGGGGCAGGTAGCATCGGCAGCGGTGCCGGTGTAACCGCATGCGCGGCAGGTGCGACGCGAAGACAGACGATCGATAATGACCTCGGGGGCCACATCGACCAGAAGGGCACAGTCGATCTCGCGACCCATGGCGGAGAGCTCGGAATCGAGCGTCACGGCCTGGGCGGTGTTGCGCGGGAAGCCGTCGAGGATGAAGCCCTGCTGGGCGTCATCGGCGGCAAGGCGCTCCTTGACAAGGTCGATCACGAGCTGATCGGGAACGAGCTCGCCAGCGTCCATGTACTTCTTAGCCTGAATACCAAGCTCGGTGCCACCCTTGACGGCAGCACGCAGCAGGTCGCCCGTGGAAATATGGGCGACGCCAAACTCGGCGACGAGCTCCTGTGCGACGGTGCCCTTACCGGCACCCGGAGCTCCGAGCAATACGAGGTTCATGAGCAATCCTCCTCTAGCCTATTTAAAGAATCCATCGTAATCATACATCTTGATCTGGCCTTCGAGCTTATCGACTGTGTCGAGCACGACGCCGACCATGATGAGGATGGACGTGCCGCCAAATGCCTGGATCAGATGGTTACCCGTGAAGGAGAAGATGATCGAAGGCACGATGGCGATGAGCGCCAAAAAGACAGCGCTGGGAAGCGTGATCTTGTTGAGCGCGTTCTTGATGTAGGCCGCGGTAGCTCTACCCGGACGGACGCCCGGAATAAAGCCGCCCTGCTTCTTAAGGTTATCAGCCGTGTCATCGGGGTTGAACACCATGGAGGTGTAGAAGTACGCGAAGAACACGATGAGGACAACGTTAAGCACCCAGTTGAGCCAACCGGTCGAAAGCGCGGAGGCAACTGCCTGAATCCAGCCGATGCCGGGGAAGAACACGGCAATCTGAGCCGGGAAGTACAGCAGCGCCGAAGCGAAGATGATCGGAACGACACCCGCGGTGTTGACCTTGATGGGCAGGTAGGTGGTCTGGCCACCCATCATGCGACGGCCCACGACGCGCTTAGCGTAGGAGACAGGGATGCGGCGCTGGCCGCGCTCAAGGAAAACAATCAGCGGGATAACCAGCAGGATGATGGCGCAGATGATCACCATGGTGATGATGCCACCGGCATTGCCCTCGGTGCTGGAGAAGATAGCCTGCGGCAGACCGGCCATGATGTTCGCAAAGATAATCAGCGACATGCCATTGCCGATACCGCGCTGGGTGATGAGCTCACCAATCCACATGATCAGCATGGCGCCCGCGGTGAGCGTACCGACGATCATGAAGTCAAAGATGATCTCGGGAGCGCCGGCGCCATTGAAGCTGATGCCGAAGCTCTTAAAGAGGAAGAGGTAACCCACGGAGTTGAGGATTGCCAGAGCCAGGGTGAGGTAACGCGAATACTGCGTAATCTTGGTCTGACCGACCTCGCCCTCGCGGGCAAGCTCATGCAGGGAAGGCACGACGGCCTGGAGCATCTGGAGGATGATCGAGCTGGTGATGTAAGGCATGATGCCCAGCGAAAACACCGACACATAGCTCAACGCGCCGCCAGAGAAAAGATTCAGGAGGGCCATAGCACCTGCGGCGACCGAATTGTTATCGGTCGAGAAAAGGCCCAGCATCCCCTGGAAGGGAATGCCGGGCACAGGAACGTGCGCACCAATGCGGTACACGACGAGCATAGCTATGGTAAAAAGAATCTTTTCGCGCAATTCTTTGATGCGGAAAGCATTCTTAAGACCATTTAGCACGGCAGCTCGACCTTTCCGCCGGCGGCCTCGATCTTGGCCTGCGCAGAAGCGCTGACCTTGTCGACCTTGACCGTGAACTTCTTGGTGAGCTCACCATTGCCGAGCACCTTGACGGGCTCGAACTCGCTCTTGGTGATGCGAGCGGCCTTAAGAGCGGCACCGTCGATCACAGCGCCATCCTCGAACTTACGCTCGAGACGCTCAACGTTAACAGCGGTGTACTCGATACGACGGGGGTTGCGGAAGCCCGGAAGCTTGGGTAGGCGCATAGCCAGCGGAGTCTGGCCGCCCTCGAAGCCGGCACCCTTGGTGCCGCCAGAGCGGGAACCCTGGCCCTTCTGACCGCGGCCAGAAGTGGTGCCGTGACCCGAAGAATTGCCACGGCCGACACGCTTGCGGTTCTTGGTGGAACCGGGCGCGGGAGTAAGATCGTGAAGCTGCATTTGCTACTCCTCTACAATCTCGACAAGGTGCTTGACCTTGAAGATCATGCCGCGAACGGACTCGTTGTCAGCAATCTCGCGAACCTCGCGGATCCTGTGGAGACCGAGGGCACGGACAGTACGGACCTGGTCCTGCTTGCAACCGTTGGTGCTGCGGACCTGCTTGATCTTGATGGTGTCAGCCATGCTTAGTTCTCCTTACCGACGAACATCTCGGAGACCGTCAGGCCACGGCGAGCCGCGACGTCCTCAGGGCTGGAGAGCTCCTTGAGGCCCTCGACGGCAGCCTTGATGATGTTGAGGCCGTTGTCGGTACCGAGGGACTTGGACAGGACGTTCTTGATGCCAGCAAGCTCAAAGAGGGGACGCACAGCGCCGCCGGCGATAACGCCGGTACCCTCGACAGCGGGCTTGATGATGATGCGGCCGGCACCAAAGTGGCCGAGAACCTCGTGCGGGATGGTGCCCTGCTCGGTCACCGGCACGTGGAACATGTTCTTCTTGGCATCGAGAGATGCCTTGGAGATGGCCATGGGCACCTCAGCGGACTTGCCCATGCCAACGCCGACGTTGCCCTTGCCGTCGCCAACGACGACGAGAGCGACGAGGCTCATGCGACGACCACCCTTGACGGTCTTCGACACGCGGTTGATGTAAACGACGCGCTCCTCGAACTCGGAGGCCTCGCGCTGCTGCTTCTGATTACGAGCCATGTGCTACATACCTCCTAGAACTCGAGACCGGCGGCACGAGCACCGTCGGCGAGGGCCTTGACGCGGCCATGGTAGATACGGCCACCGCGATCGAAGGCGACCTTGGTGATGCCGGCCTCGATGGCGCGCTTGCCAACGAGCTGACCGACCTTCTCCGCAGCCTCCTTGTTCGAGGTGTGGGTGCCCTTGAACTCGGCCTCGAGGGTCGAGGCAGAGACGAGCGTCAGGCTGGAGCCCTTGCTGTCGTCGATGATCTGGGCATAGATGTTGGCGTTAGTACGGGTCACGCGAAGACGCGGACGCTCGGAGGTACCCGAGACCTTGCCGCGAACACGACGCTGACGACGCTTGAGGCCTTCCAGCTTCGCCTTATGCTTGTTCATACGTAAACTCCTAAAAAGGTTGATCTTGCCAGCACCTGACGGGGTGCTGGTCTTATGCGAGTGAGTCGGTTACGACTACTTGGCGGCCTTACCCAGCTTGCGGCGGATGTGCTCGCCAACGTAGTGGATACCCTTGCCCTTGTAAGGCTCGGGAGGACGATGGCCGCGGATCTCAGCGGCGATCTGACCGACCTGCTGCTTGTTGATACCCTTGACGTTCACGTGGGTGTTGTCGGGAACCTCGAAGGTGATGCCCTCGGGAGCCTCGACGATCACGGGGTGCGAGAAGCCCAGGGAGAACTCGAGGTTCTTGCCCTTCTGCTGCACGCGGTAACCGACGCCGGCGAGCTCGAGCTTCTTCTCGAAGCCCTCGGAAACGCCAACAACCATGTTGTGGATGAGGGCGCGGGTGAGGCCGTGGCGGGCACGGGTCTCACGCTCGTCGTCGGGACGGGAAACGGTGAGGACGTTGTCCTCGACGTTGATAGCGAGCTTCTCAAAGACATCGAGCTCGAGCTGGCCCTTGGGGCCCTTGACGACAACGTTGTTGCCGTTGACTGCCACTTCGACTCCGGCGGGAATCTGGACAGGCTTATTACCGATACGAGACACGGTGATCTCCTTTCCTTCTACCTACCGAGCGAATTACCAGACGTAAGCGATGATCTCGCCGCCGACGTTGTGCTTGCGAGCATCGCGGTCGGTCATGACGCCATGGCTGGTGGAAATAATGGCGGTACCAAGGCCACCGCGGACGCGGGGCATGTCGGCAACGCCGGTGTACTTACGCAGGCCCGGCTTGGAAATGCGGCGGATGCCGTTGATGACCTTAGCCTTCTTGGGACCATACTTAAGCGTGATGTGCAGAGTCTTCTGGGGAACGGTGTCCTCGACATCGTAGCCCTCGATGTAGCCCTCCTCGTGCAGAACACGAGCGATCTCGACGAGCTTCTTGCTGCTCGGCATGGAGACCGTGGCCTTGTTCACAGAGTTAGCGTTACGGATGCGCGTAAGCATATCTGCGATCGGGTCTGTAAGGTTCATACAGATTCTCCTTCGTTCTTGATGAACACGTGCTCTTGGTTCTTCGCCGCCCTTAACGGCAAAGCCTTTTTAGCGCGTTTTCCCTGTTCCAAACTGATGCTTGAAACGCTGGTAGTGACTTACCAGCTGGCCTTCTTAACGCCGGGAAGCTCGCCCTTGAGTGCAAGCTCGCGGAAGCAGACACGGCACAGGCCGAACTTGCGGTACACAGAGTGCGGACGGCCGCAGCGCTGGCAGCGCGTGTACTCACGAGTAGAGAACTTCTGCTTGCGATTGCACTTGACGATCATCGATGTCTTAGCCACTTATATCCTCCTCACATAGAGTATTGTTCGCCCCAAGCGCCGCCCCCTTGTGGGAACGGCACTTATAGGGCAGGTGAACCTATTTCTTGAACGGGAAACCGAAGGCGTCCAGAAGGGCCTTGGCCTCCTCATCGGTATTGGCGGTGGTCACGAAAGTGATGTCCATACCGCGCTGGTGATCGACGGAGTCGAAGTCGATCTCGGGGAAGATGAGCTGCTCGGTGACGCCCATGGAGAAGTTACCACGGCCGTCGAAGCTCTTGGCGGAGATGCCGCGGAAGTCGCGGATACGGGGGATCGCGACGGAGGTCAGACGATCGAAGAACTCCCACATACGGTCGCCACGCAGGGTAACCTTGCAGCCGATCGGCATACCAGCGCGCAGGCGGAAGGTAGCGATGGACTTGCGGGCACGGGTGATCATCGGCTGCTGACCGGTGATGGCGCGCAGGTCGCGCACGGCACCGTCGATGGCCTTGGAATCGGTAGCGGCCTCGCCGACACCCATGTTCACGACGATCTTCTCAAACTTGGGGATCATCATGACGTTCTCGTACTGGAACTTGTCCTGAAGCTGCTGCTTGACCTCGTTGTTGTACTTGGTCTTCAGACGCGGCACATACTTCTCTTCTGCCATTGTTCACTCCTTCTTGGGGTTTTAAGCACGGGGCGTGGCCACGA
>DBEZXW010000010.1:0-13378 GCA_048291725.1 Collinsella sp. | reverse complement strand
GTAGTGGATGCGCAGGTGCGGCATAAGGTTGAGGCGCGTTGCCTCGGATACCAGCGAGAACGAGCCGGTGATGAGCGCCTGCGAGGCGATGATGGCCGCCACGGCCGAAAGCACGATGGCAAAGGGGCGCAGGGGCTCGGGAAGCATCATATAGAACGGGTTAACGATATCCATCGCGAGCATCTGGGGGTTGGAGTTATTGGCGAGTAGCCAAGCTCCCTGACCCAGATAGTTGAGGATAAGGGCCGCCTTAACAAATGGCCAGGATGCATAGATGTTTGCCTTGCCCACGTGGCCCATGTCCGAGTAGAGTGCCTCGGCACCGGTTGTCGACAGGAAGACAAAGCCGAGCACCATGATGCCCGAGTGGTTGATGGGCGAGAACAGGAACATGATGCCGCGGATGGGGTTGAGCGCGCGCAGGATAGACAAATTGCCGAGCATGTTGAACAGGCCGGCGCCTGCCAGGAACAGGAACCACAGCGTCATGAGCGGGCCGAACAGCTTGCCGATCGACGAGGTACCGGCGCGCTGCATGGCAAACAGCCCGCAGATAATGATGATGGTAATAATGATGACGTTGGTTTGCCCGTCACCCAATAGCGCGTGGCCCCACTCGATGGTGCGCAGGCCCTCGATGGCCGTGGTAACCGTGACGGCGGGGGTGAGGATGCCGTCGGCGAGCAGCGCCGCGCCGCCGATCATGGCGGGCAGAATCAGCCACGGTGCCACCTTGCGCACGAGACTGAACAGGGCGAAGATGCCGCCTTCGTTATGGTTGTCGGCCTTCATGGCGATTACAACGTACTTGACCGTGGTCACGAGCGTCATGGTCCAGATGACGAGCGAAAGAGCGCCCAGGATCATGTCCTCGCTGACGGTACCGATGCCGCCGTTGTTGGCGACAATTGATTTCATGGTGTACATGGGGCTCGTGCCGATGTCGCCATAGACGACGCCGAGCGTTACGAGCAGCATGCCAGCGGAGAGGGGGATGGCTCCATGCCCGCCTTGACTACGCTGGTCTTGGAAGCTTGCCTCCAGCTTGTTGTGTGCCACGTGGACTCCCTTGGACATCTGGCCTCTGCCACGAGCAGTAGACCTTTATGCCATCTTTATACATATAAGAGCAGTTTGGCACATCGGGTTATTTTAGACAATAATCCCCATCTGGGGATTATTCATATACGTAGGTAGTATTTCAAAGCAGGGGCATATCCGCTGAATGGCTTGTTGCAATGTGATAACCGCGGACGCGCCCCTGTTTTGAAACTGAAGAGGGGCTATTAAGCACGTGCTGCCTGGGCGATGCCAGCCTTGGCGTTTGCGCGTTTGCCGGCGAGTTCGCAAGAGAGCGCGCCGCCGATGATAAGAGCGGCGCCCATCAGGCGGACCGGTGTTATGGCTTCGCACAAAAGAACGGCGGAGAACACGACCGCCGAAAGCGGCTCGAGGTAGCCGACGACGGCGACGGTCTGCACAGGCAGTTTGGCGACGGCGCTAAAGTAGAGCAGGCAACCAATGCCGGTGTTGACGACGCCGAGCATGACGACGGCGCGCCAATCGATGCCTGCGGCGACGCCGGCGGACAGGAATGAGGGTGCACCCTGCGTGATGAGCGTGAGGACCAGAGCGGTCACAAAGGCGGCACTCACCTGGAGCGTGGAGTTCTCGAGGCCTTCGATGTGTGGCGCACCCTTGCTAGCGATGACCATCAGCGCATAGCAAAATGCCGAGGCGATACCGCAGACGATACCCGCAATGGGCATATTGCCGCCTAGACCTTGTGCTGCAATGAGAAAAGCACCGCAGGCGACGGCGATAAACCCGGCGATTTTGCCGCCGGTCAGTTTTTCACCAAAGATGAGTGGGGAGAGCGTCATGACAATGATGGGGCCACAGTAGTACAGCAGCGAGGATACGCCGACGCCGATCGTCTGGTAGGCGCGGAACAGAAAAATCCAGCTGGCGCCCAGCGCGGCTCCCGAGAGAAGGAGTGCTGCGGCTTCGCGGGGACGAGATGGCGCCTGCAGTTTATGGCGTTGGGTGATGGCAAGGATAGTGACAAGCGAGAGGGCGCCCAAAAACGTGCGCAGTAGCACGATATCGGAGCTCGGCAGTGCGATGGCGGCGGCGATGATGCCGTTGGAGCCAAACAATAGCAATGCTGCTAAGTACGTAAACAGTCCGTTGTTCATGCGCTGACATCCCCTCTATATCCGAACATGTGCACTATGGGTGAACTGGCTTTAGAAGAAAAGCGAATATAATGCATGGCAAACATGATAAAAACGCATGTAAAGGTTGAGGGGTGCCGTGGAAACGAATATTCAAAAGATGCAGGTGCTGCTGGAGACGGTGCGCGCCGGAAGCTTTACGCGTGCTGCCGAGCGCCTGAGCTATTCGCAATCGGGCGTGAGCCGTATGGTGGCCGATCTTGAGGCCGATTGGGGCTTTAAGGTGCTCGACCGCAGTCGCGAGGGCGTAGTACTTTCTGCCGACGGGCGGCAGGTCATGCCGGCGGTCGAGGCGCTCTGCGAGGAATTCACTCGCTTGCAGCGACGGGTGGATGAGATGCGCGGGCTCATGCGCGGCAAAATCTGCATCGGTACGTTTTCGAGTGTGGCGACCCACGTGCTGCCGCCGGTGATTGCGCGCTTTCGCGCCGATCACCCGGACGTCGATTATGAGTTGCTGATGGGCGATTACTCAGAGATTGAACAATGGGTGGCAGAGGGCCGCTGCGATCTGGGCTTTATCCCGCGTGAGCCCCGAGAAAGTGGCATGACATCGCGGTCTTTGGTACGCGACGAGTTGATGGCGGTAGTGCCGGCAGACTCTTTACTTGCCACGGCGGAGGTCGTCTCTCTTACCGATTTGGCTAACGAGCAGTTTATTCTGCTAGAACGCGGCACCGATGACGAGATTACGCCGCTGTTTCGTCGGGCGGGACTGACAGTGCGCTCAAAACTGTCGACCTGGGATGACTATGCGATTATGGCTATGGTCGAGGACGGACTGGGCGTGAGCATTCTTCCCGCGCTCATCTTGCGCCGCTGTCAGTTCGATGTTGCCGTGCGACCGCTCGAGGGACATCCCCATCGGCAGATCAACGCCATATATCGAACGGCCGATGTTTCGCTTGCTGCCGCCCGTTTCCTCGAATACCTCTAAACGCGTGCGTGTCATTGTCCGCTTTGGGCAAATCTCAGAGTCCGGTGCATTTTCTTATGAAATTGAACTTTCGAATGAGGTACCGCGTTATACTGCTGCCTAAATTGAACCTTGGTTCAATTCGTGTTCTATAAATTGAACTTTGCCAGCAAGGAGGTTCTAGTGGCCCAAGAGACGTTTAGCGATCGCCTGCGACAGACTATGTCCGATCGCGACGTTCGCCAGTCGGACGTAATCCGCGCATCGGAGATGCTCGGCAAAAAACTCGGCAAGAGTCAGATGAGCCAATATGTGAGCGGCAAGACGATCCCGCGGCGCGATGTGGCTGAGCTGCTCGCCCGTATTTTGGAGGTCGATGTTACCTGGCTGCTTGCCGGCGACGCCGATCAAGGCGAGGCATCATCACCCCGCAACGATTCCAAGCCCGAACCCCATCCCTCAGCTCAAATTGCAAGGAGCACCACCATGCGTACTTTTTCTAAATCCACCAAACTCGACAACGTCCTGTATGACGTGCGCGGTCCCGTCGTCGACGAGGCCGCCCGTATGGAGGACGAGGGCGAGCGCATCCTCAAGCTCAATATCGGCAACCCGGCGCCCTTCGGTTTCCGCACACCCGATGAGGTCATCAAGGACATGCGCCAGCAGCTGCCCGACTGCGAAGGCTATTCCAACTCGCGTGGCCTGTTCTCCGCGCGCAAGGCGATCATGCAGTATTCGCAGATCAAGGGCCTGCCCAATGTTCAGATGGAGCACATCTACACGGGCAACGGCGTGTCCGAGCTCATTCAGCTTTCGATGAACGCGCTGCTCGACAATGGCGACGAGATTCTGATCCCCAGCCCTGACTATCCGCTCTGGACGGCGTGCGCAACCCTTGCCGGCGGTCATCCCGTACATTATCTGTGTGATGAGCAGGCGGATTGGTATCCCGACCTGGAGGATATGGAGTCCAAGATCACGAGCGCGACCAAAGCCCTCGTCATCATCAACCCCAACAACCCCACGGGTTCTGTCTATCCGCGCGAGGTGCTCGAGGGCATCGTCGAGATTGCACGCAGGCATCAGCTGATGATCTTTGCCGATGAAATCTACGACCGCCTGTGCATGGACGGCTACGAGCACGTCTCGATTGCCTCGCTCGCTCCCGATCTGCCCTGCGTCACCTTTAGCGGCCTTTCCAAGTCGCACATGATTGCGGGCTATCGTATTGGCTGGATGGTGCTTTCGGGCAACCAGCGCTGCATGAGCGACTTCATCATGGGCGTCAACATGCTCTCGAACATGCGCCTGTGCTCCAACGTGCCGGCTCAGTCGATCGTTCAGACGGCACTCGGTGGCCATCAGTCCGTTAACGACTACATCCGTCCCGGCGGCCGTGTCTACGAGCAGCGCAACTTTGTGTATGAGGCGCTCAACAAGATTGACGGCATCTCGGTGGTTAAGCCGCGTGCGGCGTTCTACATCTTCCCCAAGATGGATGTGAAGAAGTTCAACATCACCGATGACGAGCAGTTCGCCCTTGACCTGCTGCACGAGAAGAAGATCCTGATCACGCGCGGCGGCGGCTTCAACTGGGCTGAGCCCGACCACTTCCGCATCGTGTACCTGCCGCGCATGGAAGTACTCAAGGAGTCCCTCGAAGACCTCGCCGACTTCTTCGATCACTACCGCCAGGCGTAACGGCAAAGGTAGCCTGTAATGAAACGGTCGGCCCGCAACGGATGCGGGCCGACCGTTTTCTGTCTAAGCCCGTGCTGTTAGCGCTTGTCTCGTTGAGCGGGCGAGGTTCACGCGTGAGCGGTAAGTTCTATTCCAAAATGGAATACAGTGGGCTTAAGCTGGAATTGATGTCCGGGTACCTGCTTTTCTAGAATGTTTTCAACAAGATGAAAGGCGGTTCCAACCAATGATTATCGATGCAAATTCCTACTGGTTCGACGAGCGCATCTTTCATGACGAGACGCTCTGCGAACAGTTTTTGGCCGAGGTACCCCGCGCCTATGACACCGAAGGCTATCTGACCATGAATTCCGCCGGCAAACGACAGATCGTGATCGAGATGCCCGCCGGTTCTCCGGGTCTTAACTACATTGAGGGCGACTACACCCTCGAGAAGCGCTTGGCCGATATGGATGAGGCGGGGGTCGACAAGGCGATCCTCAAGCTCCCCGGCTGTCACGAGTGGATGTCGCTCGAGATGTGCCGGCGTTTCAACGACTGTATGGCTGCTGACGCGAAGGCGTCAAGTGGCCGTCTGATTCCGCTTGTCGCCGTGCCGCCCTTTGGCACCAAAGCGAATTTGGAGGAGCTCGACCGCAGGCTCGATGATGGTTTTGCGGGTGTGCAGCTCTGTGCTCACTACGGCAAGCGCTATCTCGACGACCAGGTCTTCTCGAGCTTTTTCGAGCACCTGAACGAACGCCATGTCACCGTTTACGTGCACCATGTTCCCGTGCCGGTCGAGAACGAATCGCTTCTCGCGTACGACAACCTTCGCCGCTCTTATGGCCGCTGCGTCGACCAAACTACGGCGATCGGCCGAGAGATCTTTGGCGATTTCTTTGAGCGCTACCCCAATATCAAGATGGTCCACTCCATGCTCGGCGGCGCATACTTTGCGTTCAAGGAGATGCTGCTGCCTCATGGTCCCAAGCGCCCTGATGCTTCTGGCCGTTTTCAGGTCGATACCGAGACCGTTTCCAGGCGCCTCGAGAACAACATCTATTTCGACATGTCCCATGCCCAGCCTTGGGGCAAGACACTCCTCGCCTGCGCGGTTGACGTGCTGGGTGCAGACCATATTGTTTTTGGCACGAGCTATCCCGTTAAACGCGAGTGGCTCACCGAGGGTGTCGCCTGCGTTCGCGCTGCAAATCTGAGCGATACAGACAGCGACCTTGTGCTTGGCGGTACGGCGCAGCAACTGTACGGTGTCGAGTGAGCGGCAATCAGAGGGGAGTATCTGCCATGGACGAAGGAGAGATGAGGGCTGGGGCCGCTCGTGTGGCCATCGATCTTGGGGACGTGTTGCCGTTCGACGGTTTCGACGAACTCCGTCATAAGGTCTTCGCCCGTGCCCTTATCATCGAGGGGACAGGGCGACGCGCCTGCGTCCTTTCGCTTGAGGTCACCTCGATCGCTCCGGCTCTACTCGCCGATCTGCGTGAGGTTGTTGAGAATGCCGCCAATTGCAGCGGTGCTTATTCTTGGGTGGTTCCTACCCACACGTTTTCCATGCCTCACGTCCGCACTCCCGGGCATCTTGTCGACGATGCTACCCGCAATCGCAACGAGCGCTATCGCGCAGCGCTCGTCGCTGCCGCCCGCACGGCTGTCGAGCGCGCTGTTGCGGGCATTCGCTCCGTCACTCTCGCCACTGTGGAGGGCGAATGCCCCGTGAACGTTAATCGCGACATCGAGACGCCTGCCGGCTGGTGGTTGGGCTCGAATCCCAGGGGGTTTGCCGACCACACGATGCCCGTACTCGCCATAAGGGATGCCGGGGGCGAGTATGTTGCCGTGCTCGCGACGGCGGACGTTCAGTCCTCCGTGCTCGACGGGTCGCGCGACTCCGAGGGGAGGCGCATGGCGAGCGGAGACCTCTTTGGTTTTGCCGCCATGTCACTCGAGTGCGAGCTGGGCGGCGTTGCCCTGTTGCTGCCAGGCGCCGCGGGCGACCAAGGTCCGGCGGAGCGCGCCATGAACGTCATGTTCGATGCGGCCGGCGTTAAGCAGACGGTCGATGCCCATGAGGACGGATACCGCATGCTGCACCAGCAGGGGCAGGCCTTGGGCGATGCTTTAGTCGAGGCCGCTCGCATGGCGCGTGAGGATGACGCTACCGGCATCGATGCCCGCACGGTCGACGTTCTCCTGCCCGCTCAGACACGCGCCGATTTTCACTCTTTGGCCCCGCACCGAACGTATGAGTTTCATGCCGCTGGCGAGCAGCGCACGAGGGTCTATCTGCTCCGGCTGGGAAACGTCGAGCTTGTCGGCGTACAACCCGAGGTCTCGAGTGCATTCGGCGCCACTGTGCGCGCCGCCCGGTCCGGCTCTGTGTTCTTTGCCACGCTCGTCAACGGCGGACAGAAGTACCTACCGGCTCCCGACGCGTACGAAAAAATCACCTATGAGGCTATGAATTCCGGTTTTGCCGCCGGATCCCATGAGCGCCTCGTCGAAATCATCATTGCCGCCTTGAATGCGGCGTGACACAGAAGGAGAACGTGCATGAACATTGGACACGCGCGCCGCAAAATTACCCCACAGGGCGACATCTACCTGATTGGCTACCGCAATCTTCCCAACCGTCTTGAACCTGCGACGGGCGTCCATGACGACGTCTTCGCCAACGCCATCCTCTTCCAGCAAGGCGAACGTGAAGTGTTTCTCTTTAATGCCGATGTCCTCGAGTTCGAGGAAAGCATGGCCGAGGAAGTCAAGACAATGCTCGCCGAGCGCTACGGCATTGACCGTGATTGCGTTCTGCTCTCGGCGACGCACGACCATACTTCAATCGTCGCTTACCACCGCAGCTGGTGGACGGGAAAATTCGACGAGAACTACTACCGCTGGTTCCTCGATGCCATTTGCCAATGCTTTGAGGAGTGCCGCGCCAACGCACAGCCCGCGATTTGTCGCTTGGGCAAGCAGGTCATCACCGGTTTCTACGACAACCGCATCATCCCAGGTGAACTCGCCGACAATGAGGTCATTGTCGTATCGTTCTTCGATACCGAAGGCAAGCCATTTGCGGGCTTTGTGAACTGGGCGGTGCATTCCGCTTGCGTCGGACCCGACTGCACGGAGCTCACGAGCGAACTCGCCGGTCTTACCGGCAAAAAGCTCGCTCAGAGTCTTGGTTACTATCCGGCCACGGTCGTCGGTGCTGCTGGCGACTGTAGCGACCGCAATTTTCGCCAGGGACGCGGCATTCCCGAGGTCGAGCGCGTTTCGACCGGTCTTGCCGAGGCGATTTCCCAGATCAAGCTCGATCGCGAGGTCGTTCTCGACCGCATCGAGCCTCAGACGTTCTATCACACCGTTGCCCATGACGACTTTTCGCTCACGCTTAAGTGTGCCGTCATCAGTCTGGGCGGCCTGCATCTCTTTGTGTTCCCGAGTGAGCTCGGCAGCGACCTGGGTATTCGCATGAAGCACGAATGCCCGGTCGAGGGAATAGTTTGCGGTTACACCAACGGCTATTTCGAGTATTTCCTTCCGGCACGCGAGTACGGCCTCTCCTTTGAGACCGAGCGTACTCAGATTCCCCAGGGCGAACCGGAACGTCTGTGTGACAAGTTCTGCCAGACGACGAGACTTCTCGGCGCAGCAGATTCGCGTCTGTAGACCTGATTGCGTGATATGGGCCAATGAGGCTCCCTGCCACGTGATCGGCATCTTCCATCTTCTCTGCCGTTTCCCATCCCGGGCGTACGTGCGTCCGCGGATTTCAAAGGGGGAAGCGGATTCCTTGCCCTCCCACGTCGACTACGGAGGCATGAAATCGATGCTATACCCCGCTCAGAAAAAGGAGAATTCCATGAAATACCAGAAGCTTTGCGATGAAATCATCACAAAGGTCGGTGGTCGAGACAATGTGTTAGACGTGAGCCACTGCATTACGCGTCTCCGCTTCCACCTCAAGGATGAATCACTTGCCCAGACCAATGAGCTTAAGGCGACGAAGGGCGTCGTTGACGTCATCCAGGCCGGCGGACAGTACCAGGTCGTGATCGGCGCCACCGTCGAGGCCGTCTACAACGACCTTGTTCAGATTGGCAGGTTCGACGCCAAGCCTGCGCTTGATATCGATGAGGGCGACAATGTCAAGAAGGGCGATCCGTTCTCGCGTCTGCTTGCCATCATCTCCGAGATTCTGCAGCCGGTTCTTGGTGTGCTTATGGCCGGTGGCTTCATCAAGTCGATGCTTGCGCTCTGCACGGTTGCCGGTTGGCTTGCCAAGGACAGCAATACGTATGTGACGCTCTCGGCAATCGGAGATTCGGTCTTCTATTTCTTTCCGCTAATCATTGGCTGGACGTCGGCCAAGAAGTTCGGACTTAAGCCCGTTATGGGAATGGCGCTCGGCGGTATCCTCGTCTACCCGACGCTCGTTGCCCTTATGGGCGGAGATCCGCTCTACACGCTCGGCGCCGGTACGGTCTTCGAGTCCAATGTCTACGGTGATATTTTTGGCATCCCGCTGATCATGCAGAATTACTCATCGACGATTCTGCCTGCGATCTTTATCGTCTGGATTGCCTCCAAGGTGCACAAGGCCCTTTCTAACACGCTGCCCGCGCTTGTGAGCTCGTTCTTCTCCAACATCCTGACGCTCCTCATTTGCGGCATCCTTGGCCTGCTTGTGGTCGGTCCAGTCATGACGGTCCTCTCCAACATCGTTGCCCAGATCATTCTGATGCTCATCAACTTCCAACCCGCCATCGCCGGCTTCGTCATCGGCACGTTCTGGAGCCTGCTCGTCATGTTCGGCCTGCACTGGGGTATCATCCCGCTGTGGTTCCTCGATGTCGCAACCTACGGCTATGACCTCATTAACCCGCTCGTGTATGCAGGCGGCTGTGCCATCGCCGGCGCTGTGCTTGGCATGATCATCCGAACCAAGGACTCCGAGGAAAATGCTGCCGTCAACATTCCCGCCCTTGTCTCTTCGATTTTCGGTGTCAACGAGCCTGCGCTTTACGCCATCTTGCTGCCGCGTAAGCGCCTTATGTGGGCAACCTTTATTTCCGCTGGTGTAGGCGGCGCCATTGCCGGCCTCATGGGTGCCAAGCTCTATGCCTTCGGTGCCTCCGGCCCGCTCGGTTTCCCGAGCTTTATTAACCCTGCCGGCATCGACACGGGCTTTATCGGCCTTGTCATCTCCGGTGTGGTCGCTTTCGTTCTGGCTCTTGTCGCCGCTATGGTGATCGGTACCAGGAAGGACGAGGGCGGTAAGGCGCTCAACATCTCGGTGGACTAGTCTGTCTGCGCGCTTTAACTAAATATGCCTCGGACGGCGACGTGCCGCCCGAGGCATATTTGTGTTTTGTGCCGTTGTCAGCGTGTTTGCGGACACAGGTCTGCGGTTGTGGAGCAGCGGGGATTATGACGGTCGTGCCGAGGTGGAAGATGTACGGTCGCCCTGCAGGAGCTGACGGTAGGGGAGGAAGCCGATGAACGAGACGACCGCCTGCGAGTGCGCGGCGTTCCGCTTGAGGTAGAGCCTGACCTCGGAGGTCGTCGCGGGCTCAAGCGGCACCAAGGCTACCTTTCCGCTGGTAAGCGATTCCGCCGGCTTGCGCATGAGGAATGAGACACCGGCGCCGCGTGCGACAAGAGAGATGATGTTCTCGGCTCGTTTGCCGGTGAACGTAACACGTGGGCCAAATCCAGCTTCGCGACAAAGGGAGAGGACGAGCTCGCTTACGAACGAGCCTTGGGGAAGCATGAGGAAATTCTCGTCGATAAGGTCGTCTATCTCGACGGTGTCACGTTCGGCGAGTGGATGGTCGAGCGGAAGGACGGCCACGAGCCGGTCGGTCGTAAAGGGAATCTTTTTGAACTCCGGCTCGATGGCGCCGCTGTCACGGATGAAGGCCAGGTCAATGTCCTCGTGCAGGAGCATGCGCTTGAGTGTGTCGCCCTCGCCCTCGATGAGCTCAACAGAATATGAGGGGTTCGCCTGCTGAAAATCGATGACGGCGTCCGTGATCCCATAAGGGGCCATAATGGGGATAGAACCTACGGTGAGGTGCTCGAGCGGCTCACCTGCGCCTATTTGAATGGCGGCAAGATAGCGGTGCTGAAGCGTCGCAATTTTTTGCGCATAGGGGAGGAGCGCCTCACCTTGCGCGGTGAGTGTTACGTGGCGCTGGCTTCGATCGATGAGCTTGCAGCCGAGTTCGTGCTCCATTGCCATGATGTGCTTGGAGAGGGTTGATTGCGACATGAAAAGCAGTTCCGCCGCATCAAGAAACGTGCGCGACTGCGCTAAGATGGCGAATTCGCCAAAGCGGCTGATATCCATAGGGAGGCCTCCGGTACCCTCATTTTGGCAGATGGCCTAAACCACGACGCCATTGCAGTGGTCGATTTCGTGCTGGATGATCTCGGCGGTGTAGCCCGAGAAGTTTTTGATGCGGTGAACGAAGTTCTCGTCCAAATACTCAACCTTAATGCGGCGATAGCGGGTACAGGGACGCTCGCCGATCAGCGAGAGGCATCCTTCGCTCGTCTGATAGGCATTGACCTGCTCAAGAATTTGAGGGTTGTACATCAGGAGCGTCCTGTTGCCGTCCTTTACGCAGATGATGCGTTTGCGCACGCCGATCATGTTGGCGGCGAGGCCCACGCACTCGCGCTCATGCTCGTGGAGCGTATCCAGGAGGTCCTGCCCGGTCGCGGCATCGTCGGGTCCCGCGTCTTCGGAAGGCAGGCGCAAAAAGAACTCGGATTTCATGATGGGCTTAATCATGGCGGGCTCCTCATGTCTTATGCTTTCGTGGACTTTTAATAATAGCGCGGAAGGAAAGCTGCGCGTCCGCGTTACAATCTTTCGACGTTGGACCATGTTGCCAGATTCGTCGTGTACGGCGTCTGGTGTAAGTCTAGGGCTCATTTTCGCCCTGGACTGTTCTTCTGGGGCGATGCGATTGTCGTTCTAAGAGGAAGGAATTTCATGGGGACCAAATCCCAAAAGCAAACTCAATCACCGTCGACAGCCTCGGCGATTCTCGTCGTAATGTATATTGCAGCCTTTGTTGCCGCGTTTAACGAGAACATCATTAACGTGGCGTTGCACGACATTATGGCGGCCTTTTCGGTGAGTGCCACCACGGCGCAGTGGCTCGTTTCGGGCTACATGATCGTGACGTCGATCTTTACGGCCATCATGGCCTTCCTGTCCGGCCGTTTCTCGACGCGCAAGCTGCTGTTTTTCGCATGCGGATGCATGGTCGCCGGCGAAGTCCTGTGCCTGGTCGCTCCGTCGTTTAGCGTTTTGCTGCCAAGCCGTATTTTGCAGGCTGCGGGATCGGGCATCTTGTTCCCGCTCATGATGAACGTGGTGCTGTCTTGCGCTCCGCGCGAGAAGCTCGGTCTGTATCTGAGCCTGGGCGGTGCCTGCATTACGCTGGGGCCGGCGTTTGGACCCGTGATCAGCGGTCTTATGTGCACGTTGTTTGGCTGGAGGGCGGTGTTCGTAGTGCCGCTGGTGGGCGGCATTGTGGTCGCTGCGGCGGGCGTAAAGCTTGTTCAGAATGTCGGAGAGCGTTCGAACGCCACGCTTGATATTCTGTCGGTTGTTTTGCTCGCCGCCGGTATTACGGCATTTGTGTATTCCGTAGGCGAGTTCTCGACCAATCTGATTGCCGGCATCGTGACGCTTTTTGCCGCCGTTGTGCTGCTCGGCCTGTTTGCGGCCCGCCAGCTTAAGCTCGAGCATCCGGTGCTTAACGTGCGTCCCATGGCGAGCGTTCGTTTTTGGCCTGCGTGCTTGCTTGTGGTGGTGTCGATGATGACGACGTTCTCGATGAGCGTTTTGTTGCCGCTCTATTTTGAAGGTGCCTACGGCATGACCGCACTTGTTGCGGGCCTGCTCATTTTGCCGGCGATTGCCTGCAACGCCGTGACCTCGATTGTGGGCGGACGCGTGATGGACGCCCGTGGCGCATGGCCGCTGTTGCCGGTCGGCTTTGCCCTGATTGCCGTGGGGCAGACTGCAATCTCGATGACGGCGGCAAGCATGAACATCGGCGTCGTCGTGGCGCTGACCGTTGTGGTGTATGCCGGAGTCGGCCTGGTGCTGAGCCCCTCGCAGACAGCCGGCTTGGAGACGCTTCCTGCCGCTGAGCATCCTCACGGAACGGCATTGCTCAACACGTGGAACATGATTGCCGCATCGTTTGGCCCGTCGCTGTTTATCGGCTTGCTCTCGAGTTCTGCGGCGACTGTCGGCGCGGCTGGCGTTGCGACGGACGTTGCCCAGGCGATTGGATTTGCAACTGCCGTGCGTGTGGCGGCTGTAATTGCCGTGGTCGGGTTCGTGGCGTCACTGGTGTACGCTCGTCGCGAGTCGCACATGTCGCATTAATGTGTGCACATAGATTCTGCAGCTAGATTGGATGGCGACACCATAAACTAATGGACGTTTTGCCGAGAGGCATGAATGTTTAAAGCGCAAAGAGTGCGCGAC
>DBEZXW010000009.1:0-10644 GCA_048291725.1 Collinsella sp. | reverse complement strand
GTCTTACGTTGTCATTAACGAAATGACAACGTTGTCATTTCACAATGCCTTCCTTAAGCAGGAAGGTTTCCGGGCAGTCCTGACCATCCATCGACGACCAGTTCCATCCACATGCATCGCGCATCAAGTAGCAAAGGAGCTCTATGGACGCCATCGTAAAGATGCTCGAAAAGCATCAACCGTTCTTTGAGAAGATCTCGAGGAACGTCTACCTCCAGGCCATCAAGGACGGATTCCTTGGGTGCATGCCCATCGTCCTCACCTCTTCGATCTTTCTGTTGATCGCCACCCTTCCTGGCGTAGTTGGCATCACGCTGCCCCAGCCGCTCATCGACTGGTGCAACAAGCTGTACAACTTCACCATGGGCGTCATGGGCATCATGGTTGCCGGCACCACTGCCAAGAACTTCACGGCGTCCATGAACCGTCGCATGCCCGCCGGCAAGGTGCTCAACGACGGCTCCACTATGGTTGCCGCCCAGTGCAGCATGCTGCTGCTCGCTGTTACGCAGTTCACCACCAAGTTCAACGGCTCCGAGCTTTCGGTCTTCGATTGCACCAGCATGGGCACGCGCGGTCTGTTCTCGGCCTATATCGCCGCGTTCATTACCGTTTGGGTCTATAAGTTCTGCGTCTCGCGCGATCTGACCATTAAGCTGCCCAAGGAGGTCCCGGGCGCCATCGCTCAGAACTTCCGTGACATCATCCCCTTCGGTGGCGCTGTCATCATCTGCGGCATCATCGATGTGGTTGTGCGCAACCTCATGGGCGTTCCGTTCTCCGAGCTGCTCATCAAGCTGCTCTCCCCGCTCTTCACTGCAGCAGAGACCTACCCCGGACTCATCCTTATTCAGGCAGCCACCGCGTTCTTCTGGTTCATCGGCGTCCACGGCCCCTCGATCGTCCAGCCGGGCATCGACCCCATCCGTCTTGCCAACCAGGCCGAGAACCTGCAGGTTCTGCTGGCCGGTGGTCACCCCGCCCACTCCCTCACCTTTAACATGTCGCTCGTGGGTGAGTTCGGCGGCACCGGTGCCACGTTCATCGTGCCGCTTCTGCTGATTCTCTTTATGAAGTCCAAGCAGCTCAAAGCCGTCGGTAAGGCCTCGATTGTTCCTGTTGCCTTCGCCGTCAACGAACCGCTGCTCTTTGGCGCGCCGATGATCCTTAACCCTTACATGCTCATCCCCTTTGTTGCCGCCGGCTGCGTCAACGTAAGCGTTGCCAAGTTCTTTATCGATAACGTGGGCATGAACGGCTTCTCCTTCGTGGTGCCTTGGGCTACCCCTGCCCCCATCGGCATCTTCATCACCACGAACTTCCAGCTTATCGCCCTGGTATTTATCGCGATCATCATCTTGCTGGACGCCATCATCTACCTGCCGTTCTTGAAGGCATACGATAAGCTGCTCTGCGACCAGGAGGCCGAGCGCGCCGCCGAGCTGGGTCTCGAGTCCAATGGTGCCGCTGCCATCGCCGCCACCGCCCCTGCGCCCGCTGTCGAGCAGACCACCGCTTCCGTCGAGACGACCGCTGCCGCCGCCGGCAGCAAGCCTGTCGCCGATCAGCCCGAGCCCGCTGCCGATGCATCCGCCAAGAAGGATGTCGATGGCCTGAAGGTCCTCGTCCTGTGCGCCGGCGCCGGCACCTCTGCCATGCTCGCCAACGCCATCAAGGAAGGTGCCGCACAGACCAGAGAGAACATCGCTTCCTCCGCAGGCGCCTATGGTCAGCACACTGCCATCATGGATCAGTACGACGTCATCGTGCTCGCCCCGCAGGTTCGTAGCTACTACAACGATATGAAGGCCGACACCGATCGTCTGGGCATTAAGCTGCTCGCTCCCCGCGGTAAGGAATATATCGACCTTACTCGCGACCCCGCTGGCGCCATCAAGTGGCTCCGCGAGAACCTCGACTAGTTCCTCCCTCTGTTGGTGCCCGGATCCCCAGTTCGGGCACCTCTCCCTATTCGTATCCCACAGAAAGGATGACTCATGACCAACCCCATGCAGTTCCCCGACGGCTTTGTGTTTGGCGGCGCCACCGCCGCTTACCAGGTTGAGGGCGAGACCCGCACGCACGGCAAGGGCAAAGTGCCCTGGGACGATTTCCTGGCTGCTCAGGGTCGCTTCTCCCCCGACCCCGCAAGCGATTTCTACAACAAGTATCCGGTCGATATCGACTTGTGCCAGCGCTTCGGCATCAACGGTATTCGCGTCTCCATCGCTTGGAGCCGTATCTTCCCCAGTGGCACCGGCGAGATTAACCCCGAGGGTGTCGCCTTCTATCACGAGCTTTTCGCCACCTGCAACAAAGCCGGCGTTATCCCCTATGTCACGCTCGATCACTTCGATACGCCCGAGGCCTTTTACCAGAACGGCGGCGAGGGTTTCCTGACGCGCACGACGATCGACGCCTTTGTCGAGTACGCCAAGTTCTGCTTTGCCGAGTTCACCGAGGTCAAGCACTGGTTTACCTTTAACGAGATTCCCGCAACCGCCGAGGGCAGCTTTATCGTTGGCAACTGGCCGCACGGCGAGAAGTACCGCCTGGACAAGGCCTTCCAGCTCATGCACAACATGATGGTGGCCCACGCCAAGGCTGTCGTCGCCTTCCATGAGGGCGGCTTTGAGGGCGAGATTGGCATTGTCCAGAACCTGGAGCCCAAGTATCCCCTCGACCCCAACAGCGCTGCCGACTGCGAGGCCGCCCGCATGGCCGACGTCATCAACAACCGCTGGGTGCTCGACGCCACTTTCCGCGGCCACTATGCAGCCGACACCATGGAGGCTGCGACCAAGCTGGCCCATATCGCCGGCGGCGAGCTCGACGTTCGTGACGAGGATATCGCCGCGTTGACCGCCGCGCTCCCCTACAACGATTACCTGGGTGTCAACACCTACAAGTGCCAGTTCCTGCGTGCCGCCGAGGGCGAAAACGACATCAACCACAATGGCACCGGCGACAAGGGCTCCTCGCGCTGGTTCCTCAAGGGCGTGGGCGAGTCATGCGTGCGCGAAGGCGTACCCACCACTGATTGGGACTGGATTATCTATCCCGAGGGCCTCTACGACCTACTGCTCCGCATTAAGAACGATTACCCCAACTACAAGAAGATCTACATCACCGAGAACGGCATGGGCTATAAGGACGACTTCGAGGACGGCTTTATCGACGACACCCCTCGTATCGACTACATGCGTCAGCATCTCGCATGGATCCTCAAGGCAATCGACGGCGGCGTGAACGTCGACGGCTACTTTGTGTGGTCGCTGCAGGACCAGTTCTCCTGGACCAACGGCTACAACAAGCGCTACGGCCTGTTCTACATCGACTTCGAGACCCAGAAGCGCTATCCCAAGGCGAGCGCGTACTGGTACAAGAACGTCGCGGAGACCGGCCTGCTCATGGCCTAACTTTTGCCGCATACCCCCTGTCGGCCGCATACGAATCCCTCCACGGGTTCGCATGCGGCCTTTTTGTTTTTGGTGAGCCCGAGCAGATCATTCGTCTCGATCTGTAACATCTAGCAGGGATTTTCAATCCTAACTGTTATAGATTTAGACGAACGGGCGACCAGTGCTGAAAGATCTCAATCTGTAACACGTAGCCCACTTTTAACCGTCTAACTGTTACAGATCGAGACAAACGCCACAGATCAATCCCTTTAATCTCAATCTGTAACATCTAGCCGAGTTTTTCGATCCCAACTGTTACAGATTGAGACGATTCGACGGTATCGTCCGCATGAACACACCGTGGTACAATTGTGTCCCAACGCAAAGGAGGTACCCATGTCAGCTTGTGTGCCCGTCCGAGATATGAAGGACACTGCTGCATTCACCACGCTTGTTGAGTCTGAGCGCGACGTCACCGTAACCAAGAACGGCTACGAGGCCATGCACTGCATCAGCAGCGACCAGTATCGCCTCATGCAAGAAGAAATCGCCAAGGCAAAACTGCTGTCTCGTATGATGTTGGCAGAAGACGAAATATCGCAAGGCGACTACAGCGACTACGAATCCTTCGCGGCTTCGATACGAGACAAATATGACCTATAACGTCGTAATCCTCAAAAGCGCGCGATATGAGTACGAGAGTATTGTCGGATACCTTGCTCAAATCCTCAAGAATCCGCGTGCAGCAGGCAATTTTGTCGCTGAGTTTGAATATCAGCTCGATCTGCTTCGCGAGCAGCCGCTCCTACGTCCCCTCTCGCACATGCAAGAGCTGGCGGCACGTAATTACCGATCGTTTCCCGTCAACAACTACGTGTGCCTTTACAAGTTTGAGCACGAAACAATCTATATCGCCCACATCTTTCATCAGTCACAGGACTACGCCCGCCTGGTCTAGCCCACAAGCTGAATACTTGGCCCGAGCACATTTGCGCGTCAACGTGAAGCGGTAATCCCCGCCCAGCAGGGGCAGAAGTATCGCCTGCTGCGTTAGCTAGCAGATGACCTGCGTGTGTTCCTCGATGGCGGCACGATTCTCGGCGGCGATGCCCGGTTCGCACACCACGGCGTCCAAATTGTCCAGTCGACAGAAGGTGTAGAAGTCGCGCTTGCCGATCTTGCTGGAGTCGGCGATGAGGTAGCGCGAGTCGGCCTTGCTAAAGGCGAGCTGCTGGATACGACCCTCATCCATATTAGACGTAGACACGTCGCCATCCAGAATGCCGTTGGCGCCGATAAAGGCTGCGTCGATCCCCAGTGCGCGCAAGGTGTCCTCGGCCGTTGGCCCCACAAAAGCGGCGGTGCGGCGACGGTACATACCGCCCACGAGGCACAGGTCGCAGTCTTCGCGCGCCTCGAGCAGGTTAAACACCGAAAGCGAATTAGTCACGATGCGCAGGCGAAACGCCGGCAGCATCGAGGCCATCTGCTCCACCGTAGTGCCCGTGCCCAAAAAGATGGTCGAGCCCTCCTCGATGAGCTCCACGGCGCGGCGCGCGATCTGCAGCTTTTCCTCGGCATGCTTGGTGCGCTTTTCGCTGTGCGAATACTCGTGGCGCAACATAGCGTGGGGACGGCCCTGTGCACTACGGGCTCCTCCGTGCACGCGTTCAATCTCGCCCAGGCTCGCAAGTTCTTCGAGGTCGCGGCGGATCGTCATATCCGAGACACCTAACGCATCCGAAATCTCCTTGACCGAGACCGTGCCCTGCTCATCGAGCAGCTGACGAACCTTATCCTGTCGCTCTGCCTTAATCACGATGAATCCTCGCCGTTCTTTGCGCGCATATCATTCAAACAGTAACGAACAAATTGTATCAGACTCGTTCGCGTCAAAAATGAACGCCCGCACAGCTCCAATCATCACTTTTTTGAGAAAAATACCCCCTGCTTTAGTGGGGTGTAGTGATAATCTCGCCTGTTCGCGCTACAGTTTGTCGGAAATACCTCGATGTTAGGAACCAAATGATCACTTCCGAGCTTTTCGGCACCGCGCCGTGCGGTACCCCCGTTCATCGTTACACCCTCAACGGGCCCGAGATCTGCGTTCGCATTATGGACTATGGCGCCACCGTGCTTGGTATCGACGTGCCCGACATTCCCGGCAACGTGCGCGATGTGGTGCTGGGCTTCGATAAGCTCGAGGATTACTTTGACAACCCCGCCTGCTTTGGCGCGACCATCGGGCCTGTGGCCAACCGCACCGCGGGCGCCACGATCACCATCGACGGTACGGACTGGCATATGCCGGCCAACGAAGGCGCCAACAACCTGCACAGCGATCTTGAGCACGGTCTGCATAAACGTGTGTGGGACGTTGAGCTCGACGAGGCCCATAACGCCGTGCGCATGACCACCTCGCTTGAGGATGGCGAACTGGGCCTTCCCGGCAACCGCACCTTGACGGCCGTGTTTACCGTTACACGCACCGGCGTCTTTCGCATCGAGTATGGCTGCGAGAGCGACCGCGCCACCTACGTGTCCATGACCAACCACACGTACTTTAACCTTGCCGGCCATAACGCCGGCATGGACTGCGAGCACTTCTTTGTTGCCAACGCTGCCCACTACCTGCCCATCAACGAGCAGAATATCCCCACCGGCGAGATCGCTCCGGTCGAGGGCACGCCGTTTGACTTCCGTGAGCTGCGCCCCGTCGCGCCTGGCATGGAGGCCGACGATCCCCAGATTAAGCAGGCACGCGGCTACGACCACTGCCTGTGCATCGATGGCTATCAGTACGGCCGTAATCTGCGCCGCGCCCTGCACGTCGAGGAGATGTGGACCGGTCGTGAGCTGGACTACTACACCACCGCCCCGGGCGTGCAGCTCTACACCGGCAACTGGCTGGGCGACGAGCACGCCAAGGACGATGCTAACTATGGCTGGGGCGCCGGCTTTGCCCTCGAGGCAGAGATGTACCCCGACACACCGCACCAGCCGCTGTTCCCGCAGGGCATTGTGGGCCCGGGTCACCCCTACAGCAATGTGATCGAATACCACTTTATGAGGCACTAAGCCCACAACGCAACATATCGCACAGCAGCGCCCGCCGGCACCACTGCCGACGGGCGTTTTTCTACCTAGTCATTGGGGACAGTCTTTAACGTTTGGCGAGAAGGACTGTCCCAATCTGCCGACACTTGGGGACGTTCCTAAAAGGCCGGCACATAAGGAACGTCCCCAAGTGCCAAGGGTGTCCCGTTTGACTAGTCATTTAAGAACGTCCCCAATGACTAGTTGGATGGGGTCGGGATTGGAGCTGGGGAGGTAACGGATTTCTAGCTCTATGCCGAGTTCTTGTAGCTCTTTGAAGGCAGCGATGTCCGTATCGTCTACGGCGACTGCGGGCGTTATGGGGTGCTTGCCCTCCCCCGCCTGCATATGGCCAATGCTGATCTTGGTGATCGGCACACCACCCTTAACCAGCGCGAGTGCATCCGTGGGCGACGCCACCATGATGAGAATCCTTTGGCGCGGCGTTGCGGTATGAATGATGTCGACAGTCCTTTGCACCGAGAAGAACCGCGTCCAGACACCCTCGGGTGTCGCCACCCTCATAGGGGCCCACTTGCGCGAATCAGCCGCAATCTCATCGTTGACGATTAAAACAAGGTTGGAACCCACGACTTCGTTCCACAGCTCAACGTCTTGCCCGTAAATAAACCGGTCATCGATGCGTGTGAGAAGAATCTTGGGTTGAGCCATCGCCACCCCATTCTGTTTGAGACCCGTAAGAGCAAGACATCACGTCTCCAATATTAGTGCATTTAACGTGAGAAAAGCCGTCAGAACACTTGCGCGGATTTGCGATGTCCCGTATCATAGACAGACGTTGACGCCTCAGTTGCGTCATCACATGGCCGCCAGCGTAGCTCAGTTGGTAGAGCACCGCTCTCGTAAAGCGGGGGTCACCGGTTCGAGCCCGGTCGCTGGCTCCATTGCACAAGATAGCCGCCTTCGGGCGGCTTTTTTGTTGCCGATTTCGAGCGCGCATCCGCCAATCCAAGCACAACGCCGTCGGCAACTCCCCTACTCAACAACAAGCCCCGCCAACCGCAATCCCCAAGGGGACCGCGATCAGCGGGGCTCAAACGCGTTCCCCAAGGGAAATCACGCTAGCTCACGAGCAGTTCGTTACTCTTCCCAGTAAGCATCTGCAAGCAGCTTAAAGCAGATCTTCTTGACCGGCTGCGCGCCATCGTCCGGGAACTCGAGCGTGGGCATATGAGGCTCGCCGGCAACGAACAGTGCAAACTTATCGTCAGCAAGATCGCCGGCGATCGAGGCGTCGGAATCGACCAGATCGTAGTCGTCCTTCTCGTCAAACTCCTGGACCAGCGTCAAGCTGCCCGTAGCGACCTTAAAGGCCTCGCGACCCTCGACATCGATCTGCAGGTCGTGATAGCGCTGATGCGTCTCATAGTGAGCCTCGGCCTCGGGACGCGTCGTGGGAGCCATGACGTTCGCATAGACCTTGTCGCCCAGAATCGGATGGCTGCCGACCTCGAGCGGCGCCGGATCGTTCTCCTCGAGCCAGTCAATCAGCACATCGAGGCCCTTGAGCATTCCGCGGTATTCCTCGATATCGCCCAATGCACCGTAAATCATCTAAATCCCCTCTCGGATCGTTTCTTTGGCGGCTACTCGATAAACGCGTTACCGACGCTGTTGCCGCCCACATACGTCTCGACCAGGGTAAGGTCGGGATTGAACACGACAACGTCGGCGTCGCGCCCCGACATAATGCTATCGCACTTGTCGTCGACATGAGCTAGCAAGCGATGCCGGGACCGACGCCCAAGCCCTTACAGCTCGGTCACGACAACGCCGTTGTAGACCTCGTCCCAACGGTCCATGACCAGATGGCCGGTCATAGGATCCATGGCGTTGAGCTTGCCGCAAGTGTTGGCGGTTCGCAGCACCGTCTCGTCGTCTGCGCCAGCAGCGATGGCATGCGCGAAGCCTGCGATAGTGGAGTCACCAGAGCCCGTTGCGTTAACGGCAGGGATATCGGGCGTCTTTGCGCGGAACGCACGGCCATTGTGGAAGCCAACGGAGCCGGCAGCGCCCATGGACACGACGACCCAGGGGATATCGGAGAAGCGGGCGTCAGAAGCGAGCGCGGCGCGGAGCTCGTCCACATCGTCGGTGGTAAAGCTCGTGCCCAGAAGGCCGTTGATCTCGGTCAGGTTAGGCTTGACCAGCTCGGGCTTAACCTCGGACTTGAGCGCAGCCTCGAGCGAGGCACCCGAGGTATCGAGCAGCACCTTGGCTCCGGCGTTCTCGGCAATGCCCGTGATCTTGGCGTAGTAGTCCGCCTCGACGCCGCGGGGCAGCGAACCCGAGATGGTGACGACGTCGGCCTTACCTGCAAGCTCGGTAAACTTGGCGGTAAAGGCATCGAGCTCCTCGGGGGCAATTGTCGGGCCGCTCTCGAGCAGCTCGGTCTGGTTGCCGGCGTGGAGAATGTTGAGGCAAATTCGAGTCTCGCCCTTGATGGGCACAAAGTCGTTGTTAATACCGTTGGCGTCCATGAGCTCAGCCATGTAGGCGCCCATGTGGCCGCCGAGCAGACCGGTTGCCACAACGTCGTCGCCCAGCTGACCCAGCACGCGGGCCACGTTGAGGCCCTTGCCGCCGGCGGTCTTTTCGGGCGTCACACGGTTGACGTCGTCGATAATGAGCTCATCGAGCTGATAGCGCGTATCGACAGACGGGTTCATCGTAACGGTGAGGATCATTTTTAGCTCCTTATCTCGCAGGCTCCTTGTGCCTCGCGATACGAGTCGACAAAACGGAATTACAGAATCTCAATCGTGAACGAGCGAACGACGGTCTCCTTGGGCTTGGCGACAAGGCAGCCGCGCTTATGCTCAAGCACGTCGTCCTCATCGGAGCAGGTCGAGAGACCGCCCCAAGGCTCAACCGCCACAAAATCGCCCTCGGGCTTGCTCCACACAATGAGATATGGGAAGCCCTCAAAGCTCAGGCGGACGCCCTTGTCCTCGCCCTTTTTGGAAAGCGTGACCTGACGGCTCTCGAGCACGTCAAAGATGGTCTCCGCAAAATCGAAGAGCTCGTGCGACAGGGGCAGCGTCTTTCCCACCATGGGGTTCTTGGAGCGGTTTGCCATGTCAATCAATCCAGTCGAGGGAAAGGCGGTGCAGAGCTCCGCAGCCTCGTCTTTCTCAAAGCGCAACTCGTAGTCCGTATAGGCCTCGCCCTCATCGAGCGGACACCTAAAGCCGGGATGACCGCCGATAAAGAACGGCATGTCCTCAGTCCCCTCGTTGGTCACCTCATAGGAGACGCGAACGGCATCCCCCTCAAGCGTATAACGAGCGACAAGCTTAAACGGGTACGGAAAATCGCTCAGCAGCGCGGCGTTATCCTCCGAAGCCAGGCACATCGCCAGCTCGTTCTCGCTCTGGCTCAGCAGCTTCCACTCCTGTTTGCGCGCAAACCCGTGGCGGGCGAGCTTCACGTGATGCCCGGCAAACGTCATGGCATTGTTGTCGCGCAAGCCTCCGCAAATCGGGAAGCAAATCGGTGCTTGGCCGGACCACACGGCGGGATCGCCCTGCCACAAGTACTCGCGACCTCCAGCCTCAATCGAGGTAAACGAACCACCAGCCGTGGACACCTTAATAGAAATCGAATCGTTGGAGAGAGCGTATTCCATTGCCCATCCTTTCGAACAACTGCTTTTTGCTCGCAAGTACCCGTCTCGGCCCTAACCAAAGGACAAACCCGCACGTTCATCGATGCGTCCGGTATCCCAGCCATGTAACGGGGTACCATACAGACATTGATGCAATTACAGCTGAAAGGCCTTCTTATGCGAACCATCATCCTCTACGCCTCGCGCCATCACGGCAATACGAAAAAGCTCGTGGACGCCATCGTCGAGGCACACCCCGAGATCGATACCCTCGACGTCAAGGCGCTCGGTAAAAACGAGTACCCCGACCTGCACGAATATCATCTGATCGGTGTCGCCACGGGCATCTATTACTCCGAGATCGACAAGGACATGGCACGCGTGCTCACGAACGTGCTGCAGCCGCAGGACAAGGTGTTTGGCCTTATGACCTACGGTGGCAAAAACAAGTGGTACGGCAAGGATATCGATGGCATCTGCCGCATGAGGCAGGCCATCTTTATGGGTGTCTACGGCTGC
>DBEZXW010000008.1:0-31482 GCA_048291725.1 Collinsella sp. | reverse complement strand
TCTTCTTGGGGCATCGCCTTTCCTTCCATTCGTCACCTTCATTACTCCAACGACGAATTCTAGGCGGTGTCCCCTCCCTTTCAAGAAAGGGCGGAGGCGGGGCATGCCCCGCCTCTTACACCACATCTCTGTGCGCTACCTACACGCGTCCCTAAATTGATCAAACAGCCCTATAGCGGACTTATATGTGTTTGCGTTAATGAACATATTTTGCTGTTATGTCTATTATTTTGCGAAGGCAATATGCTACTAAGCTAGCAACCTTACTCATATTTGGCATTTTTGCCCACAGGGTGTTTCCTGGGGAACCGACAATAGCCTTAGGGTCCCGCGCGACGCCACTCCCTCCCGGTATCCGCCGACGTTCCCCCATATAAAACCTGCCAAAATAAACCTGTCCCTTTTGGCAGGTTTCGGGGTGGCAAGGGCTTGCACTTTAGCGTGCGACAGCGGATAATGCCGAGCATTCGACAATACGCTTATTGCTCTTTCTATAGATTGAGGAGACCCCTATGGCCATGGAATTCAAACGCAGGCTGCCGATCCCCATGGAGATCCGCGAGGAAATGCCGCTTTCTGCCGAGCTTACCGCCAAAAAGCAGGCATTCGACGCCGAGGTCGCCAAAGTCTTTACCGGCGAGGACGCACGTAAGGTGCTCATCATCGGCCCGTGCTCTGCCGACCGCGAGGATTCGGTGCTCGAGTATATGAACCGACTGGCCAAGACCGCCGAAGAGGTCAAGGACAAGCTCATCATCATTCCGCGCGTCTACACCAACAAGCCGCGCACCAAGGGCACCGGCTACAAGGGCCTGCTGCACAACCCCAACCCCGAGGCTCCCGACGACCTGCTCGAGGGCGTCAAGGCCATCCGCCACATGCACCTGCGCGTTATTGAGGAAACGGGCTTCTTTACCGCCGATGAGATGCTCTACCCGTCCAACTACCAATACCTCGTCGACCTGCTGAGCTATGTTGCCGTGGGCGCACGCTCGGTCGAGAACCAGGAGCATCGCCTGGTGTCGAGCGGCATTTCGGTACCCGTCGGCATGAAGAATCCCACTGCCGGCTCTACCACCGTTATGCTCAACTCCATTTACGCCGCGCAGGCGCACCAGAGCTTCATCTTCCGCAACTGGGAGGTCGAGTGCGACGGCAACCCGCTCGCACACGCCGTTATGCGTGGCTACATCGGTCTCGATGGGCGCACCTACCCCAACTACCACTACGAACACCTGGAACGCCTGGCCGAACGCTATACCGAGCATGCCGGCTATGCCAATCCGGCAGCGGTCATCGACTGCAACCACGACAACTCGGGCAAGCGTCCGCTGGAGCAGTATCGCATTTGCAAGGAGGTGCTCGACAGCTGCCGCCGCAACGAGTCCATCTCCAAGCTGGTCAAGGGCTTTATGATCGAGTCCTACCTGGAGGACGGCAACCAGCCGGTCGACGGCGGTGTCTTTGGCAAGTCGATCACCGACCCGTGCCTGGGCTGGGAAAAGACCGACTACCTCATCCACGAGATCGCGGAACGGGTGTAGGTTACGGCGTTTTACCAAACGCCGTAACGGCTCGACGCTGCGCGGGCCGCATTTGGACAATCTGACGTTCAACTTCAAGGGCGCGACCAGAAGGTCAGCGCCCTTTCGTTTCACGTCACCTTGTCTCAAATGCGACCCGCTCGCTGTCCGTCCTCTACCTGCGGCGTTATCTTGCTCCGGATGTGGCAGTTAGGGACGCTCCTTTTCTGCCGGCGGTTTGGGACACTCCTTGGGTAGCCGTTGGGGACGTTCTTGCTTGACTAGTCAAACAAGAACGTCCCCAACGGCTAGTCGTTTAAGAACGTCCCCAACGACTACCCGGGGGAGTTGCCTTCCCTCGTGGCGGTCTTCTAGCAGAAAAACCAAGTGAGTAGGCTTTTTGCAGAAGGCCGAGCACGCCCTAAAACGCCACAGCTCTGACCTGCAGTTTTATAGATCATTTGTCGCGATGTGCTCGGCAGGTTCAAAAAAGTCTACTCACTTGTATCTGAGACGCACCAGATTGGCAAAAACCGCCGCGAAAGGGCCCCTGGTCCCTTCGCGGCGGTCATACGCCTCTAATTTTGCGACGGTTTTGCCCGCTTGTTATTCGCTGTAGCGGGTGGCGATGGCAGCTTGTACCATGCCGGCGCTCATGAGGTAGGTCACCAGGAAGTAGCCGCCGTAGGCTGCCAGGAAGATTGCACAGGTGAGGCCCACGGTGCCACCGATGCTCATATTTCCGAATATGCTCACCAGCTCGATGATCACCTTAAGTGCCACAAAGGAGTGCACCAGGCCCACTGCCAGCGGGAACAAGAAGAATACCGCTTGCTGTGCCATCACCGAATGGCGAATCTGGCGGTCGTCGCAGCCGATCTGCGCCAGCACACGATAGCTGCGGCTGCCGTCGGCCACATTGGAGAGCTGCTGGATCGACAGTATCGCCGCGCATGCAACGACCAATACAAAGCCGATGTAGATGGCTAGGTAGCTAATAAGACCGTTCATTTGCGCTGCCTGCGTGTACATCTCGGAGCGTGTGATGAAGGTTCCCCACGACCCCGACTCCTTGCCGTCAACGAGCAGATTGTCGAGCACAGTGTATTTAATGCTCTCGTCTGCCTCGGTTGTATCCATCCCCTGTTTGTAGTTAACGAGCAGGCTACTGGAATACGGCTGCAGATTAAGTTGGGACAACAGCTCGTCGGCAACGACGACGGTGCCCGGATTACTACCCATCGCCGAGTTGGCGATGGCCGCCGTATCTTCGTCCGACTTATCGGTTGCGGGCTTGAGCGTATGCCCGCCCAAGGTAAGGGCATGGCCGCCAGCCATATACTTGGTGTACAGGTCGACCAGCTCGCCGCCCATATCACACGTGAGCAGATACTGGTCGTGACCGATGTGCACCGGCTCCTCGCCCATCATCTGGCGCAGTTTGTTGTACTGGCTCGCCGGCGTCACAAACAGACCCATCGTATCGGCATTGCTACCCCCGAACGCCTTGGGAAGCTTTTCGCCCATGGCCTTGCACATTTCACTTGGAGTCACCGAAGGATCCGAACCGCCAAGCGGGTAACTCAGATACGAATCGATCTGCACATGCTCACCGGCAACATCGGCAATATTGACCTTCTTGCCGGTCTCGTCGTTGTTGTCCGCCGACTTGCCCTTACGATCGCCGTGCCATGGATCGCCGTGCCATGCGGAGTACAAATCGACCGTACTATCGGCCAGCACCATGCGATCGGCTTCAGACGGATTGATGTACTCTTTGTAGTAGTCGAGCGTATCGGGCGTGTAATAGACATACGTCTGTGACACGTCAACAGGGTTATAGCGCTCCAGGTTTTCGTTCATCACATTGGCAATCGACATACCGCACGTCACCGAGGTGATGGCCAAAAACAGGAGCATCGCGATGACGCCCATCGAAAAGCACACCGTGTTGACCTTGGCCGCAAGCTGGCGCACGGTAAACATGTTGAGGCCGCGCCAATACACGCCGCGCAGGCTCTGCACCAGCTTGATGAGCATGCCCGAGAGTCCCCAGAACAGGGCAAAGGTGCCCACGGTAACCATAGCGGTCGTAATACCAAACTGGTTCATGGCCTCTTGCAGCTTGCTGTCCGTCGCGGTTAGCGGGAACCCATCACGTAGCAGACGGTAATAGGCCATGCCCACAAGCACCACGCCCACGACAAAGATGGCAATCGCGATCCAGGGGTTGCGTGTCTTGATACTCTCGTTGCGACGCTCGGCACCCATAAGCTCGATGAGTTTGGTACGACGCACGGCGCGAAGGTTCAGCAGTAGCGTGAGCACAAACATTACGAGCATGCAGGCAAGGGTCAGATTGAACGCATGCACCGAGAAAAAGAAGTGGAAATTGGCAATCTGTGTCTTAAAGAGCGAGGCCGTAAAGAACGTCATGAGCTGGGAGAGTCCCATACCCAGCACAATGCCGGCGACAAAGGCCACGACCGAGACGATCACGGTCTCGAGCGCCATGATCGTGGCGACGCGCCCGCGCCCCATGCCGAGCACCTGGTACAGGCCAAACTCCTTCTTGCGGCGTTTCATGATGAAGTTATTGGCATACACCATCAAAAAGGCCATGACACCGGCCAAAAAGTACGTCAGGTCGCCGAGCATGCTGCCCATAACCTGCGCCAAGCCCTCTTCATCGATTCCGGCGATGTCGACCTGCATCGAGATGGTGTTAAAGGCATAGAAGACCGTGACGCCCAGGGTGAGCGTCAAAAGGTAGACGAGGTAGTCGCGGCCGGCGCGGCGGACGTTGCCCCAAGCGAGTTTACAGAGCATCGGAGCCCTCACCGCCCATCATGGCAACGACCTCCATAATGCGGTCGAAGAACTCTCGGCGGTCGGTGTCGCCGCGGCGCAGCTCGGTGAAGATCTTGCCGTCGCGAATAAACAGCACACGGCTCGTGTAACTGGCGGCAAAGCTGTCGTGCGTGACCATGAGCACGGTGGCGCGTAGGCGGCGGTTAAGGGCCTCCAGGCTCTCGAGCAGCAGGCGAGCGCTCTTGGAATCGAGGGCGCCGGTGGGCTCGTCGGCCATAATCATGGTGGGGTCGGTGACGAGCGCGCGAGCCGCGGCAACGCGCTGCTGCTGACCGCCGGACATCTGGTAGGGATATTTGTCGAGCACCTGACTGATGGACAGGCGCGCGGCCACATCCTGCACGCGGGTCGAGATCTCTGCCGAGTTTGTGCGGGCGATGGTGAGCGGCAGGGCGATGTTCTCGCGTGCCGTGAGCGTATCGAGCAGGTTGGAGTCCTGGAAGATAAAGCCGAGCTCCTCGCGGCGGAACTGCGAAAGCTTAGCCTGCTTCATGCGTGTTACGTCCTGCCCGTTGATGCGGATCGTGCCACTTGTGGCGCTATCGATGGTCGACACGCAGTTGAGCAACGTCGACTTGCCCGAGCCCGAAGCGCCCATGATGCCAACGAATTCGCCGCGGTTGACGGTAAAACTGACGTCGTTGAGCGCGCGGGTCACGTTGCCCAGCGCTCCATATACCTTTTCGAGATGCGCGACCTCCAGTACCGGGGTCGCCATGTGCGTGGTTTGCATACCGAGTCCTTTCTTGCGATTAGTCTACGGCATCTATAGTCGCAAGAAGACGAGTCGGCTACCATCGATATGGCTTACGCTTGCCTTACCGTTGTGTAAGGTACGGGTAGCCGCCCTGTTATGTGCTGATATTGAGAGAGGACTCCTGTTGAAAACTGTTCATGTTGCCGCTGGGATCATTCGCAAGGAAGGATCTGACGAGCTGCTTGCCGTGCAGCGCGGCCACGGCGACATGCAGGGACTTTGGGAGTTCCCCGGCGGCAAGCTCATGCGCGGCGAGACGCCCGAGGACGCCGTACGCCGCGAACTCATGGAAGAGCTGCAGGTCAAAGTCACGAACCTGCGCGATTTCTATACCGTTGAGTACGACTACCCCGATTTTCATCTCTCGATGGAGTGCTACTACTGCTCGCTCGCCGATGAATCCGATGAGCCCCAGAAACATGACCGCCAGCTCGATATCCGCTGGATTCCACGCACCTCGCTTGCCACCGTTGAGTGGATGCCCGCCGACAAGGGGCTTATCGATGCTCTGATTGAGTTGAAGGAAGATCGGCTTAAGGCCAACGGCACTGCCAACGACGCCGAGGCCACCACGACCGACGAGCCCGCTTCCAGGCCCAAGCGCGCACCTAAGCGCCACAGCAAGAAGCGTCCCAAGCCCGGTCTGCTCGACGGCATCGATACCTCGGACCTCTCCGCCGACGAGCGCGAACTGGTGCGCCGTCGCGCCGCCATCAAAAAGTCCATGAAGGGCAACAAGCGTGCGAACACCAAGCCCGAGCTGCTCGTTCGCCAGCGCCTGCGCGCCGCGGGCCTTACGGGCTATCGCTTGGAATGGAAGGTTCCCGGCAAGCCCGACATCGCCTTCCCCGGCCGCAAGATCGCCATCTTCGTCAACGGCTGCTTTTGGCACCGCTGCCCCAAGTGCAACCCGAGCCAGCCCAAGCGCAACGTTGAGTTTTGGGAGGCAAAGTTCCGTCGCAACGTCGAGCGCGACCGCGCTGCCGTGGCAGCACTCACTCAAATGGGCTGGACACCCATAACCATCTGGGAATGCGAGCTCAAAAAAGACCGCATCGACGCCACGATGGAAAAGGTCATCGAGCAGGTGCGCGCCGCAGAGCCGCAGCGCTAACAGCAAACATTCACACGCTCCGCACGTCCGCGCCACAATCCTTAGAAAGCCCTTAAGCTCAAAACCTTTCAAAAGTGTTATTCGATACCTCTGACCTGCAGTTTCATCGTAACACCAAACCAGGTTAAGCCTTTCTTTAGCGCTTCTTTGCAGAAGCCGCGGCATAATACTGCCAACGCACGGGACCTAGCAGCACACCCCGTGCGCAACCTTTTGGTGGATATCGAGGAGGCCGCATAAGCATGCATTCTTCCAACGACGCAGCACAGCAGCCATCCCTAAATCATGCAAACCTTTTCTCCTTCCCCCCGACACAGAGAAACGGCCTCCTCGACTCCCCCACCACAAAAGCCAAACGCTCTGCAGACCAACACCTCAACCTGCAGACATCCTTCGAAAAACTCCAAGCCTCACTAGACCAGGCATTCCCCAACCAAGCCCGGGCATACTAATCCCCCATCAGCAAAGAAGCCCTAACGCTCCACCCATTTCCGCCCTAACGCCACAAGGGCAACCGAGCAGGACGGCTTGGGCGGGTCCCCGTACTTAGTTTCCAAAATCATTCCGCAGCGCGAAGGCCCCCGTCGCCAACGCTTCGTAGAAGCGAGGCAACGGGGGCCTTCATGCGCGAGGACGTTTTGGAAACTAAGTACGGGGACCCGCCCAAGCCGTCCGGTGGGATCGGAGTACCCTTGCTGTTACTCTGCCTTGCCCACAGAGTTGAGGTTGGTCATGCGGATCTTAACCAGCTCGGTGATCTCACGCATGCCCTCCTTGGCCGGCTTCTTGGGGTCGAAGCAGGCAGGGTTCTCGGCCATGTAGGCCATGAAGCCCTTGGTGTAGGCCTGACGCAGCTCGGTGGCGTAGTTGACCTTGCAGATACCGTTCTTCACAGCCTCGGCAACCTGCTCATCGGGCACACCGGAGGTGCCGTGCAGAACCAGCGGCACGTCGACGGCGTCGCGAATGGCCTTGACCACGGACTGCTCGATGTGCGGATCGCTCGTGTACACACCGTGGCTGGTGCCAACGCCAATAGCGAGGGAGGTGCAGCCGGTACGCTCGACGAACTCCTTGGCCTCGGCCGGATCGGTGTAGGGGCTCTCGCCCTCAACCGCGGGACCGTCGTCCTCCTTGCCGCCAACCTTACCGAGCTCAGCCTCGACGGGCACGCCCATGGCGCGGCCAGCATCGGCGACGGACTTGGTCAGGGCGATGTTGTCCTCGAAGGACTCGTGCGAACCGTCGATCATGACAGAGGTGTAGCCCGTGCGGAAAGCCTGCATGCAGCGGTCATAGCCATCGCCGTGATCGAGGTGCAGAGCGACGGGCACGGAAGCGCGCTCGGCGGCAGCCTTGACCATGCCGTAGAAGTAGTCCAGACCAGCGGTCTTGATGGTGCCCGGGGTGGTCTGCATGATGACGGGGGACTTGGTCTCCTCGGCAGCGGCCAGAACGGCCATAACAAACTCGAGGTTCTCGACGTTGAAAGCGCCAACAGCGTAGTGGCCGGCCTGAGCGTCCTTGAGCATCTTTTCGGTGGTAACAAGTGCCATGAGCGTTTGCTCCTCTCCCTCGCCCGCATCTGGACATCGGGCGTAGTTGTTCACAAGGCGTTTTACCTTGCGTTTTGCTGCGATCATTGTATGAAATTCAGCGGCTTTGCACGTGCGAGATATTGAGCCCATGCAGGTCAATACAGTCATTTTTGAAAAGCAAACGGAAGAAATTTGAGCCGAGTGAACATGTTCGATATTGAATTTTGGGCGTTCAGCGTCTTTATTTTATAGAAAAGATAAGTAATCGAAAGGTGTTTTCTTACTCAAAAAGAAAATGAACGAAAATAGAGTCAACACAATTCCTGCAAATTTAGCCGAGAATGGAGCAAGCATGGCCCAAGCCACCAACCGTGCCTTTGCCGACGAACGCCGTACCGCCATTTTGGAAATGCTCGATCATAATGCCTCGGTGCAGGTAGCAGAAATCGCCCAGACCTTTGGCGTGTCCTCCGTCACCGCCCGCGCCGACCTGGACGCGCTCGCCGAAGCAGGCAAGCTGCGCCGCACGCACGGCGGTGCCGTCTCGCTCCACAAACGCCTGACCGTCTCCACGCAGGATCGCCGCATCAATGTCAACGTCGCCGCCAAGCAAGCCATCGCGCAAAGCGCCATCGAGCTCGTCAATGACGGCGACACGCTGCTCGTCGACTCGGGCACCACGGCGCTCGAGTTCGTTCGGCTCCTCGACCAGCGCAACGGCATCACCGTCATCACGGCCGACATTACCATTGCCGATTACATCGACGAGAGCATGCCCTCGGTCGATGTCGTCATGCTGGGCGGGGCGTTGCGCAAAGGCCATCGTTATTTGTACGGACCGCTCACTATGCAGGCGCTCCAAATGGTCCATGCCGATCTGGCCGTCATGTGCCCCGGCGCCTTTGTCTCCAGCTGCGGCTTTACGACCGACTTTCCCCAGATGGCCGAGACTAAAACGGCTATGATCGCCGCGGCCCATCAAAGCGTCGCCCTCATGGACGCCAGCAAGGTTAACGGACGCGGCATGTACCGCTTTGCCGAGCTGACCGATGTCGACGCCATCGTGATGGACCGTGACCCCGATCATTCCGTCGCCACCTCAATCGCCGAGGCCACCGACAGCGCACGTCCAGTCCTCATCATCGCCGGCGCTTAAACAAAAACCACCACAAAGGTGCCTGTCCCCTTTGTGGTGGTTGTGATGGTTGAGCATCAAAAGTGAACGTGTCGCTACTTGGACAGCTCGTCGGCGAGGGCCTCGATCTGAGCGCGCGAGGCTTCGTTGAGCGAGCCCAGCACAGTCACCTTGTTCTGCGCCAGGGTGATGTCCTTCATGCCCTCGAGCTCCTTGGTCATAACCTTGGCAGCGGTGGGCGCCCAGGAGCCGGCCTCAACGAGCGCCACCGTACGATTCTGATAGGCGTGCTCGGCAAGCGTGTGGATAAAGGTGCTCATGCACGGGAAGATCTCGCCCTGATAGGTGATGGAGGCGAGCACCAGACGGTCGTAGCGGAACGCATCCTCAACGGCCTCGGCCATGTCGTCGCGAGCCAAGTCAAAGACGGAGACCTTCTGGCCGCGAGCCTCAAGCGCTGCGGCGAGCTCCTCGACGGCAGCCTTCAGATGGCCGTACACGCTCGCATAGGCAATCGTGATGCCCTTGTCCTCGGGCTGGTAGCTCGACCAGGTGTTATAGGTGTCGAGGTAATAGCCCAGGTTCTCGGTCAGTACGGGGCCGTGGAGCGGACAGATGATCTGGATATCCAGATCGGCGGCCTTCTTGAGGACGGCCTGCACGAACTTGCCGAACTTGCCGACGATGCCAAAGTAGTAGCGGCGAGCCTCGCAAGCCCACCCCTCGGGATCCTCGATGTCGTTGGCGCCAAACTTGCCAAAGCCGTCGGCACTAAAGAGCACCTTGTCGGTGGACTCGTAGGAGAAGATCACCTCGGGCCAGTGAACGTTGGGGGCGCCGATAAAGGTCAGGCTGTGGCCGCCCAGGTCGAGCACGTCGCCCTCTTTGACGACCATCTTGCGCTCGGGGTAGTCGGTGCCAAAGTAGTTGACCATCATGCGGAAGGCGCCCATGCTGGCCACAATCTGTGCCTGGGGATAGCGCTCCATAAAGGCGGCGATACCGGCGGAGTGATCGGGCTCCATGTGATGGACAACCAGGTAGTCGGGCGTACGGCCATCGAGCACGGCCTCGAGGTTGCCGAGCCACTCGTCAACAAAACCGCCGTCGACTGAATCGGCGACAGCGATCTTTTCGCCCAAGATAACGTAGCTGTTGTATGCCATACCGTTCTCGGACACATCGTACTGGCCCTCGAACAGGTCAATGTCGTGATCGTCGACGCCAACGTAGCGGATATCCTTGGTGATCTCCATCAGGCAAAGCCTCCTAGATAGACAAAATAACCCGTCTATCATAGCACTCGGCAGTATCCCAACTGTTATCTGCCAGCATCCATACCGATTGTTATTGAAATACGATAAATCGCCGTTTACCTGCGCAAACTATGAGTGTGGTATCGCCGTGCTATGTCGAATAATGAGTTGGCCGGGAATACGGATGGCAACGGTTTTGCCCGCCGTACCCGCCTCGGGAACCGCATGCTCGAATACCTCGCGTCCGCGCTGATGTAGATCGAATCGCACGGTCGTGAGCTCGTTGTGTGCCACAAAATCATCGAGCGAATCATCGACGCCCACCACGCTCACGTCCTCGGGCACGCGCAGACCGCTATCGCGCAGCGCTGCAATCGCGCCATTTGCCATCTGGTCGTTTGCCGCATAAATCGCCGTCATGGTGCGATCGTGCTCGGCCAGGTACCTGCCAGCCTCGTAACCGCTGTTGGCAGACCAGTCGCCCTCGAGCGGCTCTGCCGGCTCGATGTGTTTACGCTCGAGTGCATCCTGCCAACCGGCACGACGAAATTGCTCGTCGACCGAGAACGACGGGCCGCCGATATAGCGAATCTGCTCGTGCCCCAGCTCAAACAGGTGATCCATAAGCAATAGCGAGCAGCCGTAATGGTCGGAATCGACCGTGGTCACCCGCGGGTGCGCGTACATGGTAACGATGACCGTGCCAATGCCCGGCAGTGGATCAAACGTCTCAAAATCGGGCGCCATGCGGCTCATGCCGATGATGATGCCGTCCACCGGCAATGCGGCCATACGACGCGTGGCCTCGGCAAGCGAGAATTCCTCGGTCTTGGACATCTCGACCAGCGTGATGGCGCAATTATGCTCGCGAGCAGCGCTGGCGATGCCGTCGATCATTGAGAGGTTGCCAAACTTGGTGACATCGTTGATGCATAGGCCTACCGAATGGTAACGGCCGTCGCGCAGCGAGCGACCGGCATAACTCGGACGAAAGCCGAGCTCTTGCATAGCGGCCTGCACGCGCTGGCGCGTCTGCTCGTTAACGTTGGGCAAACCGTTGGCGACGCGCGAAACCGTCTGCTGCGAAACGCCAGCAGCGCGGGCGACGTCGGCCATGGAGACCGGACGCGTACCTGTATCGTTGGACGGGCGCCTTGCCACAGGATCACCTTCACCCTTGCGAGATCTGAATGGCGTGAATGCCGGCCCGGGCAGAAATACATCCCGCGCCGAGGCCCGCTATCGTCGGACGCATGTTAACGTACTCTACTTTTTCTATCTGCATCTCTTCTGCTTTATAAGTCCATACGGCAGTACCGTTCACGGCTGTATTTCTACCGATTACCAGATTCTCAAAAAGTGACAAGCGATGTGTTATGAGTACGTTAACATAGCCCGTAACGTGCGGTATCGTGAACACTTGGTTCATGCCGCTTCAAGTTGTTAACGTACTCATAACGACGCAAAACCCACCCGTGCGCGCCAAGGAAAGGACTCCCATGACCACCCCCGACGAAAAGACATTCGCCACGCTCACCAAGCTGTTCGAGGAGGAGTTTGGCCCCATCGGCGACCGCCAGGTGCTCTACGTGCACGCGCCCGGCCGTTCCGAGATCAGCGGCAACCACACCGACCACGAGGGTGGCCACGTTATCGCCGGTTCGCTCGATGTCGCTGTCGACGGCATCGCCGTGGCAACCGACTCCAACAAGGTTCGCGTCGCCGACGAGGGCTATCCTACGTTTGAGATCACGCTCGACACGCTGGATGTTCAGGAGTCCGAGAAGGGCACGTCCGCAAGCCTCGTCCGCGGCATGGCCCACGAAATCGCTACTCTTGGCGTTAAGCCCCACGGCTTCGACTTCGCCTTCACCTGCTCCGTCCCCTCGGGCGGCGGCCTTTCCAGCTCTGCCGCCGTCGAGGCCGCATACGGTCGTGCCATGGAAACCCTCTGGGACGCACCCGCCATCGAGCCCGTCGCGCTCGCCCAAATGAGCCAGCGCACCGAGAACAACTATTACGGCAAGCCCTGCGGTCTGATGGACCAGGCCGCCGTTTGCTTGGGCGGCCTCGCCTACATGGACTTTGAGGATCAGGCCCAGCCTAAAACCCAGAAGCTCGAGCTCAACTTTGAGGATCACGGTTACGCGCTCGTGCTCGTTAAGGTCGGTGCCGATCACGTGGCAGCCACCGACGACTACGCCGCCGTTCCGCGCGAGATGCAGGACGTCGCCGCCGAGTTTGGCAAGGAACGCCTGTGCGAGGTCGATGTTGCCGACTTTGACGCCAAGCTCCCCGAGCTGCGCGCCAAGCTGGGCGACCGCGCCTGCCTGCGCGCCGTTCACTACTGGTACGAGAACGGCCTGGTCGATAAGCGCTGGGCGGCCCTGAACGCCGGCGACATCGACCAGTTCCTGGTCCTGACGCGCGAGTCCGGCGCCAGCTCTGCCATGTACCTGCAGAATGTCGTCGCCAAGCTGGGCTCCGAGCAGCCCTCAATGTATGCCCTGGCACTGGCCGAGCACGTGCTCGACGGTCGCGGTGCCGTTCGTATTCACGGTGGCGGCTTTGGTGGCACCATCCAGGCCTTCGTGCCGATCGACCTGGTCGACACCTTTATCACCAAGATGAACGGCTGGCTGGGCGAGGGTTCCGCCCGCCACTACACTATCTCTGACAAGGGGGCTTACGCGGCATGGCTGTAATGACTGACGTGCGCGAGGCCGCGCAGAACCTGATCGAGTACGCTATCCACCGATCGATGATCGGCCAGGACGATCGCATCTGGGCATACAACACCATTTTGGAGTGCATCGGCGCCACGGGCCCCGCGCTCGACATGGCTTGGGCGCTCAAGACCGAGAAGATTTCGCTCTTGCACCCCGATACCCTACCCGACTTTGACCTTGAAGGCACGCTCGCCGCGCTTGCCGAGGCCGCCGTTGCCAACGGCGCCGCCGAGGACACGGCATCGGGCCGCGACCGCATCGCCATGCGCATCATGGGCGCACTCATGCCGAGGCCTTCGGTTGTAAACGAGGAGTTCAACGGACGCATGGGCGTCAACGAGCCCCGCGCCGCGACCGACTGGTTCTACGGCCTGTGCTGCGACGCCGGCTACGTGCGCCGTGCCGCCATCGCGCGCAACATCAAATGGAACACCCCAACCAACTGGGGCGACCTGGAGATTACCATCAACCTGTCCAAGCCCGAGAAGGACCCGCGAGATATCGCTGTGGCAGGTGCAGCCAAGAACACGGGCGAGAAGTATCCCGCCTGCCAGCTCTGCATCGAAAACGAGGGCTATCCCGGACGCTCCGCCGCAGCCGACGGCGGCGCCCATCCCGCCCGCCAGAATCTGCGCGTTATTCCCATTCAGCTTAATGGCGAGCGCTGGGGCTTCCAGTACAGCCCGTACGCGTACTTTAACGAGCACTGCATTGCCATGAGCTCCGAGCATCGTCCGATGCACGTCGACCGCAAGGGCCTGACCTGTCTGCTCGACTTTGTGGACCTGTTCCCGCACTATTTCATTGGCTCCAACGCCGACCTGCCCATCGTGGGCGGCTCGATCTTGTCGCACGACCACTTCCAGGGCGGCGCGCACGAGTTCCCCATGATGCATGCCGCCGAGGTCTCGCAGTTTAGCGTGCCCGGTTTTGACCAGGTCAGCGGTACCGTGCTGCAGTGGCCGCTCTCGGTGCTGCGCCTGCGCTCGCATGACCGCGCTCAGCTGCTCGACGCTGCCGAGAAGATTATCCTCGCCTGGCGCGAGTGGACCGATGAGTCTGTGGGCGTCATCGCGTACACAGCCGATGGCGTGGCGCACAACACCGTGACGCCCGTCATCCGCCGCGTCGACTCTCGCGGAAATGCCGGCGGCGAAATCTACGAGGCCTACCTGGCGCTTCGCTGCAACATCACGACCGACGAGCATCCGCTGGGCGTGTTCCACCCGCATGCCGAGTACCACCACATTAAGAAGGAGAACATCGGCCTGATCGAGGTCATGGGCCTGGCCATTCTTCCGCCGCGCCTGGTTCCCGAGCTCGGCGCTGTCCGCGAGCACCTGCTGGCGGCCAAGGTCGATGCCAGCTACGACCTTGGCGCCGCACTCGAGGGCGATGACCTTTGCCGCAACCACGCCGCATGGGCCGAGGATGTCTTTGCCCGCCGCGCCGATGAACTTACGACCGACAACGCCATCGATATCCTGCACGAGGAGGTGGGCGTGGTGTTTGGCCACGTGCTCGACAACGCCGGCGTCTTTAAATGGGACGAGGCAGGACGCGCCGCCCAGCAGCGCTTTATCGACTCGCTGTAGCACGCGAGCTCGAACGCACGCACTTAACAAATAGCGTCTACACGACCACGGCGCCCGCCGGCAACATCGCCGACGGGCGCCGTTTTCTGATGCAAGGGTAGCTAATTTGCACCAAAACAAGGAGTGTTCCAAACTGCCGGCAGAGAAGGAACGTCCCCAGGTGCCGACCTAAACACCCACATTATTCGATGGAAAAACGTGGTTGCCTCACACATTATTCGATGGAAAAACGTGGTTTACTCCCACATTTTTCGATGGAAAGACCGAAACGGTCTTATACTAACCATGATCGTTAGGAGGCAGTATGCAGCGACAGCTAATGGACGAACTCATCGCTTGGAAATCTAGGGCAAACCGCAAGCCCCTCCTGCTTAAGGGGGCCCGCCAGACGGGAAAAACCTGGCTTCTTAACGAATTCGCAGGCCAGCAGTATCAAAACGTCATCCGCTTTGACTTTATGCTCGAACCGGGCGCACGTTCGCTGTTCGACGGAAGCCTTGACCCCAAACGCATCATCTCCCAGATAGAGCTCCTGCGCGGCCAGACCATAACGCCGACAGACACGCTCATCATCTTCGACGAAATCCAAGAGGCACCGCGTGGCATCACCTCGCTCAAATACTTCAACGAGCTGGCGCCGGAATACCATATCGTGGCAGCCGGCTCCTATATGGGGCTCGCGCTCCGACGCGAAAACGAGTCGTTCCCCGTCGGCAAGATTGACCAGCTTACCATGCGCCCCATGGGGTTTGTCGAGTTCGTTCGTGCCGTCGATGGCGATCCGCTCGCAGATGCCATCCTTGCCGCAGACATGGACCTGCTGGCAAACGTTTCCGAAAAGCTCGAGCGCCTGCTCAAGGAATACCTCGTTGTCGGTGGCATGCCAGAAGTTGTCTCCGCTTTCGCCGCCTCCCACGATTTCATCGAGGCCCGCAGGCTTCAGCAGCAAATCATCGAAGCTTACGAATCCGATTTTGGCAAGCATGCGCCAGCCCGCATCGTCGAGCGCATGAGGCTGGTTTGGAAATCCCTTCCCGGCCAGCTCGCAAAGGAAAACAAGAAGTTCGTCTACGGTGCGCTCCGTCCCGGGGCGCGCGCACGCGATTTTGAGGAAAGCCTCCAGTGGCTCATGGACTATGGAATCGTTCATAAGGTACCACGTGTTTCCGCCCTAAGAGCACCGCTCACAAGCTACGAGGATCTCTCGGGCTTCAAGCTGTTCTGCATCGACACCGGCATCCTCGGAGCACTCTCCGGCCTCACGCCAGCCATTGTTCTGAACGGGCCCGCTGTTTTTACGGAGTTCAAAGGCTCGCTGACCGAGCAATACGTCGCACAGGAGCTTTTGCTCCAAGGCAATACTCCCGCGTATTGGTCATCCTCCTCCGGCAATGCAGAGACTGACTTTGCCGTCGACCATGCGGGGACCGTGCTTCCGCTCGAGGTCAAGGCGGCAGAGAATCTCAAAGCAAAGAGCCTGAGGATTGCCTGCGAGAAGTTCAAGCTCGAGCGCTGCGTGAGAACATCGTTAGCGGCATATAGAGACGAAGGCACGCTCGTCAATATTCCGCTCTGGGAGATTGGGCAAATCGACAAGCTGGCATAGGCGCCGTGGAGGGGGTGCCCCGTAAGGAGTGTCCCAAACTGCCGGCAAAAAAGGAACGTCTCTATCTGCCGCATTCCCGAAGCAAGGCAACGCCGATGTTTTGGCAACGGCAGCGAGCGGGCCGCATTTGAGACAAGGTGACGTGAAACGAAAGGGCGCTGACCTTCTGGTCGCGCCCTTGAAGTTGAACGTCAGATTGTCCAAATGCGGCCCGCGCAGCGTCGAGCCGTTGCGCGGTTTGGTAAGACCGCGTAACCCTACAGCTCCGTTACTTCAACGTTGTTGTAGATCTCGTCCCAGCGATCCATGACCAGGTGGCCGGTCTTGGGGTCCATGGCGTTGAGCTTGCCGCAGGTATTGGCGGTCTTGAGCACGGTGACGTCGTCGGCACCAGCAGCAATAGCATGCGCAAAGCCGGCGATGGTCGAGTCGCCGGAACCCGTCGCGTTCACAGCCGCAATCGCGGGCGTCTTGGCACGGAACGCGCGACCCTCATGGAAGCCCACCGAACCGGCAGCGCCCATCGAAACGACAATCCAGGGAATACCGGCAAAGCGGCCATCGGCGGCGAGCGCCTCGCGGAGGGCATCGACATCATCGGTTGTAAAGGACGTACCCAGCAGGCCGTTAATCTCGGTCAGGTTGGGCTTTACGAGCTCAGGCTTAGCGTCGGACTCCAGCGCGGCCTCCAGCGATGCACCCGAAGTGTCGAGCAGCACCTTGGCGCCCGCCTCCTCGGCGATCTTGACGAGCTCGGCATAGTAGCCGGCATCGACGCCACGCGGCAGCGAGCCCGAAAGCGTCACGACGTCCGCCTTCGCTGCGAGCTCGGCGAACTTGGCCGTAAAGGCCTCGAGCTCGGCCGGGGCGATCTGCGGGCCGCTCTCCAGCAGCTCGGTCTGATTACCCTCGTGCAGGATATTCAGGCAGATGCGCGTCTCACCGGCAATAGGCACAAAGTCGTTCTTGACGCCGTCGGCATCCATAAGCTCGGCCATATAGGCACCCATGTGGCCGCCGAGCAGGCCGGTCGCGAGCACGTCGTCACCCAGCTGCAGCAGCACGCGACTCACGTTGAGGCCCTTGCCGCCAGCGGTCTTTTCGGGTGTCACACGGTTAACATCGTCGATGATCAGCTTGTCGAGCTGATAGCGCGTATCAATCGACGGGTTCATGGTAACGGTCAGAATCATGTTGAACTCCTGTTCCGGGGCGGCATAACCCGCCCCAAACATACGATAGCTCGTTAAAGGATCTCGATCTCAAAGCCGCGGGTGACGGTCTCTCCCGACTTGGCCACCAGGCAGCCGCGCTTGTGCTCCAGAATATCGTCCTCGTCGGAGCAGGTGGACAGGCCGCCCCACGGTTCCACGGCCACAAAGTCGCCCTCGGGCTTGCTCCACACAATCAGGTACGGCATATCGGGGAACGTCAGGCGCACGCCCTTGTCCTCGATTTTCTTGGTAAGCGTAACCACGTGGCTCTCGAGCACGTCAAAGATGGTCTCTGCGAAGTCAAAGAGTTCGTGGGTCAGCGGCAGGTCATGGCCGATCATGGGGTTCTTGCTGCGATGTTCAACATCAATCAGGCCCGTCGAGGGAACGGCAGTACAGAGCTCGGTGGCCTCACGCTGCTCAAAACGAAGCTCATAATCGTCATAGGACTCGCCCTCGTCGAGCGGGCACTTAAAGCCGGGGTGGCCGCCCACAAAAAACGGCATGTCCTCGGTGCCCTCATTGGTCACCTCGTACGACACGGCCACCTTTTCCGAATCGATCGTGTAACGAGCAACGATCTTAAACGGATACGGGTACTGCTCGAGCAACTCGACATGGTCGGCAGAGCTTAAGCTCAGCGCAACCATGTTGTCGCTCTGCTCCTCGAGCTTCCACTCCTGTTTGCGCGCAAAGCCGTGGCGGGCGAGCTTTACCTCGCGACCGCCCATGGTCATTGCGTGGCCGTCACGAAGGCCACCGCAGATCGGGAAACAAATGGGTGCCTGGCCCGACCAGACCGCCGGGTCACCCTGCCACAGGTACTCACGGCCGTTGGCCGTAATAGAAGTGAACGATCCGCCAGCCGTGCTCAACGCAATGCGGACAGAGCCGTTATCAAGAACAAACTCCATAGGAGCCTTCCCTTTCTTACGACAGCCCGCCAAGTCAATAGGGCTGATAGAAAACCGGCCCGCGCCCCCTCACAGAAACGCGAGCCGTCAATTGAAAAAAGCTGCAAATCGCCAAGTACAGCCAAGAGCGAAGCACTCAAGCCAAGCAAGCAAACGTGTTATCGGAGCAGCTCGTCGTACCAGAACACTTCGCAACAACAGGGGCGATCTCACAGGTCACTCAAACGTCAGCGAGCGGCGCTCAGGTGCCCCAGGTCGCCGCGAAAGAGGAGCGACGCGTACTTCATGTACGCGAGCGACGGTTTGAGCGGCGAGATGGGGTGCCTGGGCGGCGCGCAGCGTCGACCCGTTACGCGGTTTGGTAAACCGCGTAACCTCCTTAGTCGTGGTACTCGCCGCGGTCCCACTTCTCGAGGAACTCGTCAAAGAAGTGCGGGTCAGCCTGAGCCTCGGCGTCGGCTTTATTGCAGGCATCGATCTTGGCGATCAGGGCATCGTGCTCGGGGGTCTTCTCGTAGGGCTCCTCCAGGAAGGCAAGCATGATATCGGCCATCAGGAACTCGCCGGTGATCTTGCCACCAAAGCCCACGATGTTGGCGTTGAGCTCGCGACGAGCATACAGGGCAGAGGTCATGTCGCGGACCAGGGCGCAGCGAGCGCCGGGGACCTTGTTGACGGCGTTGGTGATGCCGATGCCGGTGCCGCACAGGGCCACACCAAAGTCGGCCTTGCCGCTGGCAACAGCCTCGCCCACGGCCTTGCCGTAGATGGGATAGTGCGTACGGGTGTGGCTGTAGGTGCCGCAGTCGAGCACCTTGTAGCCAGCCTGCTCCAGGCGGTCGGCCAGATAGATCTTCTCGTCCGTAACGATATGGTCGCAACCGATTGCGATGGTCTTCTTCATCAGAACGTCCTTTCGTCTGAATTCACAAGTTGAGGTAGAAGTTCGAGTTCTCGGTGGCTCTCGTTAGGCCATCTTGTTGAGCATGTCGACACGGATCTGGTGACGGCCGCCGGCGTACTGGGCACGCAGGAACTCGCGGGCGATCTTCTTGGCGACCTCGGTGCCCACAACGCCCGGGCCCATGGTGACCATGCGCGAGCCGTTGTGCTCGCGGGTCATGTAGGCGGAGCGCTCGTCGGAAATGTTGGCGACGACCATGCCCTTGATCTTGACGGCGGCCATATAGGAGCCGACGCCGTACTTATCGAATGCAAAGCCCTGGGAATCCTTGTGCTCCAGCAGGTCCTTGGCAACGGCGGTCGCGGAATCGACAAAGTCCGCGGCAGGGGTCTCGGAATAGTCGACGACCTCGTGACCGTCGGCGATGAGCATCTCCTTGATGGACTCCTTCATCGACATACCGTCGGCATCGGAAGCGATTACAACCCTCATGACATCCTCCTTGAGAGATACGCAGGTGCGTAGTTTCTGTTTGGAAGTGTTGAATCGCGTTCAGGTCCGGGCATCTGAATGTGCGGTTCTTCACTGTTCATGTTTATTTGAACACATTCGAACAGTAACTGCAACAACTATTTGTTTATCTTTGTTCTTTTTTGAACAAATACCGTTCACGGATGATTGCTGACCGTTTGGACCGGGCACGGACGTAGCGACCATGTGTTCAACAAGCAAAAGGGCGGCCGAGAACGTGTCTCGGCCGCCCTTCGGCGGTATTCCCCGGTATATACAGCTGTTTTAGCTACTCGGACTGCCCGCCCTTTTTGGCGTGCTTGGACGGAGCACTCAGAAAACGGCCCGTCAAATAGTTCGCCGGGCCGGAAATATCAATCCCCAGTAGCGTGTGTCCCAGCCATAGAAACGCCGCGAGCACCAGCAGCGGGATAACGCACGAGGTCACGATCATCACAATGACGCCTTCGATGAGATCGGTCACTTGCTGCACAATTTCATCGGTCATCTGCTTGGCGCCGCTGGTCACCGACGTGACGAGGCCCGAGGCACCGTCGGCAAGCTGCTCGAGCACGCTCTTGGACTCTGCGGACTCGGTCTTTTTCTTGCTTGTTTTGGAGCTATCGCTATCTGCCGCACTCGCAGCGTCGGCCGCCTTTTGCTCGGCCGCCTCGATGCTAACGCGATACGTTTCATCGACCTTCTGCGACACCCATACGCTCGCGGGCACGAGCGCCATGCCGATCACGGCAACCACCAGCACGCGCGTCGCCACACGGCGCAGGACAGTGCTCGTGCTCCAGCGCCCGTGAATGCCGAGCGACACCGCAAAGAGCACCAACGCAAACGGGATTAAGATGCCCAGGCCAACCGACCACAAAATCGTGAGCAAATATTTCTCTAGGTATAGCACGGCAAGCACGATACCAAGGTTGCCTGAAAGCTGTGCGAGCTGCTCGGCAACCGGCGTTCCCGTATCGCCCGGCAGCGCGGTAATGCCCGCAGACAGCGCCACGCACGAGGTCGTGAGCGCCAGTACGTTACCTTTCTTTTGATCGATGACCTCGATGGTGGAGTCCCAAGTTTTGGTATCGGCAAAATGCGGGCGAGCAACAAAGCCCGACAGCAGCGCCAGTACCACGAGCGCAACGATAAAGCCAATCTGCAGCTTTTTGTTTGCGCACACGACATCGGACAGGCTGGGCTGCAACTCTGTTACCGTCGTGTGCTCGGTTATCTGGACAGGACGCCCATAAGCCATCTCGTGCGCATCTGTCTTTTGAATCAATCCGTTGTCCGGCATTTGGACACCTCCTCATTCCGGCCTGCATTGCGGATGGAAGTATACCCACCCATCGAAAAACCGAACGGAAGGGCGTGCAGAAGCTCCAAGACTGCCCCCAACGACTAGTCATTTAAGAACGTCCTCAATGACTATCTCGGGATGAGTTGCGGTGGAATAGGGATTGTTTTGCGCCCGCCGGCCCCTATTCAGTCCCCATTTCACCGCAACTTGGAGGAGGACAGAAAAAGCCCTGCCGCGGGTAGCGGCAGGGCTTTTGGAAGGGGACTTGGTTGTGAGGCTCGTTAGGCGAGCTTGGCCTCGAGCTCGGCGATGCGCTTGTAGGCATCGATGGTAAAGCGGGTCTGCTTCTCCAGGATCATAGTGGTCATGAGAGTGTCCTGAGCGTGAGCCATGATGAAGGTCATCTCCATCTCGCCACCGCCGGCCTCCTGCGAAAGCAGTTTGGTCTGCGTGTCGTGGGCACCGATGAGCGCATCGCTGGCATCCTTGTGCAGCTGTTCGGCCTTCTCAAAGTCACCCTCGCGAGCAGCATCGAGCGCTGCAAGCAGATCGGTCTGGGCGTCACCTGCGTATGCGACGATCTCGAATCCAACCATCGAGATTTCTTCTTTGGTTGCCATATTGCGTTCCTTTCACATATGAACCAATGGAGAGCATCGCGTCCGGGCATACGCGCTGCGTTGTGTATGACAGAAACAATAACATTCAAACAAAAAAGAACAGCTCAAAACGTAATTTCGAGCTATGAACGGTCACTTTTCGCCCGTGAACGGTTTTTAAACCAATCTGAACAATATCAAACACAATTATCGGCAACCCAAACAGGACCGCACCCTAACACAAATCGCGCACCGTATCGCCCTCTACAAGCACACCGGGGATCAGCATGTGCTCCACGCCAGACGCACCCCCATCGGCGCCGGCAATCTTGTCGACCGCCCACATGCCGACGCGCTTGTTGTCAAAGCGCACCGTGGTCAGGCGACGGTCGGGCACGATATCGCCCAGGCTGTCATCAACACCCACCACGCTCACGTCCTCGGGCACACGCCTTCCGCACGACTCGAGCCCGCGAATGCAGCCGTATGCCATGGCATCGTTGGAAGCATAAATGGCCGTACAGGTCGGATCTTCCGCCAGAGCCTGACCGGCAGCATATCCGCTCTGTGCCGTCCAATCCCCACGGACGAGTCGCGGCGGCTCAATTCCATGCGCGCGCAATGTCTCGCGCCAGCCTTCCTCGCGCCGCATGCCCGAAAGCGAGCGCTCGGGACACGAGATAAAGTGCACGGTTTTGTGCCACCGCCCCAGCAAGTACTCGACCACCTGGCGCGAGCAATCGAACTGGTCGTTATCGACCGTTGAACAGAGCGGATGCTCCAGCATCGTAACGAGCACCGTCTGCATGCCGGGCAGCGGCTCGAAGGTGCCAAAGTCCGCCGGCATGCGATTCATGATCACGACCATACCGTCTACCGGCAGCGCGCTCATGCGTGACGATGCGCTCTCGAGGGTATAGGGGTGTCCATCTACTTTAGTGAGGGTGATGGCATAGCCATGTTTGTCGGCCGCGGCGGCAAAGCCCTCCATACGGTCGAGGTTGCCGGTACCGGTAATGTTGAACATGGCGACGCCGACGGTCTTAAACCTGCCACGGCGCAGCGATCGACCGGCAAAATTGGGGCGATACCCCAGCTCGCGCATGGCGGCACGCACGCGTTCCTTGGTCTCGGGGCGCACGCTGGGCGAATCGTGCACGGTGCGCGAGACCGTCTGCTCCGAGACGCCCGCGAGGCGCGCTACGTCTTTGACGGATACCGATTTTTTAACAGCGGCCATAGGTCGATCTTTCTATGTCAACGATGCCATTGGTGGCACCCTACGCAGTCAAATGAAACGTCTTCAAGTATATCTAACGCCTCCCCCACCATACGCTCACCACCCAAAACCTACCGTTCACCGACATTTTTGCTTCCCCGAACGGCTTTTGTCGACCAAATGTTAACGTTGCCATTGCGCAAACACAGAGCCACCGGGCGGCTCAAACGTTTACGCATAAGGAATCGACGGTTCGCAGGCACAGGAACCACCGGTTCGCGTCTTTTTTTGTGTCGCAAAATGGCAACGTCAACATTTTGGCAACCGAACGCCAAAAGCTACCATCGTTGCTAACCCACCGACTCTTAGGAGCATTGCATGGAGCAACTCATCGCCATCATCGAAAAGGGCCAGCCCTTTTTCAACGCGATCGCCCGCAACAAGTACCTCAAGGCGATCCGCGACGGCTTTATCTCCGTCATCCCCATCATCATCTTCTCGTCCATCTTCTGCCTGGTAGCCTCGGTCCCCAACATCTGGGGTTTCTACTGGCCCGATGACATCAACAACGCCCTGTGGAAGTGCTACAACTACTCCATGGGCATCCTGGCCATCGCCTGCGCCGCCACCACGGCCAAGCACTTCGCCGACGCTCAGAACCGCGATCTGCCCAAGAACAACCAGATCAACTTTATCTCGTGCATGTGCGCGGCCATCATCGGCTTCTTGCTCCTTTCGAGCGACACCATCGCCACGGACGCTGCCAGCGGTTTCAACACCACCTACCTTGGTTCCAAGGGCCTGCTGACCGCTTTCATCGCTGCGTTTGTGACCGGCATCATCTACAAGTTCTTCATTAAGCGCAACATCACCGTCAAGATGCCCGAGCAGGTTCCGCCCAACATCTCGCAGACCTTTAAGGACATCATCCCCTTCTCCGTCTGCATCACCGTCTTTTGGGTTTTTGACATCGTCTTCCGCGCTGCTTTTGGCTTCTGCTTTGCCCAGGGTGTCATCCAGGTGTTCCAGCCCCTGTTCACCGCTGCCGATGGCTACATCGGCCTCGCTGTGATCTACGGCGCCATGAGCCTGTTCTGGTTCGTGGGCGTCCACGGCCCCTCGATCGTCGAGCCCGCCATCGCCGCCGCTCTCGTTGCCAACATGACCGACAACCTGGCTGCGTTCCAGGCCGGCCAGCACGCTTCCGCTGTCCTGACCCAGGGTGCCCAGTACTTCGTCGTCTGCATGGGCGGCACCGGCGCCACGCTCGTCCTGGTCTTTATGTTCTGCTTCCTGGCCAAGTCCCAGGAGATGCGCGCCGTCGGTAAGGCCGCTATCGTCCCCGTGTGCTTTGCCGTCAACGAGCCGCTGCTGTTCGCCGCACCCATCGTGCTCAATCCCATCTTCTTTGTCCCGTTTGTCTTTGCCCCGATCGCCAACATCTGGATCCTCAAGATCTTTATCGACTTCTTGGGCATGAACGGCTTTATGTACACCCTGCCCTGGACCGTCCCCGGCCCCATCGGCACCATCATGGGCCTGGGCTTCCAGCCGCTCGCCTTTGTGATGCTCGCCCTTATCCTGGTCGTCGACTTCGTTCTGTACTATCCGTTCTTCCGTGCCTATGACGCCCAGAAGTGCGCCGAGGAGGCCGAGATCTCCCAGGAGGAGCTCGCCGCCAAGAACGCCGAGAAGGCCGCCAAGCTCAACGACGCCTTCCAGGGCAAGGCTGACGCCAAGAGCGTTGCCGCCGGTGCTGCTGCCGAGGCCGTGAAGTCCGACGTCGCTCCCGCCGCCACCGAGGCCACGGCCACCAGCGACCTCAACGGCAAGCGCGTGCTCGTGCTCTGCCAGGGTGGCGGTACTTCGGGCCTTCTCGCCAACGCGCTGGCCAAGGCTGCCAAAGAGCGCGGCATCAATCTTGAGACCGCTGCCGAGGCCTATGGCAACCACGTTGACATGCTCCCCGACTTTGACCTGGTCGTCCTGGCCCCGCAGGCCGCCAGCTACCTGGCCGACCTGCAGAAGGACTGCGAGCGCGTGGGCAACAAGTGCGTCGCCTGCCGCGGTAAGCAGTACATCGAGCTTTCCCAGAACGGCGATAAGTCTCTCGCCTTCGTAAGCGAGCAACTCTCGAAGTAAGTAACGCTCAGGGCCAGCCGACCATCCAAGACCGGCTGGCCCTTCGATTTAGACGATTGGATCATCATGTCCGTTAACCCTGCTAGCGTCACCAACCCGCCCGCGCAGTTTCCCGAGGACTTTGTCTTTGGCGGCGCTACCGCTGCCTACCAGGTAGAGGGCGAGACCCGCACCCACGGTAAAGGCAAAGTCGCCTGGGACGACTTCCTGGAGGCCCAGGGGCGCTTCTCCCCCGATCCCGCTTCGGACTTCTACAACCAGTACCCCGTCGATTTAGAGCTGTGCGAGGAGTTCGGCATCAACGGCATTCGCCTCTCCATCGCCTGGAGCCGCATCTTTCCCAACGGCACCGGTGAGATTAACCCCGAGGGCGTCCAGTTCTATCACGATCTCTTCGCCGAGTGCCATAAGCACCACGTTGAGCCGTTCGTCACGCTGCATCACTTTGACACGCCGCTGCCCCTCTTTGAGAAGGGCGATTTCCTCAACCGCGAGACCATCGACGCCTTTGTGGACTTTGCCACCTTCTGCTTTAAGGAGTACGCCGACCAGGTGACCTACTGGTTCACCTTTAACGAGATCTGGGCCGACGCCTCCAACACCTACATCGAGGGCACCTTCCCCGGTGGCGTCAAGGCGCATCTGGCCGAGGCTTTCCAGTGCGAGCACAACATGATGCTCGCCCACGCCAAGGCAGTACTGGCCTTCCACAACGGCGGTTTTAAGGGCAAGATCGGCGTCATTCAGTCGTTGGAGTTTAAGTATCCGCTCAACGAGAACGACCCCGCCGACATCAAAGCCGCCAACAACGAGCACGTGCTGCAGAACCAGTTTCTGCTCGACGCCACCTTCCGCGGCGACTATGCCCCCGACACCCTCGAGTGCGCCAACCGCCTGGCTGCCGTCTCGGGCGGCACCATCGAGATCCTGGACGAGGATCTGGAAATCATGCGCGAGGCCGCGCTCTACAACGACCACCTGGGCGTTAACAACTACCAGTGCCGTTTTTTGAAGGCTTACGATGGCGAGAACGACCTGCACCACAACGGTACGGGCGAGAAGGGCACCGGCCGCTGGCGCGTTAAGGGTATTGGCGAGCATGTGAACAAGCCTGGTATCCCCACCACCGACTGGGACTGGATCATCTATCCCGAGGGCCTGTTCGATCTGCTCGTCTACATTAAGCAGCGCTACCCCAACTACAAGCAGATCTTCATCACCGAGAACGGCATGGGCTACAAGGACCCCTACAAGGACGGTTTTGTGGACGACCAGCCGCGCATCGACTACATCGAGCAGCACCTGCGCTGGTTGCTCAAGGCCATGGAGGTGGGTGTCAACGTGGGCGGCTACTTCCTGTGGAGCCTGCAGGATCAGTTCTCCTGGACCAATGGCTACAACAAGCGTTACGGCTTCTTCTACGTTGACTTTGAAACCCAGAAGCGCACGCCCAAGGCAAGCGCATACTGGTATAAGCACGTGGCGCAGACCCGTCGTCTGGACTAGCGGCTTGCGACGAGCGGTTGGCGGAGTTGCACCGCCCACATAACCTGTCCCCATTTCTCAGCCGGGGGCGGCACGTCACACGGCGAGCCGCCCCCGACCTTTTTGTTCAGGTCGGAAGCCGTTCGTCTCAATCTGTAACATCTAGCTGAGTTTTTTGGTCCTAGCTGTTACAGATTGAGACGAACAGGATTGCTCTTTCCGAAGAATCTAAATCTGTAACACGTAGCCCGCTTTTGACCGTCTACCTGTTACAAATCGAGACAAACGGAGTAGGACCTAACCCCGTATGTCCCTAACAGTCGAGCGTTCGACCAGCGTGCTCGGCACATGAATCGCCTCGATAGACGAGCTCTCTCCAATCGCCGCCTCAAACGCAAGCTTACCGACACCGCGCAAATCAAATCGCAGCGTCGTCAGCCGATTGTGAGGAACAAGTCCCTCGAGTGCGTCGTCGATACCAACCACGCTCACGTCGTCGGGCACGGACAGGCCCGCGTTCTCGAGCGCGGCGATAACGCCCAGCGCCATCTGGTCATTTGCCGCAAGCACGGCAGTCGGCGCCTGCGACCCGCCGGCAAGCACCTCGGCCGCAATCCGCTCGCCCATGGCGTACCCACTGTCCGCACTCCAATCGCCACGCAGCATCGGAGCGGCATCGACATGAGCACGACCCAGCGTATCGCGCCAACCGGCCTCACGAAAACGCGAGGAAATCGAGTTTTCCGGACCCGCCACAAACCGCATATTCGAGTGACCATGTTCCAGCAGATAATTGGTCAACAGCTCGCACGAACCATACTGGTCGGAGTCGATCGTCGTGCAGCGCGGATGCGCATACATGGACAGGATGACCGTTCGCACTCCCGGCTGGGGAACAAACTCCTCAAAATCGGGAGCCATGCGGTTCATGTTGAGAATCATACCGTCGACGGGTCGCTCGACCATGCGGCGCGAGGCATCGGCAAGTGCATAGGGCTTGTCGCCGCCCATCTCGATCATAGTGACGGCAAAATCGTGCTCGCGCGCCGCTTGCATGATACCCTCGAGCGTCGCCAGGTTACCGACACGTGTGATGTTGTACATGCACAGGCCAATAGAACGATACGACCCGCCGCGCAACGCCGCTCCAGCAAAATTGGGACGAAAGCCCAGCTCTTCCATGGCGGCCAGCACACGCTTGCGCGTCTTTTCCGTCACGTTGGGCATACCGTTGACCACGCGAGACACAGTCTGGCGGCTCACGCCAGCGAGCGCCGCAACCTCTGCCGCGCTCGCCGAACGACCATTCCTTGTCTGCTGATCCATGCCTTCCACGCTAACCTGCTTCCCAACTATTCCCCGCGCCCATGGCGCATCGTACATACATTGATAACGTGCTCATGATACCCGAGCCATATACCACAACATGAAAACTTCTGTCAATCAAAACCGCTTACCGAACAAATACAACCGTTCGCGGCTGTTTGAAGTTGTTTTGTTTCTATACATCCCAGCCGGATGTTAACGTGCTCATTGTCAAATGTTCACGTGCTTATTTTGGTTCTAATCATTTTAAGATAGTGTTTATCGGGCTTTTTCACCGCTGAACGCTAACCAGGGAGCCTCCTGAGCGCAAACGCACAATATCGAACAGCGAGACGAGAGGGTGTATGCATATGTCTTTGCTAAACCGCGTACAGCAGCTGCCGAAGGGCTTTGTTTGGGGCGCCGCAACCGCCGCGTACCAAACGGAAGGTTCCACGAAGGTGGCAGGCAAGGGTAAGACCATGTGGGACGATTACCTTGTCGCCCAGGGTCGCTTTTTGCCCGACCCGGCCAGTGATTTCTACAACCGCTACGAGGAGGATATCCGCCTTTCTGCCGAGCATGGACTCAACGCCATTCGTGTGTCCATCGCCTGGACCCGCATCTTCCCCAACGGCGACGATGCCGAACCCCTCTCCGAGGGCGTTAAGCACTACCACGAGCTGTTCGCCTGCTGCAAAAAGTATGGCGTCGAGCCCTATGTGTCCCTGCATCACTTTGACTCCCCCGCCGCCCTGTTCAACCAGGGCGACTGGCTCAACCGCAAGACCGTCGACGCCTATGTGCGCTATGCCGAGTTCTGCTTCCGCGAGTTCCGCGAGGTCAAAAATTGGTTCACCATCAACGAGCTCATCAGCCTCTCGCACTCCCAATACATCCAAGGCAACTTCCCGCCCAACCATCACTTTGATGTGACGAGCGGCATCCAGAGCCAGCACAACGAGCTCGTTGCCCACGCCCGCGCCGTCAACCTGTATAAGGATCTTGACGAGACCGAGCACCTGGGCGGACGCATTGGCATGGTCAACGTCCTGACGCCGGCATATCCTGCCACCGACTCGCCCGCCGACCAGCACGCCGCCGACCTGTACAACGCCTTCTACACCGACTTCATCATGGACGGCGCCTTCCTGGGTCACTACTCCGCGCGCACCCTCTCACTCATCAACGAGATTCTGCGTGCCAACAACGCCACACTTACGGTTGAGGACAGCGACATGGAGGAGCTCGCCAAGGCGGCGCCCCGCAACGATATGTTCGGCCTCAACTACTATCAGTCGGCGTTTATCGCCGCCTACGATGGCGAGTCAACCAACAGCTTTAACGGCACCGGAGACAAGGGCACCTCGTGCTTTAAGTTTAAGGGCGTCGGGCAGCAGGTCGATATGCCGGGTATCCCCACCACCGACTGGGATTGGCTCATCTACCCGCAAGGCCTCTACGACACGCTCAAGCACATCAGCGCCACCTATCCCAACCTCCCCGTCATCTATATCACCGAAAATGGCCTGGGCCACAAGGACCCCGAGCCCGACGCAAACGGCATCGTCGCCGATCCCGAGCGCATCGACTTTGTCGACCAGCACATGGAGAAGGTGCTCCAGGCGCGCGCCGAGGGCGTCGACGTCCAGGGCTACTTTATCTGGAGCCTGCAGGACCAGTTCTCGTGGGCCAATGGCTATAACAAGCGCTACGGCCTGTTCTACATCGACTTCGACACGCAAAAACGCTACATCAAGCAGTCGGCACTCTGGTACAAGGAGCTCGCCGACACTATGGCGGACGCGCAGTAGCGCATCGCCTCGCTTTCCCCCGAGAAGGGAGCGGCCCTATGCGATACAAACCCAGCCGCTCCCCTCTCTCCCCCTGGGACCGACCCCGCCTGCACCCGGGCTTTTAGCAAGCGGGAGACCATATAGGTTTTCAACGTCCATGCCATTAAGATTTCATGCAAAGAGGAGCGTGAACTATGGAATCGATCGTTAAGTTCTTGGAGAAAGGTCAGCCGTACTTCGACAAGGTCTCTAAGAACATCTACCTTCAGGCCATTAAAGACGGCTTTTTGGCAGCAATGCCCATCATCCTGTCTTCTTCTGTCTTCCTGCTTATTTCGACCCTGCCGGGCGTTGTCGCCACGGTCGGCGGCTTTACGCTGCCCGACTGGTGGAACGTCGACGTCGTGAACTTCTGTAACAAGGTTTACAACTTCACGATGGGCGTCGTGGGCATCATGGTCGCCGGCACCACCGCAAGCGCGCTGACCGGCTCCAAGAACCGCCGCATGCCTGCTGGCAAGGCCATCAACGCCACGAGCACCATGGTCGCCGCCATGTGCGCTATGCTCATCTTGGCCGTTACCCAGACGAGTGCCAAGATCGACGGCGCCGATGTCTCGGTGTTCTTTACCGACAACATGGGCACCAAGGGCCTGCTGAGCTCCTTTGTCGCCGCATTTGCCACGGTCAACATCTATGCCTTCTGCATTAAGCGAGACATCACCATCAAGCTGCCCAAAGAAGTCCCCGGCGCCATCGCCCAGAACTTCCGCGACATCTTCGCCTTCAGCTTCTCCATCCTGTTTGTCGCCGTCATCGACGTTATCTGCCGCACCTGCTTGGCCGTCCCGTTTGCCAACGTCATCTCCACGCTGGTGAGCCCGCTGTTCGCCGCTGCCGATTCCTACGCCGGCCTCGCCCTCATCTGGTTCATGATCCCGCTGTTCTGGTTCATGGGCATCCACGGCCCCTCGGTCGTTAAGCCTGCCCTCAACGCCGCGCTGTTTGGCAACATCACCACCAACCTCGCCACGCTGCAGGCCGGCGGTCACCCCGCCCTCGCCCTGACCGAAAACTTCGGTAACTACATCGGCGAACTCGGCGGCACCGGCGCCACGTTCATTGTCCCGATCATCTTCCTGCTCTTTATGCGCTCCAAGCAGCTCAAGGCCGTCGGCAAAGCCTCTGTCGTACCCGTGATGTTCGCCGTCAACGAACCGCTGCTGTTCGCCGCGCCCATCATCCTCAACCCGTACTTCCTGATCCCGTTCCTGTTTGCCCCCGTGGCCAACGTCCTCATTGGTAAGTTCTTCATCGACTTTTTGGGCATGAACGGCTTTATCTATGCCATGCCGTGGGCACTCCCCGGACCGATCGGCACCTTCATCGACACCAACTTCCAGCCGATCTCTCTGGTCCTGGTTGTCGTCCTGCTGGTCGTTGACTTCTTGATCTACTACCCGTTCTGCAAGGCCTACGACAACGTCCTGTGCAAGCAGGAGGCCGAGACCCTGGCCGAAGAAGAGGCCGAGGAGACCAAGGCCGTCAAGACCGCTGCCGCCCCCGCCGTTGAGGCTCCTGTTGTCGAGACCGCTTCTGCCACTGAGGCCTCCGCAGCTCCGTCCGCCCTTAAGGGCAAGGATCTGAGGGTTCTGGTTCTGTGCGCTGGCGCCGGCACCTCTGCACTGCTCGCCAACGCGCTTAAGGAAGGCGCCGACGAGCTGGGCATCGACATTACCGCCAACGCCGGTGCCTACGGCAGCCACTACGCCATCATGGACCAGTACAACGTCATCGTCCTGGCTCCACAGGTTCGCACCTATTACAACGAGATGAAGGCCGACACCGACCGCCTGGGCATCACGCTGCTGTCGCCCAAGGGCAAACAGTACATCGACCTCACTAAGGATCCCAAGGGTGCCGTCGCCTGGATCGAGGAAAACCTCGAGGCATAAGACGCTGAC
>DBEZXW010000007.1:0-51068 GCA_048291725.1 Collinsella sp. | reverse complement strand
GGCGATGGGCGCGGAGGCCACGAACGCGATATGGTGTCCCTTGCTGTTGTCGCCGCAGTAGAGGTACGGGTCGATGTGGGCAAGCAGGAACCGCACAGATTGCTGTGTGGTGACGGCGGATGCGCTCACGAGCGGCACGTCCAGGTAGTCGCCAACGCGCAGGCCTGCGAAGTTCGCGGCGGCGATGCGCTTATGCAGCGCGTCGTACACGCTGCCGCTGCCGATCTCCCCGGCAAGGATGGTGGCGATGTTCTGTCCGCCGTACTTGCCGATTTGGCCCTGGCGGTTGTACTCGGCGTTGTTGAGCGCCGTCTGCGCGTTGCTGCGCGCGGTATCGTCGATGACCTCGTAGCCGATGCCGCCCACCGACAGGGTTTTCGCTTGTGCCATTTCGTTGCCTTTCTACTTGAGGTTGAGGGTTGTGCCGGACGCCGTGCAGGTGCTCCCGAACGTGATGGTGCTGCCAGATGCACTGGCCTTGGAGGCGGGGCAGTACACGGTGCCGTCGTCGTAGATGAACGCGTCCGTGGCGTCGGCCAGCTTGCCGTACAGGTCGGCTATCTGCTGCTTCTGCTTGGCCATGTCCGAGCTGCCCGCGCTGCCCTGCGCCACGCTGTTGGCTATCTGCAGGGCGATGTTTGCCGCCGCGTCGGCGTTCGAGGCCGCGCCGTTTGCCGCAGCCGCGGCGGCTTGCGAGGCCGTCTTCAGCTGCGACGCCTCGGTCACGCGGTCGCTTTCCGCCGCGGCTCGCTTCTTCTCGGCCTCTGCGCGCTTGGTTTCGGCGGTCTGGCGTGCCTTCTCGTTCGTGGCGCGCTGGTTTTCCGCGCTCGCGCGGGAGGCCTCGGCCTTCTGCATCTGCGCGTTCAGCGCGCTCACGTCGGCTAGCTGCCCTTCGAGGTTCGCGATGATCGCCTCCACCGCATCGACGTACGGGCCGGATATCTCGCCCGACGCGCTCGCCGAGGGCAGCACGTTCACCAGGACGTTCTCGGTGGTGGCGTCCAGCCCTGCCGCGTTCCGCACGCGCACGTAGCACACCTTGAGCAGCCCGGCCACGCCGAAGACGGCGGGGTCGACCGTCACGGTGGCCACGTTGTCGCTGATGCCAGTGAACTGCTGCTCCACGTAGGTGTGGTCGGGCTTCGCAGCCATGAGGTGCACCTTGCAGCCCGTCAGGGCCGCCTTCTTGTCGCCGTCGTAGATGGCGGCCTTCAGGACCTCGGCGCTGTCGCCCTGGTGCACGGTGATGACGGGCGGCGCTATGTTGGTCTTCTTGAGGTTGAGCGTAAGCTCGTGCGTTGCCATGCCTCATTCCTTTCCTTCGGCCGCAAGTGTCCGCGATATGTCGCCGGGCTGCGCTCTGTGGACCCCGCATATCTCCTCGTCGGTGAGCGCCGAGAAGTCCACGGCGTTGGCCTCGCCGCCCTCCGCGTCCATGACGGCCACGGGGCTGGACACGAGCGTGAAGCCGCCCTTGCCGTCGAACTCGAACACGTCTTCCGATTCCACGATGGCCCGCGCCGTGGCCGGGTCGCTGATGCACTCGAACACCGGAAGCGCCTCGGGCGGCTTCGGCGCGCCGTCGAGCGCCTGCGGCGCTTCGGGCTGCTGCACAAGGTGGTAGAACATTCCGTTTCCTCTCTCGCTGGTCTAGTTTCCCGTGATGCTGCTCATGCCGGTGATGATTCCGTTCACCACGTTGATGGTGCCCCACGTCCAGTTGTTGCCGTTGTTGGCGATGCGCCCGATGAACTGCGTGGAGCCCGTGTACCCGTAGGTGCCGCCGCTGCTCGGGTTGGTTCCTATGGCGAACTTCGGGGCGAGTATCCTGGCGGTGCCCGACGACCCAATGTCTGCGCGGCCGCTATCCAGGTACACGTAGTTGTTGGAGTTCTCCTGCAGCTTCACGTACGCCGAGCCGCCCGCGTTGCTGTTGCCGCTCCTCATGTACAGCTGCTCGTCGGGATGGCTCATGTAGCCCGCGTAGTAGGGGGTCGTCAGCCACGTCTGGCGGTAGTAGCGGTTGACTGCCAGGAAGCCGTAGCCGCAGGCGGATATGCCCACGCCGTCGGTCGAGCTCGCCGTGGGGCTGTCCTTCGCGTGGACGGCCTCGATGGTGCAGTACTCGGTCGAGCCGTTCACGAACGACGCTCCCGGGTGGTCGTTCGTCGTCGTGCCGGTGGTGATGTAGTTGGTTGACGACGTGCCGACCATGTTGCAGCGGAACATGGAGGTGCTGCCCACCAGCACGGTGCCCGCGATGATGGAGCCGTTCTTGTCGTATATCTGGAAGCCGTTGGTGGCGTTGATATAGACCCTGTTGCCGTTGCTGTCGGTCATGAAGATGGAGCCGTCGCGCAGGTAGAAGGCCCCGCTGTCGAGGTCCCAATACGAGTTCCCGCCTTTGATGCGGCCCGTGGTCAGCTCGTCGGCGGTCACGCCGTCGCCGGTGATGGCCGTGCGCCACTTCCACGCGCCGCTGGAGTACTTTGAGTTGGCCACGCCGATGACGCCGCCGCCTATCTTCACGCACTTGGTCGCGTTCTCCGGCTTCTTGTCGTACACGAGGATGCCCTGGCCGGGCTCCTCGTACACCCAACCGCCCGTGGTGTTTATCTCGCTGTTGAGCATTTCCACGATCTTCTTGCGGATATCCGTCGGCAGCTGATCGAGCTGGTTCTGCAGCCCATCAACCTCGCTCTCGGCGCTCGTCAGGCGCTCGTCCAGCGAGCCGGTGACGCCTTCCAGGTACTCCTTGTTGGCCTCGTCTATCTGCTTGAGCACGCTCTCGCTCTGCTCCACCGTGGTGTCGGTGTAGAGCTTGAGCACTTCCTCAAGGGACAGGTTGCCGTCGTCGGAGTACTTCTTCAGCGCCTCTTCCAGCGTGGTGTCGCCCTTGTCGGCATACTCCTTGAGGGCCTTGTCAAGCGCGTCCTTCACCTCGTCGGTGTAGTCCTTGGCCGCGCCGCCCTGCTCCCTGGCGAACGCCTCCTGGCGCTTCTCGGAGGCCGCCAGGCTCTCGCCCCATTTGCCGGTCGATGCCTTGTTGGACGCGTTTACCGCGTCGGCCACGGTGGCGCGGATGCTCGAAGCCGTTCTCTTTGCGCTGGACTTCTGCGCGGCCATCAGCTCGGCGACCGTCTGGTAGTTGCCGAACGTGTAGGTGACCTCGCCGGGGCGCAGCTGGTCCTCCACCACCTTGGTGATGCGCGTGCGCACGCGCAGCGGCGGGTCGTACACCTTGTCCACCACGGTCACCAGGTCGCCCTCGTCCGCGCCCTCGAAGCCCTCGCCGGCGCGCGCAAGCGCCACGGCGTCCGCAGTGTAGGACACAGTGGGCACGCACGACTTCGCCAGCCGCGCCTCGGTGAGCTTCTTCAGCTCGGCGGCGTCCTCGCAGTCGGAGAACTCCACGTCGCCGAACACGTGCGCCTTGCCGCCCTTGCCGTCGGGCCGTCCCCAGCGCGCCAGCGCGTCGGCCGACCCCACCCAGTTCTGCCCGCCGTTCACGTCGCCGAAGGTCAGCTTGCGATCGTAGCCGCCCGTCAGGTTGCCGTCCTCGTCGGCGGTCTGCAGGGACTTGCCGTAGCCGTACAGGGCGGTACACACGTTGCCCTCGTCCACGCTGCGCTTGACGCTCACGAGGTCCTTGGCGTAGGTGAAACGCTTGCCGTTGTCCTCGCCGACCTGCTTGGCCATGCACACGCGGCGTGCGGTCACCTTGGTGCCGCTCACCTGGATTTCGAACGACAGCTCGCCGCCCCAAGTGTCTGCCACGTCGTGGATGGCCGCCCATGCGTTGGTGTGGTAGAAGTTCGTGCCGGCCTGCCCGAGGTCGGCCACGGTTCCGACCTGCCAGCGCGAGGAGGACAGCGCCGAGGCCAGCGCGGCGTAGGCGCTCACGTCGTAGGGGCGCTTGTCCTCCAGGTAGTCGCCCAGGAGCTCGATTTGCGCCGAGGTCGGGCAGTAGTACGTGTAGAGGATGCCCGCGCTTGCGCGCTCCTCTTCCACGCCGTCCACGATGTTCTCGTGCCAGCGGCCCTTGAGGTCGCGCCACACCAGGCGGTCGCCCTTGTCCAGGCGCGCCAGCGTTGTGATGCTCAGGGCGTTCTCGCCGTTGACCTCGCGCGTGTCCTCGCACTCGAACAGCGTCTTGATGGGTCCCTTGTACGCCTCCCAGCGGTCGCATGCCCACAGAATCATCAGCCCACGTACCTTTCCGTCCACTGTACCGTCGCGGTGCCGCTGGACAGCTTGAGGCTGTTGGCCCCCGGCTCCAGCGGGAAGAAGTCACTCTCGAAGGTCACGGGCGCGGGGCTGCCGTCCACCGTGGCCTGCGGGGCGGCCATGTCGATGACCACCGCGCTCGATGCCGTCACCGCCTTGTCGATCTGCACGAACTCGCCCGTGCCCATGTTCGTCAGCCGCAGCGCCGACGTGCTGCCGCCGGGCCTGACGGTCACGGTGGGGTAGGTGCGGAACGTCCCGCCCACCTGCACGCCCGAGGTGCCCGACACGGTTGCGCGCCCCTCGGCCCCGTAGGCCACGGGGTCGTATGCCGTGAACGTCAGCGTGGCCTCGCCGGTGTGCCACAGCGTGTCGAGCGCGCCCGGCGAGGTCAGCACGGCCATGTAGCGCAGGCCCAGGTGCCTCTCGTCGTCCAGCCACAGCTCGGCCTCCTTGAGGCACAGCAGGCGCGAGGCCATGAGGCGGCGAAGGGCCGCCATATCGTCGGCGGGGCGTGCCCTCCAGGCCGCCGCCACGTCTATCGTCAGGGGTTTCAGCTCTGCGCGCATGAAGCGCGAGCCGGGCTGCCCGGGCACGTCGCGCGTGGCGATTTCGTACTCGGGCAGCAGCGAGCGGGTCACGAGCCGGGTGTCGAACCACGGCGCGAAGTCGAAGCCGTTGTATATCATGCGAAGCACTCCTGCCGTTTGATTTCCTTGGCTATCTGGCGGGAGATTTTCTCGATGTCGGCCTCCTCCCGCACGGTCGCGTACAGGTTGATTGTCACGTTCGTGTCGCCATGGGCCGCGCCGCCCTTGCCGTCGAGCAGCTTGGCGATGCCCTCGGCCAGCGGGCGCGCGCCGCGTTCGTTGAACGGCACCACGCCCTCGGGGCCCGCCTCGCCGACGCCGATGACGCTGGGGCCGTTGAACACGCCGCCCTTGGCGTACCAGTCGATGCCGAAATGCGGCACGCTCGGCGGGTTGATGCTGAAGCTGCCGGAGATGGACAGGTGCGGCAGCTTCAGGTGGGGCAGCGACCATGAGAAGTTGAAGAACCCCTTGATGGAGTCGATGACGTTGCGCACGGTGTCGCGGGCGTTCTGTATCGGCGTCTCGATGGCGCTCTTGATGGAGTTCCACACGCTGCTCACGGTGTCCTTGGCGGCGTTGAACACGCTGGAGATCGTGTCGCGGATGCCGTTCACGATGCTGGATATGGTGGAGCTGATGCCGCCCCACACGCTCGACGCCGTGCTGCTCACGGCACCCCATATGGAGTCCCACACCGCCTGAATTGCCGACAGCACCGCCGATATGGTGGAGCTGATGGCATTGATGGCCGCGCCTATCGCCGAGCTGATGGCATCCCATATGCTGGAGGCGATGGAGCTCACCGCGCCCCACACCGTGTCCCACACGCCCTGGATGACCAAAAGGGCTGCGCCTATCACGTCGCTAACGTACTGGATGTATGCGCTCACCGCGCCGTAGATGGCCTCCCATATGGCGCTGGCGGTGCCGCTGATGCCTTCCCACGTCGCGCCCCACCATTCGGAGAGCGCCGTCACCACGTCGGTGATGACCTGGCTCACCGCGTCGATGTAGCTTCCCACCGCGCTGCAGATTGCGTCCCATGCCGCCGTCAACTGCTCGCCGAAGTTCTCCCAGATGAAGTTCCAGGGTATGAGCAGCGTCTCGATGGCCAGGTTCAGAATCTCGCCCAGCAGCATCACGGCGACCTGCACCACGTTGCAGATGCCGTCCCAGATGGACGAGGCGGTGCCGGCCAGGCCTTGGAAGAACCCGGCTATGGCGTCGATGGCCCCCTGCACAGTGGAGCAGATGCCGTCCCACACGCCGCCCAGCGTCTCGCCGAGCTGCGAGAAGAACTCGCCGACGCTTTGGGCCACGTCGCCCGCCACCTGGGTGGCCACCTCGAACGCGGCGCACACGGCATCCCACACGGCGGTCACCGCGTCGCGGAACTCCTCGCAGTTGTTCCACAGCAGCACCACGGCGGCGATGATGGCCGCTATGGCCGCTACCACGGGGTGAGCGGCTATGAGCCCCAGCGCGCCGGTGCCCAGCTTGCCGACCACCTGGAAGGCCGCTCCGATTTTCGGCACGGTGTCCACGACGGTGCCGACCGTCGACAGCACGGGGCCTATGGCGGCCGCTATCGTGGCGATCGCCAGCACGGCGGTCTGGCCGCCCTCGCCGATGCCGGCGAACCACTCGGAGAACGACTTGACGACGCCCGCCACGTTGGTGGCGATGTTGAGCAGCGGCTCGCCAAGCGGCTCGATGGAGCCCTGCAGCTCGCGCATGGCCTCCTGCGATTTCACGGCGAAGCTGTCGGAGGCGGCCTCCTGGGCCTGCTGCGCAGCGCCCGCCACGTCGCCGAAGCTGTCCTGCACGCCCGCCAGGGACTCGATCATGCCCATGGCATTGTCCTCGCCCAGCGAGGACCACAGGGTGGAGGCCAGCGCGGCCTTGTCGTACTCGTTTGGCATCTGCGTGAGGTCGCCCAGCACCGCCTGCAGCATGTCCTCGGCGGTGGCGCTGCCGTTCTTGAAGTTCTCGAAGACCTCCTGCGTGCCCTCGCTGAACGAGCCGATGGATTCCTCCATGCGGCCGTCGGACAGCGCCGTCAGGAACTCGTTGAGGTAGTCGCCCACCTTGTCCAGGTTGTACGCGCCGTTGGACGTGCCCGCTTCGAGCAGCGAGAAGTACTCGCTGGCGCTCATTCCCGCCTCGCCCCATCGCACGGAGTATTCGCTCAGGTTGTCGCCCAGCTCGTCGGTGTAGTTCAGGCCGCGCTGCATGCCCGCCGTCAGCAGGTCGCTGGCCTCGGTGGCGGACAGCCCGAAGCCCTCCATGAGGGCGTTGGTGCCGCGTATGGACTCGTTCACGTCTGCGCCGAAGGTGTCCGACAGCATGAGTGCGTTGGTGGTGACGGTCTGCAGGTCCTCGTCGGACACGTCGCGAAGGGTGGACTTGCACTGGATCAGCGCATCGTTGACCTCGTCCAGGGACTGGCCCCAGCCGCCCTCGTATATGCGCTTGCCTATGCCGCTGAAACGCTCGGCCTCCTCGCCGGACACGCCGAACGCGGCGGCTATGCGGGCGTTGGCCTGCTCGTAGTCGCTGGCCACGCCGAATACGGCCTTGCCGGCGGCCACCACGGGCGCGGTCAGCGTCACCGTGGCGGCCGTGCCGGCCTTCTTGAACGAGGACGACAGCTTCGCGGCCTTCTCGTCGCCCTCGGTTATGTTCTTCCAGGAGATGCCCTGGAGGTCGCGCTCCAGGGCCTTGATGTTCTTGGATACGTCAACGGTGTCGAGCACCGCTTTGATGATGACGTTGCCGTCCATGCTCACCTCGTCGCTCTCTTGAGCGCGGCGAACACATCGCGCATCGCCGCGTCGCTTCCTTCCTCAGAGCCGTGTGAGCTGCGGCCTTTGCCGAGTTCGAACGCCTTGTGGGCGGCGTTCCAGGCCTCGACCTCCTGCCTGTTGTATTTGGTTGGCTTCGGCTTGGTCGCCGGGTTGCGGTAGTGGATGGCCGCGCCGAGCGGCGTGTCCTGCGGGCAGCCGCCCACGAGTGCCACGAACTCGGCAAAGCTGATGCGACCGCGCACCTCGTCCCACTCGATGCCGTAGGCCTGGCGGAAGCTGGTGCGTATGCGCGCCGCGTCCTCCTCCAAGTCCCACAGCGGGGTCTCGTGCGGGCGGTCGCCGGTCAGGTCGAGTCCGCACATGTCCCATACCGCCGCGTCGCGCATCCGCACGAACTCGGCGGCGTCGTAGTCGCATGCGCACCACGCGTCCGCCCAGTCCACGAAGAACAGCGCCAGGAACTCGTCCCGGCGCTGGTCGTCGGACTTGCCCTCGTCGGTCAGCACCTCGATGACGCGGATGATCGTGAGCGCGTCGTCGCGCACCAGCACCTCCTCGCCGTTCCACGGGTAGCGCGTGGCGCTCGTGCCGTCGGGCAGCCACACCCGCTCGGCCGTGAGCGCGGCTGGCAGCATTACTTGCCGCCCTTCTTCTTGCGCTTGGCCTTGGCGCGGCGCTGGGCGCGGTTGAGCGCCTGGACCTGATCGGCGCGCTCGCTGTATGCAAGGCCGCACGCCATCAGCTGCTCGCTGGTCGCGTGGCGCGCCAACATGTTGAGGAACGTGGCGAAGACCTCGCCCAGGATGCGGATGTTCTCCTCGGGCGCGATGGGGCCCTCGTCGCCGCCCATCCACGCGAGCAGCTGCTCCCAGCCCTCGGTGCCGATGAACGCCGAGATGGTGCGCTTCATGAGGCGGGCCTGCGCGGCGTTGGCCTCGGCCGCCTTCTCGGGGGTGTCGGCCTCGCGGGCCATCTGCTCGTTGGCCTGCGCGCGGTCGATGGCGTTGCCGACCTTGGCCAGGTACTCCTCGATGTGCTTGTCGTCGAACCATACGCGGAAGCGCGGCGTGTCGGGGTTCTCCTCGGGGTCCTCGAAGAACACGTCCTCGTACGCGCGGATGTTTTTCAGAAGTTCCATTTGTTGCCCCTTTCGTGAGCGGTGAGCGTCGGGCATAGAAAAGGGGCGCGGGCCGCTCACTAGCCCGCGCCCCCATGTCCAGGAGGTTATGTCTGGTGTCGCCTGCGGCTACTTCGCCGCCACGGTGACCTTCACCTGCGTGCAGATGCTCGGCTTGGACGCGCAGCGCACGGTGATGACCGCCTCGCCTGCGGCCACGCCCGTCACGTTGCCGTCGCTGTCGACGGTGGCCACGTCGGTGTTGCCCGATGCGAAGAAGCACTTGGCGTTCGCCTCGGCGGGCGTGACGGTCGGCGCGAGCTTCATGGACTTGCCCACGGCCGGGCCGGTCGGCGCGGTGCAGGTGACGCCCGTGGGCTGCTTGAGCTTGTTGGCGGGGATGTAGCGCATAGCGCCAGCGCCCGAGATTGTGCAGGAGAACGCGCCGGGGTCGGACGCCGCGCCCTGCTGCGAGCCGACGGTCAGGCCCAGGTAGGTGCAGTCGCCCTCCACCACGTCGCCGTTGGGGTCGGTGTGGCGGAAGTGGCCCGTGCGGCCCTCGCCGGTCTCAAGCGCCAGGCTGGCAACGAAGTCCTGCGCGGGGTCGCCGTAGCAGCGGTCGCCTGTGACCTCGTACTGCGGCTGCACGCTCTTCACCTTGTCGGTGGGAGTGCCGTAGCCGTCGTAGTAGTCCTTGGTCTCGGTGGTCTCGTTGGTGGTCGGCTTCACCTCGGTGATGCCGCGCGAGAAGATGGCCCACGTGGGGCTGGCCGCGTCTGGCGTGGTGTCGATCTCCAGCGCGCTCATGTAGTTGGGCGCGAAGCCCAGGTCTTGGTTCTTTGCCATCGTTATCCCTTCTCTATGGTTATGGTCGCTTTGATTCGGAACTCCCACAGGTACGGCCCGCCCTCCGGCGGCGTTATCTCCTGCGGCTCTGTGTACAGCGCCGCGCTGGTGAAGCCGTAGGAGCCTGTGGGCGAGGACAGGTCGGCCCCGTCCAACGCGTCGGCCAGGTCGTAGGCGTCGCCCATGGCCTTGGCCTCGGAGGTGTCCTTCACGATGACCTGCAGCACGTATCCGACACGGCGGGTGCCGTCCATGTGGCGCACCACGTCGGTGGTGGGCATGGGCCGCAGCACCACCGCGTCGTCGTGGCCGCGCGAGGCGGCCAGGCGGGTGAGGAGCACCGGGCCGTAGCCCAGGGCCTCTATGGCGGCCTTCGCCGCCTCCATCACGTCCGGGGCCATGTCACGCCCCCTCGGTCAGGAGGTCGACGGCCAGACGCTCCCAGTCCTCGCCATGCGCTTCCTTCGCGGCCTTCGGCCAGTCGGCCTTGGCCCTCGGGTTCTTGCCGTGCTTGATGGAGCTGTCGGGCAGGTCGCGCACGTAGGCGGCGTAGTCGGCGTCCCATATGACGAGGCCCTGCCTGAAGTCGGAGGCGGCCTGCATGGAGTTGTGCATGCGCTTGGTGTCCTCTGGCGTGAACGCGTTCATGTCCTCGGCCACGCTCATGGCGAACTTCACCTGCTTGGCCTCCAGCTCCTTCGCGCTGAAACGCTTCATGAGCTTGGTCAGGTCGACCGTAACTGCTGCGGGCATGGCTACCTCACCTCCAGTTCCCAGTGGTGGGGACGGGTGCCGAATGCGCGGCGGGGCGTGCACCTCGCCACGTTCATCCACTCGCCCCCGTCGATGCTCACGCGGCTGCCCACTGGCACGTCGAACATGGTGGAGGGCCGCGCCGAGCGCGGCACCCGCATCATCTGGTGCCCCCGATGCCCGCGTAGAGCAGCGGTGTTCCAAGCAGCTCGCGGCGGACGGCGGCCTCCATGTCGCTGCGGTAGGTGCTGGCCCCTTCGGTACCGGGGTTCCACGAGAACGAGCCGACGGTGAAGCCGCCGCCCTCCATGATGCCGCCCGAGCATCCGTATGCGGCGTCGACCTCGCAGGCCGCCATGACCGCGCGCGCCCACTCCTCGGAGCCGTCCGGCTCGTTGGGGAAGATCAGGTCGCGCACGGCTGCCATGGCGTGGGGGAGCGCCGCCTTGAACTCCTCGGCGGACAGCTCCCCGCGCCCGGCTGCCAGGTAGTCCTCGTGGGTCGGGGCTCTAGTTTCCATCGTCCTCGGCCGCCTCGGGCTTTTCCGCCTTGCCCTTGGCGGGCTGCTCGTCTGCGGCCTTCGCCTCGGGCTTTTCCGCCTTGCCCTTGGCGGGCTTGGCCTTCTTCGGGGCCTCCTTCTCGAAGGCCAGTCCAACGGTGCGCATGTCGCGCCTCCTTCCTACGCGGCCTTCATGCCTGCGGTGATGTAGTGCGCCAGGTTCTCGCGGACGCCGCACACGCCGTACTTGCGGTACTTGAACAGGTGGCCGAAGCCCTGCTGGTTGTCTTCGGCGTCGATGACCTTGCCGTGCGCGAAGTTCCAGCGCAGCACCACGGCGTCCTTGTGGACGATGAGGAAGTTCATGTCCACCGCGCCGGTGCCCTTCTTGTAGTGGCCGATCTCCTCGTCCTTGGTGGTGCCGTCCAAAAGGTCGATGGCGCTGTAGAAGCGGGACTGCGGCACCTTCACGATGGAGGAGAAGCCGTCCAGCGCCTCTCGGGACTTGGTGGTGTCCAGGTCCTTCACCATACCCAGCAGGGTGGGGGTGATGAACAGCACGCGGCCCTCTTCCGGCACCTCCTTCTCGTCCATGTCGCACATGGCGGCGTTCAGGCCCTTGAGCATGTCCGCGCCGTCGGCGTAGGTCTTCTGCTCCTTGGTGATGCCGGTGCCTGCGCACAGCGTGGAGAACACGAACGCGTCTCCCTCGGGCACCACCTTGGTGCGGTTGAAGTGCGCGGCGGCGTTGCCGAACGCCAGATTGAAGGACTGGGCGTCCACTTTCTGGTCGATTTCCAGGATGGTGCCGCGGTCGTAGTTGGCGCTGATGGGCTTCCAAGTCAGGGACGCGCCGCTGTTCTGCGGCAGTCGCCCGTTGGCCTGCACGTCGCCCAGGCCACCCATGGAGTAGACGGGATAGTAGAACTCGCCCAGCTGCTCCATCTGCGCGATGTTGCCCTGCGGCGCGGCGCTCTCAAGCACTGCGGTCAGGGATTCCTTGCGGTACGCCTCCATGAGCACGTTCTCGTAGCCCTTGGGCAGTTCGATGCTGTTTGGCATGATTTACTCCTTTGAAGATCCGTCGGTGAGTCCGAAAGCTGCGCGGAAGTCGGCCAGGCCGTCGGAGCCTGCGCCGCCCTTGGGGTCGCCGCCCGCGCTCTCACGGGGCTGGTCGGTGAACATGTAGGCGTTGTCCTTCTTCAGGGCCTCGAAGTCGATGCCCGTTAGGTTGCCCTGCTCGTCCAGCTTCGCGTCGGCGATGTTCGGGATGATCGCGCGCGCCGCCTTGGCGTTGCGCACCCCCATCTGCGCCAGCTTGGTGTCGATGGCGAAGTCGCGGCGCATGTCGGCCTCGCGCTTCTCGGCGTCGGCCTTGTACGCCTCGTTGTCGGCCTTGGCCTTGTCGAGCGCGGCCTGCAGCTCCTCGGCGTTGCCCGCCTTGGAGGTGAACTCCTCGATCTGCTTGTCGCGCTGCTCCAGCTCGGCCTTGAGGGCCTTCACCTGCTCCTGGTACTCGTCGGTCTCGCGCTTGTACTTCGCGTAGGACACGACCTCTTTCGCCGGTTCGGTCTGCTGGCCTTCGCCGCCCTCGTTTCCCTGGGGCTTGTTGTCTTCAGCCATCGCTTGCTCCTTCCGTGTTTGGTTGTCGCGCTTCCCTGCGCGCTTGGATGGCCCGCCGTTGTCGCCGCGGTCGCGTGCGGGGCCGTTGTCGCCGCCCCATCGCGTGACCGCATCTTCCCCGAGGTGTCGCCAGGCAAAAGAAAAGGCCGCCCGTGATGGGCGGCCTTGATGCCGTGCGTCTACTCGGTTGTCGCTTGGTCTACTTCATCAGCCCCGCGTCGCGCAGAACCTTGCGGGACTTGGCAAAAAGCTCCTCGCGCTCTTCTTTGGTCAGCTTTTCGGCGGCTTTCGACTCGGAGGCGCTGTCATCTATGACGAGCACCCAGTCCTCTGGCGTCACTTCTTTTTTGTCAGCCTGAACCATTTCGCTTCCTCGTTTCGCTCGTAGAGCATTTCGGTGGCAAGCTGGTCGATAACGTCGCCGCCCACGTTCGGGCACTCTCTTTTCGCCAGCTCTCGCAGCTCCTCGTACGCTTGCACGACGCTGCGGTCGTTCACCTTGATTTCGTAGATTGTACCATCGTGGCACGCCACCACTGAGCTGCGCACCCAGTCGTTTTCCGCCACCGTTCGAATGTCGGCCCACGACGGCGGCGAGCTCATGGGGTGGTTGTGGATCAGCACCACGCCGCCCTTGGTGCGCCTGCACGCCTCCACCTGCTTGGCGGTCAGGCCGCACGCCTGGCTCTTCAGGCCGTGCCCGAAGGTGTCGGTGACGCGCTCGCCCTTCTTCCACGACACGACGGACATGCGTTCGTAGCCCGTGCCGTCGCGGTCGCGCAGGATGCGGCGGCTTTCGGCGTACACGGCCTCGCTTGCGCGCTTCGGGATGGGAAGGGACGCCACCTTGTCGTGGTAGGCCCTGCCGTTCACGGCGCGGCGGCTCACGTCTGCGGCGGTGCCCGCGCCCTTGCCCGGCATGAACTTCTCGCGCACCCAGGTCTTGTCCGTGGCAAGCGGGTAGATGCGCTCCTTCGATTCCACGGCGGCCTCGCGCGTGCGCTCGCGGGACAGGTAGGGATGGGCGGCTATGTGCTCGCGCTGGCGCTTCTGCAGCTTGCCCAGGCGCAGGCGCTCCTTGGTGTTGTCGAGCCCGGCGGCCTCCAGGGCCGTTGCCTCGCGCTTGGCGGCGCGTATGCCGCGCTCCAGCTCGCGCTGCTTCTGCTCTGCCTGGTATCGCTCCTCGCGCTTCTCGTCGCCGCCATCTGGATCGCGCTCGTACCGCAGCTGCTGGCCCTCCACGTAGATGCCGAAGTCGTGCTTGCAGTTCGCGCCGCACAGGCCATCGACAGAGCCGTAGCCCGTCTCGCGGTAGAACGGCGGGTACTTCTTGGACTTGCCCGACAGGCTGAACACGCGGCCCTGCCACTTGGCGTGGCTCTCGCGCGCCCCGCCGTGCGAGGAGGTCTGCACGAGGTCGTGCCCGGTCTCTTCAAGCAGCTCCAGCGTGTTGCGGCTGCCCGCCTGCACCGCTTGGGTGCGGATGTGGCGGCGCATGGCCACGTCCGCCTGCGCCCACGCCCCGCTCTTGTAGTCCACGACGGACACGCCGCGCCGCGCCAGCTTCAGCACGGCCTCGCGGGTGGCCTGCTCGTAGCCTGCCATGCCCGAGTTCACCCGAGCCACGGCCTGCGCCACGACTTCGAGGTAGGCGCGCTGCACGTTGGCGGGCATCTTCAGGTTGTCGCGGCTCACGACGTCCTGCACTCCCGCCGCCGTGGCCCGCGCTGAGTTGTGCAGCCTCCACTGCATCGTCTTGGACAGCGCGCCCATGGCCGTGCCCAGCGTGGCCAGGTCGGCCTCGGCGCTCTTGGCCACGGCCTCGGCCGCAGCCTTGGCAGCCTCGCGCGCGGCTCTGCGGCCCTCCTCGTTCATGGCCTTCTGCACGTCCTTGGCGGCAAGCGCCGCCTTGCGGGCGGCCTGCGAGTAGGCGCTGTCGCCATCGAAGTCGATGGAGCCTATGAGCGCGGCGTAGATGCACACCAGGCGCAGGGTGTATTCGTCCATGGCCCACTGCGCTGCGTCGGTGAAGTGCTCTATGTAGTCCGGCCCCAGCATCAGGCGAGCCCGTCGCCCAGCATGTCGAACGCGCCGCCCTGCTGCTCGGGCACGTTGGCCTTGGCCTCGTTGCTGGTCTCGCCGTAGAAGCGGCGGCGGTACTCCCACGGGGCCATGATGCCCGCGCCGACCTCGCTCATGGCCATCTCGCGCGCGCTCTGCGTGTCGCTGATGATGGAGTCGTCGAAGTCCACGGTGACGTCGCCGTAGGGCACGGCCTCGCCCTTGATGCTGCGGCACGCGTCGGCCATGCCGTTCACGAGGCGCACGATGGACTTGCGCAGGGCGTTCTCGTGCCGGTGGATGGATCGCATCAGCTGCGAGTTGTCGGCCGCCACCTCCTTGGCGGTCTTCAGGCCCGTGTGCGACTCCCAGGAGAAGTAGCCGTTGCCGAAGCCGCACGCCACCGACAGCAGGCGCAGGCCCGTGTTGATGGCGCTGGCGTTCTCGTCGGCCTTGAGGTCGCTCTGAACGGTCTGGATCTTGGCCGACCCCTCGTCGCCGGGGTTCATGCTGAAGATGGTGTCGTCGGCCTCGCCGAAGGCGTAGTAGGTCTTCGTGAGGCTGCCGTCCGGCCCCTTGTCGGTCTTGGACTCTATGAGGGTCTTGTCCACGAACGTGCGCGGGCGGCCCACGCGAATGTGGTCGAGCAGGGAGGTGGCGGCCTCGTCGACCACCTTTATGGCCCCCACGGCGTTGCAGTACACGCTCGCGCCCATCGCGCAGTAGTCGTAGAAGCGGTTCGACACGGCGGGGTGCACCAGCGCGAAAAGCGGGCGGGTGCAGCGCGTGTCCATGTCGGCGCTGATGCCCTCGACCGCCACCTGCTTGTGCGTCTTGGTGTCGAACAGCTGCGTGAGGATGTGGTAGGTGCCGCCCTTGAGCACGTGGGCCTGGCACTGGTCGTAGTCGCGCCCGGCGACCTCCACGCGGCCCACGAACGCGCACTGCGTGCAGTCGTCGGCGCTCCACGTGAGCGGGACTATCTGCGTGGCGTCGTAGCGCACGATGCGCAGCTCGGCGTCGGGCGTGTAGGCGCTGTCGGTCACGCCTCGCGGCTCGATGACCCACGCGCCCGTGCCCATGGCGAACGCGCGGGCTATGAAGTCGGCGTTGTCCATGGCGAACGATGTGGGCGCATCGCCGTCCTCTGTCGGCTGCGGCGCGGCCTGGCCGTCCTCGTGCCCCTCGTCGCCGACGCCGCCCGTCGCCTTGGGGTTGGCGAAGTAGCGCGCCATCCAGGCGCGGCGCTCGTCGCTCGTGCTGGAGATGATCGTGCTCTCGTTCATGAGCAGACTGGCCCACTCGTCGGCCACGAGCGCCGCCGGGTGCAGGCTGGCGCGCTCGCGCTTGTACACGCGGAAGCCGCGCCGCTCGCTGTAGTTGTACCAGCCGTTGTTCGCCGCGAACCAGCCGAACCAGACGCCCACCATGCCCTGCATGCGGGTGTCCGGCTGGTATCCCATGCGGCGCAGCCACGCCTCGGCGTAGCCCGTGTTGCCTCGCTTCTCCATCAGAGGTTGCTCCTTATCCACAGTCCTGCGGCGTAGCCCGCCGCGTCTATCGCGTCGTCGTTCACCTTCGGCAGTGTCTCGGTTATGTCGCCCTGCCCGTTGGACACGTACTCGAACTCGGGGAACTCCTTGGCGGCGAGCGGGCAGCGGTCGGGGTCGATGACTATGCGCGTGAGGTTCTGCATCCACCTGATGCGGCTCTTGGGCGCGTTCAGGCCCTGCTTGAGCGACTTCTGCGCGCCGATGCCCTGCTCCTGGTAGTAGAGGATCATGCCGCGCGCCGCGCTGTCGCACCACACGTCGGCGGCGGGGTCCTCGGCCGCCTGCAGCTTGGCCGCCACCAGCTCGGCGGTCTTGACGTCGATGGCCTCGGTTCCCTGGCGGCTCTCCTCGTCCAGCAGGTACAGCACGCGCTCGTTCTCGTCGTAGCCCGCCTCCATGAACACCCAGGGGTGCACGCTGCCCGCGTCCACGCCGAACGAGCGCAGGGCGATGGACGCGCGCTCCTCCGCGGTGATGGGGCGTATGTCCAGCAGCTCGTCGGGGAACACCTCGGAGCCCGTGCCGATGACCTCGCCGAGCCATTGCCAGCGGTAGGAGTCGGGCGTCTTGCGGCGGCTGCGCTCGGCCTCCGCCAGCGCCGCGGCGCTTATCCACTCGGGGTGCTCGTCTATGACGTCCAGGTACGTGGTGTGGCATATGAAGCGCCCGTCCTCGCCCGGGTGGGCCTCCAGGTCGCGCGCCTCCTTGTTCACCCAGTTGCGAGCCGAGCGGGGAGGGTTGTAGCTGTAGAACACCCAGAACATGTCGCCGCCGCGCAGGAACGTGGCCAGCACGCTGCGCACCTCGTCCATGCCGTCGAACTCGTCTACCTCCTCGAACCACACCACGGCGCAGTAGCCGGTGCGGAACTTCGCGGACTTCAGCTTCTTCGGCTTGTCGCATCCCACAAAGCGTATGACCTGCCCGGTGGGGCGGTACGTCACCTCCATGGGGGACAGGCCGAAGTCGAACAGGTGCGCCACGCCCAGCACGTCGCACGCCCAGCCTATCTGCTCGTACACGGACGTGCGCAGCGTGTTGCCGACCTTGCGCAGCACGACGGCGTTGGCCTCCGGGTTGAGCATGATCAGCAGCACGATGGCGATGGATATGAACGACGACTTGGTGGAGTTGCGCCCGCCCTTGAACCAGTAGTGCGTGAACTCGTGCGCCTTGATGGAGCGCCACACGCCGGCGAACACGGAGGCCACGACGTCCGAGAGCCTAACCGAGGTCGTCAACGATGGTCACCCCCGCCTCCGCCATGGCGGCCTTCGCGCCGTCCACGCCGAACATGTCGTTGAGCAGCTTCACGCTCTCGGTTATGGCCAGGCGCGCGTCGCCGTTGATGCTGCCCTCGGCCGCCTGGCGGCGGAAGATGGGCAGCGCGCCGTCCAGCACCTCGAACAGCGGGGCGGCCGCGTCCTGCAGCTCCCAGCGGCAGTCCTTGGCGGCCGCGTCGCGGATTTCCTGGATTCTGTGCGCGATTCGTGGGTCGCGCATCAGCTTGGAGGCGGCGCAGCTTATCGAGTTGTAGTTCATGCGCTTGCAGTCGTAGGCCGCGCGGTACGCGTCCTGCTGCTTGGCGCGGGGCTTGGCCATCTCGCTGGCGAACGCCTCCTGCTTCGCCGTGAGCGGCTTGTCCTTCTTGGGCACCTGCGGCCTCCTTCCTGATTAGTTTCGCGCTAGCCAAGAGACGCGATCACATCGCGCTCGCGCGGCGAAAGCGCGAAACGCTCTGCGGCTGCACGCTCTGCGGCTGCACGCGCTGATATGAGGTAGCCGCTGCCGTATATCGCCTTGTTCTGCACGCGCTGCGCGTCGAGCGCCCTCGTGAGGCTGCACTCCTGCGGCCCCACGCGGAAGTCGATGCCGTACTTGGAGTAGCGCGCCAGCATGGGCGCGGTCAGCACCTCGTCCGGGTACTCGTACTTCGGCAGCGCCCTGGCCTTCTCGCGGCGCAGGCGCTCTATCGAGGCATCCAGCTCGGAGCGCAGGTCGGGCGCGCTGCGAGCCTGGGCGGGGTCGAGGTTGGTCACGAACGACGTGTTGACGCTCGCGCCGTTGGCGTACGTCACGCCGACGCCCGTCACGACCTTGCAGCAGTTGCGGATGCCCATGCACGTCAGGGTAGGGGCGAACAGGAAGAAGCCCACGCCGCGCTCCTGGTAGTGCTTGACGATCTTGCTCAGGATGGAGAACGGCGGGTTGTCCACCACCGTGCAGCCCTGCGGGTACTCCTCGCGCTCGTAGTCGCCGCCCGGATAGAACGGGCGCGCCACCTTCGCCAGGTCGAACCCGTACTCCCGGTGCGCCCACCGCAGCACGCAGTCGTACACCTCGGGCGGGGTGTAGCAGTCGTCCGTCGTCCTTTTCGGCTCGAACTTTGCCGTGACCTCCTCGTATGTCTCGCCTCTCGCCATGCGTCTCCTATCTCTCGGCCCATATGGTCGCAAGCGTGTCGCCGGGCACGGAAAAGGCCGCCCCGAAGGACGGCCCTCTGCCTGTTTCCGTATTCGGTTGCCCCTATCCGCACGCCGCCACGGCCATGGCCATGAGCCCGAGCGCCAGCGCCCTTATGGCGTAGATGGCCGCCGCGTCTATGGCGATTGCCGCCGCTATGAACAGCAGGCACCCCCAGTTGCATCCCGGGCGGTTCATCGCTCCTCCCACTCGACGGTGCCGTCGTCGTACTCGGCCTTGAGCCATTCCAGGTAGTCGGCCTCCTCGCAGAAGCTGGCCAGCAGCCGCTTGCTGGTAGTGCAGCTGCTCATGCGGCTCGTCTCATACACGGCGATGAAGAAGGGCCACGAGTGGAACTCCGTCTCCGTGTGGATGGCCCGCTCGGGCGTGCCGAAAAGGTGCTCCCAGTTCGTCATCGCGCCCCCTCCTTCGCGCTCGGTCCGACCTTGCGGTAGGTGAAGTCCTCGAACAGGTGACCGCACCAGCGGCAGCGGTCGCCGCCCTTGGGCAGGTGGTGCCAGATCTCGCGCATGCCGCACTTCGGGCAGCGCACCTCGATACTGGGTCGGCGCTTCGGCTTCTCGGTCTGCTGCTCCATGGCTACTCCACCGCCATCCGCATGGCCGGCTTCATGGCCTCGCGCAGGCTCTTGGCCAGCTTCTCGGCCGTTACCTCGGCCTTCACCTCCACGTTCACGTCGGGCATCGCGAAACCGTGCGCCTCTTCGGCCTTGAGGCAAGGCATGGCGGCGTCCTGGGCCGCGCCCTTGAGCGTCGGTGACGCTGTCACCCTCAGCTCGCAGCGCCCCAGCCACAACTCGCACTCGTCCAGCTTCGTGAGCGCCAGGGCGCGCTCGCGGCTCGCCTCGTAGGCCGTCTCGATGCCCTTGCGCAGGTTCTGCACGGCCGTCTCTTCGGTTCCGGCGTCCAGCTTTTCGCGCAGTCGGGCGTTCTCGAACCTCAGGTTGCGAGCCTCGCGACGCGGCACTGCTACCGTATGGCTTTGCTGCTCGCCCCAGCAGTCCTCGCACAGCGGCGCGTCTACGCCCATGTTGTCCTGCCCCAGGGCGTCGATATCGCGCCCGCAGGTATCGCAGATGATTCCCATGGCTACTCCCTTCCTTCCGGCTTCACCGCGCCTGCGAGGAACCACGCCCGCAGGCTCTCGGCGCACTCCGGGCACAAGGCCCTTGCCTTGCCGTCGATTCGCGCGCTGTTCCCCAGCACCATCTTGGCGTAACCCGCCAGGGTCGCCGGCACCTCCTTGCCGCAGCGTTCGCATGCGCACATGTACAGCCTCATGCCTGCTCGCCTCCCTTCGGCAGAGCGTCGGCGATTCGGTCCCAGTCGGTGGCCGACTTCTCGCTGGGGTACTCGTAGGCCCCCACGCACGGCACCGGCAGCACCGCCATGCCGTCGTACTCGTCTGCGTCCGATCTGCTCTCGAACGCCAGCACCACGTCGCTCTCCGTGGCCACCGCGTAGATCTTCTTCATCGTTTCGTCTCCTATTCGAACTCGAAGCACTCGCATGCCTCGCTTGTCTCGTCTACCGCCTCCACGTCGGGGCCGCCGCCCGTCATGGCGTCGCAGGCGCACACGGCCTCGCCGCCAGCGCCCTGCACGCGGCCGCAGAAGCGGCACTCCCGGCACGTGCGGCCCTCCCACGGGTCGGGCCGGTTCCACGGTGCCCTGGGGTCGGACTCGAAGCACCCGGGCGGGAGGTTCCACCCGCTTGAAGGCTCGTACCCGCTCACATGCACCGCCTGCCCCTCGGCAGCCGCCCCCAGCCGTCCATGGCCAGGGCATCCGCGTACTTGGTCGGTTCCGGCAGCAGCAGGTACTCCCAGTGCCCCGAGCCCGGCGGGGCGGGGCGGTTGAACCTCTGCTCGGCCCTGACCCAGCGGAAGTGCAGCCGGTTGGCGTGCGCCAGCCCGTGGCAGCCGCTGCCGTTGCCGCTGCCGCACAGCATCACCGTGGGCTTGGGAACCTCGCGCCCGTCGCGGAACAGCTTGCCCGCCCCGCGCCTCACGATGTGGTGGCGGTTGAGCGGCCACGGCGCGCCGCACACGGCGCACCTGGGCGTCTCGATGCTCGGCCCCTCCATGAGGGGGCGCAGGATCTCGGGCAGCGTGTCAACGTTTGCCATTCGATAGCCTCCTGTCCTTGCCTTGCAGCTCGTACTTGTCGCACATCTCCGACAGGCGGCTCACGATGGCCACCGCCGTCTCCTCGTCGCCGTTCTTGGCCAGGCGGCGTATGAGGTCGCTCTTGCCGTACTGCGTGGTCACGATGACCGGCCTCATGTTCTCGTACCTGTCGTTCACGACGCGGAACACCTGCCCCAGCGTCCAGTCGGTGGGGGACTCCTTGCCCAGGTCGTCCAGCACCAGGCACCCCACGCGGGAGAGCCTGGACAGCACGCCGTCCTCGGTGCCGTCGCCGCCGTAGGTGCCCTTGATGGCGGCCAGCACGCCCAGCATGTCGGTCACCCTCACGCTGGTGCCGCCGTCCACCAGGAGCCGCGCCACGGCGCTCGCCAGGTGGGTCTTGCCGGTTCCCACGGGGCCGCAGATGTACGCCCCGCGCCCTTGCTCAACCTTCGCGGCAATGCCCTCGGCCATGGGGGAGGCGGCTGTCATGAAGCGGGGCTTGATTCCGGCCCGCTCGTAGGCCCGGCGGCGTTTGGCTGCGGCCTCCTCGGCCTTGGCCCTGGCCTCAAGGCGCGAACGCTCGTCGCGCTCCGCCACGGCACCCGGGCAGCCGCACGGCTTCCAGCCGCAGAAGGTGCGGCGGCCAGCCAGCACCACGTAGCGGACCTCCAGCTGCGCCCCGCAGTGGGGGCACTCAGTCGTACTCGGCATAGCCGTCGGCCTCCTTCCGGGTCCTCGGGCCGCGGTTCACGTAGTCCTCGAACTTCGGCGAGAACAGCGTGGAGGGCCGCAGGTACTTGGCCATCTTCGGGTCGCCCGCCCACTCGGCTGCCATCGTGTCGATGACGGCCAGGAAGTCGGGGAGGCGGTAGCCCTCGGCCCAGCGGGCGTGTATCAGCCTGCGGGTCTTGGCGCTGCTTGAGCGGTAGCGGGTGCCGGCTGCCTCGTTGAGCGCATGCACGATTTCGTCAAAGGGGATTAAGGGGTTATCTATATACTCAACCTCAACCTCAACCTCTGCATTGCCGCAACTCGATGCGCCTGCATGTGCATCCGCATGTGCATCCGCATCTGCTTGCGCATGTGCGACTGCATCTGTATCCGCATATGCTCCCGCATGTGCTTGCGCATCGGCTTGCGCCCGTGCCGCCGCATCGTCCACCGCGTCTTCCTTCCCCGGCCTGTTGCCCCAGCGGGCGTTGGCAGCCTTCCTTGCGCGCTCGCTCTTCTCGTCGCCCATGTCGAGCCTGCCCTTGAGCACCAGGAAGGTAGGCAGCCACGCGGGGCTGCCCTGCGGCTCCTTGCCCGTGAACCGGTACTCGACGATGGCGTAGATGAACGGCGCGCGCTGCTTCTCGGGCATGGCCTGCGCGGCCGCCCAGAAGTCGTCGTGTATAACCATGCCCATAGTGTCGCCGTCGCCTTCCCTAAAACGGGATATCCTCGTCGTACAGATCGGGCATGGCCTGCTGCTGCGGCATGGCCTGCTGCTGCGACGCGGGCTGCTGTGGCGCGTACGCCTGCTGAGTGGCCGGCTGCGGCGCGTAGGCGGGCTGCTGCGGCGCAGGTGCCGGGGCGGGGCGTCCCTGGCCGTACGTGCGGGCCTGCGGCGCTTGCGGGGCCGCCTGGGGCGCGTACTGCTGCGGCGCGTAGCCCTGCTGCTGTTGCTGGCCGCTCATGAACTCCAGCTCGTCCACCACGACCTCCAGCGCGCTGCGCTTCTGGCCGGTCTGCTGGTCGTTCCAGCTGCGGTAGCGCAGCTTGCCCTCGATGGCCACCTTGCTGCCCTTGGCGAGGTACTGCGCCAGCTTCTCGCCGCGGGTGCCGAACAGCGTGCAGTCCACGAAGTTCGGGTAGTCCTCCCACTGCCCGGTCTGCTGGTTCTTGCGGCGGTCGTTGACGGCCACGCCCATGGACAGCACGGACATGCCGCCAGACGTGGAGCGCAGCACGGGGTCGCGGGTCAGGTTGCCGGATATGCATACGCGGTTGATGCTCATAGATACCCTCCTTGGGTTACGTCCCCGCTGTTCCAGATGCGGGTGATCTGCGCGTCTACCATGCGGATACGCAGCTTGATTACGTTGATGGCCTCCTGCGAGGCCTTGTAGATGGCCTCGGAGCAGTCGCGGCGGCGCTTGGCCTCCGCTATCTGCTCCTGGCCCCGGCACACGTCGCCGATGATGGTGACTGGCGTGCCCTTCTGGCGCTCGTTCAGGATGGCGATGCGCAGGGCCTTGCGGTACTCGGCCTCGTTCTCGGCGTACTGGCAGCCCGACTCCTTGCAGGTCTTCAGCTCGGCCTCCAGCCTGTCGGTCAGCTCGTCCAGCTCCTCGGTGAGCGCCTGCATCTACTCCACCTGCCAGTCGGGGCGCGGGCAGCACGGGCTGTTGGCCACGAACTCCATGTACTGCGGCATGCTGGCGAACTGGTAGCGCGCCCCGCAGCTGCGGCAGTGGGCCGTGAAGGGGCCGTCTGCGGGCGGCTGCTTCTCCTCGGGCGCGGGCTGCTCCTCCATGGCGTCGGGATCGCTCTGCCCGTCGATGGCGAACGCGCCGCACAGCGCGTACTTGCGGGCGTAGCTCGACGCCATGCCGGTCACCTGGGCGTCGTCCGAGCCCTTCTTGTGCTCGTCCTCGCGGGCGTAGGCGCTCACCTGCAGCAGGCCCTCGCCGCCCTCGGCGGGGAACACGCACGCCGTGGACTTCACGTAGTAGCGGTCGCCTATCTGCACCAGCTCGTCGGTCATGAAGAACGCCAGGCCCTCCTTGGCGCACGGCTCCTTCAGCGCGGCCACTATGTCCTCGTAGCTGCGGTAGCTGAACTTGCCGAAAGCGTTGTACTTGGCCTTGGGCACCACCACGGCGCGCTGCACGCGGGCAACGGCCGCCATGAGGTCGATGGGCTGCTGTTCCTGGGTCATGCTAGTAGCCTCCGTTCATTCGCTCGTAAACCTGGCCCACCGTGCCGTGCATGATGGTGCCCACGACGCCCTGCGCCTTGAGGGCCGCCGCGACGCCCTGCATCTGCTCGCGCGTGGCGCACGGCACCACGACCGTCCACGGGTCGCCCGCCATGGCCACGGGTGCCGGTGCGGGCGGCGCTGGCGGCACCGGGGCGGGCATGGGCGCGGGCTGCGGCTCGGGCATCTGCTCAAGCGGCTGCGGGAACTCTGCGGGCTGGCATTCCGCGGGCTCGGGCACCGCTTCGGGTTCGGGTTCGGGCTCTTCCACGGGTTCCGGCTCCATGGCCGCCTTCAGCTCGGCGATGCGCCGGCGCTCCTCCTCGGCCTTGTGCGCCGCCGTTATGGCCGCGCCCAGGTCCAGGGTGGCGAACAGCTCGCGCTCGGCCTCGTCGTAGAACGGCTCGCCCTGGAACTGCGCCTTGAGGGTTTCCCAGTCCTGGGCCAGGCGCTCTACCTTGGCCTCCAGGGCCTTGAATGCCTTCACCTCGCCGAAGGTCTTGTTGGTCCACTGCTTCTCGTGGAAACGCTCATAGGGCACGACGGGGGCCAGCAGCCCGGCGAACTCCTCGTAGTGCTCCCGCAGCTTGGCGTACGCGCGCAGCTGGCGCTCCTCCTCGGCCTCGTCCAGCTGCGCCTTGATGCCGTCGGCTGCCTGCTTCGCGATGCCCGCCACGGCCTTGCACCTGTCCTCGAACGCGGCCAGGGGCTTCGTGTACTCGCGGCTCACGGCCTTGCGGCGCTCGTCTATCTCCTTGGCGATGCCGTTGAGGTAGGCGCGGTCGCGCTTGGCGGCCTTCACGTTCTCGTCCTTGCCCATGTCGTAGGTCGCGCCCTCGTAGTCGGCCACCAGCCTGCGCACGTGCGCCTCCAGGGCGTCGAAGTTGGCCTCGATCACGGCGGGGGAGTACGCCACGGTCAGCTCTGAAGCCTCCTCGGGCTCGATGATCTCGGCCTCAACTGCTTCGCTCATTTACTCCTCGCTTCCCAGGCGCGCCATGCACGCCTCGTAGGTTTCCGTCTCGGCCGCGTTCGGCTCGTAGCCGTCGGCTTTCATGGCCTCGTAGATGATGGTCACGTTCTCGACCGTCGCTCGGTTGAAGTACACGGAGCTGCCGCCTTCCATGAGGCTCCAGGCCGTCCAGCCGCTCATGTTCCACGCTGCCCGCCAGCCCATGGCCACGGCCAGCTCGGTGGGCGTGCGGTCGATGGGTCGGCCCAGCAGCTCCTCGAACGATTCCACGGCCTCGGCCTCCATGGCGAACGCGGTCAGAGCCAGAGCCGTGCGGCGCATCGACTTGAGGTCGCCCGCGTGGGCGGCAAGCCACTCGCGGCGGGCCTTCGCGCCGTCCTCGTAGGCGGCCTGGAAGTCGGCCTTGCGCTGGGCTGCGGCCTGTGCGGCCTCGTCGGCCCCCTCGGCCACCGGCGCCAGCAGGGTCACGCCGAACGGCGTCTCCTCGGCCAGAAGCCCCGCGCCCGCGTTGTCGGCCACGTAGGCGTCCAGCGCCGCCAGGTCGGGGCGGTAGTCGGAAAACGTGCGGCATGCGGCGAAGCCCTCGGGGCATTCGTCGACGAACTCGACGCCCGCGTCGGCAAGCACCGCCACCACCTCGGCGCGGTTGCGCCTCTGCTCGGCCTCGGCCTTCAGGCCCGCGTACACGCGCTGCCATTCGGACTGCTTGCAGTCGCGCAGCTCGGCCACGGCCTCGTCGTCGCCCTCGAACTCGGCGATGGCGGCCAGGCGGTCGAGCGTCATGTCGTAGGCGGCGTCCTGCACCCTGCGGGCGGCGCGGCGCGCCTTGGCCACGGTGCCCGCGTCGGTGCGGGCGGCCACGGCCACCTCCTCGTCGGGAATGTCGAGCGCCAGCATGGTCTGCACGCCGCGCGACTTCTCCTCGGCGGTCAGCCCCAGCTTGGCGTTGGTCTCCACCATGGCCTTGGCGGCCTCCACGCGCGCCAGCTCGGCATCGTCCAGGTCGTCGTAGACCTCGGCGAGGAAACGCTCGGTGCCGATGGCCCTCATGGCGCGCACGCGGCACTCGCCGTCGACGATCCAGTAGATGCCGCCCTCCTTGTACAGGATGGGCTTCATGACGGGCTGGCCGGGGTTGAGGCGGTTGGCCTTGAACTGCGCGGCCAGGCCCGCGATGTGCTCGGCGCTCTCCCTGGTGGTGAAGTCGCGCGGGTTCATCGGCTCGCCGTCGGCGCGCTCGTAGGGGTACACGTCGCAGATCGCGACCTCCTCTAGCGATTGCATGCGCGGGCCTCCTCGTCTACGACCACGCGGCACTCCATGCCCACCAGGCGGGCGCGGCACGCCACGCGGGCCACCTCGCCCATGAGCGCGATGCGCTTGGTGGGCACGGGGCCGTTCTTGATTTGCGCGGCCATGCAGGCGGCCCCCATGTTGAACGCCTGGCGCATGGCGGCGTCGAAGCCGCCGTCGCCCGGCTCGGGCACGGGGACGGCGCGCTCGATGCGCTTCAGGATGCTGTCCACCGTCTTGTCCGCGACGGTCTTGCTGATGATTTTCGTGAGCATTTGGGTCTCCTAACTGGGAAAACTAAAAGTGATAAAAACTTTTCAGGATTTCGGAACTTTTTTCTCTATGCGCTCCTTGCGCTTCTGCGCCGCCTTGACCCTGCGGTACAGGTAACGGCACAGCCACCGCTCCATGGCCTCGTCGTGCGCCTCTGCTGCCTTGTCGGCGGCGTAGCGGCTCATGCCCGAGGTGTCCGGGGCCTGCGGCATGGGGTCGGCGCGGCTCTCTCGGCCGCACTCGGTGCGCTCGTAGGTGCGGCGCTCCTCTGCGGTCAGCCTCGGCAGCAGCTCGGCTATGCGGGCCTCTATGGCCTCAAGCTGCTGCTGGCGTCTGCACGGTTCGCAGATGCCGTCCCTGCCGAGGGTCGCCCTGCGGCACCCGCACGACGGGCACAGCTCCAGGCGGTGGCGGTAGCAGCGCAGGGACACGTGGCCGCCGCTGGCGTTGATCACGCGCCGCGCGTTATCCAACTGGTTCTTGGACAGCCGCAGCTCGCGGCGAATCTCGCGGGCGGGCACCTTTCCCGCCAGCTCGGCTATGCGGTCGAGGTCGGCCTTGCGCCACGCCCTGTGTGGCCTGCCCTTGTCTCGGCGGGTCACTCGTCGCTCACCTCCACGACCACGCGGGGGCGCGCCCTGTCGGTGAGCACCCTGTCGGGGCACTGCTCCACGTACTTGCGGGAGTCGTCCTTGATTACGCCCGCCGCCACCAGGCCGTCGAGCACGAACTTGCGCGCGAAGCCCACGTTGTCGGCGTCGCGGCGCATGTCGGGCTCGTAGAACGTGGTGCGCACGGTCACCCGGCGCTCGAAGCGCGGCGCGCGCTGCTGCATGGCCGCCGCCCTCACGCGCGCCGTCTCGCGCTTCTTCATGGCCGCCGCCTTGTAGCGGTTGGCGCGCTCGGCGCTGATGTAGTCGTTCAGGCTCGGCATTCGGCCCTCGACCGTGACGGTGCACCTCATTGCGCGCCCCTGTCGTAGATGCCCTGCGCCTCGGTTAGCGTGGAGGCGGCGAAAACGGCTGGGCCCACGATGGCCTCCCACGTGCCCACCAGGTCCACGGAGTCCACCGGCGTGCGGCGGAAGCTCACGGCGGCCAGCATGGAGGGGCGCTGCAGCACCATGTAGCGGGACAGCACGCTCCACAGGTTGTGGTCGCGCTTGAACTCGCTGGCCTCGCTCACGGTCATGCCGTTCTGGCACGCCAGGGTGTACACGTTGTCGCGCTGGATGACGTGGCCCTCCAGCATCAGGCGGTAGCAGATGCGGCGCAGCTTCGCCCATGTATCGGGGTTCGAGGCAACCCAGCCGCACGCCTTGGCCACGAGGGCCTGGGCCTTGGCGTCTACCTCGGCCATACTGTTGCCTCCAGCGCCCATGTGGCGGCGATACACGCGCATACGAACAGGGCGGCGAAAACGGCCTGCAGCCTCTCGCGGCGCTGCTCGGGTGTTACACTGGTCTCGGTTCGGAAGTGAACCGTTGCGGTGCGCGTCTTTCGCTTGCCGGCTGCGACGCGCACCCTCTTTCCCTTGATCTTTTCCATTCCTGGAACTTCCTCTCGTTCTCTGGGTCCTTGTAGAACTCGCGCATCATGGCGGCGCACTCGTCGCACATGGCGCGCTGTATCGGGGTCATTCGCCCGCGACGCCCGGCAGAAGCAGCGGGGCGTCCTCGTAGGCGACCTCACCGGTGTCCCTATCCACGAACATCACCTCCTGGTCGTCATACACGTGGATGTTGAGCATCTGCCCCGTTAACTCCACCAGCTTGGGGATGGAGTCGCGGAACTTCGGGTCCAGCTCAAACTGCAGCACGCACTTGCCGCTCTTCACGTTGAGGGCGGTGAACCCCCCCCGTACGGTCACCTCGTTCAGCATGGCCTACTCCTTCTCGTCGTAGGCGCTGTCGCGCGCGATGGTCTTGAAGTCGGTGCTCCAGCCTTTGCCGCCCACGTTGAACTGCACGGAGTCGTAGATGTTGAACTGCATGCCGCCGAGTTCGAATCGCGCCATCATGCTGCCTTCCATCAGCTTGATGGCCCCGTACTCGAAGCCCCACACTTGAGCGATGCGGCGCCTCAGGCTGACGTGGGTCTCCTCCATGCAGCCGTTCTCTGCTTGCTCGAAGGCGATGGTCATGCGGTCTTTGCTGTTCGCGACGATGCCCAGCAGCTCGCTGACGGCGCCCGTGCTGATGCTGGCCTTGCTGTTTGCGTTGGTCATGGTCTTTCTCCCTTCGGGTTAGTTTAACTAGCGTTTCTGCCGAAAAAAATGCTTTCGTAGCTACGGCTCAAGATCTCGCAGATGCGGCGCGCCTGTAAAACGCTCGCATTTTCGGGCTTTTCCTCAATCTTCATATAGGTGGGACGAGAAACGCCCAGTTCATCGGCCATATATTGCTGCGTGAAGCCTGCATCTTCGCGTGCCTCGCGAAGAGTTTTGAACTTCGCCAAGCCTTATCACCTCCTTTGCTTGTCAAACTGTCTCAAAGGTTAGTTTTTCTAGCATTGCATGTCAAGTTAATTTTGCAATAAAATGCAAGAGAAGTTAGCAGGAGGTTGCTATGGGTATTCGCGAGAACATCATCCAACTGCGGGAACTGTTCGGCGTTACGCAAGAGCAGCTTGCCTCGATTGCGGGCGTTTCCCGTGGTGCCGTCTCCCAGTGGGAAGGCGGTTTTTCTGAGCCACGCATGGGCTCGATTCAAAAGATTGCGGACCACTTCCGCATTTCTAAAAGCAACATTATTGAAGATAACGGGATGTCGTTTATCGACCCCGTGACCAAGAAGCCCAAGGGCAGCCCGTATATGCCCTCAGGCGCCATGCCGGTGGTGGCCAGCAGCGCAACCGTGCCGCTGCTCACGCTTGGTCGCGTGCACGCCGGCTCGCTCGCCGACGAGGAGGAGGTCGCGCACCGCGTGGAGGTGCCCGCCTCCGTGTGCGCCGGGCACCCGCGCGCGTTCGCCCTGGAGGTCGAGGGCGACTGTATGAACCGCGTCATACCCGAGGGCAGCCACGTGCTGGTCGACCCCGACCGCCAGCCCACCAACGGGTCCATCGCCGTGGTGGAGACGGAGGACTACCGCGCGGTCATGCGCCGCTGGTACAAGGGCAGCACCAAGCTGATGCTGTCGGCGGACAGCTTCAAGGACTACGAGGACATGATTTTCGGCATGGACGACGGACCCGTGCGCGTGATCGGCGCGGTGGTGTGGTTCCAGGCCGCCAACGAGATGGAGTAGCCATGGGTCTGTTTGATTTCTTGCATGCGTCGAAAGCGGCGCGAGATGAGAAGCGCGCCATGCGCGAGTTCGCCGAGGAGAAACGCAAGGCGGAGCAAAAGCGCCGTGCAGAGGAAGAAGCCCAGCGCACCGAGGAAGCTCGTATCCTGCGTGAGCACGAGGTGCCGCCCGCCATGGCGTGTCCGGAATACGATTTGGGGCCGTTCCCGTTTGATAATAAGCCGTACTTATGCCATACGGTGGTCAAGTACGAGTGCGAGACCGGCCAGGTGTTTGCCGACGAACGCTCTTATTATGGCGATGCGGATGCGGTTGCGGCCGTGAAGGCGAACGTGGCGAAACTGGAACGCATGCTCACGCCCGCTGTCACAGGCGTGCCGTCACTGCCAAGCCTCCGCACGAACTTCGCGCGGGTTGAAGCCGTTGATTCGGTTGTGAAGGTCCCGGAAAACCGTGTGATGATGAGTCTTCACCCGTTGACGAAGACGGGGAAAAACGCCAAGTACCCGGTGGAGGTCTTCTTCAACTCGTACGGCAAGAACGATAACGGCTCGCACGGCACCGTGTCGTACCTTCGCGACGGGTCGATGGGGAAGGCCGTTATCCATTACTGGCGCAACCATGTGTACTATGGCGCGTATTTCAAGATTATCGACGGTGCTATAGCCTTAAACGTTCTGAATTACAGGGCAGCGCCTAGCGATGACCCCGTAGAGCTGTACAGGGCGTAGCCATGGGCGGACGTGCGGCGATATACGCCCGCTTCTCCAGCCACAACCAGCGCAGCGAGTCCATCGAGATACAGGTGGAGAAGTCCCGCGACTACTGCCGCGAGAACGAGCTGACGGTGGTCGCGGAGTACTGCGACTACGCGCAGACCGGCACCAACACCGACCGCGCGGAGTTCCAGCGCATGATGGCCGACGCCAGGCGCGGGCTGTTCGATTTCGTGGTCATCTGGAAAGTGACGCGCATCATGCGCAACCGCGACGAGATGGCCATGGCGCGCATCATGCTGCGCCGCAGCCGCGTCGAGATACTGTACGCGGGCGAGGACATAGCGGGCGGCTCGGCGGGCGTGCTGCAGCTCGGCATGCTCGAACTGCTCGCCGAGTACGAGAGCGCGGTCGACGCGGAGCGCATCCGCGAGGGCATCCAGAAGAACGCCCAGCGGTGCATGGCCAACGGGTGCGTGCGCTACGGCTGGGATATCGTGGACGGCGTCTACCAGGTCAACGACCAGGAGGCCGCCGTCATCAGGATGGGCACCAGGATGCTGCTCGAAGGGAAGACGGTGGCCGACGTCGTGAGGGCGTGGGAGCCGTACCGCACCAAGAAGGGCGGCAAGTGGCGCTTCCAGACGGTGCGCCGCATCCTCATGCGGCGGGAGAACGGCGGCGAGTACAGCTATGCGGGGGTCACGGTCCCGGGCGGGATGCCCGCCATCGTGCCCATGGAGGACGTCGAGAGGGTGATCAGGTTGCTGAACGACAGGCACAGGCCGCGCAAGCGCGCGAACGCATCGGACTTCATGCTCACGGGCAAGCTGTTCGACGGGGCCGACGGCGCGCCCATGACGGGCACCAGCGGCACGGGCGCCTCCGGCTCGACGTACTACTACTACCGGTGCCGCGAGTGCAGACGGACGGTCGGCCGAGACGACGTGGAGGAGCGCGTGGCCGAGGCCGTGCGGCGCGCCCTCGGGAGCGAGGAGAACCGCCGGCGCATCGCCGAGCTGCTGGCCGACGCCGAGGAGGAGCGCGCCGACGAGAAGCCGCAGAGCGCGATCATCGAGGGCGAGCTGGCGAGGATAGAGACGGCCTACGCCAACATATGGGCGGCCATCGAGTCGGGCATCGCGCCTCCGGGCGGCAAGGAGCGCATAGACGCGCTGAAGCGCCGCCAGGACCTGCTGCGCGACGAGCTGGCCGTGGCCAAGGCCGTGGAGGGCGCGAGCCTGGACCGCGACCGCGCCCTGTACTGGCTGGACGCCATGGCGGCCAAGATGGACACGGCCACGATACTGCGCACGTTCGTCTCGCGCGTGGTGCTCGGCGGGCCGGACGGCGGCGACGGGCTGCGCATCGCCTTCACCTTCGACGAGTCGGGGGAGGGCGTGTTCGACCGAATGAACGCCAGCTCCACCAATAGTTACAGGCAGGTAGATACTTATATCTACCTGTCTTTTTATTTCTAGTCCGTACCGCGGAGAATCGAACTCTATGCAGGGCGCGGGCGTTAAGCAAACGCGAAGCGTTTGTAGCGAGCGGGCGAGGACGCCGGCAGGCGGCCGAAGCCGGCGCGTATTTGCGAAGCAAATACGCGGATTCTCCGCGCAATGCCTCAGCCCAAAACAGATGTGCTGCCGACGGCATTTCTGCTGGCTGTGCCCCGCGCCGACAGATCCCCTTCATCCGCGGAGAATCGAACTCTGCTCCAAAACCCATGCGCCCTCCATCCCAAAACTGGGTAGAAGAAAGCCAAAACGCAATCGCAGGAGGTCAATATGACTGCAGAAGATAAGGCAAAGAACGCCGGCAAGGTCGCGCTCGTCTTGGAGGGTGGCAGTTTTCGTGGGCAGTTTACCGCCGGCGTGCTCGACGTTCTCATGGAGGCCGGTGTCGAAATTCCGGCGGTATATGGCGTATCGGCCGGTGCGCTCAACGGCGTCAACTACAAGTCACACCAGATCGGTCGCGTCAATCGCATCAACCTGACCTTCTGCAATGACAACCGCTACATGGGTGCCGCATCCTTCGCATCCACGGGCTCCATCGTGGGTTACGACTTTATCTTCAACGATATCCAGGACCGCCTGGATCCCTTTGACAACGAGGCGTTCGACGCGAGCCCCATCGAGATGTACGCCGTCGCGACGGACATGCTGTTTGGAACCGCTGCCTACCTGCCGGTCAAAAGCGCCGTGCTCGACCTCGATGCTGTGCGCGCCTCCACCTCGCTGCCGCTGGTGACGCCGCCGGTCGAGATCGACGGGCACAAATACGTCGACGGCGGCGTGGCCGATTCGGTTCCTATCGAGCATGTGCTCGAGGAGGCGGGCTTCGACCGTGCGGTCGTCATCGTCACCCAGGACCGCTCGTACGAGAAAAAGCCCTACGAGTTTATGCCTGCCGCGCGCGCCCGCTATGCCGACTACCCCTACCTGCTCGAGGCTATCGAGACGCGCCACGACCGCTATAACCTCCAGCGCATGCACCTGTGGAAGTATGAGCGCGAGGGCCGCGCGCTGGTCATCGCTCCGCAAAAGCCGGTCGAGGTCGGCCATGTCGAGCACGATCCGGCAAAGCTTTTGGACCTGTATATCCAGGGCCGTCAGGAGGCAAAGCGCCTGCTCGCGGAAATCCAAGAGTTCGTTGAGCGCTAGCGACGGCGAACCCTCAAAAAATGACAACAGCTAAAGAGTTGGAAAAATCACGGCTCGTGGATGACATGTGCAGAAACTCTGGTCGGAGCCAAAATACCTGTTGACTCGTACGGCGAGCGGGGTAATATGGACGGGTTACTTGCAGAGCCCCGTGAATCTCTGTAACAACACGTACTGTACATGGAGGAGTCTAAGTGATTTCGAAATCGACTCACTACGCCAAGCAGGGCGAGGTCCAGCGCAACTGGGTTCTCGTCGACGCCGATGGTGCTGTCCTGGGCCGTCTTGCCACCCAGATCGCAATGATCCTGCGCGGTAAGAACAAGCCCCAGTTCACGCCCAACAGCGACTGCGGCGACTTCGTTGTCGTCATCAACGCCGATAAGGTCCAGCTTACCGGTAACAAGGCCGACACGAAGACCTATTATCGCCACAGCGGCTACAACGGCGGCCTCAAGGCTGAGAGCTTCCGCCAGGCTATGGAGAAGCACCCGGAGAAGGTCATCGAGCGCGCCGTTCGCGGTATGCTGCCCAAGACCACCCTCGGCCGTGCCCAGATGACCAAGCTTAAGGTCTACGCTGGTGCCGAGCATCCGCATGCTGCCCAGAACCCCACGAAGATTGAGCTGGAGGCTTAAAGATGGCTGAGAACACCGTTGTCTACCAGGGTACCGGCCGTCGTAAGAACGCCGTCGCCCGCGTCCGTCTCGTCCCCGGCACCGGCAAGGTGACCATCAACAAGCGTGACGCCGAGCAGTATTTCGGCCGTCATCAGCTCGTTGAGAACGCCCTTGCTCCCTTCAAGGTGACCGACACCGCCGGTCAGTTCGACGTTATCGCTCTGTGCGATGGCGGCGGCATCTCCGGTCAGTCCGGCGCTCTGCGCCTGGGCATCGCTCGCGCTCTTCTGAACGCTGGCGACTACCGTGCTGACCTCAAGAAGGCCGGTTTCCTTACGCGCGATGCTCGCGTGGTCGAGCGCAAGAAGTACGGCCTCAAGAAGGCCCGCCGCGCTCCCCAGTTCTCCAAGCGCTAAGGTTTTATCTCCTTTCGAGATACAATGTACAAGCGGGGCCTGCCGATTCCTCGGCGGGTCCCGCTTTTCTTTTTCGACTAGGGTGGGCGGTTGCATATCGCCTGCTAGGGAAGGAGCGATCCTATGCCCCAGAACATCTTCGGTACCGACGGCGTCCGTGGCGTCGCCAATGCCGACCTCTCGTGCGACCTCGCGTTTCGCCTGGGCCGCGCGGCGACCAAGTTCCTTGGTCCGGATATCTGCGTCGGCCGCGACACGCGTCTTTCGGGCACCATGCTCGAGAGCGCTCTGACCGCCGGCATTATGGCCGAGGGCGGCCGTCCGCATTGCTGCGGCGTCATCCCCACGCCCGCCGTGGCGCTGCTCACCGTTCAGAACGAGCTCGACGGTGGCATCGTCATCTCTGCTTCGCACAATCCGCCGGAGTTCAACGGCATCAAGTTCTTTAGCCGCAAGGGCATGAAGCTTCCCGATGCGGTCGAGGAAGAGATCAGCGCCTGGGTCATGTCCGAGGAAGCCATGGCTGCCGATACGCTGCCGACTGGCGCCGGCGTGGGCCACATTATCAAGATGAAGGACGCTCGCAAGGCATACGTCGACCACGCCATCGATACGCTTGACGGTCTTAGGCTCGACGGCCTGGTCGTTGCCGTCGACTGCGGTCATGGTGCTTCTTGCCAGACCACGCCCGCCGCGCTGCAGCGCCTGGGCGCCACGGTGCACGCTATCAACACCGATTATTGCGGCACCGACATTAACGTTGAGTGCGGCTCCACTCACCTTGAGCCCCTGCGCGAGCTCGTGCTGCGCACCCACGCCGATATTGGCCTGGCCCACGACGGCGATGCCGATCGCGTGCTCTTTGTGGACAGTGAGGGCAATGAGATCGACGGTGACTACATCCTGGCTATCTGCGGTTCTGACCTCGCCGCCCGCGGCAAACTCGCCAACTCCGAGATCGTCTCGACCGTCATGTGCAACCTTGGCTTCTCCATCGCTATGAAGGAGCAGGGCTTCGAAATGGTTCAGACCGCTGTGGGCGATCGCTACGTTCTTGAGCGTATGCTCGCGGACGGCGCCGTCATCGGCGGCGAACAGTCCGGCCACATCATCTTCCTGGAGCACAACACCACCGGTGACGGCCTGGTGACGGCTCTGCAGCTGCTGGCCGTGCTCAAGCGCACCGGTCGTACCCTCACCGATCTTGCCGGCATCATGAAGAAGTACCCGCAGGTACTCGTCAACGTGCATTCCGACAACAAGGCTGGTCTGGACGATTGCCAGCCCATTTGGGACGCCGTCGCTGCCGCCGAGAAGGAGCTTGACGGCCGCGGCCGCATTCTGGTGCGCCCGAGTGGTACCGAGCCGCTGGTCCGCGTGATGGCCGAGGCCGAGACGCACGAGCTGACCCAGCGTGTTGTCGACGACATCGTCGAGGTTGTCAAGCGCGAACTTCCCTAATGGTCAAAAACGGGTGCCAAGTGGTAAACTGTTAAAGCTATTTTGATTGATTGGTATGTCCGAGGGGGAGCATGTTCACTAAAGTCCTAAGGTCTTTTGGTATGCGTGGACGAGTTCTTACGCTGGATGCTCCCATCTCGGGCGACGTCATTCCGTTGTCCGAGGTCAATGACCAGACATTTGCCACCGGCCTTTTGGGCCAGGGCGTGGCGATTCAGCCTACCGGCACGCGTGTGATTGCGCCGGCAGACGCCAAGGTCGAGGCCATTTTTCCCACGGGTCACGCCGTTGCGCTCAACACGGTCGATGGTCTAGACGTGCTCATCCACGTTGGTTTGGACACTGTTCAGCTTGAGGGCAAGCATTTTAGCGTGCATGCACAGGTGGGCGATGTCGTCCATAAGGGCGACGTGCTCATCGAGTTCGATCGCGAGGCAATTGCTGCCGAGGGCTACGATGTGACGGTTCCCATCTTGGTGTGCAACTCCGTTGAGTTCTCGAGTATCAAGGGCTCCGTTGGCGTGCATGTCGAAGAGATGGATCAGCTCATCGTTGCTCGGGAGCGCTAGCAAGTGCACGTGGCCATTAGCCTACAATTCAAACACGTTTACGGAGGGCGCCCTTGAAAGAGGGCGCCCTCCGTGGCAAGATGGGATTTGTCCGAAGCTAAACGGCTTCGGGTCACCGTGGACGGGCAGGGGCCTCGACGCGGCTAGACACGAGACACATACATTACGCGACCTCGCCCTGGTGGCCGCACACGTTGGTTGCGGCCGACGCGGGCCGCGGGCAAGTGCTTGTAAGGGGAGCCTTGCCTCTCTTGTACGAGAAAGGACGCGTAATGAAGATCATTAAAGCTAAAGACTACGAGGATATGAGCCGTAAGGCCGCCAATATCATCTCGGCGCAGGTTATCCTCAAGCCCGATTGCGTGCTGGGCCTTGCCACCGGCTCCACCCCGATCGGTGCCTACAAGCAGCTCGCTGCTTGGTACGAGAAGGGCGACGTCGACTTTGCCGAGGTCAGCACCTACAACCTGGACGAGTATCGCGGCCTTTCGCACGACGATCCCCAGAGCTATCACTACTTCATGCGTGAGAACTTCTTCGATCACATCAACATCGACCTGAACAACACGCATGTGCCCGACGGTTCCAACCCCGACGCCGCCGCTGCCTGCTCTGAGTACGACAAGATCGTCGCCGCCGCCGGTTACCCGGATCTGCAGCTGCTCGGCATTGGCAACAACGGGCACATCGGTTTCAATGAGCCCGATGACCACTTCTCCAAGGGCACGCACTGCGTCGACCTCACCGAGAGCACCATTCAGGCCAACAGCCGCCTGTTCGACAGCATCGACGATGTTCCCCGTCAGGCCTACACCATGGGTACCCAGACCATCATGTATGCCCGCATGATCCTGGTCGTCGCCAACGGCGAGGCCAAGGCTCAGGCCGTGCATGACATGTGCTATGGTCCGGTTACGCCCGCGTGCCCGGCTTCGATCCTGCAGCTGCACACCAACTGCGTTGTCGTTGCCGACGAGGCCGCCCTTTCGCTCTGCGAGTAGCGCGAATCCTACAGCTCGACATAGCCTTGCCTAAGGCCTCCGCTTTGCGGGGGCCTTTTTGTTATCCCCCTCCGCCCGCTTGACCAAAATCTTGCCGCAAGCTTGACGAATGCCGGATGCCCAACAGCTTGATTCATTCCATACCAGATTCTATGCAAAAATGCCACTAAAAGGTCGTAGACGGTAGCGGGTGCTAGGCGAGTTGAATGACATAGCTGAACCTTGTTCATTTGCGTTACACTGCCGCCTAGATGGGACAAGCTGACAAGCTCATTTACCTGCTTAAAGACCGATTAGTCGGGGGATTAATAACAATCGGCCCTCGCTGTACAAAAACTTGCCGCTTGCGTACCAAAAGACAACCTAGAACACAAGGTCGCTCTATTCATAGCGCGGCTTGTATGGTCTTGCGGTTACAGTGTCCATACGGTCGAGTTGAGGAGCGGGCATGGTAAACGATTTGGGCAGTATGGACGACCTCGAGCTGATGCCGCTGGGCGGTGGCTATATGGTGCGACGCGAACGCTTGATGAATGAGCTTCTCGTCAAGGGCCGAAAGGCCGGCATCGTGGTTCTTTATGCGCCCGACGGGTTTGGGAAGACCTCGGTGCTGCTGCAGTACACCCATGAGGTTAAATGCGACCCGACGCGAGGCCCCGTGCGGATTATCGAGGCCGATCGCGCCACTGGGCGCGAGGTGTTTATGCAGCTCGAGGTGGTTACCGAAGAACTCAAAGACAAACCGCACTCCCTTATCGCGATTGATAATGTGCCAAACCTCGATCAGCACGATACCGAAGACCTCATCGACAGGATTCGCGGCCTGCGCGCTATGGGGGTGGGGGTCTTTATCTCCTGCCGTCCTTCAAATCGTCAACTGATTCATGGGCTGGGCGATTCGGTTAAGATCAATGCGCAGATGCTCAAGGTGCATGCCTATGAGTATTCGGCGTGGGCATCGGCGTTTTCGATCAGCACATCGCTCGACTTCTATCAGCTCACGCAGGGCGTGCCCGAGCTCGTTTCGGCATTGCAGACGGGTCTGTATGGCCAAGGCGACGTAGCCGGTCTGCTCGAAAACGAGATTGTCAACGTATATGGCGCGGCACTTGCCGATCTGGCTTCGCTCGACAATAATGCGCTGTTTTGCGTGGCATGTCTCATGGTTTTGATGGGCGAGGGCAATATCGCAGAACTCGAGGCTTGCGGGGTGAGGCTGTCGATGGTCGACCAGTCCTATTTTGTACGCGACTACCCGATCTTTGGCTTGGATCCCGCCGAGCGGAGTTTTACGTGTCTGGGCACGGAGGATAACGGACGCTTGCGCTTGCGTAAGTTGGTGGCCGAGGTTCGCCCCGAACTTGTTCCGAGGGCGGCCCGGATTTTGCTTAAGGCAGGCCGATGCGATGCGGCGATGGGCCTGGCGGACGCCTTTTTGGACCGTGAAGCGGTCCTTGAACTTGCTGGTCAGTATGGGGTCGATCTTGCTCTGACGGGGCACGGGGCCGATATCTGCCGAGCAGCGCTGGGCACGATCGATGCCGACGATCCGGCTCCAGAGCCAACGCCTGCCGAGGCGCTTGGCGTATATCTGGCAGCGGTCAGCGTGTCCAATACAAAGCTTGCTCGCTATATGGCATCGGTCATCGAGCGCGGGGGCGAACGGGCGGCCTGCGAAATAGACCCTGTTTCATGGAGGGTGGCCCAGACACTGACGGCTGTTTGCTATGGGGACAACGGGCTTGGGCTTCCTACGAACCTGGCCGTGCCAGAAATAGAGACGTCCCATACCGCACTCGATATGTTGTCTGCGCATATCGAGGTCAAACGCTGTCTGACCGAGCGGGGAAATGACGGCGGCGTTCTACAGCAGCTCAAAACGAGCAAGGCCTACGACTGCGAGCTCGACATCGCGGGGATTGTTATACGGGCCGATAGCATGCTGGTGGAGCTCTTTGACGGGTCGTTTGCGGGAACCGACGAGCGCGACGACGAGATGACGGTGGTGCGGGAGGCGCTCGACGTACGTGGGCTTAAGGCGATGGCTATCTGGGCGCGCATGGTGTTGGCGGCACGGCGGCTCCTTTCCGGCTTGCCGGTAACCGACGACGCGGCGTTCAACGAGCTCGATCGTTTTGCCGTGCGCATGCGCGACAACCAGATTCAGCTGTTTGGCCTGTTGCTAGAAGGCTGGCAGTCGCTGGCAGAGGGACGGCCGGTTAATGCAAAGTTCCGTGCGGTCCAAGTGCTCAAACTTGCCGAGGAGTCGATTGGGTACATGCGCGATAACGCATTGCTGCTGGAGCGCGCGGCATATCTGCGTAACACCTCGATGGTTTCGGTACGCGAGGAAGCGGAGCTGCTCGATATAAGCCAGACGCAGGTTGGTGGCGCAGAAGCCTGGATGGTGGCGCTGCATTTGGCCTGTGCGGGCCGAGACAGCGATCTTGCGGCCTGGATGTCCATGAATCGTGCGGGGATTCTAGAGCCATCGTATCGGCTCTTTGCGCGCCTTGCCATGCATTGTCTGGGCGAGCCGGCGGCCAGGATACGCAAGAAGCTTCCCGTGCGCGAGCTGTCGCGGTACTCGCTGCGCGACGATTTGGAAGGGGAGGGCGAGCGCCTATTCCAGGCCGGCGAGGTTGAAGCCGTTGATACCATCGACCATATCGAGATTCGCATGTTTGGTGCGTTTCGCGCCGAGCGCGACGGGTTTCCCATCACGGACAAAATGTGGCGCCGCAAGAAGGCGGCGACGCTTGCCGAGCGGCTTGCGCTGGGCATGGATGCGCTCGTCGATCGTGAGACGCTGGCCATGGAGCTGTGGCCCCATGCCGAGTTCAATAGCGCCCGCAACAACCTGTACTCGACGATATCGCGCTTGCGGTCGGCTTTGGGGCCGACGCCGGATGGCAAGTCATGCGTGCTCATCCAAAATGAATGCATTGGGCTCAACGGCGACTACGTCAAGACCGATGTACGGCTGTTTGACCAGATAAGCCGCGAGATTTTGGGAAATCGCACGGGTGCGCGCGGGCCCCATCTGGTCGAGTTGTGCCTTAAGATTGAGCAGCTTTATGCCGGACCGTTGTATGTTCCCAATGGCTGTAATCCCACCTACTTTTTGCGCATGCGGCGCATTATGCAGTCAAAGTACATCGATTGCATGATTAAGGGAGCAAATGCCGCTCTAGAAGAAAACGATCTGCAGTCGGCGATTTGGCTGGCGGAGTCGGGGCTTCGGCAGGAAACGGCGCGTGAGGATATGGTGCGCTGCGCCATGCGCGTCTACAGTGCGGCGGGGCGACGGCGCGATATCGTCGAGCTGTACAGCGGGCATATGCACCATCTGAGGGAGCAGGTCAATGGCGTGCCCGAGCCCGAGACGCGGCGTCTATACGAGCGCTTGGTGGAGGGGCGGCTCAATCGCGTGCTGGTCGAGCGATAAAAAACGGGCGCCCGAAGTACTTGGGCACCCGTAAGCTTGCTATGTGTTGGCTCGCCGGATCATTGGCTCTTAGACGAGCTTGATCTTCTCGATGTCCTTGCGCGAAGACTCGCGATACAGCGAGAACTTGCGGCCGATGACCTGGACGACCTCGGCGTGGCAGCGCTCAGCGAGCTCTTCGGCGGCCTCGCGGGCGGAAAGACTGGAGCCATCGAGCACGGAGCACTTAACGAGCTCGTGCTTCTCCAGGTAGGCGACCGTCTGCTCGACGGTGCCCTCGTTGACATCGGACTTGCCGATGATGATGGCGGGGTTGAGGTGATGGGCCATGCTGCGAAGCTGCTTGACCTGGGCTCCTGTCAGTGCCATGGGTTCTCGCTTTCTATGTATGGGGCGCCCCGCGACGGGGCCTTAATCTACGTGAGCTGTCCCACGATAGCGCAGGAACGGCGCGGTGTGGAGCGCGTTTGCCCAGTTCAAAAAGAATGCGGATGCCGAGTGAGTGGGCGGTGCGGGCTGCGAACAGGCTATGAGCGGGGTGCAGAGACCGGCTCCCATGCAATAAACGCCCAACGAACCTTACGGACATGATCGAGCATATAGCGTCCCTGCGGCACGCCCTTGGAGCCCGGCTCACCGGCATGGGGGTTCTCAATCATGTGTTGGGCGATGTAGTCGCGCAGGCGGTCGATCTTATCCTCGTTGCCACGCTCGAGCATACGGGAGAAGTCCGTCACGCCTGCCTCGAGGTTATCGAAGGTATCGCGACGAGGCGATTCAAAGTACGTAACCTGCGGCAACGCACCCATCTGAATGAGGATATTAAAAGCATACACAAAGCCATTACTGCAGGTAACGGAGGCGCCAATGGCGTTCATCAGGTGCAGATCATAGCGCGGGCTGGAGTTGGCGACCATCGTGACAGCACAACGCCGACGAGCCGTACGATCAAGCTTGGCAAGCGCACCTTTTAGATTGGTCGTCGTAACTGACCGACTGGCAAAGGCAACATCCACCGCTTTCGCGACCGGTCCAACCAAATCCCAATCATCATCCCAAGCAAGCTCAAGCGGCGTAATGCGATTCTCGAGCCCGTAGTACTCAATGCCGGCATCAAGCGTGCCCAGCATGGCGGGGGAGAAATCAGCGGCAATCACGGGATGCCCGTCTTGCGCAAGCGGAATAGCAATCGACCCAGCCCCGCACCCCATATCCAGCACCGATTCACCAGGCTTTAACGCCAACAGCTTTATAAAATCCCGGGCATACGGAGCAGTCTCAAGCGGCCGAAAATGCCGAGCCCTTTTATCCCACTCAAAAGAATCATCAGCCCGATGCCGAGCGGCCTGCAGACGCATCCATTCGCCATTCCAATCCGCAGAAAGCAGCTCAGAACGAGAATCCCCATCAACCACGGGCCAACCTCCTAGCAACAAAAAAGCGACTCCCCCCAAAAAGAAGAGCCGCAACCAGCATATATCAGAAAAAGAACCGTTCCAACGCCAAACCACCGCACCAGTCAAGTGGTGCAGGAGCGAAGCGACTGCAACCGCGATAGAACCCAACCGAGGTCCCGTTGTGCGGGAGCCCCGGGGAGGGCAAATATATAAGGTCGATCGCGAGTTCCGCACGTGTCGGAGAGCACTTAATGTGCTCTCCGTGCGCGTCAGGACTGTACGAGCAGGCGACCTTATATATTTGCCCTCCCCGGGGCTCCTCGCCAGTCCCCTCAGCTAGTTCTTCAGCGAGTTCAGCGGCGCCGGGAAGCGTCCGCCACGGTGGGCAAGCACGGTGCCGGCGTTGGGGTTCACCGGCATGATGGGTGCACGGCCAAACAGGCCGCCGTACTCGACGCAGTCGCCCACGCCCTTGCCGATGGCGGGGATCACGCGGACGGCCGTGGTCTTGTTGTTGATGACGCCGATGGCCATCTCGTCGGCGATGATGCCGGCGATGGTCTCGACCGGGGTGTCACCGGGGATAGCGATCATGTCCAGGCCGACGGAGCACACGCAGGTCATGGCCTCGAGCTTCTCGAGGGAAAGCGCGCCGGCTTCGACGGCGGCGATCATGCCGGCGTCCTCGGACACGGGGATAAAGGCGCCGGAGAGACCGCCCACGCTGGAACTGGCCATGACGCCGCCCTTCTTGACGGCATCGTTGAGCATGGCGAGCGCGCAGGTCGTGCCCGGGCCACCGCAGGTGCCCACGCCGATGATCTCGAGGATGCGCGCGACGGAGTCGCCGATGGCAGGCGTGGGAGCCAGCGACAGGTCGACAATGCCCTTCTCGACACCCAGACGATGGGCGGCCTCGCGGCTCATGAGCTCGCCGGCACGGGTGATCTTAAAGGCGGTCTGCTTAATCTTTTCGGCGACTTCCATCATCGATGCGGAATCGGGCAGCGTCTCCAGGGCTGCGGCCATAACGCCAGGGCCCGAGACGCCTACGTTGATGACGGCGTCGGCCTCGCCACCGCCGTGGACGGCGCCCGCCATAAACGGGGAGTCCTCGACCATGTTGGCAAAGCAGACAAACTTGGAAGCGCCGACGGAATCCTGGTCGGCCGTGAGTTTAGCGGCATCGATGATGGTCTGGGCGGCCATGAGCACGGCGTCCATGTTGATACCGGCGCGCAGGCTGGCGACGTTGACGCTGGAGCAGACGCGGCTGGTGGTAGCGAGCGCCTGGGGGATGGACTGGATGACGCGGCGGTCGGCGTCGCCGATGCCCTTCTGGACGAGTGCGGAGAAGCCGCCCAGGTAATCGATGCCGAGCGTCTCGGCCGCGCGGTCGAGGGCATGCGCGATGGGGGTGAGGTCCTCATCCTTGCAGCACGCGGCGATCTGCGCCACCGGGGTGACGGAAACGCGCTTGTTGACGATGGGGATACCGTACTCGCGCTCGAGGTTCTCGGCGGTCTCGACCAGATGCTCAGCCGTGTGCGTCACGTGGTCGTAGATCTTCGTGCACATGCGGTCGAGGTTCTCGTCACCGCAACCCATGAGCGAAACACCCATGGTGATGGTCCTGATGTCGAGGTTCTGTTCCTCAACCATGCCGCGGGTTTCCGCGATTTCTGCGGGCGTGATCGCCATCCTTGCGCTCCTATCTGCCAAAACGAGCATAGTCTTATCTATTTTAACGTGCCGCACGTGCCAAGTGGCGCATGCGGCACGTTTTGGTGCTCGGTTGTTTCCGTTGTGTTACTGCCCAAAGACCTCTTCGGCGATACGAGCGCTTTCGGCGGCGTCCTTGGCGTAGTAGTCCGCGCCGATCTGCTTGGCGTATTCGGGGGTGAGTACGGCGCCGCCTACGATGATCTTGACGCCCGGCACCTCGGCATGAAGCAGCTTGATGGTCTCTTCCATGGCGACGACCGTGGTAGTCATAAGCGCCGAGAGGCCGACGAGTTTGATATCGCGCTCCTTGACGGTCTTGAGTACCTCCTGCGGATCGACGTCGCGGCCTAGGTCAAAGACGGTGTAGCCGTAGTTATCGAGCAGCATCTTGACGATGTTCTTACCGATGTCGTGGATGTCGCCCTTGACGGTGGCCACGCAGATCTTGCCCTTGTCGGCAATCTCGCCGGCGGGCATCAGGCGCTTGATGGTGTCGAAGCCCACGCGTGCGGCCTCGGCCGAGGCCATAAGCTGCGGCAAGAAGAACTTGCCCTGGTCAAAGAGGACGCCCACCTCGTCGAGGGCGGGGATAAAGTGGTTGTTGATGAGGTCCATGGCGTCGTGGTCTGCCAGCAGACGCTCGGTCTCGGCAGCGATCTCGCCTTTGCGGCCCGAGACGACCATGCGACGAATCGGGTCGTCGTTGCCGTCAGTGCCGGCGGTGCCAGCAGCGAGCACGGTGTCGGTCGATGCGGCCTGAGCTGCTGCCGGGTTTGCGGCGATCTTATACGGATCGGTCCAGCCGGCGTAGCGCTCGATGTATCCGGTCGAGCCCTCGTCCTCAACGCTCAGGACGCGATAGCTGTAGACGGTATCCATAAAGCGCTTGGAGCCCGGGTTCATGATGGGGGCGTCCAGGCCCGCGCCAAAAGCGGCGGCCAAAAAGACCGAGCCCAGCAGCGGGCGGGCAGGCAGGCCAAAGCTGATGTTCGACACGCCGAGCGCGCATTTGACGCCCAGACGCTCCTTGCACAGGGACATGGCGCGCAGGATCTGCTCGGCCTGGCGCTGGTTGGTCGAGGCGGTCATGACCAGGCAGTCGATGAGGATGCGGTCCGGTCCGATGCCGTAGCGGGCGGCCTCGGCCACGATGCGCTCGGCGATGGCGAAGCGAGCCTCGGCGGTATCGGGAATGCCGCCTTCGTCGAGCGTAAGTCCGACAACGTTGGTGCCGTAGTGGGCGACCAGCGGAAAGATCTCATCCATGATCTGCTGTTTGCCGTTAACGGAGTTGATGATGGGCTTGCCGGCGTAGCGGCGCACGGCGGCCTCGACGGCTGCGGGGTCGGTGGAGTCGATCTGCAGCGGCAGCAGCGTGGAGCCCTGGAGCTGCTCGGTGGCCTGTTGGATGATCTTGACCTCGTCGATCTCGGGCAGGCCCACGTTAACGTCCAGGATGTCGGCGCCCTGTTCCTGCTGGCTGATACCCTGGCTCACGACGTAGTCCAGGTCGCCGTCGCGCAGGGCCTGCTGCAGGCGCTTTTTGCCGGTGGGATTGATGCGCTCGCCGATGACGGCGATCTTGTGGCCGTCACAGGGAAGGTCCACGACCGTCTGGGCGCTCGTGACCGACATGCTGGGCTTGCGGCGGCGCGGGCTGGGCGTGTGGTTGTCGATGAGGGTGCGAAGTGCCGCCATGTGCGCCGGCGTGGTGCCGCAGCAGCCGCCCACGACGCTCACGCCGTCGGCGATCATGCCGGCGACGGCTTCGGCGTATTCGGGGGCCTGGATATCAAAGACGGTATTGCCGTCGTCGTCCACGTGGGGCAGTCCTGCGTTGGCCTGCACCATAACAGGCTTGTCGGTAACGGTGAGCATACGTGCGGCGAGTCCTCGGAGCTCGGCCGGTCCTTGGCTGCAGTTGATGCCCAAAACGTCGGCGCCGATGGCGTCGAGCGTGATGGCGGCCACCTCGGGACTCGTTCCCAGGAAGGTGCGACCGTCTTCCTCAAAGGTCATGGTGGCAAAGACGGGCAGGTCGGAGTTCTCGCGACAGGCGAGGACGGCGGCCTTGATCTCGGCAAGGTCGGTCATGGTCTCGATAATAAAGAGGTCCACACCCGCATCGACGCCGGCGCGCACCTCCTCGGCAAAGAGGTCGTAGGCCTCGTCAAAGCTGAGGGTGCCCAGGGGGCGCAGCAGGGCGCCGATGGGGCCGATGTCGCCGGCGACGTAGCGGGCGCCGGCCTCGCGGGCACAGGCGACGGCCGCGGCAAAGACGTCTGCCACGGTGGCGGCACCGTCGAGCTTGTGGGCGTTGGCGCCAAAGGTGTTGGCGGTGATTACGTCACAGCCGGCCTCGACGTACTGACGCTGGATATCGGTGATGACCTGGGGCTCCTCAAAGTTGAGCAGTTCGGGCAGGGCGCCGGCCTTCATGCCGGCGGCCTGCAGCATAGTGCCCATGCCGCCGTCAAACAGCAGGTGCCCGGTGCCCTCGATGGCGGCGCGCAGGCGGTCATCCTTAATGTACAGGTCGTCGATCGTGCGCGTCTTGTACGCGGCACCGTTGCAGCGCGCAGCATTGACAGGTGCCGCCAGCGCGGTGCCGTCGGAATCATGGGTGATAAGCGGGGTGAACATCGATGGCTCCTAATGGCTGGAATAGCAGGTGGTGTGGGCGGCGCGGAAGCGGCAGTGCTCACGCATGCGGCAGATATTGCAGGTGGGGCGACTCTGGGCGTCGTGGACTTCGCCGTCAAACAGACCGATCACCGCGGTCACGCTCTTGGTGGGCATGAGCAGGCTGGTCGGCGTGACGGTAAGCCCGATGAGCCGCGTGGCGTTGAGCGCAGCTACGATCGAGCGCTGGGCCGAGAGTGGGCAGTCGCCATAGCCGGGACTGAAGCGCCAGTTGCCGGCGAGTCCGTGTGCGGCGGCCGCAGCCTTGACCTGCTGGTCCATCTGCTCGACGGCGGCTTCTACATAGGCAGAGCATGCGGCGTCGAGCACGGCTCCCTCCAGGGGCTGCTGGGCTCCCGTGGTGCGCAGACGACGCTCGGCGTCCATGCCGAGGGTGCATGCCATGAGTGCGGCAAAGCGGGCGTCTTTGAGATGTCGATAGATATCACGACCCCGCAGCTCAACATTGGTGCCAACCAAGCGGATGCAGGGCTCGCCCTGCCCGTCAACGCCCGTGGCATCGACGGCAAACATGCGTCGCACGCCGCGGGGCTCGATATCCAGCTCTAGGCGCTCGACCACAAGCTCAATTCGTCGTGACAGCTCGGGCTCAATCTGCTGGCCGCCGTAGCCCAGATACCGCAGCATCTCGGCACGGTCGACACGAGGGTGGTGAGCAGCGTCGATACGGTAAAGCGCCGGCGACGCAAGGTCGGCCGGCACTTCAACAACGGTTGTATCGACGTGCGGTTTTTCCATTACCCTAGGCGCTCCATAATGGTCGCGGCGATAGCAGGACGGTTCATAGTGTACAGGTGCAGGCCGTCGGCGCCGTGCTCCTTGAGGTCGCAAAGCTGGCGGGCTGCATAATCTACACCAGCTGCCTGCAGGCTCTCGGGGTCATTCTCGTACTTGGCGAGAATCTTGATGACGGGGGAGGGCAGCGACGCGCCGCACATAAAGACCATGCGGCTGATCTGTGACTTGCCCATAAACGGCATGATGCCCGCGGTAATGGGCACGGTGATGCCGGCCTTGTCGGCAAGCTCGCGAAAACGGTAGAAGCACTCGTTATCAAAAAAGAGCTGCGTCACAAAGAAGCTCGCGCCAGCGTCCTGTTTTTGCTTGAGGTGTTCGACCGAGAGGTTGAGATCCTCACAGGCAATGTGGCCCTCGGGATAGGCTGCGGCGCCCACGCAAAAGCCGGCGTCGACGAGCTCGGGGATGAGGTCGCGGGCGTAGGCGTAGTCCGAGGCGGGCTTGTCGTCCTCGGTCGCGCCGGCGGGGAGATCGCCACGCAGGGCCAGGATGTTTTCCACGCCGGTGGTGCGATACTCGTCGATCTTGGCGGCGATATCGGCATGCGAGCGGCCCACGCAGGTAAGGTGTGCCACCGAGGGTGTATCGAATTCGCTCGTAATCATATGCGCGATGGGGGCGGTGGTGGCGCCGTTGCCCGAGCCGCCAGCCGAGCAGGTGACCGAGACAAAGCTCGGCGAAAGCTTGCACAGATTGCCTGCCACTTCGCGAGCCGTGTCGAGGGTCAGCTCGCCCTTGGGCGGGAACATCTCAAACGAAATGGGCGCGGTGCCCTGGGATGCTGCCTGCTTAAAAACCTCGTCGACGCGCATATCGTGCTCCTCTAGATACGTAATAGTGTGATGTGTTGTAAGGATTCTACAGCACCACTGTGCCACGGTGGAGTTTCACTCGCTATTTGAGGATACCAATCGAAAATGCTTCGCTATCGGCATTTCCTATAACAGTGCGGTCAATGTAGGATGGGGCTATATCGAATGGTATCTGATACGAAATACCAGTTAATAAAGCCCCGTCCCAAATTGACTACCCTTAAACCATGGGGAGAGGTCTGCAATTTATGCAGTTGATTGGCTGTTGAGGGTGGCAACGCCGCCTCGATAGGGTAACCTCATTGATTGGTTTCGCGACAGCAACATAACGGTAATGTCGCGGAAACACGGCGAGTCTAAGCTATGACTCGTTCGTTAGTAATCAACACCGCTTCTCACGCGGTGCCGATACGAAGGGAGTTCCGTATGGCCGAACTTACTGACCGCTTCGGGACCATGGTGTTCTCTGAGGAAGTCATGAAGGACTACCTCCCCAAGGACATTTGGAAGCGCCTTGCTGCAACCCTCGAGGGCGGTGAGCCGCTCGACCTGGATGTGGCCAACGCCGTTGCCCATGCCATGAAGGTCTGGGCCATCTCCAAGGGCGCGACGCACTACGCGCACTGGTTCCAGCCGCTTTCGGGCATTACTTCCGAGAAGCACGACAGCTTCCTCGAGCCTAACCACGACGGCACCGCCATTACCAAGTTTACGGGCAAGAACCTCATCCAGGGCGAGCCGGACGCCTCCAGCTTCCCCAACGGCGGCCTGCGCGCCACCTTCGAGGCCCGTGGCTACACCGCTTGGGATCCCACCAGCCCCGCCTTTATCAAGGACGATGTCCTGTGCATCCCCACGGCTTTCTGCTCCTACACGGGCGAGGCCCTGGACAAGAAGACCCCGCTGCTGCGCTCCATGACCGCACTCTCGCGTGAGTCCAAGCGCGTTTTGGCACTGTTTGGCAAGACCCCCAAGAAGGTCGTTCCTTCCGTGGGCGACGAGCAGGAGTACTTCCTGATCAAGAAGGACGCCTACCGCAAGCGCAAGGACCTGGTCATCACCGGCCGCACCCTCTTTGGTGCTGCTCCCTGCAAGGGTCAGGAGCTCGAGGAGCACTACTTTGGCGCTATCCGCCCCACCGTTTCGGCCTATATGAAGGATCTGGACGATGAGCTGTGGGCGCTCGGCATTCCGGCAAAGACCAAGCACAACGAGGTTGCTCCCTGCCAGCATGAGCTCGCCCCCGTCTATGGCGAAGTCAACGAGGCCATCGACCAGAATCTGGTCATGATGGAGAAAATGAAGCTCATCGCCTCCCGCCACGACTTGGTCTGCCTGCTGCACGAGAAGCCCTTTGAGGGCATCAACGGTTCGGGCAAGCACAACAACTGGTCGCTTGGCACCGAGTCCGAGAATCTGCTCGATCCGGGCGACACCCCGCTCGACAACCTGCAGTTCATCGTCTTCCTCACCGCGGTGATCGAGGCCGTCGATAACTATCAGGAGCTCCTGCGTGCCTCCGTCGCCTCGGCCGGCAACGACCATCGTCTGGGCGCCAATGAGGCTCCTCCGGCGATTATGTCCATCTTCCTGGGCGACCAGCTTACCGAGGTCGTCGAGAAGATCATCGATGGCAAGGCTTCCGTCCATGCCACGCGCGGCGTGCTCGACCTGGGCGCCGATACCCTGCCCAAGCTGATGCAGGACAACACCGACCGCAACCGCACCTCTCCGTTTGCCTTCACCGGCAATAAGTTCGAGTTCCGTGCCTGCGGCTCCGAGCAGAACGTCTCCGACTCCAACTTGGTGCTCGATGCCGCCGTGGCCAAGTCGCTCAAGTCCTTCGCCGACGCGCTTGAGGGTACGCCCGAGGATGAGTTCCAGGACGCTGCGCTCGAGTACTGCAAGAAGGTCCTGACCGACCACCAGCGCATCCTGTTCTCCGGTGACGGCTACTCCGACGAGTGGCCCGTTGAGGCCGAGAAGCGCGGCCTTGCCAACAACAAGACCACGGCCGACGCCCTGCCCGCCTTTGTTTCCGATAAGGCCATTGCGCTCTTTGAGGAGACGGGTGTCCTGACCAAGGCCGAGGCTCAGTGCCGCTACGACTGCAAGCTCGAGAAGTACAACAAGCTCATGAACATCGAGGCCACCACGATGGTTCGCGAGGCGCGTCGTACCTATCGCCCGGTCATTACCGCCTATGCCACCAAGGTCGCTAAGGGCCTTGAGACTATTCGTGCCGCCGGTGCTGAGGCCGCCATGCAGTGCGAGCAGAACACGCTCAACAAGCTCTGCAACGGTATTACTGCCATCAACGACTCCATCAAGGCGCTCGACGCCGTGCATCAGAAGGCCGAAGCCCTCGATGGCCAGGAGCAGGCCAACGTGTACGCGCACGAGGTCGTTCCCGCTATGGATGCGCTGCGTGCCGCCGTGGACGCCATGGAGGAGATCGTGGCCGCTGACTACTGGCCGGTCCCGACCTACGACGACATTCTGTTCTATGTGTAGAACGTAACTGACATATCGTCACGGTATTGAGCCGGGGTCCGCATCGCGCGGACCCCGGCTATTTGTTTGCGAAGGACGCTTTGGATCCCGCTTTGCAACTGATTCGCCCACGCAATAAGGGGTCGTGGGCAAAAAACGTCAAATATGAGTACTGTCACAAGCCCTGTAGCATTATCTTTTTGCAAAATATGCAGTGTTACGCAACATATGTCCAAGTACTTAGCTGATAAATGCCTGCAATTCCTCCGCCGTAGGACGCCTTGTGTCCAAATCGCCTTCTGAGGGCATGAAATCGCTGTTACTAAATTGGTAACAGTACTCATATTTGCTATTTTTTGTCCACGGGCCCTTGGATGACAGTGTCATTTTATGCCTTTGGGGTTCGAATCCCGGCGTATGGGTAGCAAAAAGCCCGTCACCGAATTGGTAACGGGCTTCTCAGATTCTGTGGTGCCCCCAGCGGGATGTCCGCGTGCGGCTGGCGCCGCCCGCATTCGCTGTGTCGCTCCGCTCCTTGCGTGCTGCGCTGGAAAACGCTTGCGCGTTTCCTCAGCTCCGCACCCTGTCGGGTTCGAATCCCGGCGTTGGGGTAGCAAAAAGCCCGTCACCGCGGGGGTAACGGGCTTCTCGTTTCAAATGGTGCACCGTTTGCGCATCTCCTCGAACCGAGGTGTGCGCAGTCGGCACAATCGTTTTCGTTAGGATACCACGAGCGGCCTAGGAAACAACCAGGCGCATGCCAGGATAGATCAGGTTCGGGTTTGAGATGCCGTTCTTG
>DBEZXW010000006.1:0-3931 GCA_048291725.1 Collinsella sp. | reverse complement strand
GAAAGCCCCGGCAAGGGGCGAGCCGAATACGGCGCCAAAGGCCGACGAGATGCCGGCGAGCATGAGGTCGTGGTGGTCATGCTTTTCGAGGTGGGCGAGGCTCGAGATGTTGCTGGCGATGGTGCCGCCGATCTGCACCGCGGCTCCCTCGCGACCGGCCGATCCGCCCGTTAGGTGCGTGAGCGTGGAGCACACAAACGTGAGGACCGCCATGCGCATATGGATGAGGCGTGTGCCCAGAGCGGAGTCGATGACCAGGTTGTTGCCACGCTTGGCGGCGAGACCGTGGTTTTTGTACACCCATGCGGTGGCAACGCCCACAACGGGAAGCAGCGCGTAAATCCACGCATGGTGCTCACGATAATCGGTCGCGATATTCAGCGAGGCCAAAAACGCCCAAGCGGCAACGCCCATGGCGAGCGAGACGATGACGACGAGTATGAGCAACTTGGCGCTCGCGAATAGGTTGCGGACGTTGCGGCGCGTGTCGACAGCCAAGAGATGCTCGGAGCGGGTGAGCTGATGCCTGCCTGCCATGATGACGTCGTTAAGGGAGAAAAAGCCGCCGGCGTCGAACGGTTGGGAATGATCCTGCGCCTCGTTTGCGCTTTCGGGTTTGTCGTTATGAGCCATATGTTCCTCTTTTAGGTTGCAACGCAAGCATTATAAGACGCGGTAAACGCGACGAGCCGGTGGGTTGGTTTCTATTCTGTTTCGCGGCCTGCAACCGACAGGTGTATTTGCGGGTACAGGCCGAGTCGCGGTCGTGCGTCGGGGGATTATACTGAGACAAGCATAAAGAATCGGCGCCCCTGTTGTGCGCCGTGGCATTAAGAGGTGCATATGGCAGAGAAACTCATTCCGCTGGATGACGCACAGTCGATTGTCCTGTCGCACGTTGCTCCGACCGATCTCGTCGAGATTCCCGTGTGGCAGGCCGCCGGTCTTCCCTTGGCCAAGGATGCGGTGGCCGATATCGACATCTCGCCGTTTGCCAACAGCGCTATGGACGGATATGCCGTGCGCTCGGCGGACTTGGTGCAGGCATCTGGCGAGGCGCCAGTGACGCTCGACGTTATCGGACACGAGGCCGCGGGCCATGTGTTTGAGGGCGCAATCGGCGCGGGCGAGACGGTCCGCATCATGACGGGCGCGCCGGTGCCCGAAGGTGCCGATGCCGTGGTGAAGTACGAGATCGTCGACGTGCTCGATGGCGACGGCAACGAGGGCTCGCACGTTCGCTTCTCGGCGCCTGCCAGGGTAGGGGAGAATGTTCGCTCTGCTGCCGAGGAGGCTCATGCCGGCGATGTTGTGATGCACGCCGGCGAGGTCGTGGCTCCGGCGGGCGCGGGTCTGCTGGCGAGCGCCGGATACGCGAGCGTGAAGGTGCACGCTGCCCCACGTGTGGGCATCATCTCGCTGGGCACGGAGCTGGTCGCACCGAGTAACGTGCCGGCGCGCGGGCAGATTCGCGACTCCAACTCGTCGGCGTTGATGGCCGAGGCGCTCGATGCAGGAGCCGAGCCCGTGTTCTACGGCATTGCGCCCGATGATGAGCGGGCGATTGCCGAGCTGGTGCATCGTGCCGTGCAGGAGTGCGATTTTGTCATTACGAGCGGTGGCGCCTCGGCGGGCGATTACGATTTCGTGACGGCGCTCGTCCGCCGCGAGGGCGAGGTGCTGTTTGACCGCATCTCGATGCGCCCGGGCAAGGCCATTACGTTTGGCTTGCTCGCAGGTAAGCCCTACCTGGGACTTTCAGGCAATCCGGCCGCGGCGTATGTAGGCTTTGAGATGCTTGCCCGTCCGGCGATCCGTAAGATGCGCGGCTTTGCCGAGGGTGTGCGCCCCGTGCAGCGGGCGACGCTCACGCACAGCGTGAAAAAGCGACAGCATCGCCGCTTCTTCGATCGCGCCACGGTTTTGCGCGACCCCGAGACCGGTGAGTTGTTGGTGACCGAGGCTAAGACGCAGAATTCGGCGCTGCTCGGCACGATGCAGCGGGCCAACTGCCTGCTGCGTATTGACGAAGGACCGTGCGAGCTCAAGGCGGGCGACGTCGTGGATGTCGTGCGTGTCGACCTGCCTGAGGGCACGGTGCTATAGGAGGAATGCTATGGAGTTGAAGATTTCGATTGTGACGTGCTCGGATACGCGCGATCTTGCCCAGGACGAGGCTGGAGCCGCACTCGAGGAACTCATCATGGCGCAGGGCTGGACGGTTGTCTCACATGTGGTCGTGCGCGACGACGCTGGCGAGATCGGTGATGCCATTGTGGAAGCCGCCGATGAGTGCCACGCCAATGTTGTGCTCACCTGCGGCGGCACGGGGCTTTCGATGCGCGATGTGACGCCCGAGGCGACGCGTGCCGTCTGCGACCGCGATGTGCCGGGCATTGCAGAGGCAATCCGTGCGTATTCCATGACCAAGACGCGCTGCTCTATGCTCTCGCGCGCCGTGTGCATGCAGCGTGGGCATACACTTGTCATCAACTTTCCCGGTTCTACGAAGGCTGCCCGCGAAAGCTGGGAGGCCGTGAGCGACCAGCTGGAGCATGCGGCCCAAATGACGGCGGGCGGCGGGCACGCCAAATAAGCGCACTACCTGCGGCGGGGCGACCTGAACGGCTGCTCCGCCTTTTTTATGCAGCGACAGTGCAGCCGTCTCGGGGTTATCGGTGAAAGAAATTTATTAGGCGAGAAGTAATTATCACAAACATTATTCGCGCCGAAGTATAATCTAGTAACAGAATAAAGCCCGCGGTGGGGTGCCCGGGCATAGCGTTTGAAAGGGCTGAACATGTTCGATATGGTTTCTCGCCGCGGATTCGTCTCGCTTTCTGCTGTCGCCGCTGCCGGCCTTGGTCTTGCCGGCTGCTCGGGCAGCAAGACGTCCGAGCCGGCCGGATCCGATGCCGGTTCTGCTAAGGCATCTTCCAAGAAAGCTGTCGAGCTGCAGGTTTTTGCCGCCAACTCGCTCGAGAAGGCGCTGCCCGAGGTTCAGGAGCTTTACACCGAGCAGACCGGCACCACGTTTGCCGACACGCAGTTTAAGGCGTCTGGCGACCTTGTCGAGCAGATGCGCGCCGGTGCCGCCGTCGACGTGCTCATCACCGCTTCCAAGGGCACCATGGATGACGCTGAGACCGCCGAGCTCGTCGACGCTGATACGCGTGAGGACATGTTCGTCAACGACCTCGTGATTATTCGCGCTGAGGGCTCCGACACCAAGATCGAGGCCATCGCCGACGTCGCGAATCTGGACGGCAAGATCGCCATTGGCGACGCCAAGACCGTCCCCGCCGGCAAGTACGCCAACCAGGCGCTGGCTTCCGTGGGCCTTTATACCGGCACCGAGGGCGATGACGGCGAGTATGCGCCCGAGATTGCCGACAAGGTGGCCCTGGCCGACAAAGTTGGTACCGCCGCCGCCTATGTGTCCACGGGCGACTGCGTGGCCGGTTTTGCCTACAGCTCCGATATCTTCCGCTACGACGGCATCGAGGAGGCCTTCGTATGCCCCGAGGATTCGCACAAGCCCATCGTGTATCCGGGTGCCGTTGCCGAGAGCTCCGAGCACGCCGACGAGGCCAAGGCGTTCATCGACTTCTGCCTGACCAACAAGAAGGCTCAGAAGATTTGGGCCAAGTACGGCTTTGAGCTTTCCGCGTAGTGCGGCTTGGCGCGATAATTCCATCGCCTTGTGTTTCACTCCGTCCTTGTATTCGCTTGGAGCTTTTCGTGCTTAATAGATTCCGCATGCTTGTCGCCTGTGCTTTGACCTTCGTGCTTTGCTGGGTGCCGGGATTTGCGTTTGCTGGGGACGCTGAGGACGGGGCCCAGGCTGCTGCGACCGCTCATGGGCTTTCCTATGGGATCGAGGGTTTTGAGCGGTTGGCCAAGGGGACCGCTCGTGCCATGGAGGGCCAGC
>DBEZXW010000005.1:0-14855 GCA_048291725.1 Collinsella sp. | reverse complement strand
AGGTGAGGGGGATCCAGCCCGAGGGGATGTAGGGAAGCGATAGGAAAGACATAGATGCGGGCGTGTTGGCTAAAATGGGTCGGCCGGGATTGGTCAATCTCGGCCGACTATATTTGGCTAAATTATTCCGACGCTAACAACCCGTCGATCGATGCCGGTACGTATACCTCCTACGGTTCGAGCGATAAGTACACTGACGAATCGCTCGCATACCTCTTTAACAACGCCAGCCAGGAAAATCACCAGCAGGACGGCAAAGCCGTCTACAACAACGTGCAGGGCCTTTTCCAACTTGAGAACGGATACTACGTTTACGACTCGTACGGTTCTAAAGGCAACTATGCCGTGTATAACTACACAACGAATTCCTTTAACGTCTACGATAAAGCGGGTGTTTATAAGGACAGCGTATCAAGTGATAATTTGGGTCAGTTCTTCCCCTTTGACTCGGCTGACAAGGTTTTTGAAGAAAAGAACAGCCAGCTCTCTCCTTTAAAAATAACGGACGGAACGAACGATACACTCAACCACCACTTTGGCATGTCCATGACCACGGAGTTTGTCCAGCCTAACGGTGGCAAGACCACCAAAAACGAGGACATGATTTTTGAGTTCTCGGGCGACGACGACGTGTGGGTCTATATCGATGGTGTGCTCGTGGGTGACTTGGGCGGCATTCACGAGAAAGCAACGCTTAAGATCAACTTTGCTACCGGTGAAGTGAAAGTCGGTCATATTGACGGCGCGAATGGAACCAAGAAAGAAATCGAAACAACCAACATCAAGACGAAGTTCCAAGCTGCCGGCGCGGATACCACCAACTTCTCCGGCAACACCTTCCGCGACAGCACCAAGCATACGCTGAGTTTCTTCTATCTGGAGCGCGGCGCGGGCGCATCGAACATGTCGCTCAAGTTCAACCTCACCACCCTGCCGTCGTCCGAGGTCGCGAAGGTCGACCAAAACGGCGAGGCAGTCAATGGCGCAACCTTCGAGTTGTACCGGTCCGATGGACCAGATACCGAGTGGAAGAAGGGTGAGCTCGTCGCTCAGGGCACGACGAAAGACGGGGGTCAGCTGATACTTCAAAAGTCGAACGGCTCCGTCCTCTCGTTTGACGAAGAGCACAACACCAATCATTGCGACTACTTTGTACTCAAAGAGGTTGGCCTGCCCGCGGGATATCGCTCGAGTCTGACCTCATCGACCACTGCAACGCCAGGTGAGCTGCACCTGCAGTACAAGGCCGCGGCAAGTGGCACGGGTGGCGTGGTGGTTGCGCCGCAAACAACGGTCACAACAGCCAACAACGAACAATGGACGGGCAGCCGCATGTGGCTGAACGGCGGCTATCTGGCCGCTAAGGAGACCATTTCCCTTAGCAATGAAACAAAAGACAATAAGGACAAACCCATTAGCTCGGGCACGACCTTTGCCGTCGTGCTCAAACGCACCGATAAAACTAAGAAAGACACGGACGAAAGCGCGTGGACGGCGGTCACGGGCAACCCGCTCAATGGCTATAAGCTGTGCTCCGCGCACGGCATTGCCGGTGCCGTCGAGGCTGCCAAATCGGCGGACACGAGCGTCTTTGGCGTCAACACCAAGGGTGACTACGAGGTGACGGTCAGGTCGCTGCCCGGCGATATCGAGACGTATGCCGTCATGTTGCAAGACAAGTCCCAGTCCGAATATACCGTGGCGGTGTATCACACCACGGCATCATCTCTGGCGGAGGCAACCACCGACAACACCTCCATGGTCCCATATCAAACGACAAACAGGCAGTTCTCTACGGTGATCCACCTCACTAACGTCCAGAACCGCCTGTTTGTGCAGAAGGTCGACGACCTGGGCAAGCCCGTGAACGACGCGACGTTTGAGCTGTACAAGGCCGAGGATGTTACCGGCGATAGCCCCAGCACGTATGCCATTGAAGCCGGCGCCACGCCGTATGACACCGTGCAGGCAAACGGCATGACCTATCCGTATGACATTGAGGGTGCTGCATGCTTCCCACTCAATTCGACAAAGCATGCACCCCTTATCAAGGGTACGTACTACCTGCGTGAGTCTGTAAGTCCAGATGGCCATGAGATTAACAACACCATCACCAAGGTAATCGTGGACGATTCGGGTGTGTATGTGGATGCCGGCGAGGAAGGCGACGGTGTGCGCAGCATGAGCGGCCCGGGTTCGCTGATTGCTTCCCTGGCGCAGTTTGGCTCTCCCGACTCCATTGACAACACGCTTACGCACATTAAGGGCAAGCTGCAGAGTGCGGCCGTTGACGCCAACGGAAACCTGACATGGGGCCAGACGTGCACCGCCCAAGGCGTGACGCCTTCTCTTGCGGGCAACTGGATGCATATGCGCTATGACAAGACGACGCAAGGTACCAAGACCATCCTGCGCTATGTCGAGGACGGTGGCGACCGCAACGACCAGCTGGCGACCATCTTTGCCGATACGGGCATCAACCGCATGGCCCTTTATCAAGACGATGATGCCACCAATGGCACCGATCTGGGCACGCTTCAGCTCAATCATCTCTTTACCACGGCAACGGCCGTGCAGTATACCGATCGTCGCGTGGCACGCCTGCAAGTGACTAAGACCGTGACGGCGGACAATGGCCTTACCGCGCCCACCGAGGATGCGAACGGCAACGATCTGACGTTTACGTTTAAGTTCACCCTGCCGGATTCCGAGGAGGGCTATGAGGCACGCGTATTCGATGCGAATGGCAAGTCCATGGGCAACTCCTTTACGCTCAAGAACGGCGGCACCCATTCCATCAAGGCCGGCGAGACCATTCGCGTATATGACCTTAAGCAGGGCGACAAGTATAGCGTGAGCGAGCTCACCACCAAGGGCGAGGCGTCCAATGGTGACGTGCTGGCGAGCATCGTTAACACTGTGACCGGCTCTGCCGACGAGTCGGTGCTTCCGGCTGGCTTTAGCCTCGTGAGCCGCAAGGCCGGCGGCGAGGAGCAGCCTGGAACCGGCAACACCATCACGGGCAAGATCGTCGCGCTCGAGGACGGAAAGATTCCCGCCGATAACAAGCTCGAGTTCACCAACAACTACAGCGCCAGCTCGGTAACGCTTGAGGCGAAAGACGGTCTGAGCGCCAAGAAGATGCTCGAAGGTCGCGATTGGGCCGATGGCGATTCCTTTACCGTGCAGCTTGCGGCTAAGGACGGCGCCCCCATGCCCAATGGCGCCAAGGACGGGGTGGCGACGGTCGAGTTCACCAAGAATACCCAGAAGGCAACGTTTGGCGATATTACCTATACCAAGCCCGGCATGTACACCTATACCATCTCGGAGGTTATCCCCGGCTCCGATGCCGGGGCAGACGGCATGAGCTATTCTGCTGCCGTCTATACCGCGACGGTCGTGGTGGAGGACAAGCAGGCTGGCGCTCTGGTCGTTAAGAGCGTGAAGGTGGTGCAGGAGTGCAACGACGCGCGCGTCGACACCAATACGGATGTTTCCGATAAGGTCGCAACCTTCACCAATCGCTACGATGCACACGAAGCGAAGATCATCATCCATGCCCAAAAGATCCTGACCGATAACGCCGGGAGCTTTGCGCTCGCCCAGAACGCCTTTAGCTTTACGCTCGAGGGTATGGGCGGCTATGCGGACGTCAACGCTGTGTTCAGTCCTAACACGGTCGATACGAGCGTGGTGGCTCCCATGCCCCAGGGCACCGAGGGCAATGCCGCAACCGTGGGCAACAACGCCGACGGTACGGTGACGCAGCCGGCTACGGTGACGTGGCCGGCGATCTCCTATACCGCCAAGGCGGATGCGGGACGCGCCTACGTGTACAAGTTCGCTGAGAATCCCGGTAGCATTACGGGCATGACCTACGACGGGTCGGTCTATTATGCCTTGGTGCGCAACGCCAAGAAGGGTGCCGGCATCCAGACTTCGATCGAGTACTACAAGGCCGCTGGGGACGGTTCGGTAAAGCAGCTGGACAAGGATGCCACACCTTCCTTTACCAATATATATAGCGTGGAGCCCACGAGCGTGACCCTGCAGGGCCAAAAGACTGTGAGCGGTCGCGACTGGAACCAGGGCGAACGCTATACCTTTAACCTCACCGCTGCTGCGGACGATGCCAACGCAACTGGTTTGAGCAAAACCACTGCACAGGCGGTGAAGGATGGGGTTGTTGCCGTTAACGCCAACCAGGCAGTCGCCAGCACGCCCGAGTCGGGACGCGTGGCCTCGTTCTCCTTTGTTGGCACCGAAGCCGCCCCGACCGTGACGTTCAACCGCGCAGGCACCTTTAGCTTCAACATCACCGAGAAAGCTGCGCAGGATGGCCAGGCGGGCATGTCCATGGACAAGCACACCGCACGCGCGACCGTCGTGGTGACCGATCTGGACGAGTCGGGCAACCACACGGGCAAGCTGCGCGTGTCGAGCGTGACCTACGCCAACACCGGCGCCTCCGATGCGGACAAGGCCGTAACCGACAAGGCCGCCTTTACCAACGCATACCATGCGTCGGGCACCTTTGATGGCGTGACGGTCAGCAAGACCCTTGAGGGTCGCGCTTCTGCCGCGGGCCAGTTTACCTTTGCCGTGACGGGCCTTTGGTACAACGGCGTTCAGACATCGGTCGACGGCGCCGAGGCTAGCCTATCCAATACGGCTGCGGGGGCCGACGTGTCCGGTGCCGTGGTGGGCGCAAGCGGGCAAGAGAAGCTTTTTGCCCGTGAGCTCACGGAACAGGACCTGGGGCGTACGTTTGCCTATCGCATCCACGAGAACCAGCCTGCGGCTGCCGGCTACACCTATGACACCGGCTACACGGGCGATGCCATCGTGCTCGTCAAGGTTCTTGCACGCGAGAACGACCCCGCTAAGCTCTATACCGTGACGACCGTGCTCAAGGGTGCGGGTGTGACGGAGTTGCTGGGCGATGGCACCGATGCGAGCGCGTTGACGGACGAAAAGATCGTCGAGCTCAAGCAAAAACCGAATACTTACGTGCAGCAGTACGATGCAAGTGAGGCCGGTGCCACAACGCCTGCCGTCTCGTTTGTGAACCGTTACACGGCAAGTCTCGACTATGGCGCCGCTGGCGGTTTGCAGATTGAGAAGACGTTGACGTATCCCAAGGACGCGACCATTTTTGGCTCGCCTAAGAGCACGTTCCGTTATATCGTCAAGCCTGCCGACGAGATATCTGCCAGCAAGGTTGGCATTTCCACGGACGGCAAGGTCTTTGAGACCGCAAATGTCGAGGCCGACGCCTCCAAGACCGTGAGTTTGATACCTGCGGGTGGGTTGACCTTCACTCAGGATGATGCCGGCAAGACGTTCACCTATACGGTGAGTGAGATTGACGACAAGGCGACGGGCTATACGTACGACAAGATGGTCCATACGGTTAAGGCTGTCGTGGCGGATAACGGCGACGGTACGCTTAGAGTCACGACAGCGGTAAGCAAGCAGGTCGATGGCAAGGACGAGCTCGAGGGCCAGTGGATCTATCCGTCGGGTGCAACGTCCACCGGTGTCGCGACGGTCAAATTCAAGAACACCTATACGGTCACCGAGGCGGCAACCTACACCCCGTCCGTGACGAAGGTGGTTGCCGGTGCCGATGCTCCGGGCAAGTTCACCTTTGCTATGACCGCGGCTGACGATGCTACCAAGACTGCCATCGATGGCAAGCTCATCACCGGATCTTCGATGAGCGTGGACAACGGCTATGCTGAGGAGAAGCAAACGACGGCGGCCCTCAAGGACGGGGAGCACTATCAGGTTAACTTCTCAAAGCTCACCTTTAACAAGCCGGGCACGTATAAGTTTGCTATTAACGAGCTGGCCCCGAATGGCGGCCTCGGCGAGTGGAAGTATGACCAGCACATCTATACCGTGACCATCACTGTAACCGATGAGGGCGGCAAGCTTGTGGCCCGCGCCGATGGCGCGACCGGCTCGGAAGGCTTCATCTTCACCAATAGTTACCAAACTTCAACGAGCTACGAGCTCCAGGGCGGTCTGGAGATCGTCAAGACGCTCAATGGGCACGACCTGCATGCCGGCATGTTTGGCTTTACGGTAACGGGCGAAGACAACGCCTCGACCGTTAAGCTCAACAAGCTGCTGCGCGCAGATGAGGGCAAGCTCACCGTGACAAACGATGAGCCGCAGGCCGATGGCACGTCCCATACCGGCATTTTGGGTGGCCTGACCTTTGCGACGGAAGATGCAGACAAGACGTTCACCTACAAGATCGTCGAAAATGGCGGCGGCAAGCGCGGCTATACATACGACTCCACCTATTGGATGGTAGAGATTGCGGTTAAGAAGCGCCGCGACGGTTCGCTCTATACCGTGACCACGGTCAAGCACTATGACGCCAACGACGTTGAAAAGCCCCGCGATACGAAGACCTTTGGCCCCGAGAGCGGTACCGCCAAGGCCCAAGTGTCCTTTACCAACAGCTACATCGCGGCCGGAACCTTTGAGGGTCTTGCTGCCGAGAAGGTAATGGACTCCCGAGACAAGATCGGGGCGGGCCAGTATACCTTTGACCTGTATGCCGAGAAGGCCGATGGCTCGCTCGAATGGATGGATGAGGGTAAGACCCGGGCGGGCGAGAACGGTACCGCTACGGTCGACTTTGGTAAGGTCAACTTTAAGCTTGGCAATGCTGCTGGCGAATCTAATGAGCAGACGATTGACCTTGCCGGCGCCGTCAACGATGGCATTGCCACCAAGCGTCACAATGCCGACCACACCACCACCTACAGCTTTAACCTGGTGGCAAAGGAGCGCATGGCCAACCTGCCCGAGGGTGTGCGTCCCGTGGATACGTCTGCGACGTGCCGAGTGCTGCTCGAGGTGACCGACCACAACGATGGCAGTCTGACGTCCAAGGTGACCTATCGCGATGGTACCGAGAAGGGCAAGATCGTCTTCCACAACACACGCGATAAGGTCAAGGCGATCGGCACGGTCGCGAAGCCCGATGTGGACATCGACGGGCAGCTGCTTTCTGTGGGCGACTCCTACGTCTATACCATCAACTGGGTCAATACCGAGGCCGATACCGCCGGTAACCTGGTTCCGGCCAGCGTGACCGTGACCGACAAGCTTCCTGCCGGCGTCGTGTTCGAGGCCTTTGAGGGCGAGTGTGCCGATAAGGGCGCTGCGAGCGGTCAGTTGCTTGCCTGGAACCTGGGTGAGCAGCCTGCGGGCAGCCACGGTTTGGTGCGCGTGCGCGTCAAGATTACCGAGGACGCTGTGAAGGACGCCCAGGGTGCGGTCGGCACCGTTGAGAACAAAGCCACCGTAACGGTTGACAACAAGAGCTATACCGGCACCACGACCAATTACGTGCCCAAGAAGTCCGAGAGCGATGCTCAGGATTCGACGGGGTCGGGTGTGGCGCTGGGCGACGAGCTCACCTACACCATCGGCTACAAGAACACTGAGGGCGTGTCTGCCACGGTGACGATCACCGATACCGTTCCCGCGGGAACCGAGTTCGTGGAGTTCGCCGGCGACCATAAGGATGCCGGCTCCAAGGACAATGACGGCAAGCTCACCTGGACGCTGGCGGACGTTCCCGCCGGCAAGGAGGGTACGGTTCAGTTTAAGGTCCGCGTGACCGAGGACGCGTTTAAGAGCGGTGGCGCTTCGGGCAATATTTCCAACCAGGCGTCGGTGACGGTCGGCAACAACCCTGCCGTCAAGACTAACACCACTACCGATGAGGTCTCTGACGGGCGCCTGACGTTGAGCAAGACGGTCACGGCCGCCGAAGGCATCACCGCGCCCAACAAGGCATTTACCTTTAAGGTACTGCTCTACCAGGCCGATGGCACAACGCCTCTGGCCGGCACCTTTGCGTACGCCGGTCGCCCCAGTGGCACCAATGGCACTTATGTAAGCGGACAGATCAAGAGCGGTGACACCATCACGCTTAAGGCCGGCGGCTCCGTCACGGTTACCTTGCCTGCGGGTGCTCACTACGAGGTGCGGGAGCTCAACTCCAAGGGTGAGCTCATGACGAGCGAAGACGGCTTTGCGGTTGTCGATAAGGCGAACCCCCAGAAGGGTACCGTCGGACAGGCGACGCAGGTGGGCTTCACCAACGTCTACAGCGTGGAGTCCACAAAGGTGGAAAACGCTTTTAAGGTGCAAAAGAAGATCTCCGGACGCAACTGGATGACATCGGATGCCTTTACCATGACGCTGACTGCCCAAGGCGAGGCACCCATGCCCAAGGGCGCCAAGGACGGCGTGTCGACGATTGAGCTGCACAAGGATGCCCAGGTCGGCAACTTCGGTACCATCGAGTACGCCAAGCCCGGTACCTATACCTATGTGATTACCGAGCAGCCGGGTGACGAGGCAGCACTCACGTTCTCGAAGGCCACCTATCGTGTCACCGTCACGGTGACCGACGACGACGCCGGTAAGCTGTCTGCCAAGACCAAGATTGCACAGCTGACCGACGATGCGGGCGATGCTGCTGAGCGCACGGTTGAGGCGGCGGTCTTTACCAACACCGCCAAGACTGGCAGCCTCACCGTCAAGAAGACGGTCGTCGGCGGCGACAGCCAGCGCGAGTTCGGCTTTACGGTCGCGCTGACCGACGGGGACGGCGAGCCCGTCTCCGGCACCTTCGGAAAGGGCGAGCACGCCGTGACGTTCGCGGACGGCAAGGCGACCTTCACGCTCAAGGACGGCGGGGAGAAGACCGTCGCCGGCCTGCCCGTGGGCGCGCACTACACCGTGACCGAAGACGCGGCCGAGGGCTACACGACCACGGTCAACGGGGCTGACGGCTCCAAGGCCGAAGGCGCCGTGACCGAGGACGGCGCGACCGTCGCGTTCACCAACACGTACGGAACGGCCACCGAGGGCAGGGACGTCTCCACCGCGGGACTCTTCACCAAGGCGCTCGAGGGCCGCGACTGGGCGGAGGGCGATAGCTTCCAGTTCGCGCTCGCGGGCGAGGACAGCGCCCCCATGCCCGAGGGCTCTGCCGACGGCTCCAAGACCGTTAGCGTGACGGCCGCCGCCGGCACCAAGGCGGGCGATAGGGTCGCCTTCGACTTCGGTCCCATCCGCTACACGCTCGATGACATCAAGGATGCCGAGTTCGCCGAGGTCGGCGGCAAGCGCGTGCGCGCCAAGACCTTCACCTACACGGCGCGCGAGGTCAGGCCCGATGACGGCTCTGCCATCGCCGGCGTGGCCTACGACGGCCACGTCGCCACGATGACGGTGACCGTGACCGATGACGGCTCCGGCAACCTCGCGGCCACGACGCCCGCGATCGCGGAGGTGAGCGGCGGCGACTTCGTCAATACCTACACGACCGAGCTCGACTACTCGGCCCGCGCGGGCGTGCGCCTGTCCAAGACGCTCTGTGGTCGCGCCATGGAGGCGGGGCAGTTCGCCTTCACCGTGACCGCCGACGCCGAGACGGCCGCCAAGCTCGGCCTCAAGACCGGCAAGGACGCCTACGCCGTGGCCGCGGCCGATGACGGCGCGGCCGACCTGGTCGACCTCGTCGGCGGTGCTGCGGGTAGCGACGTGAAGTTCACCGATGCCGACGCGGGCAAGGTCTACCGCTTCACCGTCACCGAGACCAAGCTCGGCGGCGATGGCTACACCAACGACACCGCGCCGCGCACGGTGACCATCGCGCCCGCCTACGACGCCGCGACGGGCAGACTCACGGTCACGACCGCGGTTGCCAGGGACGGTGTCGAGGTCGCACGCAGCGAGGTCTCCACAGCAGATGACGCCACGTCGGCGCCCGCGCCCGTGACGGTCGCTTTCCAGAACTCCTACGAGGCCACCGGAACGCTCGGCGGCGAGGGCAACGTGGCAATTAACGCCACCAAGACGCTGACGGGCCGAGCCGCGGCGGCGGGCGAGTTCTCGTTCTCCGTACGCGATGCCCAGGGTAACGCGGTCGCGACCGCGACCAACCAGGCCTCCGGCGACGGCGAGGCCGCGGGACTTGCGTTCTCGCTCATTGCCTACACCACCGACGCTCTCGAGCGGATGGTGGCGGACGGCACCGCCACCAGGGCCGCCGACGGCTCTTGGGTCATTCCCTATACCGTATCCGAGGACGGCATGGACCGGCTGCCCGCGGGCGTGACGGCGACCGCCTCGAGCTTCGATATCACGGTCAAGGTGACCGATAACGGCAAGGGCGGGCTGGATGTGGCCGTGGTCTACCCCGAGGGCTCCGGCGGCACGCTGCCGTTTGTGAACGGCTACGGCACCAACGAGGCGACGGTCGACCTCGCGGGCACCAAGACGCTGGCGCTCCGCCAGGCCGGACTCGGCCTCACGCAGGCCGACATTGCGGGCAAGTACACCTTTAAGATCACGCCGCTGGACGGCGCGCCCGCGCCGGTCGACGCCTCCGGCAAGACGGTGACCGAGGCGACCAACGACGCCGCCGGCAACGTCGAGCTGGGCCATGTCACGTTTAAGCAGCCGAGCGACCTCGATGACGTCAAGATCGACGGCGGCGGCTTGCGCACCAAGACGTTCGCCTACCGGGTGAGCGAGTCCGGTTCGGTCGACGGCGTGGTCAACGACGCGACGGCGACGAGGACCTTCACGGTCAAGGTGGTCGAGGACACCAACGCGGGCACGCTCGTCGCGGAGGTCCTGCCCGCAGAGGGTACGCCCGAGGGCAAGGGCGCGTTCGAGTTCACCAACACCTACGGCGTGAACCAGACGCCGAGCTCCGTCACCGACCAGATCAAGGTGAACAAGAAGCTCAAGGGCCGTGACCTGGCCGAGGGCGAGTTCGAGTTCCAGTTGGTCGAGCTTGCCGCCGACGGCAGCGAGAACGTCGCGGCGACGGGCAAGAACGCCGCCGACGGCACGGTCGCGCTCAGCCCCGTCACCTACACCGCGCCCGGCATGCACAGCTACGAGTTGCGCGAGGTCGCCGGCACGGCGGGCGGCGTGACATACGACAGGGCGACGTACCGCGTGCGCACGACGGTCACCGATGCCAAAAACGGTACGCTCGCCGTCAAGCACGAGCTGGCGGATGCCGAGGGCAATGCCGTGGGCGACACCTCGGTGACCTTTACCAACGGCTACAAGGCCGCACCCGTCACCCTCAAGCTGGGCGCCGCCAAGGTGCTCAAGGGCGCCGAGCTCAAGGCGGGCCAGTTTAGCTTTGAGCTCAAGGGCCGGGACGGCAAGGTCATGTCGACCGCCAAGAATGCCGCCGATGGCAGCGTCACGTTCGATGCGCTGACCTTCAAGCAGGCTGGCACCTACACCTTCACGGTGAGCGAGGTCGACGACGGCCAGGCGCACGTGACCTACGACAAGGCGGTGCACAAGATCGTCGTCACGGTGAGCGACGAGGCGGCAGACGGCACCAAGACGGGCTATCTGTCGGCGAAGGTTTCCTACGAGGGCGACGCCAACCTGCCGCCGGTCTTCACCAACAGCTACGCCGAGGAGCCCGACACCCCCGGCACCCCCGAGAACCCCGGCACGCCGGGCGGCGGCTCGGGCGGCGGTTCAGATAACGGCTCCGGCAGCGGCTCCGGCGGCGACGGCTCCAAGGGCGGCATGCCCGACACCGGTGACCGCAGCCTGCCGATCGAGGCGCTCGCGGCCATGGCCGGCATCGGCGCGCTGACCGCAGCGGGCGGCGCGGTCCTGTACCGCAAGCGCCGCTAGCGATATGGACGAGTGGGGCGAATCCATCCGATGGGTTCGCCCCACTTGCCGTGGCGGGCGGGAGCAGGTAAGATATACCGAGCGCCTAGCGCGTTCGATGGGTTCGGATGACGACATGTTCCGAATCTGGTCAGGTCCGGAAGGAAGCAGCCATAAGGAGCCTCTGTCGGGCATCCGAATCCATCGAGTGCGCAGGCGTTTTTTGGTGCCGCGGCTACCCGCGAGTGCCGGCAGGGCGCTTGGTGTCTCGCTGGTCCTCGGCTTCGCCTGCGGGATCGCTCGACTACCAAGCGCCCTGCCGGCACTCGCGGGTAGCCGACCAAAACCGCCTGAAGGGTCACATTTATCTGAATAATTTAATCCCGTGCCTTTTGCTGCTCGCTGGCGTTGTCTGGAGCGCGGTGGCTATGTGGTTCAAGAGGCGGCGGTGCTGTTGTTTGAATTTTTGCAGTTAAAGAGGTCCGTTTCCCTAGGTGGGGAAACGGACCTCTTTTTGTCTCTGGGCTTGTGGATTGGCGAAGACAATAACCGCTGGCAGCTATTTTGAGTTCTTGATGCGGCGTGTGGCAGTGGCGGTTATTCCGAGGCCTGCGGCGGCGACTGCTACGAGTGCGATTGCGCTCGGTGCTGTGTCGCCCGTGTTTGCGAGCTTGCCGGCGGTCGTATCTGCTTGCTTGCCGTTGCTCGGGTTCGCCTGCTTGGTGGAGCTTGGCGAGGTGTCTTTACCGGTCGCGGACGAGCCGGTGGGCGGTGTCGCCTCGGCGGGTTGCGTTGAGCCGGAGGGAGGCACTGTCTCGGTCGGTTTCGTTATCTCGGGCGAGGTGGCCTTGTCTGCCGCGGCCTTAGCCTCTTCGTATGCCTTGCAGGCGTCGTCATAGGCCGCTTGCGCCTTTTCCAAATCGCCGAGGAGCGCATCTCGCTTGGCTATGTCCTCGTCGATGTGGGCTTTGGCTTCCTGCGCCTCACTTTCGGAATCCTGAACCTGTCTTTCCTGGCTTTCGAGCCGGCGTCGGTAGGAGTGAAGATCATCTTCACAAGATTTCTCTCGCCTTTCTGCCGACATGATCTCACGTCGCAACTGCTTAATATGCTCTTTAGTAGCTGTGCTGGGCTCCTCGTCGCCGAGTGCTTCAAGTGCCTTATCTAATTCTGCCTGAAGGCCGCTTGTCCGGCTGTGGGCCTCATCGTATTTGGCTTGGGCTGCATCGACGTTCGCTTGCATGGCGGGAAGGCGTTCCCTCCGTTTGGCGGCTTCCGCCGCCACCATGTCGTAGATCTCTTGAAAAGCGGCAATGTCATCATCGATTGCCGCAATTTTCTCGGGACTTGCGGCAACTTTTGCGGCCTCGAGGTTTTTGAGCGCTTCCTGCATGGCTGCATACGCTTTATCTTTTGCGGTGGCCGCATCTTCCGCCTGCAAGGCAACTGCACCGGTGGGGGAACTGGTTTCCGCCGCGATCGCCGTTGCGGGGGCGATTCCCGCGACAAGTGCCGCGGAAAGGGCGATGCCCACGGTTGCGCGTCTTGCACTTCTTGCGAGAATGTCGTTCATCTCGGCACCTCATTTCAAGGGTCGGCGACTAACTTGGTAGCACTAATGTAAGTATAACAGGCGGTTTGCCCGCCATTGATCGGGCGTGCGCGTATATCCCTTGATTAACAGCCATTAAATCTATCCCTTAAGGAACGCGGCTTGCTAGTGTTGTCTGGGCATTGATGGCTGCGTGGTTCAAGAGACGGCGGCATTACCATCTGTTTTTCAAGTAAAGAGGCCCGTTTCCCTGGGTTGGGGAAACGGGTCTCTTTTGTCTCTGGGTTTGTGGATTGGCGAAGGTGGTATGCTCTGGCAGCTATTTTGAGTTCTTGATGCGGCGTGTGGCTGCGGTGGTTATTCCGAGTCCTACGGCGGCGATTCCTGCGAGTGTGATTGCGCTCGGCGCTGCGTCGCCCGTGTTCGCGAGCTTGCCGGCGGTCGTATCTGCTTGCTTGCCGCTGCTCGAGTTCGCCTGCTTGGTGGAGCTTGGCGGGGTATTTTTGCCGGTCGCGGACGAGCCGGTGGGCTGTGTCGTCTCGGCGGGTTGCGTTGAGCCGGAGGGAGGCACTGTCTCGGCGGGTTTCGTTATCTCGGGCGAGACGGCCTTGTCTGCCGCGGCCTTTGCCTCTTCGTATGCCTTGCAGGCGTCGTCATAGGCCGTTTGCGCTTTTTTCAAATTGTCGAGGAGCGCATCTCGCCAGGCTATGAACTGGTCGATATTGGCTTTATATTTCTCTACAGCACGTTCACAGTCATTAACTCGTCTTTCCTGCCTTTTGAGGCCGTCGCGGCGCTCGCAGAGCTCCGTTTCGCAGGAGTCTTCTTGCGCTTTTGCCGTCATGATCTCACTGCGCAACTGCTTAATATGCTCCTTAATAGCTGTGCTGGGCTCCTCGTCGCCGAGTGCTTCAAGTGCCTTATCTAATTCTGCCTGGAGCTCGCTTACCCGGTTGATGGACTCGTCGTATTTGGCTTGGGCTGCATCGACGTCCGCTTGCATGGCGGGAAGGGATTCCCTCAATTCGGCGGCTTGCGCCACCATCTTGTCGCGGAGCTCTTGAAAACGGGCAATGTCATCATTGAATCTCGCAATTTTCTCGGGACTTGCGGCGTCTTTTGCGGCCTCGAGGTTTTTGAGCGCTTCCTGCATGGCTGCATACGCTTTTTCCTTTGCGGCGGCCGCGTCTTCTGTCTGCGGGGCGCCCGAATTGCCGTTGGCGGCGCTCGTCTGCGAAACGGCCGCACCGGTGGGGGAGCTGGTTTCTGCCGCGATCGCCGTTGCGGGGGCGATTCCCGCGACAAGTGCCGCGGAAAGGGCGATGCCCACGGTTGCTCGTCTTGCTCTTCTTGCGAGAATGTCGTTCATCTCGGCACCTCATTTCAAGGGTCGGCGACTCACTTGGTAGCACTAATGTAAATATATCATGCTAGTTGACCCGACACTGGCTGGGTGTGCGCGTTGTTAGCGCCGGGCGATTTTAGCCGCTAATAGTCAAACTATTTTGACCAATCCCGGTCACCGAATAATGGCCACCGCGCCTCCCCGCCGCCACTACGCTGGTGGTGCCAACACGCCGGCGTTAGGAGGACCATTGAGGTG
>DBEZXW010000004.1:0-2329 GCA_048291725.1 Collinsella sp. | reverse complement strand
ATCGCGTTGGTGGGGCGACCGTCCGGCGCGTTCATGGTCGGCGGCACGGCGTGGAAGGCGCGATGCATGAGCGAGTTGCCGTCGATAACGGCAAAGGTGCGGCGCTTGTCAGACATATTGAATACCTCGCTTTAGGCTGGGCACGGTTTGCTCACTCCAGTTTACACGCTCCCCGCCCCGCGGCCACCTCACATCAAGCTCCCCCGCCACCGTGAGCCCGCGCGTGATACGATGGCTCACGGTACATCAACCAGCACGATCGATCCGAAAGGAGCCTGCGTCATGGAGCGTCCCTGCGCATGGAAAAAGTACACGCCACAGCAAATCGAGGAGCTCGAGGAGCTTTGCCGCGGCTATAAGCAGTTTTTGAGTGAGAACAAGACCGAGCGCCTGTGCGTCAAGGCCGGCATCAAGATGGCCGAGGAGGCGGGATACGTCGACCTGGAGACCGTAATCGCCGAAGGCCGCGAGCTCAAGGCAGGCGACAAGGTGTATGCCGCTAACCACGGCAAGGACCTTATGCTCGTCAACCTGGGCACCGCCCCGCTCGAGCAGGGCTTTAACATCCTGGGCGCGCACGTGGACTCGCCGCGCCTGGACCTTAAGCAGAACCCCGCCTTCGAGGCCGGCGACATGGCTTATCTCGACACGCACTACTACGGCGGCGTCAAGAGCTACCACTGGGTGGCCTCCCCTCTCGCACTCGTGGGCGTCATCTGCAAAAAGGACGGCACCACCGTCGACATCAATATCGGCGACAAGGCCGACGACCCGGTCTTTACCATCTCCGACCTACTGATCCATCTCTCGAGCGAGCAGATGGCCAAGCCCGCCAAGGACGCCGTCGACGCCGAGATTCTCGACGTGATCGTGGGCGGCCGTCCCGTCAAGTTCGATGAGGACGACAAGGACGCTTCCAAGGAGCCCGTCAAGCAGATGTTCTTGGACATCCTCAAAGAGCAGTACGGCGTCGAGGAGGAGGACTTCCTCTCCGCCGAGATCGAGGTCGTGCCCGCCGGCCCCGCCCGCGACATGGGCCTCGACCGCTCCATGATTCTGGGCTATGGCCATGACGACCGCGTCTGTGCCTACCCGTCCATGCTCGCCCAGATTAATGTGGCCAATGTCGAGCGCACGAGCATCACGCTCATCGTCGACAAGGAGGAAATTGGCTCCGTAGGCGCCACCGGCATGACAAGCCGCTTCTTCGAGAACACCGTCGCCGAGATCATGACGCTCGCCGGCGAGGATAGCCCGCTGGCCCTGCGCCGCGCACTCGCCCGCAGCCGCATGCTCTCCTCCGACGTGTCCGCCGGCTTCGACCCGGGCTATGCCGGCAAGTTCGAGACCAAAAACGCCGCCTTTATGGGTCGCGGCCTGTGCTTTAACAAGTACACGGGCAGCCGCGGCAAGGGTGGCTCCAACGACGCCGACGCCGAGTATGTGGCCCTCATCCGCGACATCATGGACGAGGCGGGCGTGGACTTCCAGACCTGCGAGCTCGGCCGCGTCAACGCTGGTGGCGGCGGCACCATCGCCTACATCATGGCCAAGTACGGCATGAACGTCATCGACTCCGGCGTTGCCGTCCTGTCCATGCACGCCCTGTGGGAGGTCGCCAACAAGGCCGATATCTACGAGGCCTATCGCGGCTACAAGGCCTTCATCGAGCGAGCCTAACCAACCCTTCATCAGTTGCGGTGAAATACGGACTAAACTGGCCCATAAACGGCCAAAACAGACCGTATTCCACCGCAACTTCCTTTTTGGCAGAGGAGAGTCCATGCTGCAGGTCATCATTTCGCCCGCCAAGCAGATGCGCGCGGCCCAAGATGCTTTTGAAATCCTGGGCATCCCACCCTTTGTGCGCGAGACTTCTCGCCTCCACCGCGCACTGCTAGATATCGAGCGGAATGAAGGCAGCGGCGGTCTGCAGGCGCTGTGGAACGTGAGTGACAAACTGCTGGGACCTTGCCTCAACACCCTGCATGAGTTCGGGCCCATCCTGAAAAGCGGCGATCTCGACAATCCCGCACTCGCCCGTCACCTCTCCCCTGCCGTCATGTCCTATCACGGCATTCAATACCAGAGCATGGCACCCGAGGTGATGGATTCTGCGCAGCTCGCATGGCTGCAAGACCATCTGTGGATCCTCTCCGGCCTCTACGGGTGCGTTCGTCCCTTCCATGCCGTCGAACCGTATCGGCTGGAGATGGGCGCGAAGCTCGCCGTTGACGATGCCCGAGACCTCTACGCGTTTTGGAGCGACAAGCTCGCGCGGGCTATCGCCCCGGCAGGCTCAAACACCACGATCGTCAACCTCGCCAGC
>DBEZXW010000003.1:0-32591 GCA_048291725.1 Collinsella sp. | reverse complement strand
GGTGAGTGGAGTGGTGGGGCGGGGTGGGGGAAGGGGTGGGGAAAGGTGTTGAAAAATGGGGCGGTTCCCCATATTATTGATGACGTCGACAGGCGGGGTGGTTCCCCGCGTACGTGCCATCTGAGTAACCGAGGGGAGGGCGCACATGGGAATGACGGGTGCATACGAGCGCAATCTCGATGCAAAAGGTCGTCTATCCCTGCCTGCACCCCTTCGCGAGGAGCTTGGAGAGCACGTTCGCGTGTTCAAAGCCCTGGATGTCGATGCTCTGTACGTGTTCTCTGCCGAGGCCTTCGATAAGTGGGTCGAAGGACTCTTCGCGGGTCGTGAGGGCCACGAGGGTTTTAACCCGCGTGACATCAACGACCAGAAGCTTATGAGGGCGATCAACAAGCGCACCACGTCGATGGATGTGGACAGCGCAGGTCGTATCGGTCTTTCCGAGTCTCTCCGCAAGCAGGCGAACCTCGACCGCGAGGTCACGGTTGTGGGCAACTACGACCACCTTGAGGTTTGGGACCGCGCTACGGCCGATGAGGACGATGATGACGAGGCCCTGCTGGACCTTTTCTTCTCGTAAGGGCAAGGCACGAGTAACGGATGGAGCGTGGGATCTTGACACAAGAATATCGGCATGAACCTGTCATGCTCGGCGAAGTGCTTGAGTCGCTGCAGCTAAAGAGCGGTTCCGTCGTCTGCGACTGCACCCTTGGCGGTGCCGGCCATTCGGTAAAGATGGCCGCGCAGGTGGGGGAGACCGGCCTTTTGCTCGGCGTCGATCAGGACGACATGGCCCTCGAGGCCGCTGGCGCCCGTCTGGACCGCGAGGTTCCCGGCGTACCGCACCAGCTGCTGAAGGGCAACTTCGGCGACTTGGACGAGCTGCTTTGCTCGGCCGAGGTGCCCGGGGTCGATGGCTTCCTGTTCGACTTGGGCGTTTCGTCGCCGCAACTCGATATCCCTGGCAGGGGCTTTTCGTACAACGAGGACGCCCCATTGGACATGCGGATGGATCCGGGTAACAACACCTTAAACGCAGCTGAGGTCATCAACACCTATAACGAACACGACCTCGCCCGGATTCTACGCGTCTATGGCGAAGAGAAGTTCGCCTCGCAGATCGCGCGCGAGATCGTGCGCCGCCGCGAGCATGAGCCGATCGAAACCACCGGTCAGTTTGTCGAGATCATCAAGGCTGGTATCCCCGCCGCCGCTCGTCGGCATGGCGGACACCCAGCCAAGAAAAGTTTCCAGGCCATTCGCATCGAGGTCAATCACGAACTCGATGTGCTCGAGCGAGGGCTTGACGCCGCCACAAGGTGGCTTAACCCGGGCGGACGCATCTGCGTCATCTCGTATCACTCGCTCGAGGACCGTATCGTAAAGAACCACTTTAAGGAGATGAGCCAGGGGTGCACGTGTCCGCCGGAGATTCCGGTGTGCGTGTGCGGCAACGTGCCGATACTCAAGGTCATCACCCGCAAACCCCTGGTTGCCCAACCCGATGAGGTTGCGCGCAACCCTCGGGCGAGATCAGCCAAGATCCGCGTGGCGCAGCGTCTGTAGACGCGACCGCGCGATATTGGACCTCCCGCTCGTACCACAAACGAAGCTTAAACACACTACCAACGTACTCGGGATGGGAGGCGGCATATCATGGGCTACAACACCTCAAACGCAGCACTCGCCTATGATATGAACGCCATGCCCGCCTATCGTGAGGCACCGCAGGCCCCCGTTGCTCCCCGCGAGCAGCGCACGCCGCGCTTTGATGTCTACACGGGCGCGGGCCGTCAGGCAAACCAGGCGGTAAGCCCGGTTTTCATGAGCGTTCTTAAAACGTTTTGCATCATTGCGGCTATCTTCATGACGATCGGCGTCGCCCGCGTGGCGCTCGCCGGCGTTACGGCCCAGGTGCTCAACAGCAACGCCGAGCTTACCAGCACGCTCGAAAAGGCGACCGATGAGAGCTCCGACCTGGAGGTCATGCATTCGGTCTATGGCGCCGACACGCGCATTCGCGACCTTGCGGGCGCTTATGGCATGGTGGAGCCCAGCGAGAGCGTTACACTTGACTTTTCGCAGGATGCAGCCGCGGGCGCCAACGCGACCGCGACCGCTCAGTAGCAAGACGGTAGCTGAGTATGACAAATGACTATCGCCGCGGTTCCGATGGGGGCCGCGGTTTTGGACGTCCCTCGTCGCGGGGACGTTCTGGTTATCAAGGAACGGGTCGGCAATCTTACAACGCCGGGCAGTCCCGTGGCAACGACCCGGCGTCGCGACTTCGCGGCTCGGGCGGCCCTCAAGTGCATAACACCAGGTCGCGCAAGAGTTCGTCGACCGAATGGCTCACAGGCGCACCTCTGCCTCGCCGCAAAGCCGTCATGGGCTTCATCGGGCTTGGCTTGGGCTTGGGCGTCTTTCGCCTTGCCGACTATCAAATTGTCGAAGCCGATAAACTGCGCGAGCGTGCCGATGCGCGCCGCCTGCTTGCGCAGACCCTCTATGCCAAACGCGGCACCATCTACGACCGCAACGGCAACGTGTTGGCGTCGTCGGTCGAATGTCGCAACATCGCCGTGAACCCGCAGCTTGTCGAGGATGTTGACAAGACAGTGTCGGCGCTGGTCAAGGCAACTGGAATTGATAAAAAGACCTGCCGCAAGCTCGTTGAGTCCGATGGAACCTGGGTGTATATCAAGCGCCAGGTGGACGAAGACGATGTTGCGGCGCTGGAGAAGAAGAACCTGCCCGGCGTGCTTTTTGAGCAGGCCATGAAACGCGTATATCCATACGGCAATCTGGCATCGCAGGTGCTGGGTGTAGTGAATGTAGACAACGACGGCTTGACGGGTCTCGAAAAGCAATACAACAAGCTTCTGACCGGCACGAACGGTTCTCTCGTACGCGAGCGCGCGAGGGACGGCAGCTATATCGCGGGCGGTGCCTATAAAAAGGTGGCTGCGGTCGACGGCGTTGATATCGTGACGACGCTCGACGTCAATATCCAGCGTGCGGCCGAGGATGCCCTGGCAGAGGCAGTTGAGAAGACTAAGGCCAAGAACGGCTCGGCGCTGGTCACCGATCCTACGACAGGCGAGATTTTGGCAGCCTGCTCGTACCCGACCTACGACCAGACCGATCTGGAGAATGCCAAGACCGAGGATATGAATCTGCGCCTGATCACCGACGCCTACGAGCCCGGCTCGGTCTTTAAGACGCTCGTGGCGGGCGCCGGCTTCGACTTGGGCGTCGTGCGATCGAGTACGTCGTTTGAGGTGCCGGCGAGCATCAAGGTGGGCGACGATACCGTCACCGATGCCGACAAGCGCGACTATGCCATGACCATGGATGTGCGCGAGATGATGCGCCGTTCGTCCAACGTGGGCTTTGTCCTAGTGGGGCGCAAGATCGGTGCCGACGACTTTGCCGCCTATGTGGACAAGTGGGGCATCGGTCACAGCTCGGGTGTCGATTTTCCGGGAGAGAGCCTGGGTATCGTCAAGGAGCGTGACCAGTATGACGGCGCCACGCTGGGCTCGATGAGCTTTGGACAGGCACTGTCCGTCTCGCCGATTGAGATCGCACGTGCCGTGGGCGGCATCGCCAACGGCGGCGTGATGATGACACCGCACTTCTATAAGTCCAGCAAAGGCGACGAGAAGGACTGGGGCGAAGGCGAGCGCGCGATTTCGGAGGACGCCGCATCCCAGGTGACATCGTGCATGCAGACGGTCGTGTCCGAGGGAACGGGCGTTGGCGGCGCGGTTGACGGCTATGACGTGGCGGGTAAGACCGGTACGGCCGAACGTGCCGACGAGAACGGCGGCTACCTCAAGGAGAACTACATGTCGTCCTTTATGGGCTTTGCACCGGCACAATCGCCCAAGGTGCTGTGCTATATCACGCTCGACGGAACGCCGAGCGGCTCAGATGCCGCTGCGGTGCCGTTCCAGTCCATTATGGCCAACGCGCTTGACGTGCTGGGTATCCCGCACACGAAGTAGGGGGTTACAATCTTTGGGGCGTGGTTTGTTGTCCCATATGAGGGTGTTCACATGCCCTGCACCACGCATGTGCGGCGCTGGGATACAATACGCCGATAGCATTATTAGGTTTACAGGGGAGCTGCAATGATAGAGATCGCCGTCAACAACCTCGCGGCCGCAACAGGGGCCCGAACCGTGACGGGAGAAGCCGATCGGGTATGCCGCGGGTGCGTTATCGACTCGCGCCAGGTCGAGGAAGGGACGATTTTCGTCGCCTTTCCCGGTGAAAACGTCGACGGCAATGATTTTGCTTCCCGTGCCGTCCAGTCGGGTGCCGGCGCCGTCGTGATGACGCGTGAGCCCGAGGCCGAGCTGGTCTCGCTGGCGCAGGACAAGGGGTGCGCCATCCTGCTGACCGATGATCCCGAGGAGTTTCTGCTGCGTTTGGCGCACACGTATCGCCTGGAGCTTGGCTGCCTGGTCGTTGGCATTACCGGTTCCATCGGCAAGACGACGACCAAGGACGTGCTCGCCGCTGTGCTCGCCAAGCGCTATCGTGTCTGGGCCACCAAGGGCAATTTCAATAACCTGATCGGCATGCCGCTCACGGTGCTTTCCGCTCCGGCCGATACCGAGGTCCTGGTGCTCGAGATGGGCATGAACCATTTCCACGAGATTGAGCGCCTGTCCCAGTCCGCCAATCCCAACCTTGCCATCGTGAGCAAGATTGGTACCTCTCACATCGGCATTTTGGGCAGCCGCGAGAACATCGCCCGCGCTAAGGCCGAGATTGTCCAGGGCATGTGCGCCGCCGGCGACTTCTTGCCGCTGCTGGTTTTGGGCGGCGAGGACGACTTTACGCCGTTCATTCGCGATACGTTCGCCCAGCCTGCTGGTATCGACGTGATGCTGGCCGGCGTCTCGGACGACGATGAGGTCCGTGCCCGCGACATTCGTGTTGATGACGAGGGCTGTCCGGTCTTTACGCTCGATTTTGGCCAGGGTGAGACGATCGATACCATGCTTGCCATCCCCGGCGTGCAGTCCGTTCCAAATGCCGTTAAGGCCGCCGCGGTTGCCTATCGCCTGGGCGTGACGCCCGAGCAGGTCGATGCTGCCTTTAGAGGCCTCACGATCACCGGTCACCGCCAGGAGATCAAGCGCGCCAAGAGCGGTGCCCGCGTCATTGACGATTCCTATAACGCCAGCGCCGAATCCATGGCTGCTGGTCTCGATCTACTGTGCTCGCTTTCGTGCACGGGGTCTCGCATGGCGATCCTGGGCGAGATGGGCGAGATGGGCGATGAGGCTCCTCGCATGCATGAGCTCGTGGGCGCCTATGCCGCCGCCAAGAAGCTCGACATGCTGGCGTGCGTGGGTGGTGAGCTGGCCCAGCTTATGGCCGATGCCGCGCGCATGATGGGTATGGACGAGGACCGCATCCAGGTGTTCTCCGATTATCAGCAGGTGCTCGACCGCATGGGCGGCGCGCTTGAAAAACATGATGTTGTACTGGTCAAGGGTTCCCGCTTTGTTGAGCTCGACCGCTTTGTGGAAGGTGTGTGCTAGCCCATGTTCGGCAATCCCTCGTATCCAACGTATCAGGCTTTTTTGGGGCTTGGCATCGCCGCCGCCATTGCGCTGCTGCTCATGCCGTGGTGGATCAAGCTGCTCAAGGTCGAGGGTATCGGCCAGCAGGTTCGTGCCGACGGCCCCAAGCGTCATTTGGTTAAGCAGGGAACGCCCACCATGGGTGGCGTTGTCATTCTCGTCGCGATTTCGCTGACCTGCCTGCTGATGGGCAAGCTCACCACCGAGCTCGTGCTCGTGCTGCTCGCCACGCTGGCGACCGGCGTGCTGGGCCTGATCGACGACCTGACCTCCGTTACGCATGGGCGCTCGCTCGGTCTGACGCCTCATGCCAAGATGATCGGCCTAACCATTATCTGTGTCACCTTTACGGTACTTGCCGTCAACTGGTGCGGCGTCGCCCCCGAGATTCGTTTTCCCGGCGGCCTGACGATTGACCTTGGCGTGCTTTCGACCACCATCTGCGGCCTTTCGTTCCCGTGGTTCTACATTGTCTTTTGCTGGCTGATGATCGCCGGTCTTTCTAATGCCGTGAACCTGACCGATGGCCTTGACGGTCTTGCCGGCGGCACCTCCATGATTGCCATGCTCGCCATGGCTGCCATGGCGTTTTTGCACGGAGACGTGAACCTGTCCATCTTCTGCACCGCGTGTGCCGGTGCCTGCTTGGGCTTTCTGTGGTTCAACTGCTATCCGGCGAGCATCTTTATGGGCGATACCGGCTCGCTTGCCCTGGGCGCCGCGTTTGCCTGCACGTCCATCATGACCAACACCGAGGTCGTCTCCCTCATCATCGGCGGCCTGTTTATCGTTGAGACCCTGTCGGTCATGATTCAGGTTGTCTACTTCCACTTTACGCACAAGCGCGTCTTCCTTATGGCGCCCATCCATCATCATTTCGAAAAGAAGGGCTGGGCCGAGACCAAGGTCGTCATCCGTTTTTGGATTATCGCTGCGGCCTTTGGTGCCGTTGGCCTTGCCCTGTTCTTCCAGTTGGGATAGTGGTCTTTCATGTCTCTTGCTGATGTCTTTAGCCTGCTCGTTTTGGGTCAGGGCAAATCCGGTCTCGATGTCGCCCGCTGGGCGCTGGCACATCCCGAGCGCGTAAGTGCCGTTACCGTGTATGGCGGTGGCACCTCTGAGCCCAATGACGCCACGCGTGCGCTCGAGGCTGCTGGTGCGTCGTTTGTCTATGGGACCGAACAGGTCGAGGGCGCCTATGACGTATGCGTGACGTGCCCGGGTATCTCGGAGTTCTCGGGCTTCTTTAAGGCTGGGCGCGAGCATGCCGCCCAGATTATGGGTGAGCCCGAGTTTGCCTATCGCCTGTCGCCCGATAACTGGATTGCCATCACGGGCACCAACGGCAAGACGACCACCACGTCGCTGACTGATTATCTGCTTAAGGCTGCCGGCGAGGCCAGCGTTGCTGTCGGCAACATCGGCGAGCCGCCGGTCAACGAGATTGACGGCCGAGCCCACAACGAGTGGTTTGTGGCTGAGCTCTCGAGCTATCAGATTGCTACGACAACCGAGCTCCACCCCCGCGTGGCGGTGCTGCTCAACATCACTCCCGACCACTTGGGCTGGCATAAGAGCCATAAGAACTATGCGCTTGCCAAGATCAAACTGTTTGACAATATGGTCGATGACGATCTGGTGGTTGTCGACGTCGAAGACGCCGGCATTCACGAGTTCGATGAGTACATCTACACGCCGGGTCGTCGCATCTGCAAGGTTGCCTTTGACGAGCCTGAGGGCGAGGATGCCGCCTTTGTGCGCGATGGCAAGATGATCGTGCGTCTGAAGGGTGTCGAGACCCCGCTCATCGCTACATCCGAGCTCAAGATCTCGGGCCATCACAATGTTATCAATGCCCTGTGCGCTGCCACGGCTGCCTTGGCGGTCGGTGCCGATGTCGATGGTGTCTGCCGCGGTCTTGCCTCGTTCCAGCCGCTCGAGCACCGCGTGGAGCCGTGTGGCGAGATTGACGGCGTGCGCTACGTCAACGATTCCAAGGCGACCAACACCGATGCGGTCGAGAAGGCGCTGACGGCATTTCCCGATGACGATGTGATCTTGCTGCTCGGCGGCCACGATAAGGGCACGCCGCTCACGGACTTCGCGCGCGTCGTTATGGACAACGTGCGCTCGGTCGTCTGCTTTGGCGATGCGCGCGAGCGCTTCACCGCCGCTATGGACGAGGCCGATGTCGATGGCGATGTGGATATCGCCCAGGCAGATGACCTACGCGACGCCGTGGACGTCGCCCGTTCGCTGTCGAGCCGTGGTGACGTGATCTTACTTTCTCCTGCCTGCTCTTCGTTCGATGAGTTCTCGGGCTATGAGGAGCGCGGCCGCGTGTTTAAGGACTACGTGGCCCAGCTTGCCGCTGCAGCGAAATCACAAATGGAATAGGGGTTGCGGTGAGAGAGGAGAGCCCCCGACAAGGTATGAGGAGGCCCGACTCGGACCGTGCTTCCTCACGTCGTATCACACCGCGTTCCAGCCGCGGCGGGCAGTCGTTTAGCGAACGCTATATTGCCGGTGTTCCCGCCCGTATCATGCGCCCCCGTTTGATATTCATGGCCTGCTTGTTTACCTTGGTATGCTTTGGCCTGCTGATGGTGTACTCGGCGTCTTCGGTCGAGGCGCTGCACGAGAATGGCTCGGCGACGTTTTTTCTGGGTCGACAGGCCGCGTTTGCCGTGGTCGGTGTTCTGGCGCTGATTGCCATCGTGCGCGTTTTGCCGGACAGCTGGTTTGGGGAGGATGTGCTCAGGATCTTCCTCATAGGCATGATAGGGCTACTGTTTCTGGTGTTCTTGGTGGGCAGCGGCAGCCGTGGCGCCACGCGCTGGCTTAACATCGCCGGTATTCAGTTCCAGCCTTCCGAGTTTTTAAAGCCATTTGCCATTGCGTATTCGGCCATCATGCTTGATCGCTTCTTTTCGCCCGGTGGCAACATCAACGAATTCCTTCGCAAGATGGGCATCTACTTGGGCATTTCGCTCTTTCTGATCTTTATCCAGCCCGATTTCGGTACTGTCCTGATCATCCTGTTGACCCTCATGTGCATGGCGTTGTTTGCGGGTCTCGACCCCAGATTTATCATCGGCGTGCTAATCTTCGGCATTCTCGTGATCGTGATTGCGCTTGTCGCAGAGCCGTACCGTATGGTGCGTATTCAGGTTGCCTTGAACCCTTGGGCCGACGAGTATGGTGACGGCTATCAGGCCACGCTTGCCATTATGGCCTTTGCCTCGGGCGGTCTGTTCGGCCGTGGCATCGGCAACTCAACCATGAAGTACTCGTATCTGCCCGAGGCGCACAATGACTACATCCTGGCCATCATTGGCGAGGAAGTCGGTTTTGTCGGAACCGTGCTGTTCTTCTTGGTGTTTGCGATGCTGATCTACTCGGCGTTTCGCATTGCCGAGCAGGCGACCGATCGCCGGGGCGCGCTTATGGCGTCTGGCTCCGCGGTCATTCTCGCAGTGCAGTTTTTGATTAACGCGCTGGGCATCCTCAACGTGTTTCCCATGACGGGCAAACCGTTGCCGTTTATTAGCTACGGCGGTTCGTCGATTATTGTGTCGCTTATGCTTGCCGGGTTGATTCTGCGCGTTTCGTACGAGAGCGCCCGCCGCGATGAGTATGACCGCCGCCGTGAGAGCTTTGCCGTTATGGACGAGAGCACCGCCGGCGTGGCCCATGTGCGCGGTGAACGACCTTCGCGTAGCGGCTTTACCGTTCTGGATGGTTCTGCATCCGAGCCGGCAGCCCGTCCACGCCCGCGAACGGCTCCGCAAGGTTGTCCGCAGCGCCCCAGCCCTCGCAACGCGGGCGGCGGATATAATCGAATCGATTTGAACTCGGACCCGTCGGCACGTTTGCGCACCGACGACCAGGGACCGCGTGTACGAAGGGACTACCATGACCGATAAAATGACCGTTGCTATTGCAGCCGGCGGCACGGCAGGACACATCAACCCCGCGCTCGCCTTGGCCGAAGAGCTGCGTGACCGTGGCCACCGCGTTGTGTTCGTGGGCCAGTCGCGCAAGCTCGAGGGTCGTCTGGTCCCCGAGGCTGGGTTTGATTTTGTGCCCATTACGGTCACGGGCTTCGACCGCTCCCGCCCTTGGACGGCGCTGACCTCGCTGTGGCGTGTCAACAAGGCCAAGCGTGCGATCGCCAGTCATTTCTCAAAGGTCGGCAAGCCCGATGCCGCCATCGGTTTTGGTGCCTATGTCGAGGTTCCACTGCTGGGGTGGTGCAAGGACGCAGGCGTGCCGTATTTGCTGCATGAGCAGAACTCTGTTCCGGGCCTGGCCAACAAGATGATGAACTCCCACGCCGCCCGCGTGTGCATCTCGGTGCCGGCAGCGCGCTCGGTCTTTGAGCGCGAAGGTGACCCTGACCACGTGCTCATGACCGGCAATCCCGTACGTCGCTCGGTGATCGAGGGAGATCGCGCTCGCGGCCGCAAGGCACTTGGCGTTCCCGAGGACGCTACGCTGCTGCTCGTCTTTGGCGGTTCACTTGGCGCCCAGCACCTCAACGAGCGTGTGGCTTCGCTCAAAAACGAGCTGCTTTCGCGCAAGAACCTCTATGTGTTGCATTCGACGGGTGCCGACGGCTTTGAGGAGACCGAGCGCGCTTTGGCGCTGACGCCCGAGGAGGCGAAGCGTTACCGCGTCCAGCCTTACATCGACAACATGGGCGATATGCTGGCTGCTGCCGATTTGGTGCTCTCGCGTTCGGGCGCATCGAGCGTGGCCGAGATTGCTGCGCTCGCCGTGCCTTCGGTGCTCGTGCCGTACCCGCATGCGACGGCCGACCATCAAACCACCAATGCCCGTTATCTGGTCGACGCCGGGGCCGGCGTGCTTTGCGCCGATGCCGATATCGACGGTTCTGCCTTTGCCGATGAGCTGCTGCACCTGGTCGATGACGCGGCGGCGCGCGACGCCATGCGTCAGGCGGCGCGTGGTCTGGCTCAGGATAGGGCCGCCGCTCTTCTGGCGGATGCGGTAGAGGGTTTGCGTTAGTTAGACGGGATATCGTCGGTCGCCCTCGCGCTGATGCGGTAGGTGCGGTACAGTTAACGGGTTACAGGCAGTGTTTACGCAAGGAGTACACGAGCACATGGCTGATTCCCAGACTGCAACCTCCGCGCCCGAGTTTAAGAGCGCCCACTTTATCGGTATCGGCGGCGCCGGCATGAGCGGCATCGCCCTCGTTCTTCACGAGCGCGGTTATGCCGTTACCGGCTCCGACCTTAAGACGTCACGTTATATCCGCCAGCTTACCCGCGCTGGTGTGAAGGTGCATGTGGGCCATGAGGCCGCCACGATCGACGAGGTCAAGCCCGACGTGGTTGTTGTCTCCACCGCTATTCCGGAGTCCAACCCTGAACTCGTGCGCGCTCGCGAGCTTGGTATTCCCGTGTGGCCCCGTGCCAAGATGCTCTCTGCTTTGGGCCACGGCTACACCACCGTCGCTGTTGCCGGCACGCATGGCAAGACCACCACGTCTTCGATGTGCGCCACCATGCTCGACCGCATGGGTCTGGATCCGAGCTTCTTGATCGGTGGCATCGTCGAGGGCTATGACACGAACGGCAAGAACGGCTCGGGCGACTACTTTGTCGCTGAGGCCGACGAGTCCGACAGCTCCTTCCTGTTCCTGAACCCCAACGTGGTCATTGTGACCAACGTCGAGGCCGACCACCTCGATCACTACTCGGGTATCGAGGAGATCGAGGCAACTTTCGCCAAATTCATGAGCCTGGTGGGCGAGGACGGCACCGTCATCGTCTGCGGTGAGGACCCGCATCTGGTCGAGCTCGCCAAGTCGACGGGCCGTCACGTGCTTTCCTACGGCTTTGCCGAGAGCAACGACATCGTCTGCATGCACCCGGATGTCAAGGGCATCCAGAGTGACTTTATCGTTCGCTTTGAGGATGGCACTGAGCATGCCGTGGAGATCAAGAGCAATCCCGGTCGCCACAACATGCTCAACGCCACGGCGGTGCTCACCGTCGCCCATGTCCTGGGCCTTGACATCGACGCCGCCGCCAAGGCGCTCTCGAGCTTTGAGGGCGTCCGCCGTCGCTTTACCCACGTGGGCGATATCGATGGCATCACCGTGGTCGATGATTACGGCCATCACCCCACCGAGATCAAGGCGACGCTTGCTGCCGCTTCGTCGCTGGGCTACAAGCATGTCGACGTCGTGTTCCAGCCGCACCGTTATTCGCGTCTGCAGGCCCTGTGCGACGACTTTGCCGATGCATTTGCCAATGCCGATAAACTACTGCTGATTGATGTGTTCTCGGCTGGCGAGATGCCCATTCCGGGTGTTACCTCTAAGATGCTCGCCGATACCGTGCGCGCCAAGCATCCTGGCAAGGAGGTCGTGTACTGCTCCAGCCGTCTTGAGCTTAATCAGGAGCTCGAGCAGATGGTGGGCGAGGGCGACTTGCTGCTCACTATGGGTGCCGGTGACGTTACGACCGTCGGCCCCGAGTTCATTGAGTATCTGACTGCCAAGAAAGACGCTTAAGTCTAATGGGTCTGTTTAACGCCGTCATGGCGCTCTCGGGCATGATCGACACGGATGTGATCGAGGACGAGCGCCTTGCGCGTCATACGAGCTATCGTATCGGCGGCAAGGCCGACCTCTTTGTGACGTGCCATAGCTATCATGCCCTCCGCCGCGCCGTGGCGGTGCTCGATCGCGAGCAGGTGCCGTGGGTCATCATCGGCAAGGGCTCCAATCTGCTGGTTGCCGATGGCGGTTATCGCGGTGCCGTCATTTCGCTCGGACGTGAGTTTCAGCGCACGGTTGTTGCCGATGACGGTTGTACGCTGACGGTCGGTGCGGGCGTGATGTTTGCGCGCCTGGTCAACGATGCCCTGTCGCGTAGCCTCTCGGGCCTTGAGTTTGCCGTTGGCATCCCTGGCTCGGTCGGCGGTGCGATATCTATGAATGCTGGCACACGGACCGAGTGGATTGGCTCGCTGGTCGAGGATGTCGTAACGTTTGACCCGGCATCCGGTATCAAGCATTATGCGGGGTCCGAGATCACTTGGGGCTACCGCGAATGTAGCCTTCCCCGCAATGAGATCATCCTCGAGTGCGTGCTCAAGCTTAAACCGGCGCCCAAGGCCGACATTCGCGAGCGCATGGAGCGGTACCTGACGAGGCGCAAGCGTACACAGCCCATGGGTCGCGCATCCTGCGGGTCGGTCTTTCGCAACCCGCCCGATGCGAGCGTGGGCAAGCTTATCGAGGATTGTGGATTAAAGGGTTTTTCGATTGGCGGCGCGGAAGTTTCGCCCGTTCACGCTAATTTTATCGTTAATAACGGAACTGCCTCGGCCGATGACGTTGCCGCGGTTATCAGACATGTGCACGGAAAGGTGAGGGAGGCGTATGGCATCGAGCTCAGACCGGAAGTTAAATTCCTCGGCTTCTAGAGCATCGAAACCCACCTTCCGCCGCGCCGGAGGGCGTTCCGGCGCGCCTGCCAAACCTCAACGCAATACCGTCGCGCACTCTAAGTCTGTCGGGCATGCTCGACAGACCAGTCGTCCGGTTGTCGGCTCGCAGCTCGGTAATCGTCCGGCCGCAAAAAAGTCCTCGCGTCCCTCGGTGACGTCAAAGCCTGTTATGGGCGCCAAGCCTGCCCGTCCTATGGCAACTCCTAAGCCCTCGACAGGAACTAAGGCGGCGCGTCCGAGTCGCACGCTGGGCGCATCGAAACCGCGCTCGCTGACATCGGTGCCGGCTACCGCCAAGAAGCCTTCGGGTAAAAAAGGCGTCAACCCGTTGTCTTCACTTAGGGCGATGGCAAATAAAACATCAGACGCCGCTTCTGTCGTTACAGGCAAAGGCAAAATCGTGGGCGGCGTTCTGGCCGTCTTGGCCGTGCTCGTCGTCGTTGCTATCGTGGTGATTAACTCTGGATTGTTTACCGCCACTGATATTCAGATTCAAGGCAGCGAGCATGTGACGAAGCACGATGCTATCCAGCTGATCGATTTGCCCGAGGGAACGTCGCTTTTTAACGTCGATCCCGACCAGATTACCGAGGACCTCAAGCAGAACCCGTGGGTCTCGGGCGTGGATGTCCAGCGTCAGTTCCCGCATACGCTCATCATTACGCCGATGGAGCGCAAGGTCATCGCAATTGCCTATATCAGCTCCGATGACCTTGCCTGGGCCATCGGGGATGATGACACCTGGATCGCCCCGCTGTCGACGTCGGTCGAAGTGGATGACCAGGGCAACGTCATCACGACGGGGCAGGGCTCAAATACCCTGACCGGCATTGATGCCGCGCTGGCGCTCGCTAAGCACTATGGCGCGGTGTTGTTGACCGATGTCTCGGCGGATGTCGCTCCGGTTTCCGGCCAGGCGGTGAGCTCCAAGGCCGTTAAGGCTGGCTTGGATTATGTGCGTGGTTTTTCGAGCGAGTTCTTGGGACAAGTCAAGGATATTTCCACGCCTTCGGTCGAAGCCATCTCGGCAAATCTCAATAACGGCATTGAGGTGTCGCTGGGCGATTCGGACGATATCGCCAAGAAGGAACGCGTAGTCACCAAGTTGCTTTCGCAGGTAGAGGGCGTAACGTATATTAATGTGCGCTCTCCGGGCAACTACACATTTAGGAATGCTCCGACCTCGTAGCGCTGGTTGATGCTTTGTTGAGGGGCCATACCACGACGTTTATCTGGTTTGTTTGGTTTTCACGGTCAATTATTTGACTGATACGTTCATAATGTGCAAACATAATACGGTTTACCTTTGCATTTACTTTCAACCTGAAGGTTAATGTGCGCAGGGGTCGACCCATGCTATGGCTATAACCTTTGTTCGGAGGACCGACATGCACGAGACAGAGATCAACAACTACCTTGCCGTCATTAAGGTGGTCGGCGTCGGCGGCGGCGGTACCAACGCGGTCAATCGAATGATCGAAGAGGGCATCCGCGGCGTCGAGTTTGTTGCCATCAACACCGATGCTCAGGCACTCGCGATCTCTGATGCCGATATCAAGGTGCACATCGGCACTGACCTTACCCGCGGCCTGGGCGCCGGCGCCAACCCCGAGGTTGGCCGCAAGGCTGCCGATGAGTCCCGCGACGACATTGCCGAGGCGCTCGCTGGCGCCGACATGGTGTTCATCACCTGCGGCGAGGGCGGTGGCACCGGTACCGGCGCTGCTCCCATCGTTGCCGATATCGCGATGAACGAGGTCGGTGCGCTGACCGTCGCCGTCGTGACCAAGCCCTTCACCTTCGAGGGCCGCAAGCGCAAGAAGAGCGCCGAGGAGGGCATTAAGACCCTCTCCGATTGCGTCGACACCATGATCGTCATCCCTAACGATAAGCTGCTCGACATCGCCGAGAAGAAGACCACCATGCTCGAGGCCTTCGCGATTGCCGATGGCGTCCTTTCCCAGGGCACCCAGGGCATCACCGACCTCATCACCGTCCCCGGTATCATCAACCTGGACTTCGCCGATGTTAAGACCATCATGAAGCAGGCCGGTACCGCCATGATGGGTATCGGTACCTCTTCTGGGGATACCCGTGCCGTCGACGCTGCCCAGCAGGCCATCTCCAGCCCGCTGCTCGAGAGCTCCATCGATGGTGCCACGCGCGTGCTGCTCTCCATCGCCGGTTCCAAGGACCTGGGCATCCAGGAGATCAGCGACGCCGCCGACGTTGTCGCCAACGCCGTCGACCCCGAGGCCAACATCATCTTCGGTACCGTTGTCGACGAGTCCCTGGGCGATCAGGTGCGTATCACCGTCATCGCTACGGGCTTCTCCGACTCCAACGTCAACCGTCAGGACGAGCTCTTTGCCGCTCAGCAGTCTCAGAGCAAGGCCGCTGCCTCCGCTGAGCCGCAGCGCACCGCTCCTGCCACGAGCCCGGCTCAGGCCGCTCCGACCCGCAACGTCGGTGGCACCGAGCTTCCTAACTTCGGCAACGATCAGTTCGAGCTTCCCGACTTCCTGAAGCGCGGTAGCTTCTAAGTCGTTCTTTGCATTGTTGCGCACAGGGGCGTGTCCGTATGGGCGCGCCCTTTTTATTTCGACTTTGTAAACTAGAACCTCCAATCTCCTTACGTTCCCTTTACGATTGCCTCCAGCGCAGCAGGTATCCTTTAAGAGAAGTATGACAGCCGTATAAACGCTGGCTGTAGCGGCGATGCCGCGGTACTTGTGTTATTAGGAGGCTTTAGTATGGCAGCACGTGCGGACAACGTTTCGCGTGTCGACCATGATGGAGTTACGTTGGTGGAGGGCGCGACATCCGATGTTCGCTTTGCCTTCACAGAGCGCGCCGGTGGTGTTTCCGAAGATGCGTACTCCTCACTCAACTTGGGCTCGCATGTTGGCGATGACCCCTTTGCTGTTCAAGAAAATCGTCGTCGCGCGCTCGAGGCTATGGGTGCCGCCGAGTGCGAGCACAACCTGCTCGTTCCCAATCAGGTCCATGGTGACCATATCGTTGTGGTGACCTCGAACGGCGCCGATGACCTTGAGGACGTCCGCGAACAGATTGCCGAGGGCTGCGATGCCATCGTCTGTACGGTGCATAACGTACCCGTGCTGCTCTGCTTTGCCGACTGCGTTCCCGTGGTGCTGGTGGCCCCTGGCGGATTTGCCGTGGTGCACTCCGGTTGGAAGGGCACGATTGCACGTATTTCCGCCAAGGCGTGCCAGGCGCTTTGCGATGCTGCCGGTTGCGATGCGAGCGACGTTTCCGCCTATATCGGCCCCCATATCTTGGGTGACGAATATGAGGTATCCCAGGAGCTCGTGGATCGCTTTGCCGCCGAGTTCTCGTGCATCGATGCGAGCACCTCTCGCATGCTCGATCTTTCCGCTGCCATTTGCGAGGCGCTGGTAGATGTCGGTGTCGACGCGGATAATATCGTGGATACCCAGCTTTCGACTGTGCGTCAGAACGACCGCTTTTATTCCTACCGTAACGAGAACGGCACCTGTGGGCGCCATGCTGCGATCGGCGTGATGCTATGAGAAAGATCGTATCGGTCCTGAGCGCCGCTGTGCTTACGCTTACGCTGTGCGCCTGTTCTTCGGGATCTTCTACCTCTTCCATTACCGTCGCTGGCTCCACGACCTGCCTTCCTATCGCCGAGATTGCGGCCGAGGGCTTTAAGGAGGAGACCGGCGTCGACGTGCTCGTTTCCGGTTTGGGTTCTTCCGCTGGCATCGAGGCCGTCAGCGCCGGCACGGCCGATATCGCCAGCTCCTCCCGTGGACTCAATGCCGACGAACAGGATCTGGGCCTGACTCCCATCGTCATTGCCCACGACGGTATCGCGGTCATCGTGAACGACGATAACCCCGTCGAAAACCTCTCGACCGAGCAGCTCCGCGATATCTACGCCGGCAAGATCACCAACTGGAAAGAGGTCGGTGGCGAGGATCTGAGGATTCAGGTCATCAACCGAGACGAGGCGTCCGGTACGCGCGAGGCCTTCCGTACCATCGTGATGGACGGCACGCCGTTCGATCGCCGCTCGGCCGTTCTTTCGGGTACGGGCCAGGTACGCGATGTTGTGTCCCGCTCGCGTGGCGCTATTGGCTACATCTCGCTGGGCTTCGTCGATAGCCTCAACGCCAAGACCTCGGTCAAGGCCGTCTCGGTCAATCATGTTGAGGCGTCCGAGAAGACGGTCGCGAGCGGCGGCTATCCCATCTCGCGCGACCTTTACTTCTTTGTGAAGGGTGCGCCTTCGCAGCAGGCGCAGGATTACATCGACTATGTGACGTCCGAAAAGATGGACAAGCAGATTCGCGAGGCGGGCTTTATTCCCGTCACCAACGACGAGAAGGGGAGTGAGTAGCATGGAAGCACAGGAAAACTCCCAGACTGAGCAGAATGTTCAGACGTCCAAGAAGCGCGAGCTGGCGCTCGTATCGCACAGTACCTATATCAAGGAGAAGGCGCTGCAGTGGATCTTCTTTGCCTGCGCGTTCTTGGCGGTCGTTACCGTCATCTTGATTTTTGTCTTTACCACGTACTCGGCGCTGCCCGTCTTTACTGACATCGGTCTGGCGGACTTCTTTAGCTTTACGTGGGCGCCTTCCGAGGGCCACTACGGCATCTTGTCGCTGCTTGCCGGCTCGGGTCTGGTGACCGTCGGTGCGCTCGCCATGGGCGTGCCGCTGGGCGTGGGTACGGCCGTTTACCTGGTCGAGATTGCCAGCAAGCGCGTGCGCAAGCTCATCAGCCCCGCCGTTGACCTGCTGGCGGGCATACCCTCCATCATCTACGGCTTCTTTGGCATGATCATCATCCGTCCGTTTATCGCACAACTGACCGGCGGCCTTGGTTTTGGTGCGCTGACGGCGTGGTTTGTGCTCGCCATCATGATCGTCCCTACCATCACCACGCTCACCATCGATGCTCTCAATTCCATTCCCATGGGCATTCGCGAGGCATCGTATGCCATGGGCGCCACCAAGTGGCAGACCATCTATAAGGTCGTGCTACCTGCCGCCAAACTGGGTATCGTTGATGCCATCGTGCTGGGTATGGGCCGTGCCATCGGCGAGACCATGGCCGTGCTCATGGTCGTAGGTAACGCCCCGGTTATTCCCGACAGCATTGCGAGCCCCATCTCGACGCTCACGAGCCAGATTGCGCTCGACATGAGCTATTCCTCGGGTCTGCACCGCTCGGCGCTGTTCGGCATGGGTGTGGTCCTGTTTATCATCTCCGCCACGCTGGTGGGCATCGTCCGTCTGATTTCCAAGAAGAAGAGGGGGTAGGCTATGTCCGATTCCGTTGACACGACGGTCGATACGACCTCGTCGCGCGAGCGCATCAAGCGTGCCCTTTCCCACGGCAAGAAGGGCCGCATCAACAAGGACCTGTCCAACAAGATCATGCTTGGCGTGTTCCGCGCCGCTGCCTACATCACCACGCTGGTGCTGGTCGCTATCATCGCCTACGTGGTCATCAACGGCCTGCCACACATCTCGCTCGACTTTATCTTCGGTTGGCCCCAGGGCGTCAACGCCGAGGGCGGAATTTGGCCCACGATCGTCTCGACCGTCTATGTGACGGCGCTCGCCATGCTTATCTGCACGCCGATCGCTGTGCTGGCAGCCGTCTATCTGGCCGAGTACGCCAAGCAGGGCAAGGTCGTCGAGCTCATTCGCTACGCTGCCGACGCTTTGGCCTCGGTGCCCTCCATCGTTATGGGTCTGTTTGGCTACGCCTTGTTTGTCGAGGCCATGGGCCTGGGCCTTTCGATGGTCTCGGCCGCTCTGGCACTCGCGCTCTTGATGCTTCCCATCGTCATGCGCACCACCGAAGAGGCCATTCGCGCCGTTCCGCGCTATATCCGTTGGGGCGCGTACGGCCTGGGCGCTACCAAGTGGCAGGTTGTCTCCAAGATCGTGCTTCCTTCTGCCTTTGGTCGCATCGCCACCGGTATCGTCCTTGCCATCGGCCGTGCCATCGGCGAGACCGCGGTGGTGCTCTACACCATGGGCCAGGCCATCAATCTACCTATTTCGCCGCTCGATTCCGGCCGCCCCATGACGGTTCACCTGTACCTGCTTGCCAACGACGGCATCAACATGAACGCAGCCTACGGCACTGCGCTCTTGCTGATGGTGATCATTTTGGCCTTCAACCTGTTTGCGCGCTTCCTGTCGCGCAAGCGTCGCTAGTTAAGGAGTCCCATGTCCGTTTATCAGTCCGCTCCCACGCTGGAGCAAGCGGCCATTACGGCCAAGGATTTCAACTTTTGGTACGGTGACTTTCATGCGCTGACGGGGCTCGACCTCAACATCGCCAAAAACGCCATCACCTCCTTCATTGGCCCTTCGGGCTGCGGCAAGTCGACGTTTTTGCGCTGCATCAACCGCATGAATGACCTGATCGAGGGCACGCGCGTCGAGGGCACCATGACGCTCGACGGCAACGATATCTATGCCGAGGGTGTCGACCCGGTCGATCTCCGTCGTCGCGTGGGCATGATCTTTCAGCAGCCAAACCCGTTTCCCAAATCCATCTACGAGAATGTCGCCTTTGGCCCTCGTCTGCAGGGCGTGACTAGCAAAAGCGACCTCGATGACATCGTGGAAGAATCGCTCAAGCGCGCCAACCTCTGGAAAGAGGTATCCAATCAGCTCAACAAGGATGGTTTGGCGCTCTCGGGCGGTCAGCAGCAGCGTCTGTGCATCGCGCGCGTGCTTGCGGTGCAACCCGATGTCCTTCTGATGGACGAGCCCTGCTCCGCCATCGACCCCACGTCCGTCTCTAAGGTCGAGGATCTGATGGCCGAGCTGGCGCCCGAGATGACGATCATCATCGTCACGCATTCAATGCAGCAGGCAGCTCGTATTAGCGACTACACCGCATTCTTCTTGCAGGAAGTTGCCGGCGAGCCCGCCACGCTCATCGAGTATGGTCAAACCGACGCGATCTTCACCAGTCCGGTGGACTCGCGGACGGAAGACTATATCACCGGCCGCTTTGGCTGATCGGTGCGACTAGTCCCAAGCCGATCGGACCTGGTCCGGTGCGTATTCACTGTGCGGGCGGCATGACCGCACCCAACTGATTGGAGTGAACCATGCGCAAACTGTTTTCCCGTCAGCTCATCGAGGCCCGCCACGAGATGCTGAGCATCTACGAGGCCGTCGATCTGGCCCTCCACGATGCCGTGAGGGCCTATGTTACCGACGACCGCAAGCTCGCCACCAAGACCAAGAAGCGCACGCTTTCGATTGACGCACGCTGCGCTAACTTGGAGGCCGTCTGCTACAACCTGATTGCCACGCAGTCACCGGTCGCCTCCGACTTCCGCTTGCTGCAGACGATCATCTACGTCGACTTTAACCTGCAGCGCATGACCGATAAGGTTCGCCAGATTTGCCGCGCCACGCGTCATATGATCAAGGCCGACATCTCGCTGCCCAAGGAGCTTGTCGGCACGGTCGAGGCTGAGGCTGAGGCCGTCTACCAGGTGCTGGGCTCTTCGCTTTCCGCGCTCGTCACCAACGACATGTCCATCATCTGCAACTTGGCCGTCGAGGACGAGCCAGTGCACGCCGCCTACGAGAAGTTCTTCCGCACCTTTAACCGTATGGATACGGGCGACTTTATGGACGACGACAGCAACTATGACGACCTGCGCCGCGCCATCATGGTTTCGCGCTACCTCGATCGCATCGCTTCGATTTCCATCGATGCCGCTTGCCGTCTGACCTTCCTGTTGACTGGTCAGCGCATGAATGCCGGCGATATCGCCCGCACTGATGAGGATGAGCTCGAGAGCATGCGCGTGCCTTCGGGCGAGGGTGTTATCATGAGGCCCGCCGTCGACGCTCGCTACGTTGCCAAGGTGCCCACTAACGAGGTCAGCGAGGGTCTTCGCTACCTGCTCGATCATCTTGAGGACGAGGACGATGGCGAGGACGACGAGGAGTAAGTAATCCCGTTCGTCGAAAGATTGTAAATACCTAAGTGAGCGCGGCCTTGCACATGCGGGGCCGCGCTCTTGCGATAGCATGGGACTACTTGTTTGGCTGTCAGCGGAGGCGATTGGCAATGGATAACTATTTGGACTTGATGCGCGCTCGCCGCGAGCAGATTCTGGAACGTTTTTATGCGGCGCTCGATCGCGCAGGCCGTCCCCACGACGCCGCGCGCCTCATTGCCGTGTCCAAGACCGTTGGTGTCGACGAGACCGTTGCCGCCATCCAGGCGGGGTATCGCCATTTTGCCGAGAATCGCCCGCAGGAGCTGGTTCGCAAGCTCACGGGTCTGGCGGAGCATCCGGAGCTGCCCGAGGTGCGCTTCGATATGATCGGCAACCTGCAGACCAATAAGATCAATGCGGTGCTGGGCTCAGCCGAGCTGATTCACTCGGTGGGTTCGCTGCATCTGGCGCAGGCGATCTCGAGCCGTGCTGTCCGCAAGATTGAGGCAGGCGAGCTCGCCGGCCCCCAGCGTGTGCTCATTGAGGTCAATGTGAGTGGTGAGGAGTCGAAGGGAGGCTTTTCGCCCGATGAGATTCGCGCCGCCGCGGGTGAGCTTGCGGAACTTGAGGGAATTTGCGTGCAGGGGCTTATGACTATGGCGCCCCGGGGGAATAAGGATGTGGCACGCCGCACCTTTGCGGGACTTCGTGAGCTGAGGGATGAGCTGGAGGCGGCGCATCCCGATTTGAACCTGCCTGAGCTTTCCTGCGGCATGAGCGAGGACTTTGAGCCTGCCCTTGAGGAGGGCTCTACGCTCGTTCGCCTGGGCAGGGTAGTATTTAGCCCGGAGTTTGCAGTAAAATAAGGCTCTGAAGTGCGCACTGATTATCGGGGCGCCTGCACTAAACCGCGAGAGGACACAACCATGGGCTTCCTTGACGAGATTAAAAATAAGATGCACCTGGGCGGCCAGCAGGGTTACGACCAGGGTTATGGCCAGGACGACGACTACGGCTACGATGACGGCTATGACGATAGTTATCAGGGCAACGGCTACAGCGGTGCTTCGGGCGAGGGCTTCTACACCCAAGACGAGCCGAGCAACGGCTTGCTTGGTCAGACGCGCCGCGGTGAAGCTGAGTCGGTTGCTGTGTATACGCGCTCCGGTCAGCTGGTCGGCGATGACTCCCGCCATGCCACGACGTATAACCCGCCTTCGCGCTCGCAGGACAGTGTTGCGAGCGGTTATCGTCCTGGTGCCTATGACACGCCGTCGAGCTACGCCGAGAACACCCGCGCCCGTGCCGCCGCTGCGCCCGCGCCTGCACCGAGCGATGCCTCGGCCTATGCGAGCAATATCATCAACGCCACACCGCAGCTGCCGGCCTATGTCCTGCGCCCCGAGAGCTATGACGACGTGGAGACCGTGGTGCGCCGCGTTCGCACCAAGCAGCCTGTCGCACTGATTTTTGTGGGCGTACGCACCGAAGTTGCCAAGCGCGTCTTGGACTTCTCTTACGGCTTTGCCTGCGGTCTGGGTGCCACGGTCAAGGAGGTGGGCGACCGCGTGTTCATGGTGCTGCCCGCCGGTTGCGAGGTCAAAGATTCCGATCTCAAGAAGCTTCGTGCGGACGGCTACCTCAAGTAAAGACAAGACGAGGAGATTCCCATCAACATCTACACTATCGTCCAGCTGGTCAACACGCTGTTCAACTTCTATTCCACGCTCATTATCGTCTACTGCTTTATGACGTGGATTCCCATGAAGCAGGGTGGTTTGCTTCAGGATATTGCCGCGGTGCTTGATAGCGTGTGCGGTCCGTGGCTTAACCTGTTCCGTCGTTTCATCCCGCCGATGGGCGGTATCGATTTTTCGCCGGTCGTTGCGATTATTGCGTTGCAGTTGGTGCAGAGGCTGGTTCTGCAGCTTCTTATAGGTATACTCGTGTAGAACTGACTTAGTAACTTACGTCGGGCGTGTAGCGCCGAGGCGATGAAAAAGGAGACTTGTTATGGCTATTACCCCTGCAGACATCCAGGCTCAGACTTTCTCTGAGGCCAAGCGTGGCTACGATCCTGCTGAGGTCGACGTCTTTTTGGAGACGCTGTCCTCCGAGGTTGACGCTATGCTCGCTAAGATCGTCGACCTTAAGGGTCGTCTGACTGCTACCGAGCAGCAGCTTGCCGATGCGCAGGCTCAGCTTGCCCAGGCTCAGGATGCCACCGCCCAGGCCGCTCCTGCCGCCCCCGTGGCTGCTCCCGCCCCTGACTTCTCCGCTCAGGAGCGCCAGATTTCCGCTGCCTTGATCGCTGCCCAGCAGACCGCTGAGACCATCGTCAACGATGCCAACGAGAACGCTGAGCGTATCCGCAACGAGGCTGACGCCAAGGCCCGCGAGGTTATCCGCCAGGCTCTGACTGAGAAGCAGGCCGAGCTCGAGGAGATCGATCGTCTCAAGGCTTCCCGTGAGGAGTTCAAGGCCGAGTATCTCAAGCTCATCCAGCACTTCATGGACGATGCCCAGAACTCCTTCCCGGCCGATCTCATGGCCTCCACACCGGTCGGTTCTGCCGCTTCTCCTGCGGTGACTGTTCCCGCCGAGCCGCTGCCCGTCGCTGACCCGGTTGTCCCCGTGGCCGATCCCTTCGCCCCGATCGACAACTTCGCTGCCGACGACCTGGACTAACATTCGGCCTACAATTTAGTGCCTCGAAAGGACCCGCAGCTTGCGGGTCCTTTTTTATGACTGTGCAGGGGCGCGCAACATAAAAAACCGAGCCCTGCACATGGTGGCGCAGAACTCGGCGAACGGGTGAGCGGTAAAAGGTAGGTTTTAGGGCATGTCCCAAAAATCTACTTGAGGAGGAAGTCGGAGAGGGGAATGGTACGGGCCTCGCGATGCTCGGGATCGGCGATGTGATCGGCAGGATAGCCGCAGACGAGCATGTGATAGGGATAAATGCCTTTGGGCAGATTGAACTGCTCCTGTGCCACCTCAGGCTTAAAATGGCATACCCAGCACGTTCCCAGGCCCTGCTCTGTGGCCTCCATCATCATCTGATCACACACGATGGACGTATCGATTTCACTGGAATTCATCTGGTCATACGGGCGCACCCAAGCATCATCGGTAACGCTGCAAATAAGGAAGACAAGCGGAGCCCCAAAGATAGACCCATCACGAGCAAACCGAGGCTGACAAGCAGCAGCCTTCTCCAGAAGCTCAGGCGTATCCAACACCATCACACGGGTTGGATGATTATTACAAGCAGAAGGAGCAATACGCCCAGCCTCAACAATGGCATCCACCACCGACTGCTCAACAGGACGATTCTCAAACTCGCGACAAGAATACCGAGACCGAGCCAGATCCAAATACCCCATAACCAAACCCTCCAAAGTCAGCAAATTTATCCAAAGTAAACCAAAGGGTACCCAAAGCCCCATCCACCCAAACGTTTAAGGCGGTCCCAAAGTTCCCCATCGGGCTCAAAGGCCCTGCCAACAAAAGCCCAATCACTTTCAAAGTATCAGCCAAAGTTTCAATGGCGGTACGTAAGGGAGCGGGCCCGACCACTAATACCTTTTGAACGACTCTGCTTGCAGCCGGAGTGAAAAAGGTATTAGTGGTCGGGCCCGCGACCGGTGGGACACGTACCCCCAATTAACTGTTCTTCATGACAATCGAATCCACGACATCGGCCACATTCTCGCAGCAGTCAGCGCAGTACTCCAGGAAGGCGTACACGTCACGCCAAGCGATGACCTCGAGCGGGTCCTTGCCGTTAACGTGCAGGTTGCGCATGGCGTTGATGTAGAGCTCGTCGGCCTCGGACTCGATGGTGTTGATCTGGATGACCAGCTCGCGCAGCGTTTTGGACTTGCGGTAGTTGGGAAGCTCGACCATCAGGTCCTTCATGGCGCGGCAAGCGTCGGTCACCTTGTGGGCGATGACGATGGCATCGGGGTGGATGCTCTGGATGTTGGTGAAGTAGACGCGCTGCACGACGCCTTCGATGCGGTCGAGCACGGTGTCGAGCGAGCAGCTCATCAGGTCCAGATCCTCGCGCTCAAGCGGGGTTATAAAGGCAGTGAGCAGGGCGTCTTCGAGCTCATGGTGCTTCTTGTCTGCCGCATGCTCAATCGCATGCATCTTATCGAGCATGTCGTGGATCTGCGCGGGGTCAAAGTTCTCAAAAATCTTGGTGAGCAGCTCTGCGGCCTGGACGGCGAGGTCGGCGCAGGCGACGTAGTTGTCAAAGTAGAACGAATCGGGTTTCTTTGCCATGAGTGGTCCTTTCGAGGTGAAGATGGGCGGGCGAGGTAATGCAGTCCGGATGGACGTTCGGTTTGACTAGAGGAACATCATGAACAGCTTGGCCATGACAAAGCTGATGAGTCCGCAGGCGGGGAAGGTGAAGAACCAGGTGAACATCATGTCCTTGACGACGCCAAAGTTGATGGCCGAAAGGCGCTTGACGGCACCGACACCCATAATGGCGCAGGTTTTGATGTGTGTGGAGGACACGGGGATGCCGGTAAGGGTGGCAAGTAGCAGGTTCGCGGCGCCCGCGAGGTCGGCGGAGAAGCCCTGATACTTCTCGAGCTTGACCATGCTCTGGCCGACGGACTTGATGATGCGCTCGCCGCCCACGCTGGTGCCGATGCCCATGGTGGCCGAGCACAGCAGCATAATCCAGATGGGGATGCCGGCATCGCCGACGCTCGTCTGGCCGCTGGCGAAGGCCACGCCTAAAAAGAGCACGCCGATGAACTTCTGTCCATCCTGCGCGCCGTGCATAAAGCTCATGGCCGCGGCACTCGCGATCTGAGCGTATTTAAAGAAGACATTGGCACGTCGCCTATTGGCGGCGGCAAACAGAATCGAGACGAGTTTGCACAGGATCCAGCCCATGACAAAGCCCAGGCCGATGGAGAGCGCCAGGCCGTAGATGACCTTCATCCACTCGTGGACGTTGACGCTGTTCGCGCCGCCGAGGGCGATAGCGGCACCGGTCAGGCCGGCGATAAGGCTGTGGCTTTGCGAGGTGGGGATACCAAAACGCGATGCCGTGGCACCGTAGACGACGATGGAGAACAGCGCCGCGCACAGACAGGCAAGCGCCATGGTGCTGTTTCCGCCAAAGTCGACGATATGTGAGATGGTGTTGGCGACGCTCGCGTTAAAGTGCGTCATGATGAGCACGCCCAAGAAGTTGAATGCGGCGCTCATGAGAATGGCGGCGCGGGCGGGCATGCAACGCGTGGTGACGCAGGTCGCGATGGCGTTGGGCGCGTCGGTCCATCCGTTGACGAAGATGGCGCCGAGCGCGAGAATCACGGTGACGGCAAGGACTGGGTTCGACACAATTTGGCCGAGGAAGGTTGAGAACGTTACGTCCATATATGGGCTTTCTCGAAGTTTGCAGACACGTTACAAAAACATGATAAATCGTATCACCTCCTGTGGGTTTCTTTACCGAGTTCTGATGGGAGAAGTGAATTTTTTGGCACTAAAATTGAATATTAGCCCTGTTGACCGCGGGTATTCTTTTTGCTAACACGCCATGAGGACACGCGTGCGCGCCCCAACACCCCAAAACCACAGTCTGTTCGCTTTACAACATACAAACATGCGTTCGATAATAGAGGGTATGGAATATCGACAGACAGACGGCAAAACTCGGCGCGTGCACAAGCAGTATGTGGACGTCGTGGCTCGCATCCTCGCGGGCGGACAGGTCGTGCCGGTCACCGTCTGCTGGGTCGACGGCCGTTGTTTTACGATCGACGAAATTATCTCGACCATTGGGTTTGGCCTGATGGTCCACGGCATCCGTACGGCAACATATAAGGTGCGTTTTGGCAGGCACGCGACCGAGTTGTATCTGGAGGACCAGACGCGCGAGCGGGCGGACGGCTCGCAGGCGCACGTGATGCGTTGGTGGGTCTGGGCCTTTGATCGTACGCTTGAGGGCGAGCGCCGTAGGTAAGGACGTACAGCATTCGGGTACAATGGCAGAAATCTTGTCACCTACGGCGCTGTTGTGCGCTTTTGAAAGGACGAAGTATGAACGATATCCAGGGCTATCAGAACGGCCCCATCGAGACCGGCGCAAGTCGCGCCAAGGAGATGTCGCCGCGCGCGTACAATCTTGCCATGTCTGCCCTCATCTTCTTGGGCTTTTGCGCCATGGGCGCCGGTGCTTACTTTACGAGCACCATGGCGTTTGCCCGCATGATGATGAGCGGCGCCGCCCTGCCACTGGTCTTTGGCTCGTTTATCCTGACTATTGTCGGTATCGTCATGATGTCGGCTGCTGCGGGCAAGCAGTCCGTGGGCCTGTCGCTCGTGGGTTACGTGATCTTTGCGAGCACCTTTGGCCTGACCGCGTCGTTTGGCCTTGCCAACTATGACCTGCCCACTATCAACACCGCCTTTATCGCCACGGCCGCCATCACCTTTGTCTTTGGTGCGCTGGGCGTGACCTTCCCCAAGTTTTTCCAGCGCGTATATGGCATCGGTTTTGGCATTCTGCTCGCCACGATTCTGGTTGAGATCGTGCTGATGTTCATGGGTGTCTCGCAGACCATCACCGACCTGATCGTGATCGTGGTGTTCGCCGGCTTTATTGGCTACGACACCTATGTTGCCACGACGGTGCCGCCCACGCTGCCCAATGCGGTGCTCATGGCGTCTAACCTGTTCGTGGACATTATCAACGTGTTCCTGCGCATTCTGAACATCCTCGGCCGTCGCGATTAAAGCGCGGCATTGCGACGCTTCCTGCCGGACACGGTAAAACGATACGAAAGGCGGTCCTTCGGGGCCGTCTTTTTTGTGCGCGGCGGGGTATCATGGATGGGAAAAAGCCGATAGCGGCAGCGACAGGAAAGGTGGCCACGTATGGCAGATGTCGACAACAGGAACCGTAACCGCAGGTCTAACCGGGCGGGTCAGCCCAATCCCAAGCGCGAGGCGCGTGCCAAGGCCGCCGAGCGCCATGTGGCGGCTGTGTCCGAGGCCTGCGCCAAGGACATCGAGCGTTCGCTTACCGGCGTGCGCGAGTTCGATGGTATGCCTGCCGGTTTTGTCGCGGCGATGAAGGCCAAGGCCCAAGCGGCTGCGGCTGCTGAGGAGCAGGCTGCCGAGGACGTCGAGGCTGCTGAGGCTGTCGAGGTTGAGGCCGCTGAGGTGGAGACTGCGGTCGAGCCTGAGGTGGCGCTCGGTTCCACCGAGTTGGCCGACGAGGCTGAGTCCGCGCCCGCGGAGGAGGCTGCTCCGGTCCTGCCCGAGGTCACCGTGCTTGATGCCTCCGCCACGCAGGCAATCCTCGATAACGGCCGCGGCTATGCGCAGTTCTGCGATATGGCCGTGCTTGCCTTTGCCTCGTTTACCAATCCGGGCGGCGGCTATATCCAGGGCTACCTGGGCCAGGAGGCGACGCTCTGCGCCGATTCGTACCTGTACAACGTGCTCGACAAGCAGCGCAAGTGGTACGGCGAGAACCGTCGCCGCAACATCAACTGCGAGCTGTACCGCAACCGTGCGCTGGTGGTGCCCGCGGTGCGCTTCGATCGCAACCATGTGCATGCGTATGCCGACGTGATCGTGGCCGCCGCGCCCAACGTCAAGCGTGCTCGCCAGGAGTACCGCGTGAGCGACGATGCCTTGCTTGACGCCCTGCGCGACCGTATCCGCTTTGTCCTTGCCATCTGCGATGAGCTGGGTCGTGAGAAGCTCGTGCTGGGTGCTTGGGGCTGCGACAATAACGGCTTTGATGCCGAGGCCGTAGCCGAGCTCTTCCGTAAGGAGCTCGCGTCGGGCGACTTCAAGGTCAAGCAGGTGTTCTTTGCTGTGCCTTCTACGCGCTGGGATGAGGACTTCGCCAAGTTTGAGCACGTGTTGGCAAGCTTCCCCGAGCGCAACGAGGAGTCCTATGCCCAGGCTGCCGCCCGTGCTGCAGCCGCTCGTGCCGTCGAGCAGGCCCAGGCTGCTGCCGAGGATGATGAGGACGAGGACGATTGGCGCAAGTACCTGTAATCGGTACGTGCCGACAGATAGGTCGAGCCGGCGGGAGGGCTGCTCCCGTCGGCTTTTTACTAAAGGAAGGGCTTACGATGAAAAACGTTCTGTGCTTTGGTGACAGCAACACCTATGGCTATGATCCGGCTGGTATGCGCGATGGCACCGCGGTGCGCTATGCGCAGGATGTGCGCTGGTGCGGCGTGGCGCAGCGTGACCTGGGCGAGGGCTGGCATGTGATTGAGGAGGGGCTTAACGGCCGCACGACGGTGCGCGACGATATGTGCCATCTGGACACTAACCTCAACGGCATTCGCGCGCTTCCGATGCTGCTCGAGGCCCATAAGCCGCTGGACGCCATTGTGATCATGCTGGGCACCAACGACTGTAAGACGGTCTTTAACGTGACAGCTTCCGATATCGCCCGTGGCGCCATGGCACTGATTCGCGCCGCCTGCGCGTTTCCGTGGACCGACGCTGCGCCTTGTCCGCGCATTCTGCTGATGGCTCCTATCAAGATCAAGCCGCAGATCGCCGATGTGTATATGACCGACTTTGACGAGCATTCCGTTGAGGCATCTGAGCATTTTGGCGAGTACTATGCGCACGTGGCAGAGCAGTTTGGCTGCGACTTTTTGAATGCCGCCGATTTCGCCGAGCCGGGTGATATCGACTACCTGCATATGATGCCCGAAAGCCACGAGAGCCTGGGCCACGCCGTGGCAGCCAAGCTCAAAGAGATGCTTGGTGAGTAGCGCGACCCAAAGCACCACAAAAGCTCCCTTTGCGGTGGCTTGTTTCGTTTGTCTTGATCTGTAACAGTTCTAAGGCCGAAAACGGGCTAGATGTTACAGATTGAGATTATTTAGGTCGATATCGGTCGTTTGTCTTGATCTGTAACATCTAGGGTCGATTTTGCCGAGTTACTGTTACAGATCGAGATCTCTTCTCAGCGGAATTAGAATATCTCGATCTGTAACAGGTGGGCCGAAAAATGGGCTCTAACTGTTACAGATCGAGACGTTTGTGGTAGCCACCGCAAAGGTGTCTGTCCCCTTTGCGGTGGTTTTGGGCTGCGGGCTTTAGTATTGCCACATATGGTTGACGGGGCCGGAACCTTTGCCCATGTCAAAGCCGGCGGCGAGAGCTCCGGTTAGGTAGGCCTTGCCGGCGTTGACGGCGTCGGCAAGTTCCATGTCCTGGGCCAGCGCGCAGGCGATGGCGGACGAAAGCGTGCAGCCAGTGCCATGCGTGTTGCCGGTCTCGATGCGCTTGTGGCGGAACCACGTGGTGAGTGGATCGCCCAGGTGGTTGCCCTCGTCATCGAGCGGCGCGGGCTCTGCTAGCACATCGTTGGCTTCGTTGACAAGATGCCCACCCTTAACGAGGGACGCGCAGCCAAAGCGGCGGGTGAGAAGCATGGCGGCATTTTGCTGTGTGCGCTCGGAATCGACCTCGTAATCGAGCAGCGCCATAGCCTCGGGAATGTTGGGCGTGATGACGGTTGCCAACGGGAACAGGCGGCGGGTGAGTGCCTCGGAGGCATCCTCGGCAATGAGACGAGCGCCCGAGGTGGCGACCATGACGGGGTCGACGACCACGTTCGTTGCGTTCCAAGCGCTCAAGCGGTCGGCGATGACTTCGATAATCTCGACAGAAGAAACCATGCCGATCTTGACGGCGCTCGGGCGGATGTCGTCAAAGACAGCGTCGATTTGCGCGGCTACGATATCTGGCGAGATATCCTGCACGGCGGTGACGCCCAGGGTGTTCTGTGCGGTGATGGCTGTAATGGCCGTCTCGGCATACAGGCGGTGCGCCGTAATGGTCTTGATGTCGGCCTGAATGCCGGCACCGCCGCTGGAATCGGATCCCGCGATGGATAGAACGGCGGGTACCTTACTGCGATCCATGTTCGCTCCCTTGTCCGGTCGGATTCAAATGGGTCTTTTACCCCGCATTATAAAGATGCCCGGGCCGGCTGTATGCCGATCCCGGGCGGGCGATGCAATCTTTACGCAAATATAAGCAAATGTTCACACGTCAACAATTGACAGGCGCCAGCTCGCCGCCAGAGGCGGCCGCGGCGACAGGGCTAGTCCTCCATGCCGAGGTCGATCGTGGTGCCCTCGAAGATCTTGTTGACGGTTCGGACGGCGCACATCTTGCCGCACATGGTGCAAGTGCCCTCGGTGGCGGCGGGGGACTCCTCGTAGCGCTTCTTGCCCGTAACCGGGTCGAGCGCGCACTTCCACATGGCGTCCCAGTCGAGCTTGCGGCGTGCCTGGCCCATCTTGTCGTCCATGTCGCGGGCGTGCGGTACCTTCTTGGCGATGTCGGCGGCGTGTGCGGCAATCTTGGTGGCCATGAGGCCGTCGAGCACATCCTGGGCGTTAGGCAGGCATAGGTGCTCGGCCGGCGTCACGTAGCACAGGAAGTCGGCGCCGGAGCTCGCGGAGATAGCGCCACCGATGGCGGCGGTGATGTGGTCGTAACCCACGCCGATATCGGTCACCAGTGGCCCGAGCACATAGAACGGGGCGTTGTGGCACAGGCGCTTCTGCAGTTTCATGTTGGCGGCGATCTCGTCGAGCGCCATGTGGCCCGGGCCCTCGACCATGACCTGGACGCCGGCGGCCCAGGCGCGCTTGCACAGCTTGCCCAGCTCGATCATCTCGGCGGTCTCGGTGGCGTCGTTGGAGTCGTAGAGGCAGCCCGGGCGGCAGGAGTCGCCGAGCGAAATCGTCACGTCGTACTCGTGGCAAATCTCGAGCACCTCGTCAAAGTACTCGTAGAACGGGTTTTCGTTGCCGGTGACCTCCATCCAGCCAAACAGCAGCGAGCCGCCGCGGCTGACGATGTTCATGAGACGGCCGGTCTCCTTAAAGGTCTTGGTGACCGACTTGTTGATGCCGCAGTGGATGGTCATGAAGTCCACGCCGTCCTCGGCGTGCGCGCGAACGACCTCGAGCAGGTCGTCCTTGGTGAGCTTGACCAGCGGCTTTTCCATGTAGCCGATGGCGTCGTACATGGGGACGGTGCCCACCATAAGCGGCGTCTCGTCGATGAGCTGCTGGCGGAACTGGCGCGTCTTGCCCGAGTTGGAGAGGTCCATGATGGCGTCGGCGCCAAAATCCTCGGCAATCTTGACCTTCTTCCATTCCTCGGCGGCATCGGCCTTGTCGCCCGAGATGCCCAGGTTGACGTTGACCTTGGTGGACAGGCCCTCGCCGACACCAAAGGCGCGCATGCCCTTTTTGATGTGTACGATGTTGGCGGGAATGGCGATGCGGCCGTCGGCCACGCGCTCGCGGATGTACTCGGGGTCGCGATGCTCGCGCTCGGCGACCTCCTTCATCTGCGGTGTGATCTGCCCGGCGCGGGCGAAGTCGATTTGCGTGACGAGCTTGGGCTCGGTCTGTGTGCTCATTGGCACGGCTCCCTTCGTTGGCATTACCCATATCAGGTTTGCGGGTCAGGGCGGGCGCGCC
>DBEZXW010000002.1:0-37663 GCA_048291725.1 Collinsella sp. | reverse complement strand
TCTTTCTTGCTTCTTCTTTCTTGATCGATTCGTTTTTCGAGCGATTCCAAAGCCTGTATTTGAGTCTTCAGCAGTAGTTATCGACAGGTTTTCAACAAGTTCTCAACAATAGAAAAGTTTTCAACAAAGGAGCGTTGGCGATGCCTTACGGGAGCTATGTCAACAAAGTCCGAAAGCACACGTGTCCTTACTGCGGCATCGAGCGAAATCTGGACTGGTTCATCAAGGACAGTGAAGCCTGCTGGAAGTGCAGGGAGACGAAGAAGGAGGTGAAGAGAGGTGAGTATTTTGACGATTCACAAATCACTCGATAGTGACGTTTTGACACGAAATGAAGCCAGAGAACTGTTTTCGTGCTGCTGTCTCAGCTATGACGATGTGAGTGAAAACGACATTTACATGTTGGAAGCCTTTGTCGCTTGCGAGCTGAGTCAATTCAATGAGCTGAATGGGCTGCAAATGTACGTTTCGCATAGGAAGAAGGACGCTCCAAAAATCAACGTTCGCGATAAACCGGGCAACCCTATCGAATCGGCCTTCTTGCATGTCGATGGCGATTACTTCAAAGGACGAGAAGCGATCTCCTTCAACAGCGACGGCTTTATTGGATTCGCAGGCTGGGCTGATGACGGCAACGTTCAACCGTTTTTACGGGCTTTTGTTGACTGGGTAGTTTTTTGGATGGATGGCAAATGAGTTCTTACGTTAAGCATGTCGGCGATCTGACTGAGCCCGTTGAGCTCAACGCTTCGCAGGTTGCCGAGAAGATGACCTCAACGGTCGATTCTGAGTTCGACCCTGTGACCAAGCCCGCGCACTACGCAGGGCATACCGGCATCGAATGCAAACAGGCAATGGAATCGATGCTCGGCACCGATGAATACGTGTCCTATATGCAGGGATGCGCCTTCAAGTACCTGTGGCGATGGAAGTCAAAGAACGGCATCGAAGACCTCAAGAAGGCGCATGAGTGCATCGAGAACATGCTTGAAGCACTGGAAGGCAGCGCGTCATGAGCGGCGGTGACTTCTACGCCGCACCCAAGCTTGTCACCGTCCGCAAGGCGCATCAGTGCGCGTACTGCGGCGAGACGGTTCCAGCGGGAACGCGTGGCGTGCTCATTGAAAGCGGCTTTTGGTTTGGTCAGTTCTGGAAGCGCTACGCATGCCCGCGCTGCCAGCAATATGTCAGTGAGTTTTGGGGCTGGCAAGGCTTGGAGAGTGAAGACATCGAATGGGATTTCGACGAGTTCATGCGGGAGCATCACCGCGATGTGTGGGTGACCGGCGATGACGATTAGGAGCGACCGCAAGACCCTCGAGAACCTGTGTGCCGTATCGCAGGACATGAGCCGGCGCATTACAACGTGCGAGAAGCGCGGACACGATGGAACGCGGGTCGATTACGACGATCTTATTTGCTGGTGCGATTGCGTCACCGACGCAATCGAAGTGATTCACCGAAATTTGGAGGAAAGCAATGAAAGAGTTTAAGACCGAGGAAGAGTATGAAGAGGCATCGTCGATGCTGGTTGGTTGCGCCCTGCTGATCGTCCCGTTCGCGATGTTGGTTGCCAGTATCGCCATTGGCTTCATCTTCGGAGCTGGATATGGGTTCCTGGCCTTCTCCTGCTTCCTGCTGATCATGTGCATCTACTTCATTTACGCGGCAAAGATCAGCATGCACAAGGCGAAGAAAGCGGCTGGAAAGGAGCGGGACGATGATTGAGAGTCCAGGCCATGCCATCAGCCGCATCATTAAGGATTTCGACAATGCGTACATATCTGCGCTTCGTGGAAAAGGAAACTTCCTATATGAGGTTTTCTGCGCAATGAGCCGTGCGCATAGGGAATGGGGCAAGTTCAAGAAGCGTTGCAGGAAGTATCGCGACCCTAAATGGCAGCGCCGGTATACAAAGGCGCTCAAGCGGTCGCGCAGGAACGTTGCCTATCTCAAGCGCACTGGCAGGTGCCGGTGATGGGTATCGAGGTCAAGCGCGACCCAAAGGGCGTGTGGTACGCGCAGCCGTATCTTGGCAAGGCACCGGACGGGCGGCAGATACGGCCACGCCGTAGTTTCCCGGATGCCAGGACGCGCGATGAAGCGCAGGCTTTGGCTGATGCCTGGGCTTCGCACCTGACCTTTGACGGCAAGGTCAAGAGCACGCTGATAGTCGACCTGCTTTGGGAGTACATCGAGCAGCGGAAGGTCAAGGGCGCAGCCATTAACACCGTGAAGAGGTGGACGTTTTTCACGCGAACCTACGTGGGCAAGTACCTTAAAGGCAAAGTCGCTCGCGACCTTACCGCCATCGAGCTGAACGACTTCGAGACGCGGCTTGGCGTGAGCAAGAAGAACGGCGGTCAAGGTCTTTCGTGCAACACGATCATCAGCGTTCACCACTTTTTGCGCGGCGCATACAACTTCTGGGTGCGCATCGGCATCTGCGAGAACAACCCAATGCTTATGGTCACAAAGCCGCCAGAGGAACGCCATGAAGCCGTGAGCATCGACGAATGGGATTACAGGGCACTCGATGCCATGGTCTCCGAAAAGCTCGACCTTGAGGCGCCCGAGAAGCGCTTCATGCGCCAATCGGCCTACGCTTTCGCAGCTTGGCTTGCACTACACACGGGGATGCGCGTCGGCGAGGTGTGCGCCGTTAGACGGCGCGACCTCCACAAGGCGCAGGGGTTCATCCTCGTGAGTGGAACGGTCATCGAGGTTCCGGGCGGTGGCGTTATTCGCTCCAACGTGACCAAGAACAAGAAGACGCGGCCTGTGGCACTAATCGACGAAGAGTGGGAGCTGATAAAAGCCTATCTCGCGCAACAGGATTCGATTTCAGACGCTTTTACGCCCGATTCGCCACTGGTGAGCATAGACGGCTCTTACATGCGCCCTACGACCGTCTCAAAGGCTTTCAGCCGCGCTCGCGACCGTGCGGGCATGCCGAGGACGTACGTGTTCCACTCGTTGCGCCATACGCACGCCACGTGGTGCCTGGCGAACGGCGTTGACCTCAAAACGCTCGCAGATCGCTTGGGGCACTCGAACGAAGCGACAACGCTGAAACTCTACGCGCACCTTCTGCCGGGGCGCGACCAGGCGGCGGCTCAGGCGTTCAACAACTTTGCCAAGCAGCTTGAGGACGGAGTGTAAACGGTGTGTAAATGGCAAGACCTCGGCCATTTGCGTCACGACACGAAAACGAGAGGTCAGAAAGCAAAACCGATGGTTTGGGAACGGTTAGCCGCCGTATTCCAAGTAAGAATCAGGAGATATTGAAAATGGTACCGAAATTGACTGCCGAACAGCGGCGTGCAGCCCTCGATAAGGGGATGCAGATCAGGATTAAGAGAGCAGAGTACAAGGCCAAGCTTAAGAACGGCTTGATGTCCATTGAGCAGTTCTTTGAGTTGGCAGACGGCGGAGACCAGGCTGCATCGGGCATGCGTGCCGAATCGCTGATTAGGTCGATGCCTGGTTTTGCCGCGCCACGAACCCAGAAGCTCATGAAGAGCCTGCACATCAGCGAGAGCCGCCGAGTGAGGGGACTTGGGTACGTCCAGCGCGAGGGGCTTATCAAGGCTCTTGGGGGTGGATGCCGTGAGTAGGTCGAGTGAGCGGTCGCGCCGCCGAATCAAGAGGCTTGGTGTGCTTGTAGCGGTGCTCATAGCGTTGTTGGGCTGCATCATCGTCTTTCTTTGTTTTTGCCTTATGGAGCTGTTCATAAGCATCATTACCGGTTGTCTGTTCTCATGGCTCGTCCCGTCGCTCGCAACCGCGATGGTGATCATGACCTATATCGCATTGGCAATCGTGAGGGGTGGTAACTGTGAGTGACAGCCTTAACAGCGTCACCTTGAGTGGCAACCTTGGGCAAGATGCAGAGGTTAGGTACACCAACAGCGGCCTTGCAGTAACGAGCTTTTCACTAGCCGTGAACAAGAGCCGCAAGCAGCAGGACGGCAGCTATAAGGATGTGACCAGCTGGGTCGACTGCGTGATGTACGGCAAACGCGGCGAAGCGATGTTCAACAACGGCCTTCTGATGAAGGGCGCACGCCTGGCTATCCTTGGGCACCTGCACCAGAACGTGTGGGAGAAGGACGGCAAGCGCTATCGCAAGCTCGAGGTCATCGTCGATAACGTGGCAATCATGACCTCGCATCGACAGTCTCAGCAACCGGCGGCGGCACCGCAGGCTGCGACCTACCCAGACGTGTACGACGAAGATATTCCCTTCTAAGGAGCTGACATGTACGAACGAAAGATGAACGTTTGCCTGGCTGACGGAACGGCCATGCCGACATACGCGCATGATGGCGATGCAGGTTTCGACCTTTGCATCACCGAAGATGTAAGGCTTAAGCCAAACGCAAGCGCTGTCTGCGGACTTGGCTTTGCCTGCGAGATTCCGAGCGGCTGTGTCGGCTTGGTCTTTCCGCGCTCCGGCCTTGGCGCTCACTACGGCGTGACACTGCGCAACAGCGTAAGCGTCATCGACAGCGGATACCGTGGCGAGGTGCATGCACCGCTGGTCAATCTCAGCTGTGACACCGTGTTTCTTCCCAAGGGTACGCGCGTGTGCCAGATGGTCGTTGTCCCGTTCGTGCCGTGTGATCTTGTCGGGGTCGATAGCCTGACCGACACCGAGCGCGGTACCGACGGCTTCGGCTCTACGGGCATCGACTAGGGTTGATGCCTTGTGGATGCCAAGGAATACTTCGAGCGCATCCGTGACGAGGTGGCTAGCATCGAGCACGCAAAGGAGATGCTAGCCCGCCTTAAGGCTCGCGAGGGAGCCAAGGCGCCGAGCTACAGCGCGGGCGGCGGCGGTGGCGGCTCAGACCCTATGGATGCGATTAACGGGCGTATCGACTTTGAGGGGAGGTTGGAAAGGAGGATCGCGGACAGCCAAGCCGAGGTGGACGAAGCGTGCGTGCTACTTTACGGCACTGACAATCGCGGCGGCTTGGCTAAGCTCAAGGGCAACCGCTATGCCGACGCGCTGTGCATGGCCTATCTACAAGCGATGCCATGGGACGAGATAGCCGATGTGATGCAGTGCTCGCGCCAATGGTGCAGGGAGCTTTGCAACGTTGGGTTCCGCTATATCGACGAGGTGGGCTTTGCCGCGCTCAAAGATATTTGAGATTGGTACTTGTCATCACTTTCCGGTTTGCGTTATATTTCGGTACGGTGGATTATCAGAAAGGGACACGGCCTTTGGTCGCGTCCCTTTTTTGTTGGGGGTCGCGCAATGGCTAAGGGCTTCTCGAGTCGGTTCTACCATTCCAAGGATTGGGAACGGGCGCGAGAGCTCGCATTGCAACGTGACGCCTATCTTTGCCAGCATTGCCTAAAGGCTGGCATCGCAACACCGGCAACGATGGTGCACCACATCATCGAGCTAACACCATCGAACATCAGCGATCCGAACATAGCGACCGACACTCGCAACCTTGTAAGCCTGTGCGACCTCTGCCACAAGAAGGTGCACGGCTGGGCAAGGCAGGGCAGCACAAGGCAAGGGCTGCGCTTTGACGAGGACGGCAACTTGATTTCGCTGACAGACGAAAACACAGACTGAGCACAAGCGCACAGTCAAACAAAACGACAGACAAAACAGCAGGTCACGGCTTCGAGCTATCCCCCCGGTATAAAATCAAGGCACCCAGCATAGGGCACCAACGCCGGAAGATAGAAATTTGCGTGTGACGGGTTTCAGAACGGGGGTGGTCTTGTGGGAAGGCGAAAAGTGTGCGAAAGTAACGACCTTTTGCCCAAAGCCACGGAAAGTCCCCCGAAGAAGCACACCGCTTCCATCGAGAGCCGATACCAAAGCGAGCTGAAAAAGCTCCAACGGCTCACCAAGGACGCGATACCGGACGAGAAGCGAAGCGCCGTGCTTCCGCTGATGTCGAACATCGCGTTCTTGAAGGTCAAGCTTGACGAAGCCCGCCGCGAGCTGATGTACGAGAGCATCTTCACCGAATATGACAACGGCGGCGGTCAATCCGGCCTGCGGGAGCATCCGGGTTTCAGCGCCTACAACAAGCTGTTCACGACCTTCTCGCGCGGCATCAAGCAGCTCACCGACATGATGCCGTCCGGCAGCACCGCAGGCGATGCGCTCATTGACTACCTCAATGAAACGCGCTTCGGCGGCTAAGAAGCGAAGCGGCGCTGGTCGCTGCGAGCAGGCGATACGAAGCTACTTCGGTGGCATCCTCAACGGTGAGATCACTGCTTGCGAGAAGATGCATCAGCTCGCGGAGCGCGTGCTGCGCGACCTGGATAACACCGATCCGCTCTATCCGTACCATTACCGCGAAGAGTTCGCGGCGAAGCACGTCACCTTCATCGAGACGTTTTGCCGACTTCCGAGCGGAAAGCTTGGACGCAAGTTCAAGCTCGAGCTTTTCCAGTTGGCCATCCTCTCCGTAATCTTCGGTTTCGTGGATGCCGAGGGCTTGCGCCAATACCGCGAAGTCCTTTGGATTATGGGGCGAAAGAACGGCAAGACCGCGCTTGCGTCGGCTATCGAGCTTGACTTGCTCATTAACGATGACGAGGGCGCACCGGAAGTCTACAACGTGGCTACGGCTCACGATCAGGCGGCGAAGGGCTTCAACAACGCCTGGCGAATGGTGATGACCTCACCGGCGCTGGCAAAGCACGTGCGAAAGCGCGTGAGCGACCTTTACTGCGGCCTCAACATGGGGTCAATCAAGGCGCTTTCCGCCAACACGAACCACCTTGACGGCTTGGACATCTCAGGCGCTATCGTTGACGAGCTCGCAGCCATGCGAAACCGCGACCTCTACGACCTGACGATTCAGGGTATTTCCGCCCGTAGGCAACCGCTGGTTCTTGAGATCACGACCAACGGATTCGTGCGCGGTGGCATTTTCGATGCTCAGTACGAATACGCTGCCAAATGGCTGAACGGCGAAGCATCTGGAGAAAAAGCCGAGCATTTCATCGCTTTCATTTTTGAGCTTGACGAGCGCGAGGAATGGAAAGACGAGAAGTGCTGGATTAAGGCGAATCCCGGGCTTGGAACAATCAAGTCTCTGAAATCGCTCAGGGAAAACGTCTCCAAGGCACTCGATGACCCGACATTCTTGCCGACGCTGCTGGTAAAAGACTTCAACCTCATTGAGAACCAGAGCCAAGCGTGGCTCAAATGGTCTGAGATCCACAACGAAGCAACGTTCGACCCGTCCGATGGGTCTTTTTCTTACGCAATTCTCGGCGTGGACGCTTCGGATACGACCGACCTAACGGCGGCGTGCCTGCTGATGATGCGCCCGAACGACGAGCATATATACGCAATGCACATGGCGTGGATACCGCTTCGCGCCTTGGAGCAGGCGGAAGCCGAGGGGCGGCGCGGAGGTCGAGACGGCGTGCCCTACGATGCCTGGATTGCCCGCGGGCTGCTCAGAACGTCGGCAACGCCGATCATCGACAAGCGCGACGTGCTGGATTGGGTCACGGAGATTCAGGAAAAGTACGGCATTTACTCGGTTGCCTGCGGCTATGACCCGTGGCATATGCGAGATGTTCCGACTGTTGAAGCGTACGAGGGCTATTTCGGAGCCGATAACTTCAAAAAGGTAATACAGGGTGCTCAAACCTTGTCCATGCCAATGAAGGAGCTTCGGGCGCTCTACAAGGAAAACCGCATCGTCGATAACCAGAACCCTATAGCGGAATGGTGCCGCTCCAACGTGATGATCAGAAACGACGCGAACGGCAACATTGCGCCCGACAAGAAGAACCAAGACCCGCGCAACCGCATTGATGCTTGGGCGGCTGAGTGCGACGCATTTGTTGTGCTCAAAGACATGATGGATGACTACCAAAGCATGATTGGAGGTTAAAACGTGCGAAAACCAACGCTTTTCCGCTCGATGTTCGATGCCGTGTTTCATAAGCCTATCATGCAGGCAGTCGATGGCTATTTTCAGACTTTCACGGCGTACTCACCGCGTTTCACGTCGTGGTCTGGCGGTATCTACGAAGCCGAGCTGACGCGCTCCATAATCGAGCGAAATGCCGACCATGCTTCAAAGCTCCGTCCCGAGATTTCTGGCACGGCGCAACCGCAATGGACGCGCTCTTTGCAGTGGCAACCGAACCCGTGGATGACCGTGCCGCAATTTTTGCATCGCGTCTCAACGATACTTGACGTTTGCGACACGTGCCTGATCGTCCCTGTTGACGGCGGGGACGGAATCACGTCCGTTGGCTATTACCCAGTGCTGCCAAGTCAGTGCGAAGCCTACGACGTTGACGGCGCTTTGTGGCTTGAGCTCCGTTTTCCCGGCGGCGATAAGACCTTGATTGAGTGGTCGCGCATTGGCGTTATGACGCGGCATCAGTTCAAGAGCGATTTGTTCGGAGACGGTACCAACGTGCTCAATCCGACGCTTGACTTGATTCACGCTCAAGAGGAAGCCGAGAAAACAGCTATCGAGCAGGGCGCGGCGGTGCGCTTCATCGGCAAGCTTTCGCAAAACCGAAACCCGGAAGACACGAAGAAGTCTGCCGAGTCCTTCAACAAGCAGTTGGGGGCGTCGAACGCGGGCGGTATCGTCGTTTATGACAACAAGTATCAAGAGGTCAAGCAGATCGCGCCACAGAACTACACCGTTGACGCTGCGCAAATGGAGCGCATAGAAAAAGCGGCCTATCGTTTCTTCGGATCAAGCGAAGACATCGTTATGAACCGAGCCGACGAGGATACGTACAACGCCTTTTATGAGGGACGTACCGAGGTCTTCGCTATCCAGCTCGGGTACGTACTCACGGCGATGACGTTCACGCCGAACGAGATTGCCCATGGCAACTCGATTATGTTCAGCGCGAACCGCCTTGAGTTCGCGAGCAACCAAACGAAGCTCAACGTTTCGACGGCGCTGTTCGACCGTGGCATCTGGTGTGGCAATCAGGTTGCAGAGGTGTTCCAGTCACCGTCTTACCCAGGCGGCGAGCGTCACGTAATTCGTGGTGAGTACATAGACCTGGACTTGATCAGCGAGCACACAGCAGATCAGGCGGCGAAGGCCGCCGAGACGAACGCGAATATCGCCAAAATCGATGGAAAGGGTGGTGATACCGATGCCGGCGAAACCGAATGAGCGCCAGTACCGCCAGATGTCGGTGGTCTTGAGAAGCCTTGACGGCGGCGAAGGCCGCGAGAAGCGCATCGAATCCGACTACTACGTCGAGGGATACGCTTCGACATTCAATGACCCATATGTCCTATATGAAGACCCTTGGGACGGTACCGAGTACCGCGAAGTCATCAGCCCAGACGCATTCGTCGATACAGACATGAGCGACATCATCATGCAGTTCGACCATGTGGGCGACGTTTTGGCGCGCCAGTCGAACGGAACGCTCATCGTCGAGCCCGATGAGCACGGGCTTTTTATGGCCGCAGACCTCTCGAAATCAGAAGCCGCCCGAAACCGATTCGAGGAAATCGATAACGGCCTTGTTACGCGCATGTCGTGGGCGTTCACCATCGGCGCGTCCGAGTACGACCGAGACACGCATACCACGACAATCACGCGCGTCAAGAAGATTTATGACGTGTCCGTAGTCAGCCTTCCTGCTGACCCGAACACCGAAATAAGTGCAAGAAATCTGCTTAACGGAGCGATTGAGCAGTCGCGCAAGGAGCTTGCGCGAAGGAAGGGCGCGTTGCTTCGAGCAAAAGCGTGCCTGGCAATTACCAATGCGAAGAAAGGTAACTAGCAATGACACTTGAGGAACTTCTTAACGACCTGCAAGCGCTTGTCGACCAGTATTCTGACGGTACTGATCCGACGGAAGAGGATGCGGCCCGCATGGCCGAGCTGACTGACCAGATTAACGAGCGCACCGCCCAGACCGCACAGGCGGCGCAGGCTCGCAACGCCGCCGTCGCGAACGCCCGTGCCGCCATCGACGCAGGCCGCGCACAGCGCGTGGATTCCGTGCCGCTGGCACGTTCCGCCAACGTCGCTGGCATCCCCGGCGCTGCATATGACGTGACCGATTACGACAAAGCTGAGCGCCGTGCATGGGCTAAGGGTCTTGCCGAGCGTTCCGGCATCCAGCTTATCGGCGGCACCGAGCTCACCGATGTTGAGCGTGCCGCTCAGCGCCACGCAATCGAGCAGCGAGCCGAGTTCACCATGACCACGGCCAACACCGATTCCATCGTTCCCGTGGCCGTGCAGAACGAGATCATTTCCCTTATCGACAACACTGCCGTTCTCTTCGGTGACATCAGCCGAACGAACATGTCTGGTCAGGTCGAGTTCCCGCGCCACAAGTCCATCAAGAAGGGCGATGCGGCCAAGACCGACGAGGGCGAAGCCCCTATCGATATCGAGGAAAATGACTTCGATACCGTTCCGCTCGCAGGATCGGAGATTAAGAAGACCGTCGAGATGTCCCGAAAGATGGCAACGCAGTCGCTTTCCGGCTTCGAGCAGTACATCATTTCCGAGGTCTCTGCACGTCTCTCCGTCGCGTGCAACGCATTCGTCCACGAGAAGCTTGCCGATGAGAATTACGGCATCGCGACCGCCAACAAGATTCAGACGGCGGCAGTAAAGAAGCTTACCAAGGCCGACATCGTGAAGATGCTGAGCCTGCTCCGCTCTTACGGCAACGCAGCGGCTAAGGGAATCATCATCTACGCCAATAACAACACCATTTGGAACCAGATTGCCATGCTTGAGGATGCCAACGGTCGTTCTTATTTTGCAAATGAGGCCACCGATGACCCGACGGTTCAGGGTCGAATCTTCGGCAAGATCGTAAAGCAGGACGATTCAATCGCCGACAACGTGATTAAGGCCGGCTTCCCCGACCTGTTCAGGGGCAACATGTTTGATGGCCCTGACGTTACGCCTTACGTCCAGCCGCGAACCCAGAAGCGCTGCTTCGACGGCTATGTTCTGTTCGACGGTGTTCTTACTGTCCCCGAAGCGTTCGCACAGCTCACTATCAAGCAGGCTTAAGGAGGTGGCGCGGCATGGCCGCAAAGGCTAAAGGCAAGCTGCTGGATGCGTGCCGCGCCGCGCTTCGCATCCCGGCTTTCGTAACCGATTACGACGAAGAGATTTCAGACGTAATCGAAGCCGCCCGCGCCGAGCTGGTTGCGGGCGGCGTAGCGGATGCCAAGGCGAACGACGATTCGGACGGGCGCGTTCGGCTTGCGATAAAGGTTTACGTCAAGGCCAACTTCGGCATGGACAACCCAGACGCCGAGCGCTTCATGAAGGCGTTCGAAACCATGCTTACGAGCATGAGCGGTGATTCGGCGTACAACGGCGGTGATGCCGCATGAGCGGGTGGGCTGGCATCTGTACGCTTATTGCTGCCGTCTCAGAACGCGATGATCTGGGCGTATCGCACAAAAAGGAGCGCCGCCGCCGTGTTCCCTGCAACGTGTACGGCATCAGCCAGACGGCGTACTACACCGCCGCACAGGCCGGAGTTAAGCCGCAGGCCGTCATCACGGTACGCGCGTGCGCATACAGCGGTGAAAGGCTTTGCGAGTTCGGCGGCATCCGCTACGCCGTCGATTCGGCGGTTGTGGCGAACGTCGACAATGTGCGGCTTACGCTGGTCGAGAAAGTAGGCAACCGGTGAGCGGGATAAAGATTGACCAGCTTGAATCGATTATCGTCAACAGCATCGAAGAGGTCATCGAGGACAACGAAGAAGTCTTGCAGGGAAATGTCAAGGCGGCTGGCAACAAGGCGGTTCGCCTTCTGAAAGAGCGAAGCCGGAAGAAGAAGCGGCACGGCGGAAGTTACGCAAAGGGATGGTCTGCTGACGTTAAGAGCGAAGCGACCGGTACGACCTGTGTTGTCCACAACAGGCAGTATCAGCTTACACATCTGCTCGAGAACGGCCACGTCATCAAAAACCAGCACGGCAGCTATCCCGGCAGGGTAGAAGGCGATCACGTCATCGAGGGCGTTTACAAGGAAGTTGCCGCCGAATTCTCCAAGGGGGCGCAATGAACAGCCTTAAAGACCTGGCGGAGCTTCTTGATGCGTTCGGCTTGCCGTGGGCGAACGGAAGTTTCCGCGACGATGACGAGTCGCTCGCGCCGCCGTATATCGACATTGAAGCAGGTTACGGTGAAGCCCTGAGCGCGGACAACACTGGATGGTGCCGCTGGATGCCCTACGATGTGGCGCTTTACGTTCGAGAGCGCGATTACGAGCTTGAGAAGCGATTCGAAGCGGCACTCGATGCCGCAGATTTCAATTATGTGAAAACGGTCACGTCGCTCGATGGTGACGAGCTTATCGAGACGGCCTATGAGGTTGGCGTGACCGAGTAAAGAAAGGAGCCGACATGGCGCGAAATGGGTTCTTCGGCGTTAAGAACGCGCATATAGCGCGTCTTACCAACGAGGAGACGTTTACGTACGAGAAGCCTATCCACATCCCAGGCACGGTCGAGATCAAGATTGAGCCGTCCATTGAGCAGTCGACGAGCCACGGCGATAACGAGACGTGGCTGGACAAGTACCAGGATAACGGCGGCTCTATCACGTGGTCGCTCTACGACATCGAGAGCACGCCAGAGCTGCGTGCTCTTCTGGCCGACATTATCGGCTTCGACATCGACGAGAAAGGACGCTTGCTGGCAACTTCCGGCAAGACACCTAAGCCGTTCGCATTCATGTGCGAGCAGCCCGGACACGTCGTTGGAAAGCGCCGTTGCATCTACAAGTGCACGAGCAAGCCCGCATCCGTCGATGCAAAGACACTTGAGGACAAGCCCGACATCACGCAGCTTGATTACGATCTTACGTTCCGTCCCGTCAAGCTGCCGAGCGGCTGGCGCGGCAGCTACATCGACACATATGGCGATATTGACGGTTACGACAAATTCTTCGAAAAGGTAGATACTGCCGTCACGCCCAAGATTGGTAGTGTGAGCGCGTAATGGACGGCGGAATCATCGAGGTTGGCGGCGTTAAGTACCCGGTCGCTTGCAATGCCTTCACTCCAATTGCCTATTCACGTGAGTTCTTCGTTGAGCGCAAGGATGGCTCGCGCCGTCCGAAGGACATCAACGAAGCCATCTCCGTTGTTCTCGATGTCTCGGCGGCGTCGAACATTCCGCCTATCGTGCCACTGCTTGAGATTTTCTACGCCTGCGCGAAGACATACAACGCCACTGCGAAGGAGAAAACAGACCTCGGTAAGTCCTTTGAGGATTGGGTTTGCGGCTTCCCGCAGACGGAATTCGACCTTGAGCGCAAAGGCGGTTGGGCATCTGACGTGATGCAGATCATCAAGGACAACTTTTTTCCGAACGCAAAAGCGGACGTGGAAGCCGCGCCCGCCGAAGCACCCGATGCCGCCGCTGCCGAGGGAACTGGAGAGTAGCTGCGACGCGCTCTACATCTACTCTTGCCAGCAGGCGGGATTGAGCGTCCAAGACCTGCACGACCTGTCTTATGTGCAGGTGCAAAACCTTATCGACGTGTACAGCTTCGTCAACGACGCTGTGGCATACGCCGAGGATGACGAACACTCGCGGCAGGGCGAAGCGGCCTTCTGGGCTGGCATGTGAGCGTAAAGCGTCAGCGCACCTATTCGGTGCGCTGTTCTGTGCGCTCATTTCTTTCATTGACAACTGAAAAGAGGTGAAACCGTGGCTGTCACGTACAAAGGTCTGACTATCAAGTTCGGCGGAGATACGACCGAGTTGCAGGGCGCGTTGAAGAGCGTGCAGAGCACGGCGAAGGATACGCAGGGCGCGTTGAAGGACATCAATCGCGCCCTGAAATTCGACCCCGGCAATACGGATTTGCTCGTTGAGAAGGAAAAGCTTCTGAACCGAGCGTACGGCGAGACGAAAGCGAAACTCGATGCCTACAAGGCCGCGCTTGCGACGCTCGATGAGAAGAAGCGAAGCGGTGCGACGCTCACTGAGCGCGAGGAAGCGCAGTACTCGAGCCTTAAGGCTCAGATTGCCATTTGCGAAAATCAGCTTGAGAGCTATTCCGACGATCTTAAAAGCGTCAGTCGCGAAGCCCAGGCATCGAAGAGCAGTCTTTACCAGTTCGGTCAGACAATTCAGGACAACAGCGATAAGCTGGAAAAGGCCGGCAAGGGTCTAGAGACTGCCGGAAAGACGATAACCGGTGCCGTCACCGGCACCGCTACCGCGCTTGTCGGGCTTGCCAGTAGCCAGGAAGAGCAGATCGAGCAGACGCATCAGCTGGACGCTGCCTGGAAGGATGCGGGCGGCACGTCCGAGCAGGCGCGAAGCTCCTATACCCTGTTTTATAAGCTACTTGGCGAAGAGGACACCGCGACCGAAGCCGCACAGAACCTGTCACGCTTGACCACTAACCAGCAGGAACTGGACAAGTGGAGCAACATCGCCGCAGGCTCGTTCTCCAAGTTCGGCGATGCATTGCCGCTCGAAAACCTCGTGGAAGCATCGCAGGAGACGGCGCACACCGGCACCGTCACCGGCGGTCTTGCCGATGCCCTCAACTGGGCAACGGCAAGCAATGAGCAGTGGAGCGCAGCACTCTCCGGCAACCATGCGGCACAGCAGGCTTTCAACGACCAGATCGCTCAGGGTGCTACCAAAGAGGACGCGTTCAATGCGGCGCTTGCCGCCTGCGGTGACGAACAAGAACGCTCCTCGCTTATCACGCAGACACTCGATGGCCTTTACGGCAACATCGGCGAGACGTATCAAGAGACTAATAAGACGATGCTCGACACGCGTGAGGCGCAGGCCGAGCTAAACCAGAAGATGACCGAAGCCGGCGAAGCGGCCATGCCCTTCAAGGAAAAGGCGCTCGAGCTTGGAACGACCCTGCTTGAGAAGGTAACGCCGGCGCTCGAGGGCGTTAGCGACTGGTACAAGTCCCTAACGCCAGAGCAGCAGGACATGGCAACAAACGTCGTTTTGGGGACGGTCGCGTTCGGCGGGCTCACAACGGGCATCGGCAAAACGCTCCAAAAGGGCATCGAGATCGGCCAAACGTTCAAGGACGTTGCCGGCGGCTTCGCTTCCCTCGCAGGCAAGTTCGGCGAGGGCGGCGGCGCTATAAGCACGGCTGCAACAGGCTTCGGCGGCATCGCCGAGAAAGCGGGCGGCTTGGCATCGACCCTTGGCGGCAAGCTCTCTACAGGGTGGACATCGTTTACCGGATTGATCGCCGCAAACCCAATCTTGCTTGGCGTGGCTGCGGTTGCCGCTGCCGTCGCTGGCCTTACGTGGTTCTTCACACAAACCGAGACTGGTAAACAGCTCTGGTCTGACTTCACTGGCTGGATTTCAGAGAAATGGCAGGGCGTGCAGGATTTTTTCGCAGGCGTGCCGGAATTCTGGTCTGGGATTTGGGACGGGATAACCGGAAAGGCCGAAGAGGTCAAGAACGGCCTTTCGGAAAAGTTCGAAGGCATAAGGCAAGGCGCGTCCGATGCTTGGGAGGTCTTGAAGGCCAATGCGTCCGATGCTTGGGAGAATCTGAAATCCAACGCGTCTGAAAAATTCGGCGCTATCAGGGATTCAATCCAAACAGACATGAACACCGGTCAGATTGTCGGTTCTTCGGCTTCAAATGCCCTGAAAGCCGCCCTGAACGGTGATTGGGACGCGGCGAAGTCGCAGGCCGGTATCGCTTTCCAGGCTATTCAAAGCAACATCCAGACGAAGATGAACAATGCGAAGGATAACGCGATAAACGCTGGCAACGCCATCGGCGAAAAGCTGGGGTTCCCGGGTCTTGGAAGCAAGGTCGCTGGCGTTTTCTCGAACATCAAGAGCAGCATCACTTCGCCGATCAACGATGCCTGGAACTTTGTCAGCGGCATCCCCGGCAAGATTCAGGGTGCGTTCAGCGGGATTCACATCAGCCTGCCGCATATCAACATGCCGCATTTCAGTGTCAGCTGGCGTGACATCGGCGGCGTTGTGAAGCTACCGTCCATCAGCGTCAACTGGTATGCAAAGGGCGCATCCTTCGACAAGCCTTCGATCATCGGCGTTGGCGAAGCTGGACTGGAGCACGTCGCGCCCGATGCCAAGCTGCGCGCAAGCGTCAGAGAGAGCGTCGAAGCGGGTATTTCTCGCGTGCTCGACCGCCTAAGCAGCGGCTTCGGTGGCGGAGTCCAGGTGAGTGTGACCGTCAATGCCACCGTTGCAAACAGCATGGACGCGTACACGACCGGTCAGCAGATCGGCGCTGGTATTGCCAGCAGGTTAAAGCAGAAGGGAGTGCCCGTTGGAGCTTAAGCGTAAGCGAAACCAAAGCGACAGCATCGTCTTCAACGGGCACGACCTGTCGAAGCTCGTCTACTGTAAGGTGCGCCGCCCTATCATGGCGGACGTTTCGGCGAGCTTCGAGGATGCGCCCGGGCGGCACGGCGAATACTTCAAGAACGCCCGCCGCGCCGGTTACGATTTGCAGATTGACATGTGGATTCGCACCGAGCACCGGCGCGAGGTCGCAAAGGCGCGGCATAAGCTGGCGGCGCTGCTCTGGTCTGACGAGCCAGCGCCACTTTATTTGCCCGATGACCCTACGCGTTATTTGATGGCGATCGTTAGCGGCGCAACCGACCTTGACGAGATTACCGACGATTGCCCGCAGACAACCGTTACGTTCCACATTGGCGACCCCGACTATTACGGTCAGCATCGTCGTATGGATATGAGCGGCGCAGCATCGTTCGCCGTCGGCGGCACGCTGCCAGCCGCTCTTACCGTGACAGCTAGGCCCGGAGCTTGCAGCTCTTGGCGCATCACCAACACCGATACCGCCGAGTTCGTCGAGGTGGTGCAGCCGTTGACGGCTTCGAGTGTCGTTCGTATGGACTTCGACAAAGAGCATGTAACTGTTAACGGCTCAATCGCTCAGCTCAACATCATGAGTGACTTTTTCAGCATCCAAGACCGTGCGCACGTCAAGATCTCTAGCGGCTCCGCGACGCTGGAATGGGAGGAGAGATGGCTTTAACAAAGAAGGTCAACTTCACCCGTTTCAGCCGTTTCGGCGTGAATCTCGGACGGCTCACCTACACCGCAGCGACCCATGAGGACGCAACGGACGGCACCGACGAGCTTAAGATCAGGTGCGACGAGGATTTAGGCAAGGGGGAACGCCTTGTTTGGATTGACCGCCAAGGCGTCGTACATGAGCACATCGTCGACGAAATCGAGCGGCTGCACGATGACAACGGCAAGCCGTATACCAGCATAACGTGCATCAACTCCATCAATGAGACGTGGGATGACTATATCGAGGACAAGCGACCGTCCGGCAGCGTAGTCGTGGCGCTCACGTCAATACTCGCGGGCACCCGTTGGGAAGTCGGCAACTGCGACCAGCCCGGCAGTGCTTCGCACGCCTTCTATCACGTAAGCGTCCGCGAGGGCTTGAGCGCCCTGCTCAAAACATGGGGCGGTGAGCTTGAAACCGTTATCGTGACGGACGGAGTGCAGGTCACGCATCGATATGTGCGCGTGGTGGCTACGCGAGGCAACCAGCAAAGCCCAAAGCGCTTCACGTGGACGAAAGACCTGATCAGCATCAAGCGCAAGACGGGCAGCGCCAACCCCAAGACGCGAGTTTACGGTTACGGCAAGGGCGTTGAGACGGATGGCGGCGGCTATGGCCGACGATTGACTTTCGGCGATCTAAACAATGGTAAGGATTACGTTGAAGATGCCGCCGCGACCGAGGTTTGGGGGCATCCCGACGGCAACGGCGGTATCGCGCCCGCCGTAGACATCTACGTTAACGAGCAATGCGAGGACGCAGCGCAGCTTCTTGCCGAGACGAACGATTACCTCTCGCAAGCCAAAACGCCGACCGTCTCTTATGAAGCAAGCGTGATTGACCTATTTGCTTTCGGTCGAGATTGGGAAAGCGTTGCTGTCGGCGATTGCGTGGCGATCATCGACAAGGGCTTCTCCGCTGCGGGAATCAGGCTCAAGGGGCGCGTCTCGAAGCTGACCCGCGACTTGGTGACCGGCGATGCCAAGGTGACGTTCGGCAACCTAACCGATAATCTGGCTGACATCTTCCAGTCGGTGGCGCAGCAGCTCAAGAGCGGCAGCAACCAGCGGGCTAACTACGATGCGGCGGCTGGTACGTCCGTCTCGTGGCTCAACCAGCTCATGTCTGCGCTCAACAAGGCGTTCAACGCCGTTGGCACGTACAAGGTCGAGACGTTCGAGCTTGGCGTGATCTACTCCAACGTGCCGCTGGATGCTGTAACGGGTGTCCCGCTCAAGGCAACGTCCGGCATGTGGGCGGTAAACATCAACGGCATGGGCATCCGCCTTGCCGCGTCGCTTGCAAGCGACGGACAGTGGAATTGGCGAACGTTCATCACTGGCGCTCAGGTCAGCGCCGATTGCATCAACGCCGGCACGATGCGAGCGGACCGCATCCGCGCTGGCCTGCTCACCGACGATGTTGGAAAGAATTTCTGGGATTTGACCACCGGAGATTTTAGCTTGTCTGCCGGCGCGACCGTCGGCAGCAAGCCGATCGCCACGACAGATGCCGTAATTGCATCCGTCGATGTCGAGTACGCGCAAGGTATCTCGCGTACCGAAGCACCGAAAACCGGATGGCAGTCCGAAGCGCCCGTATGGGTCGAGGGGAAGTACATCTGGACTCGGACGAAGACTGTCACGCAGTCCGGCGAGATTTCCTATTCGGTTCCTGCATGCATCAGCGGTGCGGACGGCAAGCAGGGCGTAACCGGTAGGGGAATCAAATCCATCGTCGAGCAGTACTACCTATCTTCAAGCGATTCTTCCCAAGTCGGCGGTAGCTGGAGCGAACAGCAGCCTGCCTGGAGCAAGGAAAAATACATCTGGACTCGCAGCAAGGTCACTTGGAGTGACGGAGCCGTAAGCTACACGACGCCTTGTCTCGCCAAGGCAATCAATGGTGCGAACCAGATGGCGGGAAACGGCATCGCATCCAGCGTCAAGCTCTATGCGCAGAACCAGAGCGATATGGTTCCGCCAATCAACGCGCAGAACCCTGAGCTTGGATGGTCTGAGACATTGCCGGAATGGAGTAACGGCTATTACGTCTGGTCTATGGAGCGCATCACGCTCGGTGACGGCTCCGTTCGCCACACGACGCCAGTGCTTGAAAGTGCCTACAACAAGGCATACCAGAGCTCATACGATTTTACCGAATCGCTGACTGGCCTTGACGGCACCGTGCAGGAACTGGCTAAAGACGGTGTGGTAACAACAGCCGAAGCGGCAGCAGTGAAGAAGGCCATGCAGGCGGTCGACAAAGAGCGCGAAGAGCTCACAAGCCAGTACAACTCGCTGAAATCCAACAAGTCGCTCAATGCGCAATTCCTCACACAAGTACTCGCGCCTAAATACACGGCTGCATTCGGATCTACCGAAGAGGGCGGCGCCTACAGCGATTACGCCGACAAGGTAAACGCGGTGCTGGAGTGCAAGACGGCAGACGCGCTCAAGGCGGCAATGTACGAATACGACGCGTCATACGGCTCGTACTCGTCAGCAGTTAAGGTTTACGCTTCGGCGGCGCGTGCGGCTCAGCATGCCATCGAGCAGCAAGACGCTTCTGACTACGCGAACGGCATCCTCAGCGACTACGACGAGCAGCTGACCCAGAAGAAGATCTTCGACCGCCTGACGAGCAACGGCGCGGCTCAGGGTATCTTCCTCCAGAACGGCAAGGTCTATATCAACGCGACATACATGTCTGCCGGAATCATCGCCGATGCCAAAGGCCGCAATTCTTGGAATCTCAAGACCGGCGAGCTCGTGACAAATTACATGAGCGCGAACAACATCACCGCCAAGGGCACGTTCCGCTGCGGATACGACAGCTACTACACGCTTCTCAACAACATGGGTCAGATGTCGGGATTCCGTAAGAAATCCGGCGCGTCAAGTGCCTCGCAGGTCGGTTACATCGACTTTTCTTCGTCAATGAAAGATTTATCTGACAACAAGGTTCTATACGGGCTCCAGATGCAGGCCGAAGGAAGCCTTAGGATTTCCGTTCCGAAGATCTCGGTATCTAACTCAGCAAGTACGAGCGTAACCACAACCAACGCCATTACATCCAACGTGACCATGAAGTACATCAGCCAGATACAGGACAACGGCAATGGATCAATCACCTGGTGGACATCGACAAGGAACATCGATTTCGTAAATGGAATCTGCACACTTTGCAATTTTGATTAGGAGGTCATATGGCACAGATCACACATTACATGGTGCATGATCCGGTGGGCAACACCGAGAGCTATCTGACGGAGTTCGACGCCGAGTTCATTGCACGCGCGGCAGCGGCAAACATCGTCTTCATTGCCGTCTACGATGACGGCACGCGTGAGGTTGTTGACAGTAAGGACGTGGTTAAGCCGAAATCCGCCGACGAGCCGTTCACGCTCGTGACTCCGGTGTACGTTGATGACCGAACCGATGCCACGGTTGCATGCTTCGATGCCCTGGCTGCAATCGTCAACCCTTCAGTTGCGGTCTCGACAGAAGACGGTGGCACCGAAGTACAAACAGATCCGATTCAGGCTTTCATGGCGGCACTCGAGAAGCTGCGGGCGCTAAAGTCTGGCGGTGATGCGTAATGAACACGCAGACAATCGAGCTTGACGTGAACAAGTGCGGATGCGGAAACAACTACATTCGAATCGCGCAAGGCGAAGGCGGCGGAACAACCATCAAGGCGCTTATCTACGACAACGGCAGCGAGCTGTCTTTGTCAGGGTACAGTGCCTATTTGGTAGCCCGATTGCCCGACCGAATCCACTATTACCGTGGCAGCGCCACGGTCAGCGGCAACACGATCACCTACGTTTGCGATGAATCCAAGCTCGCAAGCGTTCCCGGCTACACCGACGAAGCCTATTTCGAATTGAAGAAAGGCTCGCAGACGGTGCAGACCGAGCGTTTTGCGCTGGACATCATGCGCGACGCCCGTGAGGGAAATACTCCGGCGAAGTCATGGGACAACGCAGTCGAAGCGCTTGAAAAGCGCGCCGAAACCGCCGTCACCAAGGGCGAACAGGCCGTCACAGACGCGGGCAAGGCGCTGAATAACGCCAACGCTGCGGTCAACATCTGCAAGAGCGCCACGGACGCGGCCAACACCGCGACGAGTAAGGCGAACGCCGCGACAAAGAGCGCCACGGACGCGGCGGCTGCGGCAAACACAGCCAAGACGAACGCCGACACCGCGACGAGTAAGGCGAACGCCGCGACAAATGCCGCAAACGCATCCAAGGCCAGCGCAGACCTAGCGGCGGCAGACGCGCTCAAGGCGGCTGAGGAAGCTCGCGGCTCGATCAGCCCCGACAAGCGCATCTATCTTGCCTACGACACCGTTGGCGATACGGATTACATCTCGCTAGTCGATACGGAGGATTAAGCATGGGCAAAACCCACATTGCAGATCACGAGACGCTCGAGCGCGTGGCAATCGCGCTCGAATCCATGGGGGCTTCGACAGTCCCCATTTTTAATGAGGAGACAGGACGTTACACGAACGCGAGCATCGCCGCATGGCTTGCAAAGATGCGTGACGGCAAGAATTATGGTGTGAGCGTTCCCAAGGGAAGCGCCACGGCCTGCACCAAGACCGGGGCAAATGCCGGAATCGCCAACCCAAAGCCCGGAATCATCGGTCGCGCCGCCATCGACCCTTACGTGAACCACGGAGCGTTTACCTTCTTCGAGGTAAACGGCGGCGTTGACGCGGATGGTACGCCCTACGTTACCGCTATCGACGGTGACGGGCGATTCTCGCGCACGGATGATACGTGGATCATGACGCCAGTTCTCTACACGCTGGAAACTGAGACGGATGATGCCGTGAACATTACCGTATCCGATACGCGTCAGCCCGGCATGAAGCGCCAGCCGGCAGCTCTGCTCCCCAACGGCGCACAGCGTCCTTATATGCTGTATGCAAAGTATGCGCTGTCGGTCGATACCGAAGGCAAACCGCGAAGCGTGAGCGGCGCACAGGTGAAGCGCTTCGTAAGCCACGATAACGGCGTCTCGCTTATGAAGACGGCAACGACGGGTGATTCATTCAAGACTGCCGCCGATGACTGGTATGTCAAGGTTATGTTCCTCTTGAAGTATGCCACCAAGAACAGCCAGAGCGTGTTCGCGGGCTGCACGGGATACGACGTACAGATTAGCCCGACCGTGGCGGAGAGCAACACCACGCGCGTCGTGGTCGCGAAGTCGAAGGCCGATCAGATTCTTATCGGCTCTTCGATGATTCTAGGAACACATACGAGCACGTCGAACGACCGTGGCAACGGCTACAACTATGACGTGTTCGATGCCGCGACCGTTATCAAGAAGGTCGATGTCGACGCATCGAACACCGCCATCTACTTCGACGTCGCGAAGCCTTTCACGACTGCCACCACATACCTTTTGAGCACCGTCCCGTGGAGGGCTGGCGCTTGCGATGCGGTCGAGGGTGACGGATCGCCCACGAGCTGTACTGACTCAAAGCAGCCATTTGTCATCCAGGGCATCGAGCTCGGTCTTGGCATGTATGAGGTTCTTGGAAACGTCCTTATCCAGTACACGGGTACTGGCGCGGTCGTTTACGTGAACCCGGATACTAAGAACGAGAAGGCCGGTAGCTCACCAGACAGTGCGCTATCTGCTGGGGCTTTTCCCGGACAAGCAGCTGAGGGATGGAATTACGGTCTTTACTGCAAGACGGTCAACGGTCTGATGATTCAGCAGGGAACTGGCGCGTCAACGTCGGTTGGCATCTGCGATGGCAACTACAAAGTCGCTGATACCACCGTCGGCTGGCGAGAGTGGCTTTCCCTTGGCAACTTGTGGAACTGGGGCTATGCTGGCCTTTGGTGCGTCAACGGCAGCAACGGCACCGGCAGTGCTGGGTGGAACTTCGGCTCGCGCCGCTCTGCCAATGGTCGCTCTAGGGGTGAAGCGGCGTAAGCCGCGAGGGGACTTGTCCCCTTTTGAAAACAAGCAGGGATTCGCGGCGCGTGGGCTGTCATGTTCTCTTGGCTTTCCCTTGGCAACTTGAGGAACAGGGGCAATGCTGGCCTTTGGTACGTCAACGGCAACAACGGCACCGGCAATGCTAGGTGGAACATCGGCTCGCGCCTACCTGGGTGACTATCTCAAACAACCAGCTATCTATTTTTATTTCCGCCGCGACTACCCGCCGCCGCTGGTGGCGAGCGGGGGCAACCTGGCTTAACTAAGTGAAATCAGTCTTAAGACCAGCGGGCTAGTAACGGAGACGCGACCGCTCGTACGACATCCAGAGAGCAAAGGTCAAAAACAATTGAAGAGTTATTGCAAGGGGCTTCGGATAAACGAAGTCCTTGTTGTTTCCGCCTACGAATCTTGGCTCGATTCAAAGGCTGGGAAGAAAAACGCCTGGCGCGTGCCGCAAGAGCACGGCAGCGCTTCGGCGCTAATCGCGGAGATCGTGCGCGAGGTCGAAACGCGCTCGCTTACGTTTCGACCGATAAAGCGCTACCGGCATCGCGAGCCCACGAACGGCAAGCTGCGCATCATCGGCGTTGAGAGCGTGAAGCAGCAGGTTTGCGACTATGTGGCCGTTGCCGCAATGTCGCGCCTGCTCGATGCGAAGGTTGGCTTCTGGCAGGTTTCTAGCGTCCCAGGCAAAGGTCAGCTCATGGCGGCTCATGCCGTGCGCAGGTGGTCGCAAGATGGCGGTTACTACGTGCATATGGACGTGCGCAAGTGCTATCCATCCATCAAGGCAGATGTGGTGATGATGCTTCTTTGCCGCTACGTGCGAAGCCCCGATGTGCTCTATATCGCCGAATCGCTGCTGGCCACTTATGGCGGCGGTCTGGAAATCGGAAGCTATTTCAGCCTGCGAATGGCGCAGCTGGTGTTGTCGTTCGGCTATCACGAGGTCGAGAGCATGCGCAAAGTAAGGCGCGGCGCTAGCGTTCCGCTGATCACGCACCAGCTCTGGTACGCAGATGACATCTATTTATTCAGTCCCGACAAGCGCAACTTGCGGAGCGCGGCAAGGCAGCTCCAAAGGCTGCTGCACAAAAAGTTCGGACTTACTGTCAAGCCGTGGAAGATAAGCCGCGTCAGCAACGAAGAGCCGGTCGATGTTGTGGGATACACGGTGCGAAAGAACCGTACCACGCTTCGCGGTTCGCTTTTCCTGCGAGCGTGCAGGTCGCTTCGAAGATACAGGCGTTCGCCAACGCTCAAACGGGCGCGAGGGGCTACCAGTTACGGCGGCTGGTTCAAGCACGCGGATTGCGCCGACGTTTGGCGCGACAACGGATTCAACAAGGTTTTCAAAAAAGCCCGCGCACAAATAAGCGCGGCGGAAAGGGGAGCACATGAGCACTATGACGTGCAGCGCAACGCCGCTTGACGCGGTGACGGTGGAAGTAAGACCGGGCGGCGTGACCTCCGATGTTTGGCTTCGTCGAAACATCGAGAAGGACGTTGCGGACAACAGCGCGGATACCGAAAAAGCAATCGAGTTTTGGCGAGCGGACGAGCTGCATTTTGTGGCAGTCGGTACACCGTCTATTGAAGAGGTGACGGCAGCGTTCAACGAGCTATGGGACGCGCACGAGGATGACGGGCTTACGGATACCGAGCGCATTGACAGCATCATTGCGCAGCTCAAGCAGACACGCGCGGCGCTTGAGGACACCAATGCCGCCCTGCTCGAAATCGGCGACATTGTGGGCGGTGAGTAGCGATGGCGAAGATCTACTACGAAGCCGTCATGGACGGCAAGCGCACCGTCGAGAGCGTACCCAAGCTCTGGCGTGCCGCTGTGCAGAAGATGATCGATGACAATGCAAAGGAGAAATAATGGGAGCTATCTACACGTTCACGGAGCCGCAGGTCTGGGCAATCGGCGGCGCATTCCTGATGATGCTTTTCGACATGGTTACAGGCATCGCCCAGGCAATTTTCAACTGTAGTTTTAAGTCTTCGACGATGCGTCGCGGCCTATGTCATAAGGCCACACTTTCTCTTATCATCATGTTGGTTATATGTATCGAGATTCTAAGCTCGCATATCGTTGGACTGAATTTCGGTGGCATTACCATCTATGTCGTTTGCGGCGCAATCATCGGCATGGAGTTCGCTTCTATCCTCGAAAACCTCAAGCAGGCTTATCCAGAGCTTGCCGATACGCCCATCATGAAGATTTTCGAGCACGCCAACGTTGACACCGATGATATTACGAAGGCGATTGCCGATGAAGTCGCGAAGCGCGGCTAGTCTCAGGCTTGCTGTTGCGCTTATGCTGGGCTTCGCGGTAGGCATGGGCTTATGGTTCGTTTTGACTGCCGACCACGTTGGCAGAGATACGACAGCATTTGGAAAAGCATATAACCAAGGCTATAGCGACGGTTATACAGCGGCTTTGCCTGTTTATGAAAAAAAGACGAGTGCGAAGAGCGGCTATATGCCGCTCTTCTTGCAAAAAGACCCTCAATGGGCTGATGCCGCTTACTCGGACGAAACCATAGGCACATACGGCTGCGGCCTGACGGCGGCGGCAATGGCGCTGAGCTACCTCAACGGTCGCGAGGTCACACCCGACCTGCTGGCAGCTTTCGTCGGCGAAAGCTGCCTGACCGACCGGGTTAACGACATGGCCAAGTTCAGCACCTATCTAGCGAAGACCTATCATTTCGAAACCCGTGACACGTTTTGGGGCACGGGCGAAGCCCTCAAGGCCGTCGATGACGGCTGGATCGTCTTCGCAGGCGTTACCGGAACCCTTGGCGAGCGCTCTTACGGCTCGCACGTCGTGATGATTTGGCGTGAGAACGCCGACGGTACCTATGCGCTCCGCGACCCTGATGACGGCACCAATTCAATCCATGCATGGACAACCGACGAGCTTAACGCCGTTTCTTTCACACAATTCAATGCAATTAAGAGGTGATGCAGATGACCATGAAGGGCATCGATATCGCAGACTGGCAAAAAAACCTTAATCTCGATTTAATCGAATACGATTTTGTCATCATTAAAGGAACCCAGGGCACCAATTACGTCAATACGTTTTGTGACGCGTTTGTGCAAAAGGCTATCAAAGCGGGTAAGCTCTGGGGCTTCTACCATTTCATGAATATGGATGATCCTGTCAAGCAGGCGGATCACTTCTATCAGAACTGTAAAAACTATTTCGGCAAGGGTATTCCCGTGCTCGATTATGAGGACGGCGGCAGGATCGGCACAGACGGTGCCAAGAAATTCCTTGATCGTATCTATGCGCTTACTGGCGTGAGGTGTCTCTTGTATACCTACCGCAATCTCACCAAAGAGGAAGATTGGTCTAAGATTGCGCCTAACCACGCCCTCTGGGTTGCCCAGTATGCCAACGAGAATCAGACTGGATACCAGGATTCGCCATGGCTTCCGGATGGCGGCTTTGGTGCTTGGAATACCTGCGTGATGCACCAGTATTCTTCGCACGGTAGGCTATCTGGGTACAACGGCAACCTCGATCTTGATATTGCCTTCATGGACGCTGCCGCTTGGTCGCGTTATGCGAAACCCAGTACTTACAGTGCGCCGGATGCGACTGACAATAAGAATAGTGGTAGCACCGTCGACCTTGCGGCAGGCGTAATGCGAGGGGAGTACGGCAACGGTGACGAGCGCAAGGCCAAGCTGGGCGCTCGATTCAACGAGGTGCAAGACCTCATTAATCGCGCGGCCACCGCAAGCGCCGACGATCTTGCAACGGATGTGCTCAACGGTAAGCTCGGCAACGGTGAGACACGCAAGGCAATTCTTGGCATCCGCTATGACGAGGTGCAAGCCGTGGTCAATTCCCGCGCCAAGGCCGTAGACATCGACGCTCTTGCACGCGCCGTCATTCGCGGCGAGTACGGTAACGGTGACGAGCGCAAGGCCCGACTTGGCGCTAACTTTAATGCTGTGCAAAAACGAGTAAACGAGCTTCTTTAACTAAAATGCCCGCGCCCTGTAATGTGGTGCGGGCATTTTGCGTTTAGGGGACATTGCAACAAGTCTCTAACGGTTCATGTCATCTCGAATCAAGCTCTTGATGTACTCGGTTGTATTGTTCTGCTCCTTGAGCCATTTATATATACTCTCGTCATCCTCGTTAGGGTAAAAGCGTATGACTAGCTGTTTCACCGACCTTTTGCGGTAAGAGGATGTTGCGCGTCTTTGCGCTTCGGTTGCCATTTTATTCACCGCGCTTTTCTCTGGCCTTGCGCCATATGCGAAACGAGATAAACGAGATGACAAAAACTACAATGCCTGTTTTCATCGCTGCACTCCTGATGTAAGATGATTCTGGCTAGCGGGGCACCGCCGAAGCGGCGCCCCTTGCCCTACCTTGACCTCTTTGTGTGCTTTCCGGGCTTACGAGAGGTCTTTTTCTTTAGGGCTTCGATTCCTTCATCCAGCGCCTTTGCCAGTAGCACGCTTATGACAGCAATCGTTAAGTCCCATATTTTGTCATCCATTTGAACCACCTCCTTTCTTTCTTACGTCTATTATTATAGGGTATACCCCATAATAAGGCAAGCTCATATTGAATTTTGCTAACTTTTTTTCGAGCTAAACAGTGTTATTATGCAAAACCAGTTAGTGGAGACTTTGATTTCGCGCCCGTTCGCGGCTATCGTAGGGTTCGCAAAGATTTTCTGAGGCTCCACCCTTGGATTTGATAAGCCGCTGACATTGTGTCGGCGGCTTTTTTTAAAAGAAAGGGCTGTACCATGGCCGAGCTTGAGTCCCAACCACTGTCTGCCGAGGAACGCGCCGAGTTGGAAGAGCTCCGCGCCGAGAAAGCTCGTCGCGAGGCCCAGGAAGAGGCACGCCGCGAGCGTGAGGAGTTGGCCGCCCTGCGTGCCGAGCGCGAGAAGGCCGAGGAGGCCGCTGCGAAGGTTGCATCCGAGCCCAAGCCCGCGCCCGCACCCAAGCCCGCTGCTGCGAAGCCTGCACCTGCCGCGCCCAAACCTCAGCCTAAAAAGGCCGCTCGTCCCAAGTCCGCCGAGCCCGCGCCGAGCCGTGACGAGATGACCTTTGCCCAGCGCATGGTCACCTCCAAGGAGCCTACGGGCGAGAACGAGATCCCTGGCATGGCGCCGGCTCAAAAAATCATCATTGTCCTTGCCCTCATCGCGTTTGTCATCTTTATGGGCTACACGATCCTGACCAGCATGGGCCTGCTCTAACCGATTTGCATCGGGCGTCATGTCCGCATGCTCTGCTCTCGTCCAACCCTCAAATTCTGCACCACACATCCGAAAGGTCGCCCCATGGCTTTGACCGACATCTCGCATCCCACCGACATTGCAATGCTCACCGATCTGTACGAGCTCACTATGGCCCAGGGCCTGTGGGAGAGCGGCAAGGCCAATGAGCAGGGTTGTTTTACCGCGTTTTACCGCGACCATCCCTTTGGCAGCGCCTATGCCGTCATGTGCGGCACCGCCGAGCTGCCCGAGCTGGTCGAGAACCTGCGCTTTACGCCCGAGGATATCGACTACCTCGCATCGCTTGAGGCCCCGGCCGGCGGCGCGATGTTCAAGTCCGCATTCCTCGACTACCTTCGCGATTTTCGTGCGCATGTAAACATCGACGCCGTGCCCGAGGGCGAGCTCGTCTTTCCGCGCGAGCCCATGGTGCGCGTTACCGGCCCTGCGCTGGAGTGCCAGCTGCTCGAGACGGCGCTGCTCAACATCGTCGGCTTTCAGACGCTTGTCGCCACCAAGACGGCGCGCGTGGTGCTTGCCGCCGACGGTCGCCCCGTGGCGGAGTTTGGCCTGCGCCGAGCCCAGGGTCCCGATGGCGGCCTGGCCGTTGCGCGCGCGAGCTACGTCGCCGGCTGCTCCTCTACGTCCAATGTGCTCGCCGGCCGCCGCTACGGTATTCCCGTCTTTGGCACGCATGCGCACAGCTGGGTGATGAGCTTCGATTCCGAGCTCGAGGCCTTCCGCGCCTTTGCCAAGTCGAGCCCCAAGAACTGCACGCTGCTCATCGACACCTACGATGTGCGCGAGGGCTGCGAGCATGCCATTACGGTTGCCAAGGAGATGGAGGCGGCGGGCGAGCGCCTGTCGGCTATTCGCATTGACTCGGGCGACCTCGCCAAGCTCTCCAAGTATGTCCGCGGTCGTTTCGATGCCGAGGGCCTGCCCTATGTGAGGATCTCGGTTTCTAACGATCTGGATGAGTACACGATTCAGTCGCTGCTCGACCAGGGCGCGCCCATCGATAGCTTTGGCGTGGGCACCAAGCTCGCGACCTGCTACGACCAGCCGGCGCTGGGCGGCGTGTACAAGCTTTCCGCCCGTCGTGCGAGCGAGGCCGACCCGTGGACGCCGGTGGTCAAGCTCTCCGAGCAGCCCTACAAGCGCACGATTCCGGGCGTGCAGCGCGTGCGCCGTTATTACGACGGCTTTGGCGGCCCGGTCTGCGACATGATCTACGACGAGGACCATCTGGTGGGGGAGGGCGCCGCGCGCGGCAATACCCTCGTGGCCGTGAATGATGCCGCCCTGGTGACCGACGTGTCGGAGCTTGAGTATCGCGAGCTGCTGGTGCCGATCGTGCGCGATGGCAGTGCAGTGGCTCCGCGTGAGAGCATCCAGGACGCGCGCGAGCGCTGTGTTTGGGCGCTCGATCATCTGGACGCAGCTTTCAAGCGCTTCCTGTACCCGCAGACCTATGTGGTGGGCATGGAGCAGGGCCTGGCTCAGGTGCGCGACGAGCTCGTGCGCAAGAATATGGCCGCGGCCTCGGCTTTCCCCTGGGCTCACTAATTCCTTGGGCGGTAGGGGCGAGTCACGCTCCCTTGGCCGCCAGCTCGGCCGTTCGCTGAACAGTTGATTGGTTTGACGTATGACGACTTCTTATAAAACGATGGTGGTAAAGATCGGTTCGTCCACGGTGGTGGGCGCCGATGGCAAGGTCAACCGCTCCTTTATCGGCGGGCTTGCCGATCAGGCCGCAGCCCTGCGCAAGCTCGGCTGGCGTCTGGTCGTGGTGAGCTCGGGCGCTATCGCCTGCGGCTATCCCGTGCTGGGCTTCGACCGCAAGCCGGTCGGCGACCTGCCGAGCCTGCAGGCTTGCGCCTCGGCTGGTCAGTGCATCATCTCGTCGGCCTACGACGAGGAGTTCCATGCGCGCGACCTGCTCACCTCGCTCGTGCTGCTCACGCGCCACGATACGGCCCGCCGCACGTCTTACCTGCACGCGCGCGACGCCCTGCTGCGCCTGGTGGAGCTTGGCGTGGTGCCGGTCGTCAACGAGAACGATACCGTTACCGTCGATGAGATTAAGTTTGGCGACAACGACACACTGGCGGCGCTTGTGAGCTGCCTGGTTTCTGCCGATCTGTGCGTGACGCTCTCGGACATCGATGGCCTCTATACCGCCAATCCGCACGAGGACCCCACGGCCGAGTTCGTCCCGGTCGTGCATAAGATCGATGCCAAGATTATCGCCTCGGCGGGCGATTCTTCCACATCGGTGGGCACGGGCGGCATGATCACCAAGATTCGCGCGAGCCGCATTCTCATGACCGCGGGCATTCAGAGCGTGATTTGCTCGGGCGAGGAGCCCGATGCACTCGTGCGCCTCGCCCGCGGCGAGAGCGTAGGCACGCTGTTCGATCCGCCGGCGGAGCGTCTGGACATTGCACCCCGCAAGCTGTGGATCGCACTGGGCGACAAGGCGCATGGCTCGGTGACGGTCGATGATGGTGCTGCGAAGGCGCTGGTTAGCCGTGGCTCTTCCTTGCTTGCGGTGGGTATTCGCGAGGTCGATGGCCAGTTTGCCGAGGGCGATGTGCTCGATGTGTGCGATCCGAGCGGTATGGTCGTCGCCCGCGGTATTGCCGAGGCCGATTCGGACGTGCTGGAACTTGCTGCCGGTCGCCGCCAAGACCAGATTGCCAGCAACCGCCTGCTCGCTAACCTGGCCGAGAAGCCCGCGATACACAGGGATAACTTGATCGTATTTGCATAAAGAAAGACAGCGCTGCGGATCATTTCCCGCAGCGCTGTCTTTTTCGTGCCGGCACTTGGGGACGTTCCCTTTGTGCCGGCAGGTGGGGACACTCCTTTGTTAGAAGATCCGGCGCAGGTCTCCGCGGTTGAGGGCCTCGTCGAAGAGGTGCTTGAATACCACGCTGCCGTGCAGGCCGTCGTGCTCGAACTCGTTGGTCACCCAGGCATGCGAGTTGCCCACGCGGCTGAGCGTATCAAGCTGCAGGCCCGAATCCACGTACATGTCGTCGAAATACACCGCGGCCTGCAGGGGCACCTCGTTGCACGCCAGTCGCTGCGGGTCGTAGATCTTGTCCCAGCTGGTGTCTTCCATCAGCAGGTCCATGGCGGGCTTGAAGGGCTTGAGCTCGGGCATCTGCTCGAACATCCACGGGAAAATGGCCTCGCCGGTAAACATGAGCGGGCGCGCGAGTGTGTCGAACTCGGCACGATGGGCCTTCTCCTCTGCTGCGGCCCAGCGAATGGGCATGGTGTCGCCGTCGGCGTAGATAAACTCCTGCAGTGTCCAGTACAGCGGGTTCGTGCGTGTGTTGGTGCGCTCGAAGGCGCGCATCAAAAAGCTGTCGGATACCGAGGAGCCGCAGCTCAGCGTACCGTCGCCAGTAACAAAAGCGTGATCGATAGTCCAATGCATGCGCTCAAAGCTCGGCTTCATGCCAAAGTCGCTGCCCATGAGCTGTAGGCGCTCGACCGTCATCGGCGAGCCGTCGGGCAGCACGGGCTTCTGAGCCTCGAGCGCATCGGCCAGGGCTGCTACGCGCTCGACGTCAGCGGGATAGCGGTCATAATACTGCTGCGTCTTGGCGGCCATGCGCGGGAAGGTGTGCGCGTAGACCTCGCTTGCGCTCGCCGGTACGTGGGGGATGCCGCCGCAGGTAAAGCTCGCCGCCACGCCCTCGGGGAAGAGCGACAGGTAGCTCAGCGTCAAAAAACCGCCGTAGCTTTGGCCGAGCGTGACCCACGGCTTGCCGCCAAAGCCCACTAGGCGCAGGTACTCAAAATCGCGCACGATGGAGCTGGCGAGGTGGCGCTTGAGGAAGTCCGCCTGCGAGCGTGCTGTATCGGCGCCGGCGGCCGTTGCGCGATCACCCAGTGCCTTGATCGTGCGTCCGTCCACGCAGCTACTGCGTCCGGTGCCGCGCTGGTCGGGAAGGACCACGCGGAAGTGCTTGACGGCCTCCTCGATCCAGCCGTCGCTTGCGGGCGACAGCGGACGTGGGCTCTCGCCGCCGGGGCCGCCCTGCAAAAACAGGAGCAGCGGCAGATCGTCGTTGATGCGGTCGGGCGCGCAAACCACGCGGTAGAAGAGCTTGATGCTCTCGGGCGCGCCGGCGATGGGTGCCGGCATAGCGCCGCGGCGCATGGTGCTGCCGACGGCCAGGAGCATCGGCTCCAGGCCGCGCCAGTCAAGGGGGACGTCGATGCTGTGGTCCTCGACATAAAGGCCGGGGACGTGGTACGAAGTGATGAGGGCCATGTGAGTCTTCCGTTCGTTGCGGTGTTTCGGGTTGACCAATTCTACCGCCGCGGGCGTGGCCATGCGCAAATCGGCTACCATGGTTGCAAACTTCTAGGAGAAAGGGCCGCCTATGTCGGTCGATATAGCCACGTATGTCCACGATCTTGCCGTTGCCGCCAAGGCAGCGTCGGCCTCGCTTGCCACGGCGAGCGATGAGCAGCGCCAGGAGGCCGTGCGCGCCATGGCCGCAGCACTGCGCAACGGTGTCGACTCCATCGTCGCCGCCAACGAGCTCGATATGTCTGCTGCGCGCGATGCGGGTACCTCGGCCGGACTGCTCGATCGCCTGCTGCTGACCCCCGAGCGCGTCGAGGGCATGGCCGCCGGTTTGGAGAAGCTCGCCGAGCTGCCCGATCCCGTCGGCCGTGTGCTCGACCACCGCGTGCTTGCGAGCGGTGTGGACCTGACCCGCGTGAGCGTGCCGTTGGGCCTGGTCGCCATGGTGTACGAGGCGCGCCCCAATGTGACGGCCGATGCCGCGGGCATCTGCATACGCACCGGCAACGCCTGCATTCTGCGCGGCGGCTCGCTGGCTTATCACTCGTGTGCCATGATTTCTGAGCTGCTGGCCGATGCGCTCGAGGCCAAGGGCTTCCCGCGCGAGGCCGTGTCGATAATCGAGTCCACCGACCGCGAGGCCACTGGCGAGCTCATGAAGCTCCGCGGCATCGTCGATGTGCTCATTCCACGTGGCGGTGCAGGCCTGATCCAGCGCTGCGTGCGCGAGTCGCTCGTGCCGGTGATCGAGACGGGTACGGGCAACTGCCACATCTACGTGCATGAATCCGCCGACTTTGATAAGGCACTCAACATTATCGTTAATGCCAAGACCCAGCGCGTAGGCGTGTGCAATGCCGCCGAGTCGCTGCTGGTCGACCGTGCTGTGGCCGATGCGTTTTTGCCTGCGGTCGTTGCCGTGCTGCACGACCACGGCGTGCTCATTCACGGCGACGATGCCACGTGCGCCGCGTGCGCCGACGCCGGCTTTGTAGAGGGCGATGACTACGTCGCCGCGACTGAGGAGGACTGGGGTCGCGAGTACCTGGCGCTCGAGATGAGCGTGAAGGTCGTGGCAAACGAGGACGAGGCCATCGCACACATCAACCGCTACGGCACGATGCACTCCGAGGCCATCGTTGCCGAGGACACGGATGCTTGCGAGCGCTTCCTGGATGCGGTCGATGCCTCGGCCGTGTACGCCAACGCCAGCACGCGCTTTACCGATGGCGGCGAGTTTGGCCTGGGCGCCGAGATCGGCATCTCGACCCAAAAGCTCCATGCCCGCGGCCCCTTTGCCGCCGAGGCCCTCACCACCTACAAATACAAGCTCCGCGGCACCGGTCAGGTCCGTCCCTAGCGCCCGCGCAAACAAAAACCACCACAAAGGTGCCTTTCCCCTTTGTGGTGGTTTTAAGTGGCGTGGGCGGTTAGGCCTGGAAGGTGTCGCGGTCGGGAGCGAAGGACTGCATGGCCGCGATGGTGCGGTCAAAGAGCTCGGGGAGCTCCCAGCCCAACATCTCGGCGCCCTGCGAAATCACGTCGCGCGAGCAGCCGGCGGCAAAGCGCTTGTCCTTGAACTTCTTCTTGAGCGACTTGGTCGTAAAGTCCATAACGCTCTTGCTCGGGCGCATGATAACTGCAGCGCCGATCAGGCCGGTGAGCTCATCGCAGGCAAACAGGATCTTTTCCATCTGCAGCTCGGGTTTGGGCAGCGAGGTATTGAAGTCCGACGTGTGCGTCTGGATGGCGCGAATGAGCTCGGGAGACGCACCTTCATCCTTAAGAATCTTGGCAGCATAGATGGTGTGGTTCATGGGGTCGTCCTCATGCTCCTCCCAATCCAGGTCGTGCAGTAGACCGACGATGCCCCAAAACTCCTCGTTCTCGGGGTCGAACTCGCGCGCAAAGTAGCGCATGGTGCCCTCGACCGTCTCGCCATGGGTGATATGGAACGGGTCCTTGTTGTGCTCATTGAGCAGTTCGAACGCGCGGTCGCGGGTGATTCCGGCGGTAAGCGGCTCTGCCATAAGAGACTCCTTGTGCTCGTGGGTATCGATAAGAATGAATACTACTAGAACAAGAAAACCACCACAAAGGTGCCTGTTCCCTTTGTGGTGGTTTTTGGCGCGGATGGGTTAGTTGAGGGCGGCTTGGGCTAGGCGGGCTTCGGCGGCCTCCTCGGTGACACCAAGGGCCACGGCGAACTCCTCGATGGAGCGGCGTTTGGCCTCCTTGAGTACGCGCATGTAGTAGGAGCTGGGTTTTTTATCAGCTTCCTCGGCCTGGCGAATGCGGTGCATCATGGTCTTTGCCACGCGGACCGTCTCGGGCGCGCCCAGCTTGAGCTGCTGCTTAAAGTGCGTCTCCTCAAGCGAGCTGTTGCGCTCGGTAAAGGTGTCGCACTCCAGCTCGTCATAGTGGCTCAGCAGGTGCTCGGCATCTTGCTGAGAGATGGCGGCGTGCAGACGGTCGGCCTGCGCCACGGGGTACATGAGGATCGTCTGCGCATGTCCCTGCTTGGTCTCGAGCAGCAGCATGGGCTGCGGTGTGTCGTCCCTAAAACCGACGACGGTGCAGACTCCCTGGCCCGGATGAATGACGTGTTGACCGATTGAGAACATGCTACCTCCAACTTATACGAATTTACGTATGTCTAGAATAACACGCTGACGTGCGCAAACCCGTACTTTATGCAGGAAAAGCACACAACTCTGATAGGTAAGAGTATTCGATAACAGACGCAGCTCATTCACACCTTTATGCATTTTCAACGCCTGCATAATCTGCAGGCAGACTGGCATCTTTGAGTGACTCCATACAAGCTGTAGTCATTTTTGTGCATATGCAATATCTATTAGCTTTACCCTGCGACAGTGCCCGTCGCTTGTGATAGAGTGCTACAAACTCTGGCTTTTGCCCTACGAGTGACCAAGAGCTCGGGGGCTTTAACACAAGGAGGATCTATGCCCGAGAAGATTGAAGAGCTGGTACGCGCTGCGCTTGCTGCGGCCCAGGAAGCCGGCGACCTTTCCGCATTTGAACTTGACGATTGCGCTATCGAGCGACCGGCTGACACTTCTCATGGCGAGTGGACCTCTACCATGGCCCTGAAGTCCGCCAAGCTGGCCCACTGCGCCCCGCGCAAGATCGCCGAGGCCATCGTTGCCCATATGCCCGAGGACCCCGCGATCGAGAAGGTCGAGATCGCAGGCCCCGGCTTCATCAACTTCTACCTCTCCGTTGCCGTCAAGAATGCCATCTTTGGCGAGGCTCGCGAGAAGGGTATGGACTTCGCTAAGTCCAACGTCGGTGGTGGCCTGAAGACCCAGGTCGAGTTCGTTTCCGCCAACCCCGTCGGCCCCATGCACATCGGCCACGGCCGCTGGGCCGCGCTGGGCGACTCGCTCTGCCGCGTTATGGATCACGCCGGTTACGACATCCAGCGTGAGTTCTACATCAACGACCACGGCTCTCAGATGAACACCTTCGGCAACTCCATCAGCACGCGCTATATGCAGCTTGCCGACATCATCGCCAAGCAGGGCGTGGATATCGACGAGGCTCACAAGCTGCTGATCGCCGACCGCGACGCCTTTGTTGCCGACGAGAACGACGAGCATCCCGAGACCCATCCGTATCAGGACAACTTTGCCGAGACTCTGGGCAAGGACTCCTACGGCGGCGACTACATCATCGACGAGGCCGCCGAGTTCTGGCGCACCGACGGCGATAAGTGGGTCAACGCCGATCCGCAGAAGCGCATGGAGAGCTTCCGCGAGCGCGGCTATGTAAAGATGGTCGACAACATGCGCGACCTCTGCCACGCCGTCAATTGCGACTTCGATCGTTGGTACTCCGAGCGTTCGCTGTACGTGAAGGACACCGAGGGCGAGACCGCCGGCACCTCTGCCGTCGACCGCGCTTTTGAGAAGCTCGACAAGATGGGCTACCTCTACACCAAGGACGGTGCCCTGTGGTTCCGCTCCACCGACCTGGGCGATGACAAGGACCGCGTCCTGATCAAGTCCGACGGCGAGTACACCTACTTCGCCTCCGACGTTGCCTATCACTGGGATAAGTTCCAGCGCGTCGACCACGTCATCGACATCTGGGGCGCCGACCACCACGGCTACATCGAGCGCGTCCGCTGCGTCTGCGACGCTCTGGGTTACCCCGGCAAGTTTGAGGTTCTGCTGGGCCAGCTCGTCAACCTGCTGCGCAACGGCAAGCCCGTCCGTATGTCCAAGCGCAAGGGCACCATGGTGACCCTGCAGGAGCTCGTCGACGAGGTCGGCTCCGATGCCGCTCGCTACACGCTCATCTCCAAGAGCTCCAACCAGATGGTCGACTTCGATATTGAGGCTGTTAAGAAGCGCGATAACTCCAACCCGGTGTACTACGTGCAGTACGCTCACGCCCGCGTGTGCTCCATCCTGCGCCGTGCCGCTGACGTTACGCCCGAGCAGGCTGACGAGATGGGCATGAAGGCCGTCGCCGCCAAGGCCATCGGTGAGAACGTCGATTACTCGCTGCTGACCGACCCGACCGAGCTCGCCCTTTCGCGCAAGCTCAACGAGCTCACCGACCTCATCGCCAGCTGCGCTCGCGACCGCGCCCCGTTCCGTCTGACGCACTTTGCTGAGGAACTCGCCGGCGACTTCCACAGCTTCTACGCTGCCTGCCAGGTGCTGCCGAGCGAGGGCCGTCCCGTCGACCCCGAGCTTTCGCGTGCCCGTCTGGCCGCTTGCGATGCCGTCCGCGTGGCGCTCGCCCTGGTGCTCACCCTCGTTGGCGTTTCCGCGCCCGAGCAGATGTAATCTGCGAGTCATTTGACTGCGCAAGTTTGGTTTAACTGAGCCTTGAAAGCCCGATCTCCCACTGAACTGCGCCCCAAATCTTGGACGCCCTAAATAGCGACTAGGCCGCGAGGGCCTGATTCCGGTACTCCTCCGGGGTCAGGCCCTTCAATCTTACCTGCCTCCGGCTCGTGTTCCAGTGGACTATGTATTCCTCCAGGTCG
>DBEZXW010000001.1:0-5175 GCA_048291725.1 Collinsella sp. | reverse complement strand
TTAAAGCCTCCGGCAACGGGGGCTTTTCTTTTAGGCGGACGCCGCATGGATTCGAACCTCGGTCGAGGCGCGGGCGTCAAGAAAACGCGGAGCGTTTTTAGCCCGCGGGCGAGTCCGCCGGCAGGCGGGCGAAACCGGTGCGGATCCGCACGACAACTTAATCAGCGCTCCGTAAAAATTTTCCAAATTGTTGCTTGACCCATCGAGGGCTCACGTGCATAATAATCCGTGCGTTGCGGCGTTACCTCAGCTGGATAGAGGGTCTGACTACGAATCAGAACGTCATAGGTTCGAATCCTATACGCCGCACCAATTGAGTTTTAAGCCTCCGGAAACGGGGGCTTTTCCTTTACGGGGGCATTGCGGAGATTCGAATCTCGGTCGAGGCGCGAGCGTCAAGAAAACGCGGAGCGTTTTTAGCGAGCGGGCGAGTCCGCCGGCAGGCGGGCGAAGCCGGTGCGGATCCGCGCAGCGGATGCGCGGAATCCTATACGCCGCACCAATTGAATTTAAAGCCTCCGGAAACGGGGGCTTTTCTTATATCGCGATGCACCGAAGATCGTGCCAAGCCCTCCAAATGAGTAAAAATCAAATTCGATAACTTTTTTTGAAAAAACGCTTGACCATTATTCAGTCCATATGCATAATAATCAATAAGTCGCGGCGTTACCTCAGCTGGATAGAGGGTCTGACTACGAATCAGAACGTCATAGGTTCGAATCCTATACGCCGCACCATTTGAGATTAAAGCTCCCGGCAACGGGGGCTTTTCTTTTACGTAAACACCGCATGGATTCGAACCTCGGTCAAAGGGGACTATTTCTCATCGACTCGTGTAAGATTTCGAGTATGCGCCTCGGTGAGCCCGTGGCGCGCTCTTTCTTTAGACGACCGATCAGGGTGATATTTCGTGGCAGAGCGTCCGACATACAAGCTCAGGTTTCTTGATCCCAAAAAGCGCTTTCCGGCCATGCCCGAGCAGCCTGCGGGACGATCGTATGGCGTGGTTTGGAAGCTCTTTGGCGATGACCAGCATGAATCATGCTATGTCGTCGAACTCGTCGGCAAAAGCCATGTGTCGCTTTTGGGCTACGTGAGCGTTTCGGGTGAGGTCTATAAGGTGGACCGTCCCGTTAACGAGATGTCGCTGCCCGACGATCCCGACATGCAATTGATTCTTGACGAGTCCGATTCCAACATCGGTGAGATTGCGGTCAGGGGTACCGATGGGACGATGTACTCCCGGGCGCGAGTCATCGGCTCTCCCGAAGGCACCATGCGTGAACAATCCGATCGCGAGACGTGGAATTCGACGCGCAGCCTTCGCTACGGCGAGTTCATGGCCTCGATGTTCTTGCGTTACGTGGTATTTGCCGATTCTGAAAACGCTGTCTTAGGCACGGCAGACGGTGACGGCCTCGACGAGGGCATGAAAAATGCCGTCGACAAGATCAAACTTGTAAAACTCCCCGAGCCGGTTGAGGTACTGCTGGGTTTTGATTCCACGCCGCTGCCCGATGCAATCGAAACGTTGCTCTACCGCATTGACCATGCAGATAATCCAAGTGGCATTGAGCGCTATGCCGCCGCTTTGATGGGCGAAGTTAATCTGCCACGCCTGCGCACCATCGCGGCCAAAACCGAAATGAGCCTGGCGCGCATCGATCGCTCGAGGCTCTTCTATCTCAATTTTGACCGTAGCCTGCTGGACCAGGACGAGATCGATACCCTGCTTGCCGTCGAGTGCCGCCTGAACCGCCTATCGGGCATCCTTGAGCGTATTGGGGCAGGGTTGGGCCCCGTTGCCTCGTCGCCAAGCTTTGAGGGCTGCTCGCTCTTTGACCTATGGCATATCAGCAAGACGACAAACGACGTTCCTCGCTTGCTCGAAACGCTGTCGAATGACAACCCGTGGGCCAAGCCGGGGACGGTTGCGTGCCAGCCGGGTGGCGAGTGGGACGTTCGCACTCGCTTTGCACGTCTCGTAGAAGCGCTCAACGTGGTCACGCGTCTCGACTACACCTATCGAGCGAACGTCGCCGAAGGCATCATGCTGGTGCGATTTGGCCGCACGGTTGTCGATGCTATGCCGCAGCGCGAATACGATGCTCAAGATGACGCCTGGCGCGAGGTGGATGAGCCTAAGCGCGCGGCATGGGCCACTGAGCACGATGCACGCATTGCGCTTACACTCGCGGCGGCTTGCTTTGCTTCGGGCGCTCGCATCATGCGCTGCTACGTGCAGATTGCGGCTCCCGACGGTGAGCAGGGCGAGCGCGTCGTTGAAACGTATTCCTTTGGCCGTGCGGCCTATCTGGCCGATTGCGTTTCTGTCGCCAAGGATCTTGAGAGCATGGATATGGACGACATGCCCTGCAAGCATTTGCTCGAGGCATATGAGGCAGATGCTCCGGACATGATTGAGCCTGCAGAGGTTCACGCTCGGCCACGCGATGACCATCGTCCATTGCCGCCTGCGCTTCGCGATTTACTGCTCGCTGATACGGCTGACGAGCTTGAGGTCATGGAGGAGGACAACGATCCGTATATCGCCCGCGTCGTCGAGCTGCGCGAGCAATCCAAAGTTGACCGAGCCGGCGCTTTCGAGGGCTTTTCTCGCCTTGTCGAGGAGCTGGAAGCCAAGTGTACTGTTGCTGAGCTTTTGGCGACGGGCCCGGTGCAGACCCAGTTCTGCGACAACCAGCTGGTGCGCATGGTGCTGCCGGTGATGGAGGAGGACCGTTCCGTGCGTATCCTTCGCGCTCCCGATGCGCTGTATTTTGCCCAGCATGAGATCTGCAGCTTTTACGCCGAACAAGAGGACTTTGAGCGTGCGCTGCCCGAGGTGCGTCGTCTCTACGATTTGGCACGCTCGTCTATGCAGTCTCACTTTGCCCTGATCAACGTGCTGGCACGCCTGGAGCGCTATGACGAGATTATCGAGGTGGCGCGCCACGGCCTGCGCATCGCCAGCGACCGAACTTCGATCGGTTACCTGTTCTATCGCCTGGCATTCGCCTACTGGAACTGCGACCAGCTCGAGCTGGCGCTGGCGTGCTACCGCCTGGTGCCGCGCGGCGAGGAGTCGGGTGGCAGTGCGCAGGAGGAAATGCAGGGCCTTATGAACGAGATGGGCGTCATCAAACCGCCCACGTTCGAGGAGGCTGTCGAGACTATCCGCAAGGCAGGTCTTGAGCTGCCGCCGGTGCCCGCCGTGACCAATCAGCTCGCGGATGCCGCCGTGCAACTCGTCGATAACGGTTTCTTTTTCTTGGCGCGCGGCTGCATCTATCAAATGTGGCGCACCATGGGCAACGATGAGCTCGGCTCCCTCAACCGCTCGCTGGGGTAGGGGCGGTATAGAGGGGCCGCACCGCGCTATTTGTATCGGCGCGGGCGGGAGGACCCGACAGAATCGGTAAGGCATAAAGCCGCCGAGCCTGCTAAAACTGTTAAACTCTGCTAAAGTTGCTAAACTTTGTTAAAGTTGTTAAAACTGGCAGAGGAGGTCGAATGTCAAAAGCTATTAATCCCTTTAAGCCAACAGCGGGCATGAATCCACCTGAGCTTATCGGACGCGACGCTGTTTTGGATGACTTTGCCGAGGCTCTTGAGAATGGCCCTGGTGCCCCCGATCGACTCATGCGCATCTCGGGTGTCCGAGGCACGGGTAAAACGGTGCTCCTCAACGCATTGGGCGATCTTGCGCGCAAAAAAGGATTCGAGGTTGTCGACGTCGCCTCAAATGCCGGTTTTTGCGACAGAATTCTCGAGGCTCTGCAGCGAAATGTTCGTCTTGCATCAATGTCGATTTCCCCATCAATTTTAGGAGTCAGCCTTGGCTCCGTGGAGCTGTCGAAGTCAGCCTCTCATCTGGGCGAGGCGATGTACGGTGCCGCGAAGCGAGGTGGTTTGCTCATCACACTCGATGAGATTCAGGACGCCTCAACTGAGGAAATGCGCGAGCTGGGTAATGAAATGCAGCTCTTGATTCGCCAAGGGGCGAATGTCGCCTTTGCATTCGCTGGTTTGCCAACCTCGGTGGATGGCGTGGTGGTGGATGATACGTTGACGTTCCTTCAGAGGGCGAAGCATATCGAACTCACGCGGCTTTCAGATTTTGAAGTCGGCGGATCGTTTGAGGATACGATGAGGCGTGCGGGCAAGGAACTCGACGAAGGCGTTGCTGAGCTTTTAACAAAGGCTTCGGCAGGCTATCCCTTTATGGTCCAGTTGGTCGGATATTACGCTTGGCAGGTTGCTGCGCGCAGCGGGTCGGAGAGCGTGAGTGAAGAGGCAGCTCGCAAGGGTGTCCAGGCAGCTCTTGATAGTTTCAATGCCATGGTGATTGCCCCCGCGCTGCGCAGGGTATCGGAGCGGCAGTTTCAATATCTCGCGGCGATGGCGCAATGCGAAGGCGGCGAGATTACGAACGGTGATATTGCCAAAAAGATGGGATTGCCGGCGAATAAAGTCGGGTCGTATCGCAAACGTCTGATCGATACGGGACTGATTGAGCCTGCTGGCTACGGCTGTGTTTCGTTTGCAATTCCGTACATGCGCGATTATCTGTTGGAGACCGTTCGAGCGAACTAATAAAGACTGGATGCATCGACGCCGCCGCTGGGGTTGCCCCCGTATCTTTGTCTCAATCTGTAACATCTGGACGAAAATTCGGCCTGTAACTGTTACAGATTGAGATGATTGGGTGAGACGTCTACTGGCAAATTGGAATCGCTCCAAAATTCCCCCTTGCCCATCCTCGACTGTTTGGTTACTATAGAACGGCTGTTACGGAGAGCTGACCGAGAGGCCGAAGGTGCTCGCCTGCTAAGCGAGTATGCCCCAAAAGGGCATCTGGGGTTCGAATCCCCAGCTCTCCGCCAGTACGAATTTGAAGAAGGGTCCCATTTGGGGCCCTTTTTTATTATCAAGAATGGCGGCTGAGGATTCGAACCCTCAAAAAATGAGGCGCCCCGTTGGACGCCTCATTTTGTTCAAGACTTTAGTCTGCTGGCCGCGCAGCGGCCAGCCTTAAACCACCCGCTACGCGGGTGGAGACAAACGGCTTTACAAAGCCACCCCTCCGACCGATATTGACGATTGTTCAGGCCGTCAAGAATTCGAGTCGAAGGGGTGGTCGCCATGGCCCAGAAGGCCTACAGCCTTTCCCAC